>NZ_CAKKMI010000020.1:0-86057 GCF_918698105.1 Pseudomonas brassicacearum | reverse complement strand
GATGCACAATCACAACCCCGTGCCCTGCCCGCCCCGGTCACCGCGCGCGGCGGTGTAGAACATGTCGAAGATTTTTTCTCGCTCTTGTTCAGGGATCCCCGGGCCCTCGTCAGCGACGGCAAAAAACACTTCGCTGTCGGTCGCCCCGGCGCTCAGCAGCAGCCGCCCGTGGGCCGGCGAGAATCGCGCAGCGTTCTCCAGCACGTTCACCAGGGCCTGTTCGATCAACGCCGCATGGACATACAACAAGGGCAGATCAGCAGGCACCTCGACGCCGACCGCCAGCGGTGCCAACACCGCCCGCAAGCGGTTCAGCGCGCTGCCGACGATATCCGCCGGCGACACCCAGTCCCGCGCCAGCTTCAGGGCGCCGTGGCCAAGGCGGGTCATGTCCAGCAGGTTCTGGATGTAGCGATCCAGCCGCTCGGCTTCATCGCGGGTGCCTTCGAGCAGTTCACGGCGATCGGCCTGAGGGATCGCCTCCCCCAGCGCCAGCAGGCTGTCGATGCTGCCGCGCATGGACGTCAGCGGCGTGCGCAAGTCATGGGACACCGAGGCCAGCAAGGCGCTGCGCAGTTGCTCGGTTTCACCATGCAAGCGTGCCGCTTCCAGGTCCTGGGCCAGTTGCGCCCGGGCCATCGCCTGGGCCAATGGTTGGCTGAGGGCCGCCAGTAAACGCCGACGCTGGCCGCTCAACGGCTTGCCTTCGTTCGGGCACACCCCCAGCAATCCCAGTGGCCCGCCTTCCGCCGACAGCGGCCACCACCACCAGCGTCCGGATGGCAACGTCCCGGTGCCGGCACCGGCGGGCTGGTCGTGCTGCCAGGCCCAGTCGGCCGCCGCGCGCTCGGCCTCGGTGAACGTCAACGGCTCACCGCTCTCGATTTTCCAACCACCCTGGCCGTCGCGATTGAGCAGGCAAAGCTGCAAGTCGTGCAGGCCATTGAGGTGCTGCGCGGCGGCGCTGACCACCGCCTGACGGTCGGTGGCAGCGGTGAGTTTGCGCGACAGGTCGAGCAGTTCGCCGGTTTCCTGCTGGGTGTCGCGCAGGGCCTGCAACTGGCGACGCTGGCGAGCGGCCAGGTTACCGGTCAGGGCGGCCATGAGCAGGAAAAACACCAGCGTCAGCACGTCTTCTTCGCGCTGGATGGTGAAGGAAAAATTCGGCGGGATGAACAGGAAGTCATAGGCCAGGAATGACAGCGCCGCACAGGCCAGCGCCGGGCCAAGGCTGCTGCGTACCGCCACCAGCAACACCGCCATCAGGAACACCAGGGAGATATTGGGCAGCGCCAGCCACCCCGAGATCCCCCAGGCCAATGCGCTGGCCGCCACGGTCGCCGTCAGCGCCAGCACGTAGTCGAACCCGGTCTGGACCGCGCTCGAACGCACTTGGGCGGGACGGGGCTGTTCATCGCTGTCCAGCACGTTGATTTCCAGTCCCCGGGCATCGCGCAACAGGCGTGAAGCCAAGCCACCGCCGAACAACCGTCGCCGCAAACGCGGCCGGGACTGGCCCACCAGCAGTAGCGTGGCGCGACGTTCGGTGGCGTGCTGGATCAAGGTCTTGGCGACTTCGCCGGCCCGCAACAGCACCACTTCCCCGCCGAGACGTTCAGCCAACTGCTGGGCATTTTGCAGATACTGTCGCGATGACTCATCGCGCGCGACGCCGCTGTCTATGTGCACCAGGCTCCACGGCAGATGCCGGCGCTGGGCGACGCGGCTGGCGTGGCGCACCAGACGTTCGGCCTGCATGTCACCGTCCACCCCCACCAGCAAGCGCCCGCGCACCGCCGGCGCGGCCTGGCCCAGTTGTCGATATCCCTGGGCCAGATCGTTGTCTACCTGGGCGGCGGCGGTCTGCATGGCCAGCTCACGCAACGCGGTCAGGTTGGTCTGGGTGAAAAACGCATCGATCGCCGCTCGCGCCTGCTCCGGCACATAGACCTTGCCATCGCGCAGGCGCTCCAGCAGCTCGCGCGATGGCAGGTCGATCAGCAGCAGTTCATCGGCCTCCTGCAGCACCCAATCCGGCAACGTCTCGCGCACCTGCACACCGGTGATGCCGCGCACTTGGTCGTTGAGGCTTTCCAGATGCTGGACATTGACGGTGGTGTAGACATCGATGCCGGCCGCAAGCAGTTCCTGAATGTCCTGCCAGCGCTTGGCATGACGGCTACCGGGGGCGTTGCTGTGGGCCAGTTCGTCCACCAGGACCAGGGGCGGCCGGGCGGCGAGCAGACCGTCGAGATCCATTTCCTCGAGCATGACGCCGCGGTATTCCGAACGCACCAACGGCTGCTGCGCCAAGCCGCCGAGCAGTGCTTCGGTTTCGGCACGACCGTGGGTCTCCACCACCCCGGCGACGACTTTCACGCCTTGACGCAGTTGGGTGTGGGCCGCTTGCAGCATGGCGTAGGTCTTGCCGACACCGGGCGCCGCGCCCAGGAAGACCTTGAGCCGGCCACGGTCATTACGGGGCAGATTGGCTAACAGTGCGTCGGCGCGGCCGGAGTCGCTCATGCTGGGGAAGTCTCTCATTCAGTTTGTTCAAACACCCTGTGGGAGCGAGCTTGCTCGCGATAGCGACAGGTCAGCCAACATTGAGGGTGACTGATACACCCTCATCGCGAGCAAGCTCGCTCCCACAGGTTCCTACAGTTTTTCCAGGGCCAGGTTCAGCGCCAGCACATTCACCACGGGTGGACCTACCAGGGGCTGCTCGGTGTTGGCATCGAGCAGTTGCTGCAAGGCCGAGGCCGGCAGGTTGCGCGCGGCGGCGACACGCGCCAGTTGATAGGCAATCGCCGCCGGTGGCAAGTGCGGATCCAGCCCACTGGCGGAGGTGGTCAGCAAGGCCAGCGGCACCGGGCCCTGGCCGGGCACCTGGAGTTTTTGGGCATCATCGATCACCCGCGTGGCCAGGGCCGGATTGCTCGGGGAAAAGTTGCTGGCACCGCTGGCAACCGTGGCGAAGGCACCGGCCGATGGCCGTGGATGAAACCAGGCATCACCGGTGAAATCCTGGGCGATCAGCGTCGAGCCACGGACCTTGCCAGCCGCATCGACGATCAGGCTGCCATTGGCCTGGGCGGGAAAGGCGACTTGCGCCACGCCGGTGACTACCAATGGGTAGGCGACACCGGTGATCAGGGTCATCAGCAATAACAGGCTCAGGGCCGGGCGAATCAAAGTGGACATGTCAAAATCCTCGAATCAGGAATAATTCATCGTGGCGAGGGAGCTTGCTCCCGCTGGGCTGCGCAGCAGCCCTGAAAACCAGCGACGGCGGTGTGCCAGGCAGATAGCGTTCAGCTTCTTTGGGGCTGCTTCGCAGCCCAGCGGGAGCAAGCTCCCTCGCCACAACAGCCTCTCCTGTCACAACACCTTCACTTGTCACAAAAACCGGTTTATCGAGCATCAGGCTCAAACCAGCTTCAACGCCGTCAGCAACATATCGATCGCCTTGATCCCCACGAACGGCACCGCGATCCCACCCAGGCCATAGATCAACAGATTGCGCCGCAACAGCGCCGCCGCACTTGCCGCTTGCACTCGTACACCGCGCAGGGCCAGGGGGATCAGCACGACGATGATCAAGGCGTTGAAGACGATGGCCGACAGGATCGCGCTCTGCGGGCTGCTCAGGTGCATCACGTTCAACACACCGAGCTGTGGATAAATCGAAGCGAACAGCGCCGGCAGGATCGCGAAGTACTTGGCGATGTCGTTGGCGATGGAAAAGGTGGTCAGCGCGCCACGGGTCACCAGCAGTTCCTTGCCGATCTGCACCACATCGAGCAATTTGGTCGGGTCGCTGTCGAGGTCAACCATGTTGGCCGCCTCCCGCGCGGCCTGGGTGCCGTCGTTCATCGCCATGCCGACATCGGCCTGGGCCAGGGCCGGGGCGTCATTGGCACCGTCGCCGCACATGGCCACCAGCCGACCGTCATTTTGCTCATGACGGATACGCGCCAGTTTTTTCTCCGGCGTGGCCTCCGCCAGCACGTCATCGACACCGGCCTCGGCGGCAATCGCCGCGGCGGTCAACGGGTTGTCACCGGTGACCATCACCGTGCGGATCCCCAGCTTGCGCAGCTCGGCAAAGCGCTCGCGAATGCCGGGCTTGACCACGTCCTTGAGATGGATAACACCGAGCAGCTTGCCGTCCATGCACACCAGCAGCGGTGTGCCGCCGCTCTGGGCGATCTTGTCGACCTCCCGCGCCAATGCCTGCGGCAACTCATTGCGTGCAAGGCCAATGAAGTCCAGCAACGAGTCCACGGCACCCTTGCGGTAGGTCCGGCCCTGATAGTCAACTCCGGACAAACGGGTTTCAGCACTGAACGGCACGGCCGTCAGCGCTTCGACGCCAGGCTCAGACTGTGGATGCAAACCTCGCAGGTATTCGACGATGGACTTGCCCTCGGCGGTGTCATCGGCCAACGAGGCAAACAGCGCGCCTTCGGCCAGTTCGTTGGCACTTACGCCGGGGGCGGCATAGACCGCCGTGCAACGACGATTGCCAAAGGTGATGGTGCCGGTCTTGTCCAGCATCAGCACATGCACATCCCCCGCCGCCTCGACCGCACGGCCGGATTTGGCGATCACGTTCAGGCGCACCAAGCGGTCCATCCCGGCGATGCCGATGGCCGAAAGCAGCCCGCCGATGGTGGTGGGAATCAAGGTGACCAGCAGCGCCACCAGAAACACCAGCGGCAGCCTGGCGTTGGCGAAATGGGCGAACGGTTGCAGCGTCACCACCACCAACAGGAAGATCAGCGTCAGGCCGATCAACAGGATATCCAGCGCCACCTCGTTCGGCGTTTTCTGGCGCTTGGCGCCTTCGACCAGGGCGATCATGCGGTCCAGGGTGGACTCGCCAGGGTTGCTGGTAATGCGCACCAGCAGCCAGTCGGAGACCAGCCGCGTATTGCCGGTGACGGCCGAGCGATCACCGCCGGACTCGCGGATGACCGGCGCCGATTCGCCGGTGATCGCCGCCTCGTTGACCGCGGCGATGCCTTCGATCACTTCACCGTCGCCGGGGATCATGTCGCCGGCCTCGACGCGCACCACATCGCCTTTGCGCAGACGGGTGGCGGGGACGATTTCAAAACCGTTGGCGGTCTGGCGACGGGCATTGAGGCCCTCGCTGCCGGCCTTGAGGCTGTCGGCCCGGGCCTTGCCGCGGCCTTCGGCCAACGCTTCGGCGAAGTTGGCGAACAGCACGGTGAACCACAGCCACAGCGCGATTTGCGCGGCGACGAACGTCGGCACGGCGTTGTCGGGGATGAAGCACAACACGGTGGTGAGGATCGCGGTCAGCTCCACCACCAGCATCACTGGGGCGCGGTGCAATTGACGCGGGTCGAGCTTGACGAAAGCTTGCACCAGCGCTGGCCGCCACAGGGCCGAGATTGCGGTTTTCGGTTGCTCCGGCGCCTTGGCGACGACGGTTTTGCTCATCGGCATATTCATTTTCGTATCCCTCAGAAGCCCAGGCTCAAGTGTTCAGCAATCGGCCCCAGGGCCAGGGTCGGCAAGAAGGTCAAGCCGCCCACCAACAGGATGGTCACCGTCAACAAGGTCACGAACAGCGGGCCGTGGGTGGGAAAGCTGTTCTGGCCAATCGGCGCGGTCTTCTTCAAGGCCAGGCTGCCGGCCAACGCCAGCACCGGCAGGATGTAGCCGAACCGGCCGATCAACATGCCCAGGCCCAGCATCAGGTTGTGGAAAGGTGTGTTGGCGCCGAACCCGGCAAATGCCGAACCGTTGTTCGCTCCCGCCGAGGTGTAGGCGTACAGCAACTGGCTGAAACCGTGGGCACCCGGGTTGCTCACCGCCGCGGCCGGCCCGGGCAGGCTTGCGGCGACGGCCCCCAGCACCAGCACACTCACGGGCATCACCAGCAGGGTCGCCACCAACAGTTGCACCTCCCGGGCGCCCAGCTTCTTGCCCAGGTATTCCGGCGTGCGACCGATCATCAAACCTGCCAGGAACACCGCGATCAGCACGTTCAACAGCATCCCGTAGAGCCCGGCCCCGACGCCGCCGAAGATCACCTCGCCGACCATCATGTTCACCAGCGACACCATGCCACTGAGCGGGTTGAGACTGTCGTGCATGCCGTTGACCGAACCGTTGGACGCTGCCGTGGTGGTCACCGACCACAGCACCGTGGCGGTGGTGCCAAAGCGTGCTTCCTTGCCTTCCAGCGGCGCGGTTTGCTCGACGACCGGGTTGTTCAGGGCCGGGTTGGGCTGGTATTCGGCCCACAGCGACGTGGCGCCGCCGATCAGGAACAGGGCAAGCATGCAGGCGATGATCGCCCGGCTCTGGCGCAGGTCCTTGACGTAATGGCCGAAGGTGAACACCAGCGCGGCGGGAATCAGGATGATCGAAACGACTTCGAACAGGTTGCTCCAGGCCGTCGGGTTTTCGAACGGATGCGCCGAGTTGACGCCGAAGAATCCGCCACCGTTGGTGCCCAGTTGCTTGATCGCGATCTGGCTGGCGGCCGGCCCCAACGGGATGACCTGGTCGGCGCCCTGTAGCGTGACCCCGTGCACATAGTGCGCAAAGGTCTGCGGCACGCCCTGCCAGACCAGGAACAATGCCAGCAGCAGGCACAATGGCAACAGCCCGTAGAGGGTAGCGCGGGTCATGTCGACCCAGAAGTTGCCCAGCGTCGCGGCGGACTTGCGCCCGATGCCGCGACACAGGGCCACGAGCACGGCCAGGCCGGTGGCGGCGCTGACGAAGTTCTGCACGGTCAGGCCGACCATCTGGCTCAGGTAGCTCAGGGACGCTTCACCGCTGTAGGACTGCCAGTTGGTATTGGTCGTGAAACTCACGGCCGTGTTGAAAGCCTGGGTCCACTCCATGCCGGGCAGGTGCTCGGTATTGAGCGGCAAGTGTCCTTGCAGCAGGAGAATGGCGAACAGCAACACAAAACCCGCCAGGTTGAACGCGAGCAAGGCCAGGGTGTATTTCCGCCAGCTCTGCTCAGCGGTCGAATCGACACCGGCCAGGCGATAGCAACCGCGCTCCACCGGGCCGAGGATCGGCGAAAGCCAAGTGCGCTGGCCTTCCATCACCCGGTAGTAAAAGCGCCCCAGAAACGGTGCCGGAATCAGCACCAGGGCGAAAAAGGCGAGGATCAGCCCGTAGTCATAACCGTGCATAGCCGCTCCTAGTTCCGATCGGCGCGCAACAGCGCAACCAGCAGATAAATGAACAGCGCCCCTGCCAGCAGCAGCGACACCCCGTCCAGAACACTCATGGGATTTCTCCGTGATACGGCGTCGTGCCGTGTGTGAGGTGATTGTCGGCAGGGAGGCTGTAAAGGAACGAGACCGAGAGAGGGGTTGGGGGATAAAGAATCTGTAAAGAATGGGTTATAGGTTGGCTGGACTGGCGCCATCGCGAGCAGGCTCGCTCCCACATTGGCTCTGTTGTGAATACAAAATCCGTGTTCGCAGAAGATCTCCTGTGGGAGCGAGCCTGCTCGCGATGACGCCAGAACAGGCAACGTCGCCCTCAACTGGGGCATAAAACCCATCCATCCAGCAGCAAACATCCCCGATACGACACGATTTCACCCATTACGACCGCCCTCGCCACACTGGCACGTCCACTGCACTGCCCCTCTCCAGCGCTTTTGCTAAGGATCGAGGGGAGCCACCGATGAACACACAACTCAAACCCACCCTGGGCACCCTGCATTTATGGGGTATTGCTGTCGGGCTGGTGATTTCCGGCGAGTATTTCGGCTGGAGCTACGGCTGGGGCGTGGCCGGGACGCTGGGCTTCCTGGTGACATCATTCATGGTGGCGGCCATGTACACCTGCTTCATTTTCAGCTTCACCGAACTGACCACCGCCATTCCCCATGCCGGCGGACCGTTTGCTTACAGCCGTCGCGCCTTTGGAGAGAAAGGCGGGTTGATTGCCGGGCTGGCGACGCTGATCGAGTTCGTCTTCGCGCCGCCGGCCATTGCCCTGGCCATCGGCGCCTACCTGAACGTGCAGTTCCCGGCCCTGGACCCGAAACACGCGGCGGTCGGCGCCTATATCGTGTTCATGGGCCTGAACATCCTCGGGGTCAAGCTGGCCGCGACGTTCGAGCTGATTGTCTGCGTCTTGGCGGTGGCCGAACTGCTGGTGTTCATGGGCGTCGTGGCCCCGGCGTTCAGTTTCAGCAGCTTTGCCCTGAACGGCTGGGCCGGTTCCGATGTGTTCGGCGCGCCGGCCATCGCCGGCATGTTTGCCGCGATTCCCTTCGCCATCTGGTTCTTCCTGGCCATCGAAGGCGCGGCGATGGCCGCCGAAGAAGCCAAGGACCCGAAACGCACGATTCCAAAGGCCTATATCAGCGGCATCCTGACTTTGGTGATCCTGGCGATGGGCGTGATGTTCTTTGCCGGCGGCGTCGGCGACTGGCGCACCCTGTCGAACATCAACGATCCCCTGCCCCAAGCCATGAAAACCGTGGTCGGCGAAAGCTCTGGCTGGCTGCACATGCTGGTGTGGATCGGCCTGTTCGGCCTGGTGGCGAGTTTCCACGGCATCATCCTCGGCTACTCGCGCCAGTTCTTCGCCCTGGCCCGCGCCGGTTATCTGCCCGCGTCCCTGGCCAAACTGTCACGCTTCCAGACGCCGCACCGGGCGATCATCGCCGGTGGGTTGATCGGCATCGCGGCGATCTACAGCGACGGCATGATCAACCTCGGCGGCATGACCCTGACTGCAGCGATGATCACCATGGCCGTGTTCGGTGCCATCGTCATGTACATCATGAGCATGCTCAGCCTGTTCAAATTGCGTAAAACCGAACCCAACCTGGAACGCACCTTCCGGGCACCGGGCTATCCGCTTGTACCCGGCATCGCCCTGGTATTGGCCGTGGTATGCCTGGTGGCGATGGCTTGGTTCAACGCGCTGATCGGGCTGATCTTCCTCGGCTTCATGGCGGTGGGTTTCATCTACTTCATCCTCACCGCACAGCTGCGTGCAGATGCGCCCGCCGATGCGATGCTGACCGGGCTTTAAGGTGAAGCCAGCAGAACGGGCGTAGTATTGAACCACTGCGAACAACCTTCGCTCATAAGTGGTAGGTGCGATGGATCGGCGAAATGTTCGTCCGTCCATCGCCCCCTCAAGGAGAGCCCTATGCCCTGGTATGCCTGGTTGATTCTGATTGTTGCAATCGGCTCGATCGTTGGTGGTCTGATGATGCTGCGCGACACCGCCAACAAGGTCGAGCTGACCGATGAACAGCGCAAGCGTGTTGCCGAACGCAATGCGGAAATGGATGCGAAGGAGGCCAAGGATCGTTGAGCCGTTACCCGTCCCGACTAGATGGAGCTTTTGTGGCGAGGGAGCTTGCTCCCGCTGGGGCGCGAAGCGGCCCTATACCTGCTGGCGCGGAGTGTCAGGCTAATCGGGTTTTGGCCGTTGGGGCTGCTACGCAGCCCAGCGGGAGCAAGCTCCCTCGCCACAAAAAGCCCGCGCTTGCTACATCACCTTTCCCAATCCGCCTTGGCGATATGCAAGCCATGCATCCCTTTATACGCCGCCCGCTCAGGCTGGCTCCAGCCTTCCAGCAATGAATCCTCCAATCGATAGATCTCAACCCCCAGTGGGCGACAGACGCTAAGGGGATCCTGCGCATCCGGCCCCCACATCGCCAGCGACAGGTCACCGCCAGGACAGGTGGACAAGGCGCACAGCAGATCAATCTCGGCAAAAAACTCCAGGTAATCACCCTTCTGCGCCGGACAGGCCTTCATGAAGTACATGTCGTCATGATTGAGCCCCGTGCACTGGAAAATATTCAGCACGTCATGCACATCGAACTCCGTCAGGCCGTGAGGCAACACCGCACGGGTCAGGTTCGAGTGGCAGTGATGATGGAAATCCTCGCCGGTCAGCATCTTGTTCACATAGGGATCACAGCGCGTCCCCAACAGATCGTGCAGCCGTCCACCATGCTCGTCGATGCCATAGCCGGCCAGGCTGTCATCGGTGATGGTCACCAATGGCCGCAGGAATGGCAGGTTCGACCACAACCGATCATGGGTACTGACGTGGGCCCCCTGAAGCTGACGCGTGCGCGCCGCCCACAGGCGCTCCCGCGGATCGTGGGCGTTCCATACGTTGAAGTCCCCCACCTGCGGGCCCACCGGGGTCGTAACGCGGAACACATGCCCGGCGGGCACATGCCAAGCGCGACCGGTGCGGATGGGGACCTCGAACTGCTCGATCAGCGTGCGCTTGTCCTGCTGGGCGCGGATGCGGTCGTAGAAAGGTTTGTCCACCTGCAGGGCTGAGCCTTTGCTGACCTGGTAGGCGGCTGGGTAGTCTTTGTACATGGCGCGGGTCCTTGATCAGTGGTGATGGGTGGGAGTTAGCAGTTGCAGAAGCAGTTGCTCGGAATCATCGAGGTAAAGGCTCATGGCTTCGTGGGCCGCAAGCTTGTCGCCCTCGGCCAAGCAATCGTGGATATAGCGGTCACGCGCAAGCCACGGCGCTTGGAAACGGGCCTCATCGGGCGCGGAGCTAAATACCAGGCGCAGTTGTGCAACCACAGTGGTGAAAAACTCATCAAGCAATGGACTGTGCATCAACCCAACGACGTGCTGATGGAACGCCAGGCCATGGGTACCGACCGAACGCCAGTCTTCACGCTCCTGTGCCAAATCCGCAGCCTCCAGGGCTTCGAGCATCCGGTCGGATTGATACTCACGCAATGATTGGCTGTTCAAGATGGCTTGCAGCTCCAAGGTGCGACGGACCTTGAACAGATCTCGCACGTCATCGACACCTAACCTGCGGACCATCACCCCTTTGTTACGCACGTAACGGGTCAACCCTTCCTGGCCCAGACGGTGTAGCGCTTCGCGGATGGTGTTGCGTGAGGCGTTGTAGGCCGAGACCAGACTGTTCTCTACCAGTGCCATGCCTGGCAGCAGCCGGCCACCAATGATGTCAGCGCGTAGTTCCAGGGTGATCTGGTCGGCGAGGGAGAGTGTGTTGGTCATGGGTGGAGGGCCTTGGATTGTTGAACAATCGGTTGGCTCTAGGTAACCATTATTTATGCCAACTACTGGGAAACCTTCAGAATTCGCGTCCATCAGATAGCAAAAAGGCCAGTCGATTCGACCGGCCTCCTTTAAATCACAAACTCAATTCACTTCCAGCTTGTCACGGTTCCTGTCGAGAATCGCCTTGCCGATCCCCTTGACCTCCAGCAGCTCCTCCACCGAAGAGAACGGCCCATTACTCTCCCGATACGCAACAATTGCCTCAGCCTTGCCCTTGCCTATGCCAGTCAACTCGCGCTGCAGCGTTGCGGCATCCGCCCCGTTTAAATCCACCTTGGCGCCCTGCGTTTTGGCTGACAGTTCCACTGCTTGCGGCGCAGCGACCGACTCGGGTTTGACCGCCGGGGCAGCGACAGCAGCAATCGAGGCGCTGGTCAGAAGGGCAAAAATCAAAGAATTGAAATAGCCTGTACGCATAAATGACGCTCCATGACATCGTTAAGAGAGAAGCAGCTTTTCCGAAGCTGCTTCTCAAACTTAGGCGATGGAGTGTCGCTGTCAAAAATGTGTACGTTACAGCGTATGTAACAATCAGGGTTCGAGGCGGCGTTGCTGGTAGATCCAGTCGACAATCTCACCGTCCGGGGCGTAACCACTGACGGTATCGCGAAGCAGTTGGCGGACCTGGGATCAATCATCCTGCTCAATGGCTAATAGCAATTCCGACACCTTGGCTAGCCAGTGATGCAATGCTCGAGCAGATCAGGTCGCGTGGAAACCACATCGCGCTCGAGAAAATCCGCGATATCCACTTCCTAGGCAACGTACGAAAGTAAAGTTGTAAAACACTGCATGGCACTAGCCAGCGAGACCATCGCCGCATAACTTTTCGCAAGCTTGTGGAATGCGTAACGATGCGGCGGTTCCCCTTCAGCCAGCCGAACATCCGTTCGACGATGTTGCGCCGTCGATATTTGGCGATCAACAGTCTGGGTAAACGCGGCTTAGGTTCACGCTCATGATATGCAGAGGAATCGCTGGTTGAATCCGATACAGGTCACAGCAGCGGCGCGAGGCTTCGGCGTCATAGCCCTTATCGACCCACAGGCATCGGCACCGTTTGCGAGACCAGCCATGCAAGCTTGGCACGTAGCCCCATTTAACAACGGCTGGGCATAAGCGATATCGCTGGCTGCATTTCAAATTGGTTTCGGCTGATTTCCTACAGAACCTAGATATCATCGACCCTGACCCTGGCGCAGGCTAAGTCTTGAACCTCGGAACCTTGACCCCTCGCGCAGCGTCAATATCTTCTAACGAAGAATATGGTCAGGCGACGATGTCATTTCGGCCGGTACAATTTCAGTCGATTAACACCTTCCGCAAACAGAACCGCTAATTTATTACTAACATTGTCTAGAATACGCCTTAGCTGCCGCGCCATGGCCCTTTCAAACACAACATGGATAAACAAAGACAGGACAACCATAAGCGTCACCGTCCCCCATAGTAACACGTGCGGATTGACAGCCGGATAGAGTGTATTAAAAACCATAAAACCAACATTTTGATGAAGCAAATAAAGCGGATATGTAATCACGCCCAACACTATCCATCTCCGCCCCGCCATCCACCCCATCTTCTTTTTGGCTACCAAACCCATTACAACGTAATAGATAAAAATCGTTGCAGCTACTATAAAAATATTGAACTCAACCTGATAATGTCGCTCCAACCTAGGCAGCATATTAATACCCTGATAAATGGCGAAAGCACATGAACTTATTATCGTCGCGCATCTTAACTTCGAGGCGCCGTTTAGCCACACCTGATAAAACATGGCCCCCGCAATGAAATAAGTCGAGTATTCGGTAACGAAAAACCTCCGCCACCCCCTTGCATCAGTGAATTCAAGCGCAACGGACAATACGAGCCAAGCACACAGCAGCGCCTCTATCCGATGGAGCTTTCGAAGAAGCAGAACGAGTGTTATTAGGAAATAAAAACGGATCTCGATAAATAATGACCAATATACGCCATCAATTGGACGAATATCGAAAAAATCGCCCATCAAAGTCAAGTTACCAAGGTACTGAGGAACTGTCGCAGAAAAACGATCTCCACCCAAAACAAGCGTAACCAAGAACGTAATAGAGCAGCAAACCCAGAATGCCGGATACAGACGGACCGCCCGAGATATCAAAAACCTTCTAAAACCTTCCGACCCGGCGGTCATCATGATGACAAAACCACTAATCATGAAAAATAGCTCAACGCCCAAGTAACCGTATTTTGCCACAGGCGCTAGTAACGGATAAGGCAATAACGACTTGCCGTCGGCGGCGTAGCCTCGAAATGTATAATGAAAAAAAACTACCGCCATAGCAGCTATGAACCTGAGCAGATCTATCTCATTAATTCTCTTTTGGTTCATTTGCCGCCGTCACCTTACACTTTAAAGGAGCGCATGATACCGAGGTATGCGTTTTTATAGAACCTTTTTTGAGTTAGAAGACCGCCCTGACTCCCGCTCCCGAGGATGCTCTCCTCTACTCCGGGCATGGATGAGTGATTACTGGCGCACCCGAGAGGTCCGAACAGGATCGACCCTGTGCCTTCGGTGGGCAAACATATGATTCGGGAACACTGGCTCATACCGACGCTCGCCGATACCAGTTTGCTACTTATTTTTCATGAGGTTAAACTCGGCGACCCGCACATTCAAGCGGGCATTCCATACATTACGTCAAGGCCCCACACCCTCATGCATCCATCCCTTCGGTATAGACCAGATATTGACGGATTACGCGCGATCGCCGTTATGGCCGTCGTCTTATATCATGCGTTTCCGACTTTCATCCCTGGTGGCTTTATCGGTGTAGACGTATTCTTTGTTATCTCTGGATATTTAATTACCGGAATTATACTGAATAGTGCTAAAAAGGGCAGGTTAAGTATCCTGGATTTTTACTCAAGACGCGTCCGCAGATTGTTTCCGGCGTTAATCCTAGTTCTCTTTTGTTGCATGGGATTTGGTTGGTTCTTTTTGTTTGACCCAGAGTACAAACAACTTGGTAAACACGTTGCTTCGGGCATAGGCTTTGTAGCAAATTTGAATCTGTGGAGCGAGTCCGGTTACTTCGATTCAGCCGCCGAAATCAAGCCACTTCTTCATTTATGGAGCCTTGGCGTTGAAGAACAATTTTATCTGATTTGGCCCGTAGTAATTTGGGTGGGCTGGATATTTAGAAAAAGCTCATTAGTTATAATTTCCGCGTTGATCTCTGCATCCTTTGCGTATAGCGTCATAGAGGTTGATTCTGATCCTGCAGGCGCTTTTTACTCACCATTTACGCGGTTTTGGGAGCTTGCGTCAGGAGGGTTATTAGTTTACGGAAATGCATATTTTAAACGGAGCAACACTGCTCGTGCCATCCCTTTGTGGGCGATTGAAACGAGCTCAGTCGGCGCTCTCATCCTGCTGATGTGTGGTTTTATTTTTGTTGACAAGAACAAAACATTCCCAGGTTTGTGGGCGATATTGCCTGTGGCGATTTCCTTGTTGCTTATTGGTCCGGCAGAAGGGTCTTGGTTAAATCGAAAAATACTGAGTAGCAAATTATTCGTATCCGTGGGCTTACTCAGCTTTCCGCTTTATCTTTGGCACTGGCCCCTCTTGTCGTTTGCCACTTTGACAGGAGGCGAACTTCCAGATGCTACCTACAGGGGGGGCGCAATAGCGGTCGCGGTAATGCTTGCATGGATAACGTATAAATATATTGAAACTCCAATAAGACAGTCCGAGCGTAGGGGCATGGTTGGCATTCTTGCTTCGTTGGGCTTAATAGTTGGCGCCTTGGGCTTCTATGTATACACCGGCGGTGCCACTCAACTGAGAGCGGGCAAGGAAATAGCAGGGGAGATTGGGCACGAGCAATTCTTCAACTATCTCACCGATAATTATCATGTGTGCTCAGAGCCGAGCATTAGAAGTGGAGCGCTGATTTACGAGCGTCATGTGAGATGCATGCAGTCAAAGACTGACTCTAAAGTTGACGTAGCCATCATTGGGGACAGTCATGCCGAGCATCTATTTAACGGCTTGGCCAAGGCATTACCGAATCTAAATGTCGCATATTACATTAAGGCCAGCCCCCCCTTCGTGAGTAATATTGAATTCAAGGAAATCTATGATTTCCTCACGCGTGATAATGCGCCCAAAAAAATTATTATAACCATGCATTGGATAAAGCGTCTTAATCAAATTCCCGTAGGCTCGACTGTTGAGGATGAGCTTTTCGCCTCGGTTGAAAGGTTGCTGGCTAGCGGCAAAGATGTATATTTATTCGACGATGTTCCTAGGTTTCCATTCGACCCTAAGAAGTGCATCACGAAAGCTCGCATCCTAAAAAACGAATGCTCTATTCCATTGGCTAATGCGAATAAAGAATTCGACACCTACCGAAAGCAACTGCTTAATGTCGCTCAAAGAGAGCCTCGTGTTAAATATGTAGCTATTAGTCAATACGTTTGCCGAAATGGGCAATGCGGCATGACTCGCAATGGTCAACTTCTCTATCGAGATAAAAATCATCTTAACATTACCGGATCTAATCTTATAGGTACTTCCATAGTGAGGGACAACCCTGACTTGCTTCGTTGGTGAGAGTTGCTGTAGCAGATTAGGATATTAGGTTCTGTTGTTCACCGTCAATTGCACTCTGATTGACGTCCATCTCTATCCTGAGCCGGTGGATCCACGAAATCCGCCGACGGCCTGGGCGCCCCGTTCGAGCGCCATATCAACGTCGCGATTTTCGACCCTGTGCTTGTTGTTAATCGCCACCGCACCCGAGTGAGCCCGAGCGCATTGGCGATGCTGTTGACCACCAAGTATGTAGATGGTTGCCATAGCATCGGTTTGAAACGGTACTCAGACGGCATCGCATCGATACTCCGCACCAGACCCTGCCGCACAGGGTGCTCCGGTGCAGCGAACACTTCCAGCTATTGTTGAACCTGATGCGTGATTGATTACTGGAAAGTCCGGTGAACCGTTATCCCATCCGTACTAGGTGCAGTTTATGGATCAGTTACGATTGGACGCGATGTATTGCCCGAAAGAAGACCAAAAGGTGGTACGCCGGTGATCCAATACCGGTTGGTAATATGACTGGGCTCTTTCGAAATTTTCCCGCGCCAAGCGTAACATCGTTTCGTTATCTTGGAGCAATGCAAGGATCTTGCTCGAAAGCATCGTATGGTCACCCGCTGCGATCATCTCGGGGTCCTTTAACAATTCGGGTATACCTGCTATTGAAGTAGCAATAGCCGGACAACCACGACTCATAGCTTCGACCAAAGCGCGAGGCAACCCTTCCTGAAAACTAGGCTGCAGATACAAATCGACAGTATCAAGCCATTCATATATTGCGCTACCAGAAGGTTTCGTACCGACAAACCTGACCTTCTCACCCACACCCAGCTTATGAGCCAAATCGATATAGGCAGTCGCATCCCCTGAGCCGACTATCTGAAACTCCCATTCTGGAAGCCTGTCACCCGCCAACGCCATAGCGCGAATGGCCACATCTATCCCTTTGTATTGGGATGAGTAATTTCCGATTAAGCCGATAATAATTTTCGCTTTATGTGATTCAATACCGCGCAATCGGGCAAACAATACCTCATTAGCAACAGGCTGAATGTTCACATTGGAACAAAAAGTAGTTACCCCTCCTTTGCATGGGTAGCGTTTCTGTAGAAACTTCTCCGTGACATATAGAGCAAACGGTGCCGAAGCTACTGCTTTTCGAGTCTTCAGAGCTTCTATCGGCGCCAGAAACTTTCCTTTCCAACTACCATGATCCCACAACGAACCCCATGCACATCCCACTACCTCCACAGCGTAGGGCTTACCTTGTCTTCTAGCCTCTTTAACAAACAAGTGACCCAGTCGACTTGGAAGACGTGCGATCACACCTTCGGAGTCAGCGACTAGAGATCGGCAAATAGCCTCCACACCTGCATGACCCAAAAGCAAACTTTTCAAGTTTGAGATTCCAGGGAGCAAGCAAAAATCGACTCCACTTGTGGAAGACAGTGTATACCCTTCCTCCCCTTCGATAAGTGCACCACCATCACGTCCAACGACGGTAAGCGAAGGAAAAATCTGCAGGTAGCGGGGCCATATGGCAGCAGGCAGTCCTCCCCCGGAGTAATACGCATCACCACGATATTTGAAAATATGGTCATGGACAAACAACAAGCGCTTCATACGATACTCTTGATAATTTTCGCAGGCACTCCTGCAACTATGACACCGGGTGGCACATCATTTGTGACAACTGAACCCGCTGCAATGATGGAGCGCTTGCCGATGGTAACTCCAGGCAGGATACGCACGCCACACCCGATCCAAACGTCATCATCAATAATGACAGGAGCCTTTTCTATCGAATTATATTTTATAGGCTGGGTCATATCTGACCAAGTGTGATTGAACGTAATGATAGACGTGTGATGCGCAATGGAGACATCAGCCCCAATCTTCAATCCACCAATAGCATCCAAATAGCAGGAATCATGTATCGAAACGTTATTATCCACTGAAAGCTCTGCGGGGTTCTTCAGAACTACTGACTTGCCAAAATAGATATTTTTTCCAAAGTGCTTAGCACGGCCGGAAACAATACAATATCGCAGCAGAACCGCGACTTTACCACCAAAAAGCGAGACCAAGTCCCACAAAAACCAAGCAACAAATGAGGGTAACAACTTAAAGGCAGCTGAAACAATCCAAATCAAGAAGGAGAAATATTTGAAAAACACCCTACCGTTCATAATTGCCCCTTATTAAGATCAGCGCTTCCTAAAGACCTTCTTAACAAAGAATGCGCCATAAAAACAAACAGAACACACATCCCGGATATCTTGAAAACCTGAGACAGCAAGTTGGCCAGATCCGCCCTGAGTGCGTACACAAAAGCTGCAAGCGCAAATAGATAAAAAGCATACCAGTAAAGTGAGCGCCATCTGCGATTATAAAGAAATGCGAGCAACCATGCATAAAACGTCATTATCAAAATAATACCCATCAGGCCACCGACTATGTAACCAAACCCTACAATTGTAAACCCCCAACCTGAAGTGCCATCGAATCCGTGCTCAGGCCTAAACACACGATCAAACCAAGCGACGGTACTTTGCATACCATAGTCACCCAGCAGTGCCGTCGGGACAAAGGCGCGCACTACGTCACTGAGCAGGAATGAAATATTTTGGCTAGCATCGAAAACCAACAAGGAATAGAAATTACGTGAAGATGACATGAACTCGCTATATAGAATCAAATCTCCACCAAAGCGATCAAAATTTACTGCACCCGACAGCAAAACGCTCTTAAAATATTGCGACACTGGGACGATGAACAAAAGCGCGCCGAAAATTGCGACCATCCTAAAGAAATTAAAATTCCCACGCCGATCATAATATATGATCATAAAACCGAACAACAATTTGAACAGACTGTCACGTTCTCCTGTCAGCAACACGTAAAACACACAAAATACCAAATAAAGCATCAAGAACAAATCTTTGTAAAAAAATCGCCCTATCCTTGTCGCCCGTAGAAATATAAGAACAGTGAGTATCAATATCGAAAAATCACTGATTGCTTTTACAGAAGAAAAACTGTCCAGCACTTCACGCTTTGAGGTCGCACCCGAAGCAAGGATAATTACCAATGAATAAATAACAAAAGGTAGCAGGATAACGAACAGCAGCCGCTCTGATGAAGTACTACGAACCTGCTTAGAACAGAACGTTGAAATCTCCACTTGTCGCGCATCACTAATAAATAAATTTGAGACAGCAATAAAAACCAGCACTGCAACAAACTGCAATCGCAAACTGAGGATCAAAACACCTTCATCGAATGGTAAATTTTCCGAGCCATACAAATAAGCACGCAACGGAAAAAATGTAAAATATACGGACATAAAAGCCAATGGAAAGACCCTCGGATCCGCCACGCCCTTTTTCGCGTAAAGAAAAACGATTATCCATGTATAAAAATACATCAACATGACTATGGCCGGAATAGAGTCAACAATACCGATCAGACAAAGCATGAAAACGCCGAATATAAAAACTTGCAACTTCGATACTAAGCTATTCATCATTCACCACATTCATCGCTTGGCAACAAGCTTGAGAACGCCAAGCTCGTCTTTCAGGTATCTTGCGAATACAACCAACACCACTCCGAATGAAACGGCATAAATCAAACTAGACACAATAAATTCCATAAGCGGACTTTTAATATCAATTAACCGACTTAAAAACATAAAAATCAGGAACGAAATTGAAAAAAACCCGAGAACTTTGAGATGACGGAAGAACACTACGCCCACATTAAATTTTAGTATTTTCCAGACAAGAAACATCATCATCAAGTAATTTATAACTATCGCCACCACCACACCTATAGAGGCACCTATCAATCCCCATCGACTTCCCAACACCACGAGTGCCACAACAGACAGAGCGTAAAAAAATTGAACTCCCGCGCGGGCGTAGACCTTCCCCACCGCCATCGTTAAGCAATCGCTAAACTTATAGCCAATTCTGAAATACAAACCGATTGACATAATCTCTATCAGTTTTGCCACCTCGCCCCATCCGTCACCGAACAGAGCATTTATCAGTTGATCGGAAAAGATATAGATATAGCCGCTCAAATATACGAATATAAGCAATGAAAAGTAGATCGAAGAGAGGTATAGCCTTTCAAGCGCCTCATTGTTATTCTGCATTTTTGCCATCAGTGGAAAAAACACCTTATCCACTACGCTGCCAAACAAGATCGCAGGCATGGACATGATCTGATAGGCCCGCCCATAGAGCCCAATCGACTCAGCACCGAGGAGTTTACCTACGACGAGGTTATCCCCTTGGCCTGCGGCATAGTTACAGAGTCGAGCCATCGAATAGCCAACGCCGAAGTCCAGCATCCCCTTAGCGCTGGGGTAGCTAAAACCGACCTTCGCCGCATCCCCACACAACATCAAAATCAATATCAAAAAAATTATCGATTGGACCCAGAATGCCGCAACCAAGGACCACATGCCATATCCATGCAGCGCCATGTAAACCGAAACGCCGCCATAAGCAACCAGATAACTTGAAAACGTAATACTTGATAACTTCTTGAATTCGAAGCGTCGTTGGAGCAACGATTGGCCTACAACAGAATATGAAATGACGGGCAACATCAAGGCCAGTGTTCTCAGTACTCCCGTCAGTTCAGGCATACTGAAAAAACGTGAAAAGTTTTCAGCCAAAAAATATAAAGATATCGCCAGAATTACGCCCAATAGCAAGGACATCAAATTGGCTGTCTTAATGTCCATTGAGGAAATTTCTTTTTTTTGAACCAGGGCCGGCCCTACACCGACTTCAGAAAAAATCCTCAAAAACGCTATGATAGCAGCACCAATGCCAACGACCCCAAATTCTGCTGGTGTGAGGATTCGAGCTAGGATGAGGATTGAAATAAGCTGTACGGCATTTTGACCAGCAGTCCCCAATAACAACCAAAAAAAACCGCTTCTACTTTTTTCGCTGGCCGTTCTTATTACTTTTGTCTTCAAAATCAATCCTTGTATTCACTACAATACTTATTTTATCAAGCAAAAATAATACACAATGCAAACTGAAAATCGGTGAGGATTCCGGCCTAAATATGCCAGAGGTCCTCAATACGCGTTCAGCCAGCGACACATCGTGCCTTTTTATGCCGAAACTGTCCATCTGAAGGATGGTGTCTGCCATTTTCGCCAGACACGGATCGCTGTGCACTCAAGACCCTCAGCACGGTTCGAGGGCCACGCTGGGCTTGATAACTGGAATGATTCTTGAAAAGGTAGCTATCCGGCCAGCCCACGGCATGGCTAGGCATATCAATCACGCCAAACGACCGTTGTGGACGGGCAATAATACTATAGGACTGGAACCTACCGGCTTCTTTCCTTCAGTTCACGCTGTAGCGTAGCAGCATCTACATTGTTTAGATTGATCTTCGCGCCTTGTGGTTTTGGTGCTAGGCGATTTGACGCGAGCCCGCCGCCTCTGGCTTGGGTAGCGTGCAGTAATCGACGCTATAAAGGGTAGGAAGGGCAAAAAGCAGAAAACATAAGTCGCGTGTACGCGTGGATAGCGCCCAATGACTTAGTTAAGAGAAAGCAGCCTTCCGAAGCTGCTTCTCAAAATGTAAGCGATGGTGGAACGCAGTCAAAAGTCTGTGCATCACAGCATGTTGAATATCTCAAGGCTCTAGACGACGCTGTTGATAAATCCAGTCGACTATCTCGCCATCCGGGGCATATCCACTCACCGTATCCCTAAGCAACTGCCGAACCCTGGCGTAATCATCACGATTAATGGCAGCGAGCAGCTCGGTCAAGCTGGCCTTCAGCTGCTCCCAGGGCAGGTGATCCTCATTGGCGCTCATGATCATAGGGTGTTGAGTCGCAACAACGTTGTTGCCGATCAGCAACTCTTCGTAGAGCTTCTCTCCGGGACGCAGACCAGTGAATTCTATCGAAATGTCACCGTGGGGATTTTTATCAGAACGAATACTCAAACCTGAAAGGTGGATCATTTTTTCCGCTAGCTCGATAATTTTTACCGGCTCGCCCATATCTAAAACAAATACGTCCCCGCCCAGCCCCATGGAGCCCGCTTGGATTACCAGCTGAGCGGCCTCAGGAATTGTCATGAAATAGCGCGTAATCTTGGGGTGTGTGACGGTCAGAGGCCCCCCGGATTTGATCTGCTTGTGAAACAGTGGAATTACTGAACCGGAAGAGCCCAGTACGTTACCAAATCGAACCATAGTGAAGCGGGTTTTATTGACCCGTGAGACGTTCGCCCTGTCGCCAAATAATACGGGGGCCAGCTCTCGACTGAGGGCCTGTAAAGTCAACTCTGCGAGTCGCTTCGTACTTCCCATCACATTGGTGGGTCGAACTGCCTTGTCAGTCGAAATAAGCACAAAATTTAACACACCCGCCTGCAGTGCGGCCTGCGCAGTATTAAGCGTCCCGATCACGTTGTTCAGAACGCCTTCGGCAATGTTGTGCTCTACCATCGGCACATGCTTGTAAGCGGCCGCGTGATAGACCGTGTTGACGCTCCAAGTCTTCATCACGTCCAGCAATTTGCTCTGATCCCGCACCGACCCTAGAATCGGCAGTACCCTTACAGACAAGGACTCCCGGGCTATTCGGGGTTCAAGTTCAGATAAAATATTATAAAGATTGAATTCACTGTGCTCATAAAGCAACAGTGTGGTGGGTTGAAGAGCCAGGATCTGCCGGCACAATTCAGAGCCGATCGAGCCGCCCGCACCAGTCACCAATACCGATTGCCCTGCTATACAATGCTCCAGCAGATCAGCCTGGGCCGGTACGGGATCACGCCCTAGTAGATCTGCGATATCCACCTCTTGAATGTCATCCACCTTGACCCGGCCGCTTGCCAAATCCATAAATCCCGGAACACTGCGAACGTGTAACGGGAATCCCTCGAGCAGTGTCAGTATTTCCCTACGACGGCCACGTGACGAGGAAGGAACGGCCAACAAGATTTCTTGCGCGCCAGTCGCATCGATCATCTTCTGGATATGTTTGGGCTGATAGACCTGTAATCCTGCGATAACTCGGTCAGCGATACTCCGATCATCGTCGATGAATGCGACAGGCCTCATCACCCTTCCCATACGCAGTGCGGCGACGAGCTGGTTGCCTGCCGCACCCGCACCGTAAATCGCAACCTTGGGCAGGCCATCATCGCGATTCGCAAATGGCACATGCTGGGCTGCTGAGAACCAATCGCCCAGGAAATATTGCCGCATCACTAGGCGCAAACCGCCAAGCATGATGAGGCTCAGCCACCAGAAGTTGAAAATGATAGACCGCGGGACCAGGGTCGTATGGTTGCTGTACCAATACACCACAAGCGCCAATAGCAGTGCCGAAAGACTGACTGCCTTGCAAATGGTAATCAACGCATCATTGCCGAAATAACGCATCACTGCGCGATACATTCCAAAGCGAATGAAAATTGGTATCGCGATCAACGGGGCAGATGCAAAAAGCCAGAGATGGGTCTCAATGGGGGTAGCCCATATGTCAATGCCTAATCGGACGACAAACGCCAACCAGAGCGCGGCCCAGACTAATACTACGTCCGTGGCCACCTGAATAGCCCGTTTATGACGTCTGGGCAGCCCCAACAACACTGTTCTTACTTTATCCATAACCACCTTCACGCTTCCTGAGCGGGTTCTAGTGCATCCATTACTGAGGCACGTAGTGAAACCATTGTCCGTTAGACAACCGCAAAACGGAAAAAACATCCATCAGCCTGAAGTCATACCGTCTCAAGCTTCCCAGCTTGAAATCTAATGGCCAGAAGCACCAGCGGCGCGTAAGCCACTGTCAATGCCAACCCCCCATCGACATTCCACCATACGACACAAGCCGCCAAGGGTAGGAGCCAGAATAGGTTAATGGCACCGACGGCGAGCGTCACTGGTAAATGACGCCCATATCGGCGTGAGGCGAACTGATAGGCATGGCTGCGATGAGCTTCGTATACCTTGTCCCCTCGCAGGAGGCGTCTCATAAGGGTGACGGTAGCATCCACGATAAAGACACCGAGTAAAATCAGCCACACCCATAGAAGCTTTGGAGAAACCCAAGCCGCTTGTAAAGAAAGCATTCCAAGGACGATACCAAGAAATCCGCTGCCCGCATCTCCCATGAAAATACGTGCAGGTGGGAAATTCCAATAAAGGAAACCCATTACTACCATCGCCAACATAAGCGGCGCCGCGATAAGGCTGTTAAATCCACCCAACCAATAAATGAGGCATGCGCAGAGGCAAACGCATATCGCTTCCACGCTAGCAATACCATCGATACCGTCCATGAAGTTATAGAGATTGAGCATCCATACCAAATAAACGACCGCCAATGCGTGTCCAAACCAACCCAACGCAAATTCATGACCAAACAAGTTAATCGTGGGCAGACCATCTAGCCAGCACAACGCCCAGATTGCAGCGGTGAAATGGCCAAGCAACCTCCAGCGAGCAGCTATATGACCGTGGTCGTCGAGGAAACCTAGAACAGCAACCCCGATACCAGCTCCCAACAACGCCCAGGTCGTGGACCAAGATAGCAAATAGTTGCCTGCAAGTAGCGGCAGCGCCAAGAGAAAGACTGTGACAAATGCCAAACCGCCCCCACGGGGTGTGGGTATGGAGTGCGAACTACGCTCCCCCGGGATGTCGATAATATTCTTATGAATGGCATATGAGCGCAAAACCCAAGTTAATACCAATGAGACTGCGGTGATGAGTAAAAGGAAAGCAAATATCTTCATTTCAAAACACGCCCATGCTTAAATATTTGACTTTTTTGCATAATATATTGACGACCGGACTGACGCAGCGCATCAATCACCGAAATGGGCGGATTCCAACCCAGCAGGTTACGAGCCTTAGATGAATCGATAACCAATGAACCACATAGTTGTGAGTAGATTGATTGTTTCCGAAAAATCCTAGCGCCCGTACGGAGTACAAAATCAGGTACTGAGAACAGCCGAGGTTTTATACCCATGCCTTGGGCTAGAGAGATTACAATTTCACTTGTAGACACCGGCCTGATATCAGATACCAGAAACAACTCATTTGCCGCCGCGGAGTGCTCTATGCAAAGACATATAAAGTCAACCAAGTTTTCCAGCGAAATGAGGCTTCTAAGATTTCTTGTAGCACCAAAGGGTAAAGGCAAGCCCGTGGACACCAAACGCATCAAACGCTGGTAATTGCCCGGGGCATGCGCCGCATAGACTAAAGGTGGCCGAACAATCACCAAATCCATCGAACTTTTTTCTACCAGAGCTCTCAACGCACATTCAGCCTCTAGTTTAGAGACAGCATAGTCTGCTTGCGGTTGTGGTGTTGCATCCTCATTAAATGGATCAGAATACGTTACAGAACCGTTAACCCCGATAGAGCTAACGAAAATGAATCTTTTGGCCCCGGCCTCCATTGCCTGACGCGCCAAGTCAATTGTAGCCTCAACATTAACGAGTCTGAATTCATGAAGCGGATCTTCGGATTTATCATCTAATATGTGCGCCCGTCCCGCCAGATGAATAATAGTCGCCCCTTTACTAATCGATAAAGGACCTTGAAAAGGCCTCTCAGACGACACGGAAATCTGTTCGACACCCGATAAAAGGAAGTCAACTTTCTTTCGAACCAATAAAGTCAACTTATAATCTGAATCAGCTTGCAGTTTTTCGACTAGAGCTCGACCAACAAATCCTGTTGCGCCGGTTATGACAATGCTCTTTCGCAAATTCAAGATTCAGCCTCAAGTGCTTTGTAGATATCCAAATGAACTTTCACCACATTCTCAATGGTAAACTCACGCTCCGCCCATTTCCTTCCAGCAAGACCCATTTCACGTCTTAACTCTGCATTCGAAATCAACTTCTCAATCGCGACCGCCAATGCTTCAGCGTCTTTAACGGGCACAAGCAATCCGGTTTCGCCCGCTATAATAGCATCACGGCAGCCGGGTACATCAGAAGTGACAACAGCCCGCGCACAGGCCGCAGCCTCGATCAGGACTTTTGGTAATCCTTCTCGATAAGAGGGCAGGACTACGATATGCGAACCAGAGAATACCTTGGCCAGATCACTTTGATAACCGAGTACACGTACATCCCCTTCGGCTGTCAGGGTTTCTATCTCTGCATTGGAAAGGCTGGTGGGGTTGCCTTCATCCAAATCACCGACCAGCTGAAAGATCACATCTTTCTGACGAAGCTTGACTAATTGAGCGGCCTTGATAAATTCATAAACCCCCTTATCTCTAAGGAGTCGTCCTGCAAACGTAACGGTTATGGTGCCGATTGGCTCTGGCAAAATCGGATAAGAAGCCAGGCGAACCCCTGAGCCACGAATCAACACCGTCTTGTCAGCATCCAAACCGCTCATCTTCATAACCAAGGCACAGTCGCAAGGGTTCTGAAAGATCGCTCGAAGATTGTTGGAACCCAGTGCTATTCGGTACATACTCTTCAGAACAAACGATAGAACTTTCGACCGCAAGTCTCGTCCAATAAACACGGAGCCCATGCCAGCGATAGCGGACACAACCCCTCCGACAGGAGCGAGGCGAGCAGCCACCCCCCCATAAAGAACCGGTTTAGTCGTTACCAAATGCAAAAGAGTGGGCCGTAGACGCCAGAGTAGTCTGACGAAGCATATCATCGCATAGAACTCAAGAAACGGATTAATACCGCCACGCTCTAACTTGATCGTGTGATAAATAAAGCCTTCTTCAGTAACTTTTCCTGAAACTGGGCTCGCGATACTCGCAACGTGCACTTCATAGCCCTTCCCTTGGGCTGCCTTGGCTATCGGCAATCTGTGCGACAAAAAATACCGAGGATCGTTGACTACAATTAGCAGTATCCGACTCATTCCTCCCCCACATAAACTGTCAAATTAAAAATACATCCAGTTGAAGACTATGCACTCTTACATCAAGCATGAATAATCATGCAAATCTACAGTTGACAGCCACATCCCCATCATCAGAACACATAAACCATACTTACTGAAGGCGCAACTCTTCCGAGACCAAGATTACTGGATACACTTCTAATTGGGGTATAAAAACAGCGTCCATCAGACGTTCTTCAAATACCAAGGCATCGCCATTTTCAAACCCTCAGCGACGGTGTAATCGGGAGAGTAGCTCAAATTGTTTTTGATCTTTTCGATACTTGCCTGAGAATGCAGGACATCGCCAGCTCTGAAGTTTTTATATACAGGCTCCCTTGCGTAATTCACGCCCAAATCTGCTAGCATCGCTCTCAACATGGAAAACAACTCGCCAAGGCTCGTTCGTGCGTTTACGGCCACATTGTAAACATTGTTCAAAGCAGCGCTGTTTTCTTCGGTCGCAGCCAGAAGATTAGCCTGAATAACGTTCTCGATAAAACAAAAATCTCTGCTTGTTGAGCCATCCCCGTTGATATTGATACTCTCATCCAAAATCATCGCTGCGGTCCATTTAGGTATTACGGCTGCATAGGCTCCGTTCGGGTCCTGCCTTTTTCCAAACACATTGAAATAACGCAGGCCGATCGTGTTGAAGCCATAGCTCTTGTAAAAAACATCGGCATACAGCTCATTAACGTATTTCGTTACGGCATAGGGTGAAAGCGGCTTGCCGATAACATCTTCAACTTTCGGCAAGGCCGGGTGATCGCCATAAGTAGAGCTACTCGCGGCATAAGTGAAGCTTTTTACCCCGGCATCACGGGCTGCAACCAACATTTTCAAAAAACCGTCTATATTAGACTCATTAGTGAGAATTGGATCGGCCAATGATCTGGGAACAGAGCCCAATGCAGCTTGATGGAGTACATAATCGACGCCTTCGCACGCGTTTCGGCAATCATCCAGAGAACGTATATCTCCGGTCTTTAACGTAAAACGAGCCCATTGTTCAGCTGTAACGTCTCCCTTGACCTCATCGAGGTTTCGCTGATGGCCAGTAGCAAAGTTATCAAGACCGATGACGCTCTGATCCAATTTTAATAATTTCTCAAGTAGGTTAGAACCTATAAACCCCGCAACACCAGTAATGAGCCATACACGCGGAATCTTCGGGAGAGTTGAAACCAGTTCATTATATCGATTCATATGACCCCAAATTCATGCTGCAAAATAATAGACGTGTAGGATTAGAGCCGGAGATCCGATTCATCATTATCAAGCAGGTATTTAAGGTCATAAAGCACGTGATTCGCCTTGCCTAATGAGCGAATATGACGAGACCCCATATCGGCAAACTGAGAGTGCGCGACGGCCAAAACAATTGCGTCATACGAATCTGGAGTGGGCGAGGAAAGCAGCTTAATTCCATACTCATGCTCTGCCTCCTCAGCCGCTGCCCAAGGATCAAAAACGTCGACAGCGATGTTATAGTCAGCCAACTCACTAATGATGTCGATAACTCGCGTATTTCTTAGATCTGGACAGTTCTCTTTAAACGTAAGCCCCATTACCAATACTCGTGCGCCATCCACGTGTATCCGCCTCTTAACCATCGCCTTCACGAGCTGGGAAACGACGTATTCTCCCATGCTATCATTGAGCCGCCGACCAGCTAGGATAATCTCAGGATGGTAACCGATGGACTGTGCTTTGTGCGTCAGATAGTAAGGATCTACTCCAATACAGTGACCGCCCACCAAACCAGGACGAAACGGCAGAAAATTCCACTTCGTCCCAGCGGCCTTCAGCACTGACTCTGTATCAATACCCAGCTTATTGAAAATTATTGCCAACTCATTGATTAGCGCGATATTCAGATCCCGCTGAGTATTCTCGATGACTTTAGCAGCTTCAGCGACTTTTATTGAGCTGGCCTTATGTGTTCCGGCAATGATGATTTTTTTATACAGATTATCAATTTTGCTCGCCACTTCCGGTGTGGAGCCCGACGTTACTTTCATGATCGTGGCGACGCGATGCTCTTTATCGCCCGGATTAATCCTTTCAGGGCTATATCCAACGTAGAAATCCAAATTAAATTTCAGACCTGATACACGCTCTAAAACTGGAACACAATCCTCTTCGGTTGCCCCGGGATACACAGTTGACTCATAGATTACTACGTCACCTTTTTTTAACACACATCCAATAGTCTCAGACGCCTTCAGCAGCGGGGTCAGATCCGGATTATTATACTGATCGATAGGCGTTGGAACGGTCACTATGAAGATATTGCAACTACCCAGCTCCTCCACACTGGAGGAGAACTGAAGATTCTTAGCTTCGTTCAGCTCTTGTTCACTGACTTCCAGCGTCGAATCCCGGCCACCACTAAGCTCTTTAATCCTACGCTCACTGATATCGAAACCCAAAACGGAATAATGCTTGCCAAACTCCACAGCAAGAGGCAGCCCCACATAACCCAAGCCTACGATTCCAAGTTTTACACTTTCAAAGTTTTGACTATTCAATTTCATATCCACTATAAATTGGTAGTGAGCGCAGCATTGAAATCTATCATTGTAGAATAATAATCATTGCCGGCTGATAACATACAAGCGCGATATCCAGGAAACCCGGCCCTTCGCCATCGGTGAGGGGTCGCTTGCACAACGTCCAGCGCCCCTCCAAGAATAACGCTTAAGCCGGATTCTTTTCACTTCGGATGAACAAGAGACGAAGCAACGCAACAAAGCAGCCTAGCAAAATGCCAGTAATCACACCCAAGAGCAGGATCAGCATCTTCTTCGGCTTAATGGGGCTCTCAGGCAGCTCTACTGTGCCGTCTTGGCGGTAAACCGATATGCTCTCAGGATCGATATTCAATTTGCTATAAAAATAGTATCGCATCTGAAGCGATCTCAAATCAGGAATAAAGGCATCGTCAGAAGAGCGGGCCTGCAGGGCGTCAACCTCAGCAGCCAGCGCTTTACTACCTCGTTGATAGTCCAGCTTGTTTCCTGTGTCGACCGTAATCGTAGAGTTCAAGCTGGGCGTTGCGAGGCCAATTGCCTGGGCTATATTCAAGGCTTCACGTAGCTGCTGGACCCGATCCTCTCGAATGCGCTGGGCATTTTCTCGCAAGCTGATAATCCGCTGCCCCAGATTCCGCGCTCGAACCGACGCTTCTGTCTTTACGTTCTTTATGAGCTCAGATTCGGCCGCTTCGCTGGCGAGCTTCACATACGTTTTAGCCCACTCTTTGGCGCGAACGGGGTCTTCGTTGTTCACTGCCACTAGATAACGATCCGGAGAATCCTTGCCTGGCGGCTTGATGACCAGCTCACGAGAAAAACGCAAGTAGACTTGATCGAGCGCCCCTTCTCGTTGCGATTCACTCAATGATGGAAGATAAACCTCGTTGAAAAATTTCTGACGAAGTGACTCTGCTTGTAAGTTACGAGCAAAAACTTCGTACACGTGATCTATGGAGTAGACGTCGAGTTCGCTACTTTTGCCCCTACCATAATTGAGTTCAGCAATATCGTTCTGAGTAGGCGGCATAATAAAAAGCTTGGCTTCATAGACAGGCTTACTGAGAAACGCATAAAGACCCGCGCCAACAGTAACCAAGAGAGTCATACCCAAAATCAACCATTTCTGAGCCCATAGCCCCCGGACCAGCTCGATCAGATCAATTTCATCATCGCGACGCGCATCCATACGATCATTTTGCATGAGAAGCCTCGCTTGGCATCACGTTCGCGTACACACCAAACGCATCAAAGGGCAAGACGGGCAAGGCCGCACCGGACACAGCGGCAAACTGAGTTAGATTAAATACGAACAAAACGCACCCACAGTCAGAAAAATTGCACACAGTGATCCTTACCAAGACTACTGGGCTCACACATCCATTATCTCAATCGTCGACGCGCCCCCACAAACCACGCAAGCGACGGCCCGACTATCATACCAGCGAGAAGCGCCAGGATCACGAAAACCGAGACAGGAAGCTGCGGAGCTGACCAGCCCAGAAACAGGAGTGCAACCGGCTGGTTGTTTTCAAGCACGAACAGGACGATAGCTGAGGCCACGAGCAGTGCAAATACGGCAAGTGCAAGACGTTTAAAGTTGCGCATGAAAACTCCTTTGTTTTGGCGCTGCGTCAGAGCTCATCCCCCTCCTCCTCATTCACCCGATCCCTAAGCTCTTTGCCTGGCTTGAAATGAGGGACGAACTTTCCATCAAGACTGACGGACTGACCCGTTTTAGGGTTGCGCCCCACCCGCGGAGCGCGGTAATGCAGGGAAAAGCTGCCGAAACCGCGGATCTCGATGCGATCTCCAGTCGCCAGGCACTGGGACATCTGTTCAAGCATGGTCTTGATGGCCAGCTCCACATCCTTGGATGAGAGTAGCCCTTGATGGGTGACAATTCGTTCGATCAACTCCGACTTCGTCATATTTTTCCCTTCTTTTTCAAGCAGCTAGGAAAATCGCTTGAAAAGGTTTTAGCATGACCGGAGGGATTTGAACAGCCCGAGTATTGACATTCTTCTTGACTCCCCTACCGCCTCTTTCGCGCAAGCAGGGAGATGCTATCGACAGATGACCAGCATTGTACGAGTGATATAGCCCGCCGGATTGAAACCAAATGGGTACCAATCTTCATCCTTCGCGTCGTCGGATCGGGTAATGACCTTGTAGCCAGCCCCCTTACACTCTCTTGCGGCTCTCTTATGGCACTTCTCCCAGCCAGAGCCCAACCCTGAGCAATCAACCTCGATACCACTGACACCACGCACGGCGTGGGTCTTGGCGCTTGTGGTGCAAGCTGGCAATGCCAATATTGCGAATATCAGGATGAGCCTGTTCATTCATCTCCTTAAATATCCAACACTCGACTGGGTGGTGTCTGACCTGGCCCCATCGCGAGCAAGCTCGCTCCCACATTGTTCCGGGGGAGCCATGACATCTGTAATCCAGCCTTGATAGATGATTGATCCGCTTAAAGGAAGAGACATCTGGCTTGCAGGATTGGTTTCACAGCGAGACCAGACAGCGCACCTGGAATGAGTAAAGCCCGACTCTCCTGAATTGCGAGCACAAAAAAGGGCGACCGAAGTCGCCCTTTTTCTATGGTCTGACAGAACTCAGTTCTGTTTTTCCATTTGTGCACGCAGCAGGTCGCCCAGCGTGGTAGGACCAGCAGCAATGTCAGCGGCTGGCTTGTCGCGCAGGCTCTGGATTGCTTCTTTCTCTTCAGCATCGTCTTTCGACTTGATGGAGAGCTGGATTACGCGGCTCTTGCGGTCAACACTGATGATCTTGGCTTCTACTTCTTCGCCTTCTTTCAGAACGTTGCGCGCGTCTTCAACGCGGTCACGGCTGATTTCGGAGGCTTTCAGAGTCGCTTCGATATCGTCGGCCAGGGTGATGATGGCGCCTTTGGCGTCAACTTCTTTCACGATGCCCTTAACGATTGCGCCTTTGTCGTTCTCTTGAACGTACTCGGAGAACGGATCGCTTTCCAGTTGCTTGATACCCAGGGAGATACGCTCGCGCTCTGGGTCAACCGACAGGATAACGGTGTCCAGCTCGTCGCCCTTCTTGAAACGGCGTACGGCTTCTTCGCCCACTTCGTTCCAGGAGATGTCGGACAGGTGAACCAGGCCGTCGATGCCGCCGTCCAGACCAATGAAGATACCGAAATCGGTGATCGACTTGATGGTGCCGGAGATTTTATCGCCCTTGTTGAACTGGCCAGAGAAGTCTTCCCATGGGTTGGACTTGCACTGCTTGATGCCGAGGGAGATACGACGACGCTCTTCGTCGATGTCCAGAACCATGACTTCCACTTCGTCGCCGACTTGTACGACTTTCGAAGGGTGGATGTTCTTGTTGGTCCAGTCCATTTCGGAAACGTGTACCAGGCCTTCAACGCCTTCTTCCAGCTCAGCGAAGCAGCCGTAGTCGGTGAGGTTGGTAACACGGGCAGTAACGCGGGTGCCTTCTGGGTAACGGGCTTTGATAGCGACCCATGGATCTTCACCCAGTTGCTTGAGGCCCAGGGAAACACGATTGCGCTCGCGATCGTACTTCAGAACCTTGACATCGATCTCGTCGCCAACGTTGACGATTTCCGAAGGATGCTTGATACGCTTCCAGGCCATGTCGGTGATGTGCAGCAGGCCATCGACGCCACCCAGATCGACGAATGCGCCGTAATCGGTGAGGTTCTTGACGATACCTTTGACCTGCTGGCCTTCCTGCAGCGATTCCAGCAGAGCTTCACGCTCGGCGGAGTTCTCGGCTTCCAGGACACTGCGACGGGAAACGACAACGTTGTTGCGCTTCTGGTCCAGCTTGATGACCTTGAATTCCAGCTCTTTGCCTTCCAGGTGCGTGGTATCGCGCACTGGACGGACGTCAACCAGGGAACCTGGCAGGAACGCACGGATGCCGTTAACGTCGACAGTGAAGCCGCCTTTAACCTTACCGTTGATAACGCCCTTGACCACTTCCTCAGCTGCGAAAGCCGCTTCCAGAACGATCCAGCATTCAGCGCGCTTGGCTTTTTCACGGGACAGCTTGGTTTCACCAAAGCCATCTTCAACCGAGTCCAGCGCAACGTGAACTTCGTCACCGACGTTGATGTTCAGTTCGCCAGCGTCGTTGTAGAACTGCTCAAGCGGGATGAGTGCTTCAGACTTCAGACCAGCGTGAACGGTTACCCAGCGAGCTTGGTAATCGATATCAACGATAACACCGGTGATGATGGAGCCTGCCTGAAGGTTCAGGGTTTTCAGGCTTTCTTCAAAGAGTTCCGCAAAGCTTTCGCTCATTTTAATTCCTGTTGATTAGGGCGAAGAATACGCCCGCCTCCACATCCCAGACGATGTGGGTTAGTTTCATATAAAAGAAGCATCGCAGGACTATGACTGGTCCCCTGCGAAGCTTCCTGGTCACCCGGCGATATCGCGAATGGCGATCTCGCTCATGATGCGTTGCAGCACCTGGTCGATGGACAACTCCGTGGAATCCAGCTGTATCGCGTCGGCCGCCGGCTTGAGCGGGGCTACTGCGCGCTGGGTATCACGCTCATCGCGTGCACGGATCTCATCTAGCAGACTCGACAGACTAACATCCTCGCCTTTGCCCTTCAACTGCAAATATCGGCGGCGCGCCCTCTCCTCGGCGCTGGCGGTGAGGAATATCTTCAACGGCGCATCGGGAAACACCACCGTGCCCATGTCGCGACCGTCCGCCACTAGCCCCGGCGGCTCCTGGAATGCGCGCTGGCGTTGCAGCAAGGCTTCGCGCACCGCTGGCAGCGCGGCAACCTGGGAGGCCCCGGCGCCCACGCTTTCGGTACGAATGACGTCGCTGACTTCGTCACCTTCCAGAATGATGCGCTGGAGCTGACCGTCGGTCGCGGCAATGAATTGCACGTCCAGATGAGCAGCCAGCGCCTTGAGCAATTCTTCATTGGTCAGGTCGACGCCATGGTTGGCGGCGGCGAATGCCAATAGACGATACAAGGCACCCGAATCGAGCAGGTTCCAGCCCAGCTGCCTGGCCAGGATCCCGGCGACGGTGCCCTTGCCCGAACCGCTTGGGCCATCGATGGTGATGACCGGTGCCTTGATGTTCACGATTGTGCCTCTTGCGCTACTCGGATACCGACCTGCGCGCACAGCGCCAGGAAGTTCGGGAACGACGTCGCGACGTTGGCGCAATCATGGATGCGAATCGGCGCGCTCGCGCGCAAAGACGCAACACTGAAGGCCATGGCGATACGGTGGTCACCGTGACCATGGACCTCGCCGCCGCCGATCTGGCCGCCGTCGATGATGATGCCGTCCGGCGTCGGCTGGCACTTGACGCCAAGGGCGAGCAAGCCATCAGCCATCACCTGGATGCGATCCGATTCCTTGACCCGCAGTTCTTCGGCGCCGGTCAATACGGTGCGCCCTTCTGCACAGGCGGCCGCCACGAACAGCACCGGGAATTCGTCGATGGCCAGCGGAACCAGCGCCTCCGGAATCTCGATACCCTTGAGTTTAGCCGCTCGTACGCGCAAGTCCGCCACGGGTTCGCCGCCCACTTCACGCTGGTTTTCCAAGGTGATGTCAGCGCCCATCAAGCGCAGGATGTCGATCACGCCAGTACGGGTCGGATTGATACCGACGTGCTCGAGCACCAGGTCGGAGCCTTCGGCAATCGAGGCGGCCACCAGGAAAAATGCCGACGACGAGATGTCGCCCGGCACTTCGATGTGGGTCGCGGTCAGCTTGCTACCGGATTCGACGGACGCCGTGGCGCCATCGACCGTGACCGGATAGCCGAAGCCGCGCAGCATGCGCTCGGTATGGTCGCGGGTCGGGGCCGGCTCGGTGACAATGGTCTTGCCCTCGGCGTAAAGACCGGCCAGCAGCAGGCAGGATTTCACCTGGGCGCTGGCCATTGGCATGGTGTAGGTCAGGCCTTTGAGCTTGTTGCCACCGCGGATGATCATTGGCGGACGACCGTCAGCGGCCGTTTCGATGACCGCGCCCATCTCCCGCAACGGGTTGGCGACGCGATTCATCGGGCGCTTGGACAACGAAGCATCACCGGTCAGGGTGCTGTCGAAGTCCTGCGCGGCCAGCAGGCCGGACAACAGGCGCATCGAGGTCCCGGAGTTACCCAGGTAGATGGGGCCCGGGGCCGGCTTGAGGCCGTGCAGGCCGACACCATGGATGGTCACGCGACCGTGGTGCGGACCTTCGATGACCACCCCCATGTCGCGAAACGCTTGCAGCGTCGCCAGGGCGTCTTCACCCTCGAGGAAGCCTTCCACCTCGGTCACGCCTTCGGCCAGGGAGCCGAGCATGATCGAACGGTGGGAAATCGATTTATCGCCCGGTACACGAATACGCCCGCTCAGGGAGCCACCAGGTTGTGCCAGGAAAATCAGATCGTTGGAGTTCATAGCGTCCACATAGGCCCGACGGGCCAGGATTTTACTGAAATGCTCGCGGGCCACCCTGGCGCGTGTGAAAACGCCCAGCAATTGGTGCCCGTCCCCTGCATCGACCGCGTCGCGCAAGGCGTCGAGGTCGCTGCGAAATGTATCGAGTGTGCGCAGGACAGCTTCGCGGTTGGCGAGGAAGATGTCGTGCCACATGACCGGGTCGCTTCCGGCGATTCTCGTGAAATCGCGGAAACCGCCGGCAGCGTAACGGAAGATCTCAAGATTTTCATTGCGTTTGGCCAACGAATCCACCAGGGCGAACGCCAACAGGTGCGGCAAGTGGCTGGTGGCGGCCAACACTTCGTCGTGACGCTCCACCTGCATGTGCTCCACATCGGCACCCAGCTCGCGCCACAAACGGTCCACCACCGCCAGCGCGGCTGGATCCGTCTGGTCCAGCGGCGTGAGGATCACTTTGTGGCGACGAAACAGCTCGGCGTTGGAGGCCTCCACCCCGCTCTGCTCGGAACCGGCAATCGGATGGCCGGGCACGAAGCGCGCCGGCATCCCGCCGAAAGCCTCGGTGGCCGCACGCACGACGTTGCCCTTGGCGCTGCCGACATCGGTCAGGATCGCTTGCCCCAAGTCCATGGTCGCCAGGCGCGCCAGCAGTTTTTCCATGGCCAGGATCGGCACCGCCAACTGGATCACGTCCGCGCCCTGGCAAGCGACCGCCAGGTCATCCTCGCAGCGATCGACCACCCCCAGCTCCACGGCCAGCTTGCGCGACTGCGGATCCAGGTCGACACCGACCACCTCGCGGCACAGACCGCTTTCACGCAAGCCCTTGGCAAACGAACCGCCAATCAACCCCAGGCCGACCACTACCAGGCGACCGATCATAGGGGCAGCAGGTTGCAGCGAAGTGACATCAACCACGAGCGAGGACCTTGCTCAACGCCTCGAGGAAACGGCTGTTTTCCGCCGGCAGGCCGATGGTGATGCGCAGGTGGTTCGGCATGCCGTAATTGGCCACAGGACGCACGATCACGCCTTCGCGCAGCAGCCCCTGGTACACCGGCGCGGCGACACGTCCCAGGTCGACGCAGATGAAGTTGCCTTTGGATGGAATCCAGCTCAAGCCCAGCTCACGCATGCCTGCTTCCAACTGCTGCATGCCGGCCGCGTTCAGGCGACGGCTTTCGGCCAGGTAGGCCTCATCCTGCAAGGCGGCGCAGGCGGCTGCCAGGGCGAAGCTGTTGACGTTGAATGGCTGGCGCACGCGGTTCAGCACATCGGCCACCACGGCGGTGGACAAGCCGTAGCCAACCCGCAGCGAAGCCAGGCCGTAAGCTTTGGAGAACGTGCGCGAAACCAGCAGGTTCGGGTAGGCCGCGAGGAAATCCAGGCCATCGGGCAAATCGCTGCCTTCGGCGTATTCGATGTAGGCCTCGTCCAACACCACGAGCACGTGCGCGGGCACGTCCTGCAGGAAGTCGTCCAGGGCCTGGGCGTCGAACCAGGTGCCTGTCGGGTTGTTCGGGTTGGCAATGAAGACCACCCGCGTGTTGGCGTCGATGGCAGCCAGCATGGCCGGCAGGTCGTGCCCCCAGTTTTTGGCCGGAACCACATGGGCATCCGCGCCCACGGCCTGGGTCGCGATCGGATAGACCGCAAACGCGTGCTCGCTGAACACGGCATTGAGCCCTGGCGCCAGGTAGGCGCGCGCCACCAGCTCCAGAATGTCGTTGGAGCCGTTGCCCAGCGTCACTTGGTTGAGCTCCACGCCACAGCGCTCGGCCAGCAGGCTTTTCAATGCAAACCCATTGCCATCGGGGTAACGGGTCAGCTCGGCCAGTTCGTCGCGGATCGCCGCCAGTGCCTTGGGGCTTGCGCCCAACGGGTTTTCGTTGCTCGCCAACTTGACGATGCTGGCCGGATCCAGGTCCAGCTCGCGGGCCAGTTCATCCACGGGCTTGCCCGGAACGTAAGGCGAGAGTTGTTGCACGCCTGGCTGAGCCAGAGCGAGGAAGTTGCCACTCATTTGCTATCCGCCCTTAAAGAACTGCCTTGGGGTAGGAACCCAGCACCTTGAGTGCCACTGCTTCCTGACTGATTTTCTCCAGCACACCTTTTACCAGCGGATCGCGGTGGTGGCCGACAAAATCGATGAAGAATACGTAGGTCCATTTACCGCTGCGCGACGGACGGGTCTCGATCCGCGTCAGGTCGATACCGTTGTCATGGAACGGCACCAGCAGCTCATGGAGCGCACCAGGCTTGTTGCTCATGGAGACGATGATCGATGTCTTGTCGTCGCCGGTCGGAGGCACTTCCTGGCTGCCGATCATCAGGAACCGCGTGGAGTTGTCCGGGCGATCCTCGATTTTCTCGGCCAGGCGAGTCAGCCCGTACAGGCCGGCCGCCATATCGCCAGCAATCGCCGCCGAGTTCCACTCACCCTTGACCCGCTTGGCCGCCTCGGCGTTGCTCGATACCGCCACGCGTTCGACGTTCGGGTAATGGGCGTCCAGCCACTTGCGGCACTGGGCCAACGACTGGGCGTGGGAATAGATCCGGCTGATGCTGTCGGTCTTGGTGTTCTCGCCGACCAGCAGGTGATGGTGGATACGCAGCTCGACTTCGCCGCAGATCACCATGTCATGTTCCAGGAAGCTGTCCAGCGTGTGGTTGACCGCGCCTTCGGTGGAGTTCTCCACCGGCACCACGCCGAAATTCACCGCGCCAGCCGCCACTTCACGAAAGACTTCGTCAATGGCCGCCATCGGCTTGCTGATCACGGCGTGACCAAAGTGCTTCATGGCGGCAGCCTGGGTAAAAGTCCCTTCCGGGCCCAGGTAGGCGACTTTCAGCGGCTGTTCGAGCGCCAGGCACGAGGACATGATTTCGCGGAACAACCGCGCCATCTCTTCGTTGCCCAGCGGCCCCTTGTTGCGCTCCATGACACGCTTGAGCACCTGAGCTTCACGCTCAGGACGATAGAACACCGGCACTTCACCTTCGGCCAGGGAGGCCATCTTCACCCGGGCGACTTCCTGGGCACAGCGCGCACGCTCGCTGATCAGCTCCAGGACTTTTTCGTCCAGGGCATCGATGCGCAGGCGCAGCGCCTTGAGTTCTTGCTCAGACATCAGCCATGTTCCTTCTCGAACTCTGCCATGTAGGCGATCAACGCATTGACGGCGTTGATGTCGACGGCGTTGTAGATGGAGGCACGCATGCCACCGACCGAACGGTGGCCCTTGAGGTTCAGCAGGCCACGCTCGTCGGCACCGGCCAGGAACGGCTTGTCCAGACGGTCGTCGGCCAGGCGGAACGGCACGTTCATCCACGAACGATCGCTCTTGTTGATCGGGTTGCTGTAGAGACCGCTGGCGTCGATGAAGTCATACAGCGTGCGCTGCTTCACTTCGTTGAGCTTGCCGATGGCTTCGACACCGCCCTGCTCCTTCAGCCATTCGAAGACCAGGCCGGAGAGGTACCAGGCCAGGGTCGGCGGGGTGTTGTACATTGAGCCGTTGTCGGCCGCGACCTTGTAGTTGAGCATGGTCGGACACAGGGAACGGGCACGCCCCAGCAGGTCTTCACGAATGATGCTGACCAGGATGCCGCTTGGGCCGATGTTCTTTTGGGCGCCAGCGTAGATCATGCCGAAACGGGAGATATCCACAGGCCGCGAGAGAATGTCCGAGGACATGTCGGCCACCAATGGCACGTCGCCGGTTTCCGGGATCCAGTTGAATTCCAGGCCACCGATGGTTTCGTTCGGTGCGTAGTGAACGTAGGCCGCGTCCTTGGACAGGTTCCATTCGTTCTGGCCAGGAATCGCGAAATAGTCGTAGGGCTTGGCGGTGGCAGCCACGTTGACGTGACCGTAGCGCGAGGCTTCTTCGATGGCTTTCTGCGACCAGATACCGGTATCGATGTAGTCTGCCTTGCCACTTTCCGGCAGCAGGTTCAGCGGGATCTGGGCGAACTGCTGGCTGGCGCCGCCTTGCAGGAACAGCACCTTGTAGTTGGACGGGATGTTCAGCAGATCACGCAGGTCCTGCTCGGCCTTGGTGGCGATGGACACGAACTCATCGCTGCGATGGCTCATTTCCATGACCGACAGGCCCTTGCCGTGCCAGTCGAGAAGTTCACCCTGGGCACGCTTCAGAACCGCCTCAGGAAGCGCCGCCGGGCCGGCACAGAAGTTATAGGCTCTCTTGCTCACATCCAATCTCGCTCTGATCTGGTGGTCACATAAATCTTGTTCAACACATCTATCAATGTGGGTATTGCTCACTTCAGGTAAGGATGAATCCGTGGCGAGGGAGCTTGCTCCCGCTTGAGTGCGAAGCGCTCATAAAAAAGGGGCTGCTGCGCAACCCAGCGGGAGCAAGCTCCCTCGCCACAATGAATCAAACAAGCCTAAAGAGAGCAGCATTAACCCCCACAGGAGAACGTGCAGTGTCGCAAATTTTCAAACAGGACAAACAACAAGGGGGCGAATCTTCATCCGCCCCCTGCGTGCCCGCTTAGTCCTGCGGTTCTTCTTCGTCTGCGGCAGCGTCGAGCGATTGGTCGTCGGTCATGTCGTCGACGTCGGCACCCAGGGTGCCGTCGAACGCCACGCCGTTCTCACCTTCCTCGCCTTCCAGCTCCTCGCCTTCGACTTCCGATGGCTCCTGGACCCGCTCAAGCCCGACCAGCGTTTCATCGCTGGCCAGCTTGATCAGCGTCACGCCCTGGGTGTTACGACCCAGGCTCGACACTTCGGCGACTCGCGTACGCACCAGGGTGCCCTGGTCGGAAATCAACATGATCTCCTCGCCATCGAGCACTTGGACAGCGCCCACCAGGCGACCGTTACGCTCGTTGCTAACCATGGCGATCACGCCCTGGCCGCCACGCTTGTACTCAGGGAACTCGCTAATGGCCGTGCGCTTGCCATAACCACGCGCCGAAGCGGTGAGTATCTGGCTGCCTTCTTCGGGGATCAGCATGGAAATCAGCTTCTGGCCTTCCGGTAGGCGCATGCCGCGCACACCGCGGGCGGTACGGCCCATGGCACGCACGTCGGATTCCTTGAAGCGAGTGACCTTGCCGCCGTCGGAGAACAGCATGACCTCACGCTCGCCGTCGGTGATGGCGGCGGAAATCAGCACGTCGCCTTCGTCCAGCTCCAGGGCGATCAGGCCGACACTGCGCTGGCGGCTGAAGGATTCCAGCGGGGTCTTCTTCACGGTGCCGTTGGCGGTGGCCATGAAGATGTAGTGACCTTCGGTGTATTCCTCCACCGGCAGCATGGTGGTGATGTATTCACCATCGTCCAGCGGCAACAGGTTGACCAGCGGACGACCACGTGCGGCACGGGACGCTTCCGGGATTTCGTAGGTCTTGAGCCAGTACACCTTGCCTTTGCTGGAGAACAGCAGCAGCGTGGTGTGGCTGTTGGCGACCAGCAGGTGAGCGATGTAGTCCTCGTCCTTGACACCGGTCGCCGACTTGCCTTTGCCGCCGCGACGCTGGGCCTGGTAGGCGGCCAGCGGCTGGGTCTTGGCATAGCCACCATGGGAAATGGTCACCACGCGCTCTTCTTCCGGGATCATGTCACCCAGGGTCAGGTCCAAGCGCGCATCGAGGATCTCGGTGCGGCGCACGTCGCCGTATTCGGCGCGGATCACTTCCAGCTCTTCGCGGATCACTTCCATCAGGCGCGTGGCGCTGTTGAGGATGCGGATCAGCTCGCCGATCTGGTTGAGGATTTCCTGGTACTCGGCCAGCAGCTTCTCGTGCTCCAGGCCGGTCAGGCGGTGCAGGCGCAGTTCCAGAATGGCTTGCGCCTGTTCAGGGGACAGGAAGTACTTGCCTTCGCGCAGGCCGTATTGCGGATCGAGGTTCTCCGGGCGGCACGAGTCGGCGCCAGCGCGCTCGACCATTGCCACCACAGCGGAGGACTCCCAAGGGGTGCTGATCAGCGCTTCCTTGGCTTCCGACGGCGTTGGCGAAGCCTTGATCAAGGCGATCACCGGGTCGATGTTCGACAGGGCAACGGCCTGGCCTTCAAGAATGTGGCCACGCTCGCGAGCCTTGCGCAGTTCGAACACGGTACGGCGGGTGACCACTTCGCGACGGTGACGTACGAAGGCTTCCAGCAGGTCCTTGAGGTTCAGGATCCGCGGACGGCCGTCGATCAGCGCAACGATGTTGATGCCGAACACGCTTTGCAGTTGGGTCTGGGCGTAGAGGTTGTTGAGGATCACCTCGGGCACTTCGCCACGACGCAGCTCGATCACGACGCGCATGCCGTCCTTGTCGGACTCGTCACGCAGCTCGGTGATGCCTTCGAGCTTCTTCTCTTTCACCAGCTCGGCGATCTTCTCGATCAGGCGGGCCTTGTTCAGCTGGTACGGCAGCTCGGTGATGACGATCTGCTGGCGGCCGCCAACCTTGTCGATGTCTTCGACGGTGGAGCGGGCGCGCATGTAAATGCGGCCACGGCCGGTGCGGTAGGCTTCGATGATGCCGGCGCGACCGTTGATGATCGCGGCGGTCGGGAAGTCCGGACCGGGGATGTATTGCATCAGCTCATCGACGGTCAGCTCGGGATTGTCGATGAGGGCCAGGCAACCGTCGATGACTTCACCGAGGTTGTGCGGCGGGATGTTGGTCGCCATGCCCACGGCGATACCGCTGGAGCCGTTGACGAGCAGGTTCGGGATACGGGTCGGCATGACCGCCGGGATCATTTCGGTGCCGTCGTAGTTCGGCACCCAGTCCACGGTTTCCTTGTGCAGGTCGGCCAGCAGTTCGTGGGCCAGCTTGGTCATGCGCACTTCGGTGTATCGCATGGCCGCGGCGTTGTCGCCGTCCACGGAACCGAAGTTGCCCTGGCCGTCTACCAGCAGGTAGCGCAAGGAGAATGGCTGCGCCATACGAACGATGGTGTCGTACACGGCAGTGTCGCCGTGGGGGTGGTACTTACCGATCACGTCGCCGACGACACGGGCAGATTTCTTGTACGGCTTGTTGAAGTCGTTGCCCAGCTCGCTCATCGCGAACAGCACGCGCCGGTGCACGGGCTTCAAGCCATCGCGCGCATCCGGCAGCGCCCGCCCGACGATCACGCTCATTGCGTAGTCGAGGTAGGACTGTTTCAGCTCGTCTTCGATATTGACCGGGAGGATTTCTTTGGCCAGTTCGCCCATGAGAAGCCTGATTCCTTTTTCTGGTGAAACCTCGTCACATCCAGATGGGACGAACGAAGCTCGCCGCTGCAGAACAAGTGCCGTGCAGCGACTTACGACAAATCAACGAGTTATGCCATGGATCTGCGCAGTAAAGGCCACCTCGCGAGGCAGCCTTGGAAACCGCCGGATGTTATCACAAGAGCCGCCACGCACCTATCCCCCAGATGCGCATGGTGCGTAGTTAGTTGACCGGTGACAGGCTGATATGGGATCAGAGGGGCTTAGAGGCGCTACGGATGGAGAATCAGGGCGAAAATGCAAGGCATTTGTTGCCTTTGAGGACCTCATCGCGAGCAAGCTCGCTCCCACAAGGATTTCTTATGTCCGAAATTTCATACAAACCCCATCCACTGTGGGAGCGAGCTTGCTCGCGATGGCGGCAGATCAACCCCTGAAATTCTTCAGTGCAACCGCTTACGGCACATCAACTGCGCCAGCTTGGCGGTGTCCGGGCGCTCGATGATGCCCTTCTCCGTGACGATGACGTCGATCAAATCCGCCGGGGTGACATCGAACGTCGGGTTGAAGGCGTCCACCTGCGCGTCAAGCCTCTTGCCAGCAATTTCCAGCAGTTCACGCCCATCGCGTTCCTCGACCGGAATGTCATCACCGCTGGCCAGGCTCATGTCGATGGTCGAACTCGGCGCCACGACCATGAAACGCACGCCATGGTGCATGGCACAGACGGCCAGTTGATAGGTGCCGATCTTGTTCGCCACGTCGCCATTGGCGGCGATGCAGTCGGCCCCGACGATCACCCAGGTCACGCCTTTGGTCTTCATGATGTGGGCGGCGGCGGAATCGGTGTTGAGGGTCACCGGGATGCCCTCGCGGGCCAGCTCCCACGTCGTCAGGCGCGAGCCTTGCAGCGATGGACGGGTTTCGTCGGCATAGACGCGCTCCACCATGCCTTCGATGTACGCGCCACGGATGACGCCCAAGGCCGTGCCGAAGCCGCCGGTCGCCAGGGCGCCGGTGTTGCCGTGGGTGAGGATGGCCTGGGCATTGCCCTGGTGCTTGCGGATCAGGTCGACACCGAACTGGGCCATGGTCAGGTTGGCTTCGCGGTCACTCTCGTGGATCGCGATGGCTTCGGCCTCAAGCACCGCTAGCGGCTCGGCCTGCTCTTTCAAGCGCCCTAGCCGGTCGCGCATCCGATCCAGCGCCCAGAAGAGATTTGCCGCCGTCGGCCGGGCCTCGGCCAGCAAGGCAAAATCAGCCTCCAGCGCCGCTTGCCAATCGCCGCCTTCGGCCATCCTGGCCCGCGCCGCCAACACCACGCCATACGCCGCACTGATGCCGATGACCGGCGCGCCGCGCACGGCCATCGAGCCAATGGCCTCGGCCACATCGGCGGCGCAGGTGCAGGCGATCCAGCTCTCCTCGAACGGCAAGACACGCATGTCCCGCAGGTACAGGACGCCATCGCGCCAATCGATGGCCTTCACCTTCTCCGCAGCCAATAGTCGATCGCGCATCCTTCACCCCGTACTCATGAACAAAAGCCGCCGATTATAGCGATCCCTCCGCGAAGACGCTCGGGTATACTTCGCCATCCTTTATACCCCATGGAACCGTTCCACGATGCCCAAGCCCGCCGTTGCGCTCGACTTATTATTGCTGCCGACCTGGTTGGTGCCTGTCGAACCCGCCGGTGTAGTGCTCAAGGAGCATGGCCTGGGCATTCGCGACGGCTGCATCGTGTTCATCGGTCCACGGGCAGAAGCCCTCAAGTGTGACGCCGCCCAGGTCCGTGAGCTGCCCGGCATGCTGCTCAGCCCCGGCCTGATCAATGCCCACGGCCACGCGGCCATGACCCTGTTCCGCGGCTTGGCCGACGACCTGTCCTTGATGACCTGGCTCGAACAGCACATCTGGCCGGCGGAAGCCAAATGGGTCGATGAAGATTTCGTGCGCGATGGCACCGACCTGGCCATTGCCGAGCAGATCAAGAGTGGCATCACCTGCTTCAGCGACATGTATTTCTACCCCAAGGTCGCCAGCGAATGTGTCCACGACAGCGGTATTCGTGCGCAAATCGCCATTCCAATCCTCGACTTCCCGATCCCCGGTGCCGCCAGCGCCGACGAAGCCATTCGTCAGGGCATCGAATTGTTTGGCGACCTCAAGCACCACCCACGGATCAAAGTCGCATTCGGCCCGCACGCGCCCTACACGCTGAGCGATGAGAACCTGGAGAAAATCCGCGTGATCGCCGAGGAGCTGGACGCAGCCATTCATATGCACGTTCACGAAACCGCCTTCGAAGTGCAGCAGGCTGTGGATAACACTGCGGAGCGACCGCTGGCTCGCCTGGGACGACTGGGCTTGCTGGGGCCACGCTTTCAGGCCGTGCACATGACTCAAATCAGCGACGAAGACCAAGCCTTGCTGGTAGAAAGCAATTGCAGCGTGATCCACTGCCCGGAATCGAACCTGAAGCTGGCCAGCGGTTTCTGCCCGGTGGAGCGCCTGTGGCAGGCCGGCGTCAATGTCGCCCTCGGCACCGACGGCGCGGCAAGCAACAACGACCTGGATCTGCTCGGCGAAGCCCGCACCGCGGCCCTGCTGGCCAAGGCCGTCGCCGGTTCGGCCACGGCCCTGGATGCCCATCGGGCGCTGCGCATGGCCACACTCAATGGCGCCCGGGCGCTGGGCATCGAAGCGACTGTCGGCTCGCTGGAAGTAGGCAAGGCCGCCGACCTGGTGGCCTTCGATCTGTCGGGCCTGGCCCAGCAGCCGATCTACGACCCGGTGTCGCAACTGATTTATGCCACTGGGCGCGATTGCGTGAAACACCTGTGGGTGGGCGGCAAGCCGTTATTGGAAGATGGCCGACTGACCCGCATGGACGAATCAAGACTGATCGCCACGGCCCAGGCCTGGGGTCGCCGCATCAGCGGCCACGACGAATAACCACGCCCCTTGAGCCACGGCTCGGGGCACCTGATTTTTCAAGCTTTTCGAGGATCTGCACATGAGCAACGTCGACCACGCCGAAATCGCCAAATTCGAAGCCCTGGCCCATCGCTGGTGGGACCGTGAAAGTGAGTTCAAGCCGCTGCACGACATCAACCCGCTGCGGGTCAACTGGATTGACGAACGGGTCAACCTGGCGGGCAAGAAAGTGCTCGACGTCGGTTGCGGCGGCGGCATCCTCAGCGAAGCCATGGCCCAGCGCGGGGCGACGGTGATGGGTATCGACATGGGCGAGGCGCCACTGGCAGTTGCACAACTGCATCAGCTGGAGTCGGGCGTCAGCGTGGAATACCGGCAGATCACCGCCGAAGCCCTGGCCGAAGAAATGCCCGGCCAATTCGACGTGGTCACCTGCCTGGAAATGCTCGAGCACGTGCCAGACCCGTCATCGGTCATCCGCGCGTGCTTTCGCATGGTCAAGCCGGGCGGCCAGGTGTTTTTCTCCACCATCAACCGCAACCCCAAGGCCTACCTGTTCGCCATCGTCGGCGCCGAATACATCATGAAGCTGCTGCCTCGCGGCACTCACGACTTCAAGAAGTTCATCCGTCCTTCCGAACTGGGCGCCTGGAGCCGCGCGGCCGGGCTGACTGTCAAGGACATCATTGGCCTGACCTACAATCCGCTGACCAAGCACTACAAGCTGGCCGCCGACGTTGACGTCAACTACATGATCCAAACCCTGCGCGAGGAGTAAGTCGATGCGTCTCAAAGCGGTTCTCTTCGACATGGACGGCACGCTGCTCGACACCGCGCCGGATTTCATCGCCATCTGCCAGGCCATGCGCGCCGACCGCGGCTTGCCACCGATGAACACGCAGCACATTCGCGACGAGATTTCCGGCGGCGCCCGAGCGATGGTCGCGGTGACCTTTTCCATGGACCCGGAATCACCGGGGTTCGAGGAACTGCGCCAGGAGTTCCTCGACCGCTACCTCAAGGGGTGCGCGGTCCACAGCCATTTATTCGATGGCATGGCCCAGGTGCTGGCCGATATCGAAGCGGCCAACCTGATCTGGGGCGTGGTCACCAACAAGCCGGTGCGCTTCGCCGAACCGATCATGCAGCAACTGGGCCTGGCCGAACGCTCGAAAGTGCTGATCTGCCCTGACCACGTGAAAAACAGCAAGCCAGACCCGGAACCGCTGACCCTGGCGTGCAAGCTCCTCGACCTGGACCCGGCCAGCGTGCTGTTCGTGGGTGATGACCTGCGGGACATCGAGTCCGGTCGCAGTGCCGGCACCAAGACCTGCGCGGTGACCTATGGCTACATCCATCCGGACGACAACCCCAGGCACTGGGGCGCGGATGTGGTGATCGATCACCCGTCGGCGCTGCGCGAGGTGCTGGATAACGCGCTGTGCGGTTGCTGATGTGACTGTCTTGTGATGAAGGGGTTTATGTGGGAGCAAGGCTTGCCCGCGATGCAGGCGATGCGCTCGTTCAGAAATCGAGGCGCCTGTTTCGCGAGCAAGCTTTGCTCCCACAGCCTGCTCCCAATAGCGGGGCTCAGTCCCCTGACCACTACAGCTTCTGCCAACAGATTGATTTGTTGAGGTTTTTTTATGTTTGATTATTCCGCCCGCCCCGACCTGCTCAATGGCCGGGTGATTCTGGTCACCGGCGCCGGCCGCGGGATCGGCGCCGCTGCCGCGAAAGCCTACGCCGCCCATGGCGCCACCGTGCTGCTGCTGGGCAAGACCGAAGCCAACCTGACCCAGGTCTACGATGAAATCGAAGCGGCCGGTCATCCGCAGCCGGCGGTGATCCCGTTCAACCTCGAAACCGCGCTGCCTCATCAGTACGATGAACTGGCAGCCATGATCGAAACCGAGTTCGGTCATCTGGACGGCCTGCTGCACAATGCCTCGATCATCGGCCCGCGTACTCCCCTGGAACAGTTGTCCGGAGAGAATTTCATGCGGGTGATGCACGTCAACGTCAACGCGATGTTCATGCTCACCAGCACCTTGCTGCCCCTGCTCAAGCTGTCCAAGGATGCGTCCGTGGTATTCACCTCCAGCAGCGTCGGGCGCAAGGGCCGGGCGTATTGGGGCGCCTATGGTGTGTCCAAGTTCGCCACCGAGGGGCTGATGCAGACCCTGGCCGACGAAGTCGACACCGTCGCCGCCGTGCGCGCCAACAGCATCAACCCCGGCGCCACCCGCACCAGCATGCGCGCCCAGGCCTACCCGGGGGAAAACCCGCTCAACAATCCGACGCCCGAGCAGATCATGCCGGTCTACCTGTACCTCATGGGCCCGGACAGCTCCGGCGTCAACGGCCAGGCGTTCAACGCGCAATAATGGCCTGACCTGCGGCGCGGCGACTTACCGTCGCGGCGCAGGCCCTATTCGATGCCCAGCCAGGCTCGTCCGCCAAACCTACGTCGCTGGGAATGTCGCCAATTGGCCATCAATCCATTGATTCCTAATCGGTTTTTATTGAAGTGAACCGAATGGCACGACTTTCGCTCTAAATATCCTCAAACACGCCATGTTCGGCGGGTAACGGACATTGAGACGAGATTGATGCCTGACAGGGAAAGCGGACTAAACTTAGATCAATTGTCCTACGGGACTGAAGGACCAGTACGACGCGCAGCCCAAAGCCGCCACACCCAGCCTGCCAGGACAGATTTAGCTTAGGGGCTAACGCCATATGAAAACGCCCACCCAGATCAACGCGATTGACTTCGACAACGCGAAATTGCAGCGTCTGGGCCTTGGACAGCCATCGCCGCTCGCGGCACGCTCCGTCAGTCTTTCGCAATTGCGCCAGCAACTGAGCCAGCAGTTGCAGACCAGCCTTGAGCCACAGCGAATCCTCGGCTTGTTTTTTCGGGAAATCCAGCGGCTGGTGCCCTTGGATGCGGTGGCCTACCAGCACAAAGCCAGTGATCTGCGCCTGGAATTCGGGCAGCGCGGGCATCACTCCCTCAGCTATAACCTCAGCCATGAGGGAGAACATCTGGGTGAACTGGTCTTCCGTCGCAACCAACGCTTCACCGAAGCGGAACAGAGCGACCTTGAATCCATCATGTCGACGCTGCTGTATCCGCTGCGCAACGCATTGCTCTATCGCGCCGCTACCCAGAGCGCCCTGCGCGATCCGTTGACCGGTACCGGCAATCGCATTGCCATGGACCAGACGCTGATGCGTGAGATCGACATGGCCAAGCGTCATTCGCAGCCCTTGTCGGTGCTGATGCTCGACATCGACCATTTCAAGCGTATCAACGATAGCCATGGTCACGGCGTTGGCGACGAAGTGCTCAAGGCCGTGGCTGAGTCGATCAAGAGCCAGCTGCGCAACGTGGACATGGTGTTCAGGTTCGGCGGTGAAGAGTTTCTGATCCTGCTGGCCAATACCAGCCGGGATGCTGCGGCCATGGTCGGGGAACGACTGCGTTACGCCGCCCAGGCCCAGGATTACTTCGCCGCAGGCACAAGGATCGAGCTGACGGTCAGCCTGGGTTGCTCCACCCTGCTGCCGGGGGAATCATCGGAAAGCCTGCTGCGCAGGGCTGACAGCGCGCTGTACGTGGCCAAGCGCGAAGGACGTAATCGACTGGCAATGGCAGGCTGAAAACAATGGTGGGAGCGAGCTTGCTCGCGATGACGGCTGCACATCCAACATCTGTGGAAACTGACCCACCGCTATCGTCGGATCGCCGCCCGGAGCAAGCTCGCTCCCACAAAGTCTTGCGGCGATCACAAGCCACAGTCACCCAAAACAACTGTGGGAGCGGGCTTGCTCCGGGCGGCGATTCGACGATGACGGTCTGGCAGTCAACCTCCCCGTCGACTGTCAGACCTCTTCGCGAGCAAACCCGCTCCCACATGGGTTGTGGCTATCTGTAGCGGTAGAAATCAGCTTCCGGCCAATGCCAGGCGCTCACGGGTGGATGAGGACTTGCTCACCGTCTCCGCCTGCTCGAGTTGCATGCAACGTTCCAGGAACAGGTACATGTAGTCATAGCTCTTGCATACGGCTTGGCGCAGCTCCGTTTGCAGGGCTTTGCTCGGGTTCATCCCCGCCAGCGTACAGATGATTTCCAGGGCTTCCCATGGATGGGCATCGTCGTACTGGGCATGCATCTTCAGCCATTTCATGGCGCGCTTGCGGTCTTCCTCGGCGAAAGCGGCCGCATAGACACCGCTGGAACACACCAGCGCCGACCACTCGCCTGTGGCCCCCTCAATGGCATAGTTGGTCGCGGCAATGGCCACGATCAGCGAATCCGAGGAACTGGTGTGCCAGCACCAGTGGCTCAAGGCATGCAGCTCTGGCGGCACCTGCTGGGCTTGCAGGTCTTCCAGGGTCACGCCATGGGCGGCACTCCAGTTGACCCAGTAGTCGGCATGGTTGAGTTCGACACGAATGTTGCGCATCAGCCAGCGACGCGCCATGTCCTCGCCGGGGTGGCGGGCAAAGCGGGTCTTGGTGAGGTTCTGTGCCATGTATAAAGCGAACTGTTCGACGACCGGCCAACCACCAATGAGGTAGTGGCGCATGGTCTTGGCGCTGAGCTTGTTGTCGCGCATGCGCTGGTACAGTTCGTGTTCGACAACCCGGCGCTTGCTCTCGCTGCAATCGGTAATGAGCTGCTGTGCCCATTTCGGATAGCTCGTGGCGTCCATGAGCGGGCCTGTTCGGTTGAATGTGTCGATCACTGTCGGGCTCCTTTTGATTGTGATTTTCTCGGATCAACAAGAGGTTCAGCGGAACGTGCCGGGGGCCTTGAATAACAGCGGCTGGGGCCGGGCCGGCCGACATTGCAACGTGTCGCAGGTAAACAATTGCGGGCGTTCGATCACATACCCCTGAGCGTAGTCCACCCCTATTTCAAGCAATGCCTGCTCAATCTGGGCGGTTTCAACGAACTCGGCAATCGTACGCTTACCCATGACGTGGCCGATGTGATTGATCACTTCGACCATTGCGCGGTTAATCGGGTCGTCCAGCATATCCTTTACGAAACTCCCGTCGATCTTCAGGAAGTCTACAGGTAAATGTTTCAGGTAAGCGAATGAAGACATTCCGGCGCAAAAATCATCCAGCGAGAAATAGCATCCTAAGCCCTTGAGTTCATTGATAAAGCGGATCGCACTGCCCAAATTCGAAATAGCGCTGGTTTCTGTAATTTCAAAACAAATCATTTCTGGCGGAATCGAATAAGCCGCGAACTGTTTACGCAGGAAGTCGAGGAACGCCTGATCTCCGATAGTTGTGCCTGACAGATTGATCGCACACATCGCCATGGGCCCCTGGCTGGAATCATTCAGGCACTGGCGGATGATCTTGAAGACATTTTCCACCACCCAACGGTCCAGGGAGGTCATCAGGCCATAGCGTTCCGCCGCGGGAATGAAACTGTCCGGCAGGATCATCCGCCCGGCTTCGTCATGCAGGCGCAGCAGGATTTCAATGTGCCCGCCGCCATGGTCGCCCGGCCCCAGCGCGGCGATTTCCTGGGCGTAGAGGCAGAAGCGGTTTTCCTCCAGGGCCATGTGCAGGCGCTGGACCCAGGCCATCTCGCCAAAGCGCAGGGACAGCTCCGAGTCGTCGGCATGATAGACCTGAACCCGGTTGCGCCCCTTTTCCTTGGCCATGTAGCAGGCCATGTCGGCAGCCCGCAGGGACGCCTCGAGGGTCGTCGGCGTCTGGGCGATATGCACCAGGCCGATACTCACGGTGGTCACGAACGGCCGGCCCTTCCAGACAAAGTGCAGGTTCTGCACGGTCTGGCGCAGCCCTTCGGCAATCTTTTCCGCCGCTTCCGGTGAACAGTTCTCCAGCAAGATCCCGAACTCATCCCCGCCCAGCCGCGCCAGGGTGTCGTTTTCTCGCAGCCCTGATTGCAGCAAGGCGCAGATGTGACGCAACAATTCGTCACCGGCTGCATGGCCGCAGGTGTCGTTGACCAGCTTGAACTGGTCCAGGTCGAGAAACATCAAGGCATGGCGCCCGACCTGGCGAGTGAGGTTGTGCAAGGCCTGTTCGAGGCGATACTCGAATTCCCGGCGGTTCGCCAGGCCGGTCAGGGCATCATGGGTGGCCTGCCACGACAGGTTGGCGATGTATTGGCGTTCCTGGGTCATGTCATGCAACACCAGTACGGCGCCGCTGACCTTGCCCGCATGACGGATTGGCGCGCCCACCAGGGTGACCGACACGGTGCTGCCATCCAGGCGCTGGATCAACTTCGAATGTTCACTGGCACCGCTGAGCCGGCCGCTGAGAATGTGCTCGATCAGGGTCAGCCCCTCGCTCTGGGCATTGTCATCGAGCAAATTGAACAGCGCGGCCAGGGGCAAGCCCGTGGCGTGTTCAGCCTTCCAGTGGGTCATCGCTTCGGCAGCGGGGTTCATGTAGGCGATGGCACCCTCGACGTCGGTAGTGATGACCCCATCGCCAATGGATTGCAGGGTGATCTGCGCTCGCTCTTTCTCCACCTGCAGCGCATTGGCGAACACTTGCCGCTGGGTCAGCAATTTATGGGTGCGCAACAACGCCAGGACGATCAATCCCAGGGCGGTGGCGAAATTGGTCACCAGCAAGAGCCGCAGGATGAAACGCGAGCCCTCGCCCAGTGCGTCGCTGAATGCCTTGGCAGCCGGGGTGACGGAATCGTTGATCGCAAAGATCTGCGCTTTCCAGCCGCGGATATCCACCTCCGACGCCTGGCCGGCGGTAATGCTGCTGTGCATCTGGCGAGCGACGTTATCCAGCTCGATCAGGTAGCCGTCACCTACCGTCCAGAGATCGATGGCCTCTTCCAGGTAACTGAAGTGGCGAAAATTGAGGTACAACCAGATCACGCTGGACACGTCATCCGGATGGTTGCCACCTTGGAGAATCCCGGCCCGTGCTGCTTCGAGATCCGGCGGTTCGCGGTCCAGTGCCACCCGCAGTTCATGGCCGCCCTCAGGTACGGCAATGGCTTGCTGGTATTTGCGGAAAATCGCCTCGTCACGGCTGTCGGCGTAGAGATTGAGGTAATAGATGGCGTCTTTCTGGCCCTTGGACCAGAGACTCTCCCCCGCCACATAGCCGCGAACGGCGGACAGCACATAAAGGCTGACGCCGCCAAGCAATGCCTGAAATAGCACGACGGCGATGAAGGGCCAGACGATGCCCAGCAGCCGTGGTGTTCCGAGAGTCTGCTTTTGCTTCATGAGGTCCCTTGCACAGGTATTGCCGGATGAACACCCGCCAGAATTCCGCTCCTGACTCAGTAGCCTAGGCTAGTTTTCAACCCTTCGAATGAATGGATGAACAGATCGACAGACTTTGCGTGGAATTCAGAAAAATCGGCGTGTTTGCCCGCTTTTTTTTCGATACTAAGCGCAGAAAAGCGCTAGAAACTCAAGGCTGCTGAATCTGTTGCAAATGACCATAGAGTCGGGCGTACAGGCCACCTTCGGCAATCAGCTGCAAATGGTCGCCGTCTTCGGCGATTTGCCCACCGTCGAATACCAATACCCGATCGGCCTGCTTCACCGCCGAGAGCCGGTGGGCGATGATCAGCGTGGTGCGTGCGCTCAAAAAACGCGCCAGTGCCTGGTGAAGGTTGTACTCGGTCGCAGCGTCCAGTGCCGAGGTGGCTTCGTCGAGAATCACCACCCGCGGGTCGGCCAATACCATACGGGCGATGGCCAGCCGTTGACGCTGTCCGCCCGACAGCCGCACCCCGGAACGCCCTACTACGCTATCCAGGCCCTGTGGCAGCGCCCGCACCGTAGCGTCGAGCTGGGCGATTTCCAGAGCCCGCCAGCAGTCGTCGTCACTGCACTCACGGCCCATGGCGAGGTTGGCCCGCACCGTGTCGTTGAACAGCGCCGGATGTTGCAACACCACTGCAACATTCTCCCGGATGGTCTCCAGGCCGATCTCCTGTTGCGTGGCGCCACCGAAACGAATGCTGCCCGATTGCGGCGTGTACAGCCCCAGCAACAACTGCACCAGGGTGCTCTTGCCACCGCCGCTGGCGCCGACGATGGCGACTTTCTCGCCCGGCGTGATGGACAGGTTCAACTGGTTGAGCACCAGCTCCTCGCCGTAACCGAAACTCAACCCCTGAATCTCGATGCCCACGGTGTCCCGGCCCTTGAACGGATCGACGACGCCCGTGTACTGAGGCTCGTCAGCCCGGGCCAGCAGCTCATTGATCCGGTTCAAGGCACCGCCGGCGGCGTAATAGGCGTACTGCAAGTTCAACAGTTGCTCGACCGGACCGATCATGAACCAGAGGTAGCTGAACACCGCCAGCATCTGGCCGATGGACAGGTCGGAAAACACCACGGTAAGCATGGCCGCCGCGCGAAAAATATCGATGCCGAACTGGAACAGCAAACCACTGGCGCGGTTCGAGGCATCGGTTTTCCACTGCGAACTCACGGCGTAATCGCGGACTTCCTTGGCGCGCATTCCCAAGCGGCCAAGGAAATAACCCTGGCGGTTACCGGCGCGCACTTCCTGGATGGCATCCAGGGTTTCGGTCAAGGCCTGGGTGAAACGCGAGGTGCTGTCGTTCTCCAGTTTCTTGAGGTGCTTGACCCGCTTGCCCAACTGCACCGTGGCGTAGATCACCAACGGATTGAACAGCAGGATCAGCAGCGCCAGCTCCCAGTGCATCCACACCAGGATCCCGGCGGTGCCCACCAGGGTCAGCATCGCCACCAGGAAACGGCTGAGGGTTTCGCCGATGAATTTGTCCAGGGTATCCAGGTCGGTGACCAGGTGGGCCGCCACGGTGCCGCTGCCCAGGCTTTCGTACTCGCCCAGGGAAATGCGCTTGAGACGTTCGATCAAGCGGATGCGAATGCGATAGACGATGTCTTTGGCCAGGCGGGCGAACAAGCGCGCCTGCAACACGTTGAACAGCAGGGCGCCACAGCGCAGGGCCAGGGTCACCAGCAACATCAGCCCGATGTAGCCGGCCGCGCGCTGCCAGCCCATGGGCAACGCCTGGTTCATGACTTTCAGGGCCGCATCGCCATGCCCCAGCAGGACTTCATCCACCAGCAACGGCAACAGCAACGGGATCGGCACGCTGCACAGCGTCGCCAGGACGGCCACGCCGTTGGCGATCCACAGGGCTTTTTTATGCTTGAGGGCCAGGCGACGGATTTCCGCCCAACTCAACCGGTCGATGCGCTGCGAGGCCGATGTATCTGGCGGCCGGTCAGGCACAGGTCGCGCGCTCCAGCCAGCGGCCAAGCAAAGGCGAGAGTTGGCTCAGGGGTTGGTAACCGTTGGTCAGCAGGGCCAACTGGCCATCACGTTCGGCCAACAGTGTGGGGAACCCGGCAATGCCCAAGTCCTGCACCCAGGTGAAGTCCGCAGCGGTGGCCGCATGTTGGTCGGCGCGATCGAAGGCCGCGGCGAATTCGATACGCGGCAGCCCGGCCTGTTCGGCCAGCTCTACCAGGACGCTGGCGTGGGTCACGTCGCGGCCTTGCACATAAAAAGCCTGCTGGATCAGCTTCACCAACTGCCAGGCCAGGTCCGGCGCCAGGCTGCGGGCCGTCACCAGTGCCCGGCAGGCAGGCTCGGTGTCGTAGACGAAACCATCCGGCAACGCCCCTTCCAGCTTGAAGGGCTGGCCCGTGGCCTGGGTAACGGCCTGCCAGTGCTCAAGAATGTAGCGCCGGGTGGTCGGCTCCAGCGCCGAACCGCTGCCGGTGCGCAAACCACCCACCACCAGGTGCAACTCCACCCCCGCGGCCTGCGCCTGCTCTACCAACGCCTCGGCCACTGGCGCAAAGCCCCAGCACCAGGAACACATCGGGTCCATCACATAGAGCAGGCGTGACGCCATGATTCAAGCCTCGGAAGATGTTTGCTTGTAGTTGTAGCCGATCGGGTGCGGCATGTTGCGAGCCTTGGCCAACTCGATCTGCTTCTGTCGGTCGATGGCGCTGCGACGGGTCTTCTCGCTCAGTTTATCCCAGCAGTGCGGGCAACTGATGCCCGGCACATAGTGCTCCGAGGCGCGGTCTTCTACGCTTACCGGGGTACGACAGGCGTGACATTGATCGTAGTCCCCTTCGCTGAGGTCGTGGCGGACGGTGACGCGGTTGTCGAACACGAAGCAGTCGCCGCGCCACTTGGTTTCTTCCTGAGGGACCTCTTCGAGGTATTTCAGGATGCCGCCCTTGAGGTGATAGACCTCGTCGAAACCCTGGCCGAGCATGTAGCTTGAGGCTTTTTCACAACGAATGCCGCCGGTGCAGAACATCGCGACTTTCTTGTGCCTGGCCGGGTCGAAGTTGGCCTTGATGTACTCAGGGAACTCACGAAAGCTGGTGGTCTTGGGGTCGATGGCGCCTTCGAAGGTGCCGATGGACACTTCGTAATCGTTACGGGTGTCGATCAACAGCACTTCCGGATCGCTGATCAGCGCGTTCCAGTCCTGCGGTTCGACATAAGTGCCGACCTGCTTGTTAGGGTCCACGCCTTCGACGCCGAGGGTGACGATTTCTTTCTTGAGCTTGACCTTGGTGCGGTAGAACGGCTGTTCATCGCAGTACGACTCTTTATGGTCGATGTCGATCATGCGCGGATCGTTCTTGAGCCAGGCCAGCAGGCCGTCGATGCCTTCGCGAGTGCCGGAGACCGTGCCGTTGATGCCTTCTTCGGCAATCAGCAAGGTGCCTTTGATGCCGTTGTCGAGCATGGCCTTGAGCAAGGGCTCACGCAGCTCGACATAATCTTCAAGGGTGACGAACTTATACAGTGCCGCCACGACAATGGGTTGTGCCATGGGTGTTTCTCCAGGTGGCTACCCTCGTAAAGGGTGAACCGGATGCGAAAAAAAAACGCGCCGGGTAAGCGGCGCGTTGCGGATTCTAACAAAACAATGTGGCTTTAGGAGGAGCCTTTGTGGCGAGGGAGCTTGCTCCCGCTGGGTTGCGCAGCAGCCCCAAAACCTGATTGGGATCAGCCTGACACGACGCTGATTGGTTTGGGGGCCGCTTCGCAGCCCAGCGGGAGCAAGCTCCCTCGCCACAAAAACTTCTTCACCCAAAAACAGGTTGCCCACTTAGTGCTTGCTGCCACCAGCACAGGTCGGCGAAGCCGGGGCCGCGTCGATCTGCGCCCATTCTTCGGGGGTGTAGGTGTGCAGCGCCAACGCATGGAACTCACCCATCAGTTCGCCCAGCGTGCCGTAGACCTTCTGGTGACGCTTGACGCGATTGAGCCCTTCGAACTGCTGGCTGACCACCACGGCCTTGAAGTGGGTCTGCAGGCCACGGCTGTGCATGTGGCTTTCATCCAGCACTTGCAAATGCTCGGGCTGCAAGAGCCCGAGTGTCGATTCGATGCGTTGTTGCATGCTCATACCAGGCTCCGCTTACGGCTTTTTCTTGGCAGGGGCGGCAGCTTTTGGCTCGAGCTCGGCCGTCATGTCCGCCAGCAGTTTGTTGACCACCGGGACCGCGCTTTCAAGCTTGGCCTGGGTCAGCTGGGCCGATTGCTGGGTCAACTGCGGCATTTTCTCGAGGACTTTCTTGCCCAGTGGCGATTGATAGAAAGCGACCAGGTCCTTGAGCTCCGACTCGCTGAAGTTGCTGGTGTAGAGCTTGACCATGTCCGGCTTGAGCTTGTTCCAGCCGATGGCTTGGTCCAGCGCGGCATTGGCCTTGGCCTGGTAGGTTTCCAGGGTGGCTTTTTTCGACTCAGGGGCCTTGGTCTGTTCAAAGCGCTGGGCAAACATCTGCTGCACTTGCATGTATACCGGAGTGCCCAGTTTGTCAGCGTGCGCCAGGGTCAGGAACGCTTCGGCGCTGGCGTTGTGGCTGGCGGTATCGGCGAAAACAGGGCCGCTGGCACACACCAGAGCAACTGCGGTACAGATGGCACGAAGACGGGTCATCGAGTTTCCTTTCATTACAGGCGAGGTAAAACCCCAAGGGCGACCATTCTGCGCCTAAAAAACGCCGGGCCTCAACCCCGATGCTTGCCAGGTCCGATTGACGGGTCGAACCCACCGTTCCTGGATTGAGGGATGATTGAGGGAACCGGTGGCGCCCATCTGGGCCTAAACTGCGCATTCAGCCCTTAAGGAGTTTGACCCGATGAGCCGTATCGAAACCGACAGCCTTGGCCAGGTTGAAGTCCCGGACGACGCCTACTGGGGCGCTCAGACGCAGCGTTCCATGATCAACTTTGCCATTGGCAATGAACGCATGCCGCTGTCGGTGTTGCACGCCTTGGCACTGATCAAGAAAGCCGCCGCGCGGGTCAATGATCGCAATGGCGACCTCCCCGCCGACATCGCTCGCCTGATCGAACAGGCCGCCGACGAAGTGCTGGCCGGCCAGCATGACGACCAGTTTCCACTGGTGGTCTGGCAGACCGGCAGCGGCACCCAGAGCAACATGAACGTCAACGAGGTGATCGCCGGGCGCGCCAACGAACTGGCCGGCAACCCCCGCGGCGGCAAGAGCCCGGTGCACCCCAATGACCACGTCAACCGCTCGCAGAGTTCCAACGACTGCTTCCCCACCGCGATGCACATTGCCGCCGCCCAGGCCGTCCACCAGCAATTGCTCCCGGCCATCAACGAACTGTCCGGCGGCCTGGCGGAACTGGCGGCGCGCCACATGAAACTGGTCAAGACCGGCCGTACCCACATGATGGATGCCACGCCAATCACCTTTGGCCAGGAACTGTCGGCATTCATTGCCCAACTCGATTACGCCGAACGGGCGATCCGTGCCGCGCTACCGGCGGTCTGCGAACTGGCCCAGGGCGGCACGGCGGTCGGCACCGGGCTCAATTCCCCCCATGGTTTCGGCGAAGCGATTGCCGCTGAACTCGCGGCGCTGTCGGGCCTGCCGTTCGTCACCGCGCCGAACAAGTTCGCCGCGCTGGCCGGCCATGAACCCCTGACGTCCTTGTCCGGCGCACTGAAAACCCTTGCCGTGACCTTGATGAAAATTGCCAACGACCTGCGCCTGCTGGGCTCCGGACCACGGGCGGGGTTTGCCGAGGTGAAGCTGCCGGCCAACGAACCGGGCAGTTCCATCATGCCCGGCAAGGTCAACCCGACCCAGTGCGAAGCCTTGTCCATGCTGGCCTGCCAGGTCATGGGCAACGACGTGACCATCGGTTTTGCCGCCAGCCAGGGCCATTTGCAGTTGAACGTGTTCAAACCGGTGATCATCCACAACCTGCTGCAATCGATTCGCCTGCTGGCCGATGGCTGCAGCAACTTCCAGCAGCACTGCATCGCCGGGCTCGAACCGGATGCCGTGCAAATGGCCGCGCACCTGGAGCGTGGGTTGATGCTGGTGACGGCGCTGAACCCGCACATCGGCTACGACAAGTCTGCAGAAATCGCCAAGAAAGCCTACGGCGAAGGGCTGACCCTGCGTGAGGCGGCGTTGCAGCTGGGGTACCTGACCGATGAAGAGTTCGATGCCTGGGTGCGGCCGGAAAATATGCTGGAGGCCGGTAGCCAGGGCTGAGTCTTGCGTTGATCGATAGGCCGCCATCGCGAGCAGGCTCGCTCCCACAAGGGGCTAACGCCCCACGCGTCGGGCCCTGAGCCCGGCGATCAGCGACGGGCCCAGGGCAACCAGCGCCGAGCCCAGCACCACCAGCACCGCCCCGCCATACCCCAGCAGATTGATCTGCTCGGCATGGACATAATCAGGCCACCACCAGGCTGCCATCGCCACTGCGGCGAACGTCACCAGCGGCGTGATCGCCAGGGTCGCGCTGACCCGCGACGCCTCCCAATGGGCCAAGGCCTCGGCAAACGCACCATAGGCAATCAGCGTGTTGAGGCAACATGCAAGCAACAGCCAGCCTTGCAACGGGCTCAACTGCAGTGCCTCCAACGGATGCACCCAAGGCGTGAGCAGCAACGCGCAGAACAGGTAGATCACCATCATCACCTGCAACGAATTCCACACCGTCAACAATTGCTTCTGGCCCAGGGCATAAAATGTCCAGACCGTCGACGCCAGCAACACCATCAGCACCCCGGCGGTGTAGTCACTCAGGGACGTCAGCAACTCGCCCAGGCGCTGGTTGAAAAACAGCGTAAAACCGATAAGCAGCACCAGCAGGCCGATGCCCTGCCCCACGCTGAAGTGCTCCTTGAACACGAACAGGCTGGCGACCAGCAACATGATCGGCCCCATCTGCACCACCAGTTGCGCGGTGCCGGGGCTCAAGCGGTTCAGGCCCATCAGGTACAGCACATAGTTGCCCACCAACCCGAGCACCGCCATCGCCACCAGCCAGCCGCCGCGTGGGCCCAGGACCTTGTGACTCGGCAGGCGCCGGGTGCTGGCCAAATAGATGAACAGCAACCCGCCGGACACCAGCAAGCGAAACCAGGTCACGGTGACCGGGTCCATCACTTGCAGCACTTGCTTGAGCTTGATCGGCAGGATTCCCCAGAGCAGGGCAGTCAACAGGGCAAGGAACAGGCCGTAGACCCAGCGACCGGACGATATGTGCATGCAACCCTCGAAGCTCCAGACATGAACAGCCATTCTAGGCGTCTATGGCGCCACGACACAGGGACAGTTGGGCAGAGGCCGCCCATGGGATTGTATGGGTCGTAGCCGTCGATCGGCTGGACAGGCGGGAATCAGGGACAACACATATGCTCATTTGAAACAGACCTCGCTGCACTCTGGAGACCCGACATGCTTGGAAAACGCGCCTTGGATCCTGCCCCTACGACTATTTTTCGCAGTGACCGGATCTGCCGGGTTAACGGCGAGTTTTATTTCAATACACGCGAGGGCACCCAGGAGGGTCCATTCGCCACCCGCGAAGCGGCAGAAGCTGAGATAGCAGCATATATCCAGCGGATGCAGCGGCTGACTCAGGTTGCCAGCTAAGTCAAACCCATGGCGGCGCCGCGCTCCTGTGGCGAGGGAGCTTGCTCCCGCTGGGTCGCGAAGCGGCCCCCCTGCCCATCAACAAACACATCAACCGGTAGGCGCCTGCTGCGCAGCCGAGCGGGAGCAAGCTCCCTCGCCACAAAAGCTCCATGGTCACAAAAGCCGCTAGTTCCTGAAGCTCGTGGTTATCTCACCGCCTCAAACACCCCCGTAGCCCCCATCCCGCCGCCCACGCACATGGTCACGATGCCGTAGCGCAGGTTGCGTCGTTGCAGCTCGCGCACCAGGTGCCCCACTTGCCGCGAGCCGGTCATGCCGAACGGGTGGCCGATGGAGATCGAGCCGCCGTTGACGTTGTATTTCTCGGGATCGATTTCCAGCCGGATGCGGCTGTACAGGCACTGGGAAGCAAACGCCTCGTTGAGTTCCCACAGGTCGATATCGGCGATCTGCAAGCCCTTGGCCTTGAGCAGCTTGGGCACCGAAAACACCGGGCCGATGCCCATCTCGTCCGGCTCGCAACCGGCCACGGTGAAGCCGCGGAAAAACGCCTTGGGCTTGAGCCCCAGCGCCAGCGCTTTTTCCAGGCTCATCACCAAGGTCATCGAGGCCCCGTCGGACAACTGCGACGAGTTGCCCGCCGTCACCGAACCGTCTTCGGCAAACACCGGTTTCAGCCCGGCCAGGCTTTCATAGGTGGTGTCCGGGCGATTGCAATCGTCGCGATCGACCACACCGTCGAGCACCTGCACAGCGCCAGTATTCTTGTCCTCGACCCGGTACTTGACCGCCATCGGGATGATTTCGTCATCGAACAACCCGGCCGCCTGGGCCTCGGCGGTGCGCTGCTGGCTCTGCAAGGCGTAGCGGTCCTGCTCCTCGCGGCTGACCTGGTAACGGCGGGCGACGATCTCGGCCGTCTGGCCCATGGGGAAATAGATCCCGGGCACCTGCTCCTTGAGCAGCGGGTTGATCAGGTTGTCGGTATTGACGCTTTTCATCGTCAGGCTGATGGATTCCACGCCGCCCGCCACGATGATGTCGCTGCAACCGGAAGCGATCTGGTTGGCGGCGATGGCAATGGCTTGCAGGCCCGAGGAACAGAAGCGGTTGAGGGTCATGCCGGCGGTGCCGGTGCCCAATCGCGAGAGCACCGCCACGTTGCGCCCGATGTTGTAGCCCTGGGCGCCTTCATTGGACCCGGCCCCGACGATGCAGTCCTCGACACTGGCCGGGTCGATGTCGTTGCGCGCCAGCAAGGCATCGACACAATGGGCCGCCATGTCGTCTGGACGGGTCATGTTGAACTTGCCGCGAAAAGACTTGGCCAGGCCGGTCCGTACGCTGTCGACGATCACCACTTCACGCATGGCTGTACCTCATTGTTGTAGTCGGTTGAGAGTGAATCGAGCATAAATCCACTGCATAACCGACCGCGACAATCATTCACCCCGCGTATGCGCACCCATCGCCCTAGCCCTTCTTTTCCTTGCGAGCTTGCCTGGCGCTCCGCTCGAAAGCCGCCTCCAGCGCCTGGTTGAGGGTGCGCAACACCTTGACCCGCGCCCAGCGCTTGTCATTGGCTTCCACCAACGTCCAAGGGGAAATCTCGGTGCTGGTGCGGTCGACCATGTCACACACCGCGGCCCGGTAAGCGTCCCACTTGTCGCGGTTGCGCCAGTCGTCCTCGGTGATCTTGAAGCGCTTGAACGGAATGTCTTCGCGCTCCTGGAAACGCTCCAGCTGGGTTTGCTTGTCGATGGCCAGCCAGAACTTGACCACCACCACGCCGGCATCGGCAATCTGCTCTTCGAAATCGTTGATTTCTCCGTAGGCCCGCAGCCAGTCGGCCTGGCTGCAAAACCCTTCGACCCGCTCCACCAGCACCCGGCCGTACCAGGAGCGGTCGAACATGGTGAACTTGCCGCGGGCGGGAATATGCCGCCAGAACCGCCACATGTAGGGGTGGGCGCGCTCTTCTTCAGTGGGCGCGGCAATCGGCACGATGCTGTATTGGCGCGGGTCCAGGGCCGCCGTGACCCGCCGGATCGCCCCGCCCTTGCCCGCCGCGTCATTGCCTTCGAACACCGCCACCAAGGCATGCCGGCGCATGCGTTTGTCCCGCAGCAGACCGGAGAACCGCGCCTGCTCGGTGATCAGTTGTTCTTCGTAATCGGCCTTGTCCAGGCGCAGGGTCATGTTCAGGCTGTCGAGCAGCGTGACCTGTCCGTCCAGCGCGGGCAGCGGCGCCACGCTGACCTTTTGCGGCCTGACCTTCGGCCGGTCCAGGGCCTGGCGCAAGCCGTCGAGCAAAATCCGTCCGACAGTGAGGCTGCGATAACAGCTGTCCATGCCTTCGATCACATGCCACGGCGCGTAATCGCGGCTGGTGCGGCGCAACACGCGCTCGCCGTATTTGACGAATTTGTCGTAGGTCTGGGATTGCTGCCAGTCCAGCGGGCTGATGCGCCAGCTGTGCAGCGGGTCATCCTTGAGCCCCTTGAGCCGGGCCTTCATCTGTTTCTTGGACAGGTGGAACCAGAACTTGAAGATCAGCGCACCTTCGTCACAGAGCATTTTTTCCAGGCGCTCGGCACCGGCAATCGCCTGGTCGAGCCGCGGGTCCTTGAACTCGCCATGGACCCGGCCTTGCAGCATCTGGCTGTACCAATTGCCGAAGAAAATCCCCATGCGCCCCTTGGCCGGCAGCATCCGCCAATAGCGCCACGCCGGAGGTCGCGCCAGTTCCTCGTCGGTCTGCTGGTCGAAGGTACGCACTTCGATCAGCCGTGGGTCCATCCACTCGTTGAGCAACTTCACCGTCTCGCCCTTGCCCGCACCTTCGATGCCGTTGATCAACACGATGACCGGAAACCGGCCCTGCTGCTGCAACTCGAACTGCGCTTCCAGCAGTGCTTCACGCAGGGCCGGCACCTCGGCCTCAAAGGTGTCTTTATCGATGACGTGACCGATTTCAGCGGATTCGAACATGGGCAGCTCCTTCCAGGGATTGGGGCAAGACTAGCGGATTGGATGCGGCGCTGTGCAGCAGATTCCATCCAGATGCGCGCTCTGTTGCGATGGGTCAAGCATGCCGATACCGATCGGCTAGAATGGCCGCTCAGTTTTGACCGAGCCAGCCATGACGCCCATCCAGCAACACGCCCAACTCGACTGGGATGATCAGGGTCGCCCGCGTTCGCGGGTGTTCGACGATGTGTATTTTTCCGACCAGTCGGGGCTGGAAGAAACCCGTTATGTGTTCCTTGAGCAGAACAACCTGGCCGAGCGTTTCGCGGCCCTGGCCGATGACGGGCGGCTGGTGATCGGCGAAACCGGATTTGGCACCGGCCTGAATTTCCTCTGCGCCTGGCAACTGTTCGAGCAGTGCGCACCGGCAGGCGCCCGGCTGCATTTCGTCAGTGTCGAGAAGTACCCCTTGAGCCCCGAGGACCTGCGCCGGGCCCTGGCCCTGTGGCCGCAACTGAGCCTTCAGGCGGCGCAATTGCTTGAGCAGTACGTGGCGATCCACCAGGGTTTCCAACGCCTGGTCTTGGCGAACGGACGGGTGACGCTGACCCTGTTGATCGGCGATGCCCTGGAGCAATTGCCGCAGCTGGACGGGCAGATCGACGCCTGGTTCCTCGACGGTTTCGCGCCGGCCCGAAACCCCGAGATGTGGACCGCCGAGCTGTTCGCCGAACTGGCCCGGCTGGCTGCACCCGGCGCCACCCTCAGCACCTTCACCAGCACCGGTTGGGTCCGGCGATTGCTGAACGCGGCGGGCTTCAAGATGAAGCGCACGCCGGGCATCGGCCATAAGTGGGAAATCCTGCGCGGTGTGTTTCTCGGCTGGCCGGAGCAGACACCCATGCCGTCTCCGGCAAAACCCTGGTACGCCCGCCCCATGCCGCACACCGGCGAACGCCGGGCACTGGTGATCGGCGGCGGCCTGGCCGGCTGTGCCAGCGCCGCCAGCCTCGCCGCGCGTGGCTGGCAGGTGACGCTGCTGGAGCGTCATGCCGGGTTGGCCGAGGAAGCTTCCGGCAACCCCCAGGGCGTGCTGTACCTCAAGCTGTCGGCCCATGGCACGGCGTTGTCGCAGATGATCCTCAGCGGCTTCGGCTACACCCGCCGCGTGCTGGAGCAGTTGCAACGCGGCGTTGACTGGGACGCCTGCGGCGTCTTGCAACTGGCCTTCACCAGCAAGGAAGCCGAGCGTCAGGCGCAACTGGCCGAGGCGTTCCCAAGGGATTTGCTGCACCCCCTCGATCAGTCCGAGGCCCAGGCCCGCTCCGGCATCGGCCTGGCCTGTGGTGGTCTGTTTTATCCCGAGGGCGGCTGGGTGCATCCGCCGGCGTTGTGTCGCTGGCAAGCCTCGGGGCCGGCGATTGACGTCCAGCCCCATCATGACGTGCTGCACCTGCGCCGCGTGGACGGTCAGTGGCAGGCGTGGGACGGCGAACGCTGCGTGGCCAGTGCGCCGGTAGCGATCCTGGCCAGCGCTGCCGAAATCAAACGTTTCGAACCGGCCGCCGACTTGCCGCTCAAGCGCATTCGCGGGCAAATCACCCGGTTGCCGCAAACCGCCCGCAGCCAGAGCCTGGCGACCGTGGTTTGCGCCGAAGGTTATGTGGCCCCGCCGCGGCTGGGCGAGCACACCCTGGGCGCCAGTTTCGACTTCAACAGCGACGACCTGACGCCCACCGCCGCCGAGCACGCCGGCAACCTGCAGATGCTCGAAGAAATCTCCCTGGACCTCGTGGACCGTCTGAACGCTGGCAGCCTGGACCCGGAACGCCTAGAAGGCCGCGCGGCGTTCCGTTGCACCAGCCCGGATTACCTGCCGATTGTCGGCCCATTAGCGGACCGCCAGGCCTTTACCGAAGCCTATGCGGCCCTGGGCAAGGACGCCCGCCAAGTGCCGGACGCCCCCTGCCCGTGGCTCGATGGCCTGTACATCAACAGTGGCCACGGTTCCCGAGGCTTGATCACCGCGCCCCTGTCGGGCGAACTGATCGCCGCCTGGCTGGACAACGAACCCCTGCCACTGCCCCGCAGCGTGGCCGAGGCCGGCCACCCGAACCGGTTCGCGTTGCGGGCCTTGATTCGGGGCAAGGCCTGACACAGATGGATGGCTCACCACAAATCCTGTGGGAGCTGAGCTTGCTCGCGATAGCGGTGGATCAGTTGGCATCTGAGTTGACTGACCCACTGCTATCGCGAGCAAGCTCGCTCCCACAGGTTCGTCTTATCCCGTGAGGCATGGGGCAACCCCCTACCCGCCGGCTTATAACGCATCGATCTAAAACTCACAGCAATCCCTCCGGTCAGTTTCAGGGTACCCGCCCTTTTGGCGGGTGCGGCTTGACCCCTCCCCAACGGAAAAACCGGTAAGGACTTATGTGCGGATTAGCTGGAGAGTTACGTTTCGATCAACAACCTGCGGACCTTGCGGCCGTAGAGCGAATCACCCATCACCTGGCCCCTCGCGGCCCCGACGCCTGGGGCTTTCATAGCCAAGGGCCAATTGCCCTGGGCCATCGGCGCCTGAAAATCATGGACCTGTCGGACGGCTCGGCCCAGCCGATGATCGACAATCAGTTGGGCCTGTCCCTGGCCTTCAACGGCGCGATCTACAACTACCCGGAACTGCGCAGCGAACTCGAAGGCCTGGGCTACACCTTCTATTCCGGCGGCGACACCGAAGTGCTGCTCAAGGGCTATCACGCCTGGGGCGAAGCGCTGCTGCCCAAGCTCAACGGCATGTTCGCCTTCGCCATCTGGGAACGCGATGCCAAACGGCTGTTTATCGCCCGTGACCGCCTCGGCGTCAAGCCGCTGTACCTGTCGCGCACCGGCCAACGGCTACGTTTCGCTTCGGCATTGCCGGCACTGCTCAAGGGCGGCGATATCAACCCGATGCTCGACCCGGTGGCCCTCAACCATTACCTGAATTTCCACGCGGTGGTCCCGGCGCCCCGCACCTTGCTGGCGGGTGTGGAAAAACTGCCGCCCGCCACCTGGATGCGCATCGAAGCCGACGGCAGCACCGAGCAGAAAACCTGGTGGACCCTGCCCTACGGCCCGCGGGCCGATGAACAGCACCTGAACCTGGAAGACTGGATCGACCGCGTGCTCGACAGCACCCGTGAAGCGGTCGCCATTCGCCAGCGCGCCGCCGTGGATGTCGGCGTGCTGCTTTCCGGTGGCGTGGATTCGAGCATGCTCGTGGGCCTGCTGCGGGAAGTCGGCGTGGAAGACCTGTCGACCTTCTCTATCGGTTTCCAGGATGCCGGCGGCGAGCGCGGTGACGAATTCCAGTATTCGGACCTGATCGCCAAGCACTACGGCACCCGCCACCACCAACTGCGCATCGACGAAAAAGAGATCATCGAGCAACTGCCGGCAGCGTTCCGTGCCATGAGCGAACCGATGGTCAGCCACGACTGCATCGCCTTCTACTTGCTGTCGCGGGAAGTGGCCAAGCACTGCAAAGTGGTGCAAAGCGGCCAGGGCGCCGACGAGCTGTTCGCCGGTTACCACTGGTACCCGCAGGTCGATGGCGCCAGCGATCCGTACGCGGCCTATCGCGCCGCGTTCTTCGACCGCAGCTACGAAGAATATGCCGCCACCGTGCAGCCCAAATGGTTGACGGCCAATGACGCGGCCGGTGACTTCGTCAAAGAACATTTCGCCCAGCCCGGGGCCGATGCGGCGGTGGACAAGGCCCTGCGCCTGGACAGCACCGTGATGTTGGTGGACGACCCGGTCAAGCGTGTCGACAACATGACCATGGCCTGGGGCCTGGAAGCGCGCACGCCCTTCCTGGACTACCGCCTGGTGGAACTCTCGGCCCGGGTCCCAGCGAAGTTCAAGCTGCCCGATGGCGGCAAGCAGGTGCTCAAGGAAGCCGCCCGACGGGTGATCCCCAGCGAGGTGATCGACCGCAAGAAAGGCTACTTCCCGGTGCCAGGCCTCAAGCATCTGGAAGGCAATACCCTGGCCTGGGTCCGCGAGCTGCTGCTGGATCCGAGCCAGGATCGCGGCCTGTTCAACCCGGCCATGCTCGACCGCCTGCTGACCGACCCCAACGGCCAACTCACGCCGTTGCGCGGCTCGCGGCTGTGGCAACTGGCGGCGCTGAACCTGTGGCTCAGCGAGCAAGGAATCTGATCGATGAAACCTCACGCAACCGTTCACAACCAACGCCTCTTACGCGGCCAGGCGCCCTCCTACGAACGCCTGCAGGCACGCCTGGCCGAAGATGGCAGCGAATTGGGCGCCGACCCGATCGCTGTGCATTGCGGCTGGGGCCGACTGTTGATCGGCCATACCTTCCCGGACCCGGCAAGCCTGGCCCAGGAACTGCTCAACGAACAACCCGGCGAACGCGACATTGCCCTGTACGTGGCCGCGCCCCAGCAAGTGCTGGGGCTGGAACCGGCACAACTGTTCCTCGACCCGTCCGACACCTTGCGCCTGTGGTTCAGCGACTATCGCCAGGCCACGCGGGTATTTCGCGGCTTTCGGATTCGCCGGGCCCAAGGCGAGACCGACTGGCAGGCCATCAACCAGCTCTACCAGGCCCGGGGCATGTTGCCCATCGACCCGTTGCGCCTGACCCCGCGCCATGAGGGTGGCCCGGTCTACTGGCTGGCCGAAGATGACGACACCGGTGCGGTGATCGGCAGCGTCATGGGCCTGAATCACCAGAAGGCCTTCAACGACCCGGAAAACGGCAGCAGCCTCTGGTGCCTGGCCGTGGACCCGCAATGTCCGCGGCCCGGTGTTGGCGAAGTGCTGGTGCGTCACCTCATCGAGCATTTCATGAGCCGTGGCTTGAGTTACCTCGACCTGTCGGTGCTGCATGACAATCGCCTGGCGAAAAACCTCTACGCCAAACTCGGCTTTCGCAATCTCTCGACCTTCGCCATCAAACGCAAGAACGGCATCAACCAGCCGTTGTTCCTGGGGCCAGGCCCCGAAGCGCAGTTCAATCCTTATGCGCGGATCATTGTCGAAGAGGCTCACCGTCGAGGCATTGACGTGCAGGTGGACGATGCCGAGGCCGGCTTGTTCACCCTGGTCCACGGCAGCCGCCGGGTGCGATGCCGCGAATCCCTGAGCGACCTGACCAGCGCCATCAGCATGACCTTATGCCAGAACAAAAGCCTGACCCACAAAGTGCTGAAGAACGCCGGCCTGAACCTGCCGGCCCAACAGTTGGCAGGCAATGCCGATGACAACCTGGCGTTCCTCGACGAGCACGAACGGGTGGTGGTCAAGCCGCTGGACGGCGAACAGGGCCAAGGCGTGGCGGTGGACCTGCGCACCATCGAGGAGGTGCAGGGTGCCATCGAAGCGGCCCGGCAGTTCGACAGCCGAGTCTTGCTGGAAAGTTTCCACGAAGGGTTGGACCTGCGCATCCTGGTGATCGGCTTTGAAGTGGTGGCGGCGGCGATCCGGCGCCCGGCGGAGGTGATCGGCGATGGCCGGCACACCATCGGTGCGTTGATCGAAGCCCAGAGCCGTCGACGCCAAGCCGCCACGGGCGGCGAAAGCAAAATCCCGATGGATGCCGAGACCTTGCGCACGCTCAGCGCGGCGGGGTTCGACTACGACAGCGTGCTGCCCGCCGGGGAGCATCTGTTCGTACGGCGTACGGCGAACCTTCATACCGGCGGCGTGCTGGAGGATGTCACCGCCATCCTGCATCCGACCCTTGTCGATGCGGCGGTGCGCGCCGCACGGGCGCTGGACATCCCCATGGTCGGCCTCGACCTCCTGGTGCCGGCGGCCGATCAACCCGAGTACGTGTTCATCGAAGCCAACGAACGCGCAGGCCTGGCCAACCACGAACCACAACCCACCGCCGAGCGCTTTGTGGACTTGTTGTTTCCCCATAGCCAGACGGTGGCCTAGCAGAGGTGTAGTGCCTGAACAGACGCCATCGCGAGCAAGCTCGCTCCCACATGGGTTTCTAGTGTTTATACATTCTGTGTTCATCGTAGGATCTCTGTGGGAGCGAGCTTGCTCGCGATGAGGCCAGTTCAGGCAGCGCCATCCAACAGTCGGACACACTCATCGAAACCATCGATGCGCTCAACCCATCAGGAGTTTCCATGATCAGTAAAATTCCCGAACCGGATCTCGAATACCTGCAGAAAGTCCTGCTGGAGATGCTCGCCATCCCCAGCCCGACCGGTTTTACCGACACCATCGTGCGCTACGTCGCCGAGCGGCTCGAAGAGCTGGGTATCGCTTTTGAAATGACCCGCCGTGGCACCATCCGCGCCACGCTCAAGGGCCGCAAGAGCAGCCCCGACCGGGCCGTGTCGGCGCACCTGGATACCATCGGTGCCTCGGTGCGGGCCATCAAGGACAACGGCCGCCTGACCCTGGCGCCGGTGGGTTGCTGGTCCAGCCGGTTTGCCGAAGGCAGCCGGGTCAGCCTGTTCACCGACACCGGGGTGATTCGCGGCAGCGTGCTGCCGTTGATGGCGTCCGGGCACGCATTCAACACCGCCGTGGATGAAATGCCCATCAGTTGGGACCACATCGAGCTACGCCTGGATGCCTATTGCGCCACCCGCGCCGATTGCGAAACCCTGGGGGTGGGCATCGGCGATTACGTCGCCTTCGATCCCCTGCCTGAATTCACCGAAAGCGGCCACATCAGCGCCCGGCACCTGGACGACAAGGCCGGGGTCGCGGCGCTGCTGGCGGCGCTCAAGGCGATTGTCGACAGCGGCGAAGAACTGCTGATCGATTGTCACCCACTGTTCACCATCACCGAGGAAACCGGCAGCGGTGCGGCGGCGGCACTGCCCTGGGACGTCAGCGAATTCGTCGGCATCGACATCGCGCCTGTCGCGCCAGGCCAGCATTCCAGCGAACATACAGTCAGCGTGGCGATGCAGGACTCCGGAGGCCCCTACGACTATCACCTGTCGCGGCACTTGCTGAAACTGGCCAAGGAGAACGAGGTGCCGGCACGCCGCGACCTGTTCCGCTATTACTTCAGCGACGCTCATTCGGCCATCACCGCCGGCCACGATATCCGCACCGCCCTGCTCGCCTTCGGCTGCGACGCCACCCATGGCTACGAGCGCACCCACATCGACAGCCTCGCCGCCCTCAGCCGCCTACTCGGCGCCTACATCCTCAGCCCGCCGGTGTTCGCCAGCGACGCGCAACCAGCCCAAGGCTCACTGGACCGCTTCAGTCATCAGATCGAACACGATACACAGATGGAAAGTGATACCCGGGTGCCGTCGGTGGACAGCCTGATTGGGCAGCGCTCCGATAACTGACCCAACATTTCACTGTCTGGGCTATTGCCATCGCGAGCAAGCTCGCTCCCACAAGGTGCTCCATTGTGGGAGCGAGCTTGCTCGCGATGAGGCCAGGACAGGCTCCACAAAACCCAAGGCTAGCCGCAAAAGCCCATTGGCCGTAGCATCGCCCCTATTGTCTAGCCGAGGTACCCCATGCTCATCCCCCACGACCAACTCGAAGTCGACACGCTCACCCGCCTGATCGAGGATTTCGTGACCCGCGACGGCACCGACAATGGTGACGACACGCCCCTGGAAACACGGGTTCTGCGGGTCAGGCAAGCCCTGACCAAAGGCCAGGCGTTGATCGTCTTCGACCCTGAAAGTGAACAGTGCCAACTGATGCTCAAGCACGACGTGCCCAAACACCTATTCGATTGAACAGGCCTTGCGAATGGCATGGGCCTTTTTCTTCTGAATCTTGTCGTAGATTTCAGAGCGATGAACATCGACGTGCCGTGGCGCTTCCACGCCAAAACGTACCGTGCCGCCGCTGACCGACAGCACACGGACGGAAATATCGTCACCGATGGAAATCAACTCACCTACAGCGCGGCTTAATACAAGCATGGTTCTTGTCCTTAAGAATGTCTGGACCCTGACCATGCCCGGCCTGTTTCGCGTTCTCAAGACACCCGCAAGAATTCAGTAAGGCCCTACAAGCAAAGCTCTTGTGACTGACGGAAACTTCCTGCAAAAACCTGTCGGATCGCCGGTTTGTCAGGGCGCCGAGAACCGCGGGCCGAATAGAATCACGCTCGCGCCCAACACGCAGAGCGCCACGCCAATCCAGTCGGACCCCAGTGGCCGCACTCGCTCAACCACCGCCAACCAGCCGATCGAGGCAATGATATAGAGGCCACCATAGGCGGCGTAGGCGCGCCCGGCGTAGGTCGCTTCGACGCGGGTCAGCAACAGGGCGAACAACGTGAGGCTGAGCAACGCCGGAGCAATCCACCAGGCGCTCTTGCCTTGGCGCAACCACATCCAAAAGGCGTAGCAGCCCGCGATCTCAAACAGCGCGGCGAGAAAAAACCACAGGTAATTGAGCATGCAGATGTCCATCAGGAAGGCCGGATGGCGCCATCCTGAGGACATCGGGCATCCAGGTCAATTGAGGTTTTGCCGGGCCTTGGCGCGCATCTTGTCGGCCATGACGGTCATTTCGTCGTACAGCAACTGCGGGTTCTTCTGCTTGAGGGCCCATGCCATGCGTCCCTGTTCGTGGGGCAGGATCATGAATTGGCCTTGGGCGACCTGCTGGTAGATATAGTCGGCAATATCCGTGGCGCTGATCGGTGAGCTTTCCAACAACTTGCCAACCTGGGCTTTCATGGCCGGGGTCGGGCCGCGGAAGGAATCCAGCAGATTGGTCTGGAAGAACGACGGGCACACCACGTGTACGCCAATTTCCTGCTGCGCCAGCTCCACCAGCAGGCTTTCCGACAGCGCCACGACACCGGCCTTGGCCACGTTGTAGTTGCTCATGGCTGGGCCCTGCATCAGGGCTGCCATGGAAGCGATGTTGATGATCTTGCCGCGGCTCTTTTCCAGCAGCGGCAAGAACGCCTTGCAACCCTTGACCACGCCCATCAGGTTGATCGCAATCTGCCAGTCCCAATCCTCCAAGGAGAGTTCACTGAAGAAGCCACCCGAGGCCACGCCGGCATTGTTGACAATAATATCGATACCGCCGAATTTCTCTTCGCAGGCCTGGGCGAACGCAGTCAACTGGCTGTAGTCGCGCACATCGCAGCGCTGGATGAAACCGTCGCCACCGGCAGTACGCACTTGCTTGAGGGTTTCCACGAGGCCCGGCTCGCTGACATCCGATAAGGCCAGGCGCCATCCTTCGCGGGCCCAGCGCAGCGCGATTTCGCGTCCCAGGCCGGAGCCGGCACCAGTGATCATCATGCGATTTTGCATAGCAGACAGCCTTGTTGTTCCGGGAGAGATAGGCCGAGTGTAGCGAAGGCGTTCAACGGACCCACGCTCCATCAGATTGCTGAATGGCGAGGGCAAACCATAGCCGTACAAAAACTTTGAATTTTTTACCAGGTGCGACGGTCGGACTTATTAAGCCGCCCGGATTTAACGCATGCGCGCTGGTAGTTGGAAGTTGCATCACTCCAGAACTGACCAATAAGGAAATCTACAATGGGCACAATACTTATCATTATCCTGATCCTCCTGCTGATCGGTGGTCTCCCAGTCTTCCCGCACTCCAGAAGTTGGGGTTACGGCCCGTCCGGTATCATCGGTGTGGTGTTGGTGGTGCTGTTGGTCCTGCTACTACTGGGCAAGATATAAACCACTAAGTAAGCACAAAAAAAAGAGGCCTTCGCGGGCCTCTTTTTTTTGTGCGTCGTTTATCAGTCCGGCGTGCCGTCCACGACGCCGGCGGTGTTATCCAGCAGGCTCTTGGTCGCGGTTTGCAGGAACGATTCGAGCTTGAGCTTCATCTCGGCAGCGTCAGGTGCATCCTGGATGATTTGCGCATGCGGATTGGCGCCCAGCTCATAGCGATACATCTTCGGCGCCATTTCCTTTTCCTTCGGAAGCATCAGCACGGTGTCACCCCGGATGATCGCGGTGGTCTGATCACTGCCCGACGGCTTGATCACACCAAAACCGGGATCGCCTTGCGGCAGGTTCAACAGGTCACGGCCCCAGCACTGGTTACGCACTTGCCCACCAATCCGGCCCATGATGGTTGGCACGATGTCGACCTGGGTGCCCACGGTGTGGTTACGCTGGCCGAATTTTTCCTGGACGCCCGGGCCGATCAACAACATCGGCACGTTGAAACGGCCCAGGTCCATCTCGGTGATCTGGCGTTCGTTGCCAAAGCCATGGTCGCCGACCACGACGAACAGGGTTTCCTTGAAGTAAGGCTCCTTGCGGGCCTTCTCGAAGAACTGGCCCAGCGCCCAGTCGGAGTAGCGCATGGCAGTCAGGTGTTCGTTCAGGCTGCCACGGTCGGTGACCCGCTCGACCGGCAACGGCGTTGGCAACGCATAAGGGGTGTGGTTGGACAGGGTTTGCAGCAAGGCATAGAACGGCTTGCCGTTTTCCCGCGCCTTGAGCTCGATCAGGCCACGGTCGAACATGTCCTGGTCGGACACGCCCCAGGTCGGATCGGAGAACACCGGGTTCACAAAGTTGTTACGCCCGATGAATGTAGTCATGCCCTGGCTGCTGAAGAAACCCGACTGGTTGTCCCAGGCAAAATCGCCGTTGTAGACGTATACGTCGTCGTAGTTACGGGCGCTGAGCAGCTGCGGCAGGCCCGACAGCTTGTGGCTGCCCTCCGGCGTCTGCATCAGGTATTCGAAGCCCGGCAGGTTCGGGAAGCACGCCATGGTGGCGAACATGCCTTGGTGGGTGTGGGTGCCGTTGGAGAAGAAACGGTCGAACAGCAAGCCTTCCTTGGACAGCTTGTCCAGATAAGGCGTGATGTTGCCCGGCGCGCCCAGGGCGCCCACCGAGTGACCAGCCATGCTTTCCATGAGAATCACGACCACGTTCTTGATCGGCAGGGTCTTGTCCGCTGGCGGCGTGTAGTCGCGGCGCACGGCGGCTGTCGCGGTGTCCACCAGTTTATCGTCAGGCATCACCAGCATGTCGCGCACAGTCTGCTGTGCCAGCGGTTGCTCAAGGGTGGCTTTCCAGATGTTGTCGCGGTCCTCGGACATCCGGCTCTTGGCCGCGGCCACCAGCGACAAGGTGCCATTGAGGCCCAACTGGTTGGCGAAGTTCGAATCAGTGGTGTAGACGTCACCCCAGCGCAGGGGCGGCCCTTGGCGCAAGGTGCCACGCGCGGCAGTCACGGCCACCAGCAGGCAAACGACGAACACCGCGACACGCCCATACCACGGGGCGATCTGCCGGGTACCGATGGTGCCGCCACTGAACGGCCCACGAGGGCGCGTGGCGCGGTCGGCGCCCTTGAATGCCAGGCTGAGGATGATGGTGCCGCCGACCCAGGCCAGCAGATAGCGCACCACCGGGAAACCGTACCAGAGCATGCTCATCACGGTTTTGGGGTCTTCCTTCACATACTGGAAGACCAGGCCGTTGAGGCGCTGGTGGAATTCACGGTAGAAATCCATTTCCATCAAGCCCAGGAACAGCGCGATGCTGGAAGTGACGGTCAGCCAGAAACGAAAGAACCCACGGGCGGCCATGGCCCTGGCACTGAACAACGCCAGCAACAACGGGATGCAGAGGTAGACCACCAGGCGCAAGTCGAAACGCAGGCCGTTGACGAACGCTTCGACGAAGGTCGAGGCCGGGGTGTCGAGGATCATCTCGCGGTTATAGACCAGCAGCGCCACGCGCAGCAGGCTGAACATGACCATCATCACCAGGGCGCAGAGCAACGTGTAGGCCAGGTGTGATTTGACGGTCGGTTGCAGCAGGCGATGCGTAGTACGCTGCTGACTCAGGGCGTCCGGGATTGCCATGTCGTTTAAGGACCCTATCGGAGTTGGAGTGACAAAAAGAAACAACGGCGCGCCCTCTATTGGCCAAAGCTGGCCTCGGGGCTTGCGCGAGTGCGCAAATGTTGCACGAACGGCTATGGCATTGCCATTAAATAACCGGCGGCGATATGAGCGCGGGGGATTGTCCGCAAGATTTGGTGAAAATTTCGTTCAAAGAATATTCAGAAACACAAAAAGCCCAGCCTGCTGCTGAAGTTGAGCCGAACGCTGTTGTAGCGAGGGAGCTTGCTCCCGCTCGGCTCTGTAGGAGCTGTCGAGTGCAACGAGGCTGCGATCTTTCCACAGACACTTGAGTCCCAAGCGAAAGATCAAAAGATCGCAGCCTTCGGCAGCTCCTACACACAGCCCAGCGGGGATAAATCCCCTCGCCACAGGGTTGCCTAGCACTTCCAGTCCAGTATGAAAACGATCACTGTCAATGAAACTGGCGTCCAAGGCCAGCCGGCACGCCTTCGATGGTGGTGTCTTCCCATGGACCATTCGGGCTGACGGATCGGCTCCAACCGTTGTTCCAGCGGTAATAGGTCCGCTGGCGATAGAACGTGTTCGTCTGGTTATCCAGCACATAGACCCCAAGCTTGGCATCCCAATGGCTGTTGCCACCCGGCGGCGGGGCGAAGCTGGCAGAAGTACGTGGCAGCGGCTTGGCCGGCTTGTTCGGTGTGACAGGCTTGCCCGACGGTGTGGACGGGGCCGGTTTGCTGGTCGGCGTCGACGGTGGGATCGGTGGCAGCGGCGCCGACGGCTCCGACGGACGCTGGACCGCACAAGCGCTCAGGCCCATGACGAGCGTGAGCAGGGTGATACGAGCGATGGCGGTCATGGTGCGAATTCCTGTTATTTGTCCGGGCTGTCGATGGTCAGTTGTTGCTGCGCCGTGGTGCTGCTCGCCAGGGGCTGGCTGCGGCCGACCCACTCACCTGCGGTCGGCTGGCCGGCCCGGGAGATGCGCGCCACCAGTTGGACTTCAGGGAAGTTCGACAGTTTCAACTGCGGCATCATGGCGTCCGCGTCACCCAGCTCTACCGTGACCGGCAGATCGGCGACCGTCAGGCGCTTGGCGGCCAGTGGTGCAGGCGGGCCGGAAACGGCGCGGGCAAAGATGAACACGCTGTCGCCCGGCTGCACCTTGGCCTTGAGCGCCGGCGCCAGGTCGACGCGCACCTTGAGCAGAGCCGCAGCCTTGGCCACCGGAGCCTGGGCGACCTTGCCGCCACTGGCTTGCAGCTTCTCGGTGGCACGGGTAATGCCGCCCTGCAGCGCTTCACGGGACTTGTCGCCCTGCGGCAGTTCCACCAGCAGGCGTCCCCAGTAATCGATCGCGTCCTGATAGCGCTCGCCCTCAAAAGCGGCGATGCCCAGCAGGCCGAGGCTGGTGACTTCCTTCGGATCGAGCTTCAGCGCTTCGTCGGTCAGGGCCTGGAGCTTGTCCGACCATTTCTTGCCATCGGCAAAATACTGCGCCTGGGCCCATTGGCCCAGCAGTTCGGGTTGTCGACCGGCCACCGCCACGGTGCGCTCGAAGATCTTTGCCGCGTCCGCGGGCCGATCCTGCGCCATGTAGGTACGCCCGAGGAAATACAGGCCCTCGGCGTTATCCGGTTGCGCCGCCACCGCACGTTCCAGGCGCTGGGTCATCTCTTCCATCGACTGCGGCGCCTGGGCGAATTCACGGGTCAGCTCGACCTTGTCGCTGGCACCGAAATGCAGGTACAGCGCCAGGCCCAACACCGGCACCAGCACGGCGGCGAGCAACGGCAACGGCTTGCCCAATCGGGATTCGCGCGGCGCATCGGCGCCCTCGGTGTCGGCGAGCAGTTCACGGGCGGCTTCGGCGCGACCAGTGTCCAGTTGCGCGGCGTTGAGCACGCCCTCCTCCCGCTCGGCTTGCAGTTCGGCAACGCGCTCCTGGTACAGCGCCACGTTGAGCGCGGTACGGTCCTCCTCGCGTTGAGCGCGACGACCACGCAGTACTGGGATCAACAGAAAACTCAGGGCAACCAGAAGAAGCAGACCTGCGGCGAGCCAGAAATCAATCATGCTTGGTTTTATCCAACAGTTGGTCGAGGCGCTGGCGCTCTTCGACAGAAAGCGTGTCCGGGGCGGCCGTGCGCTGGACCCGGCGGCGGCGCACGATCACTGCAATGACGACGAAACCACCGAACAACAGCCCGGCGGGGCCGAACCAGAGCAGCGCCGTCTTGGAGGACAGGGCGGGGTTGTAGCGCACGAACTCACCGTAGCGATCGACCATGAAATCGATGATCTGCTGGTTGTCCTTGCCCTCGCCGAGCATGCGGAAGATTTCCTTGCGCAGGTCGGCGGCAATCGGCGCGTTGGAGTCGGCGATGTCCTGGTTCTGGCACTTGGGGCAGCGCAGTTCCTTGGTCAGTTCACGAAACCGCTCGCGCTCGCCGTCGTTGGCGAATTCGTAGGTATCAATGGCGGCGTGGGCCACGCCGACAAGGCTCAGGCCGAGGATGGCGGCGGCTAACCAGCGCTTCATGGCTTGGCCTCGTCCACCAGTGCCTGATACTTGGCGGCCAGTTTCTCGCGCCAGACCTGTTCGTCGATCACGCCGACGAACTTGTCGCGGATAACGCCCTTGGCGTCGATGAAGAACGTTTCCGGCGCGCCGTAGACACCCAGGTTCAGGCCCAGGGAGCCGTCTTCATCGCGAATGTCCAGTTGATACGGATTGTGGAACTCGGCCAGCCACTTCAAGGCGTCGACATTGACGTCCTTGTAGTTGACGCCGTAGATCACCACGCCGTTCTGGGCCAGTTTGTTCAGTACCGGGTGCTCGACCCGGCAGGAAATGCACCAGGTGCCCCACACGTTGACCAGCGCCGGTTTGCCCAGCAGGTCGGCGCGGGTCAAGGTCTTATCGCCCTGCACCGAGGGCAGGGAAAACTCCGGGAACGGCTTGCCGATCATCGCCGAGGGCAACTCGGTCGGATTCAGGTACAGCCCGCGGTACAAAAACACCGCCATCAACAGGAACAGCGCCAACGGCAGCAACATCAACCAACGTTTCATGCAGGGGCTCCCGTCACGCCCAGGGCTTCACGCACCCGGGTTTTCACTTTGACTCGATAACGCCGATCCAGCGCCGCCAGAACCCCACCCAGGCCGGTGAGCAAGCCACCGAACCAGATCCAGCGCACGAACGGCTTGACGTGGACCCGCACCGCCCACGCGCCGTCGCCCAGGGACTCGCCCAGCGCCACGTAGAGATCGCGGGTGAAACCGGCATCGATGCCGGCTTCGGTCATCACCGAGTTCTGCACGGTGTAGAGCCGTTTTTCCGGATGCAGCACGGTGATTTCCTGGCCGTTGCGAAGGACTCGCACAGTGCCTTTGTCGGACGTGAAGTTCGGGCCCTCGAAATGTTTGGCGCCCTCGAAAACGAACTGATAGCCGGCCAGGTCCATGGACTCACCCGGCGCCAGGCGCAGGTCGCGCTCGGCGCTGTTCTGGCTCGACAGCACCACGCCCAAGGCGCAGACGGCGATACCCAGGTGTGCGACCTGCATGCCCCAGTAACTGCGGGTCAGGGTTGGCAGGCCCTTGATCAAGCCTTTGTGCCGCGTCTTGTCGAAGATGTCCCGCACACCCGCCAGCAACACCCAGGCCGCCAGCACGAACGTCGCCAGCACCGCCCAGTTGAAGTCGCCATACGCCACGCCGGCCACCACGGCCAGGGCGGCGGTGCCCAGCAGCACCGGGGTCAACATGCCCAGCAGCCACTTGACCGGGGTGTCTTTCCAGCGCACCAGCATGCCGATGGCCATCACCACCATCAGGATCGCCATCAGGGGTATGAACAACGCATTGAAGTACGGTGGCCCCACCGACAGCTTGGCGCCGGACAACGCATCGAGCACCAGCGGGTACAAGGTCCCCAGCAGGATCATCGACGCGGCCACCACCAGCACCAGGTTATTGCCCAGCAACAGGGTTTCCCGTGACCAGAGGTTGAAGCCGACCTGGCTCTTGACCACCGGCGCACGCAGGGCGAACAGCGTCAGCGAACCGCCAACCACGAACAGCAGGAACATCAGGATGAACACGCCACGCTCAGGGTCCGAGGCGAAGGCATGCACCGAGGTCAGCACGCCGGAGCGCACCAGGAACGTCCCCAGCAAGCTCAGCGAGAACGCCGCGATGGCCAGCAGCACGGTCCAGCTCTTGAACACACCGCGTTTTTCCGTGACCGCCAGGGAATGGATCAGCGCCGTGCCCACCAACCAGGGCATGAACGAGGCGTTTTCCACCGGGTCCCAGAACCACCAGCCGCCCCAGCCGAGCTCGTAGTAGGCCCACCATGAGCCGAGGGTGATGCCGATGCCGAGGAAGGCCCAGGCAACGATGGTCCATGGACGCGACCAGCGTGCCCACGCCGCATCGAGGCGCCCACCGAGCAACGCGGCGATGGCGAAGGCGAAGGCCACGGAAAAGCCGACGTAGCCCATGTAGAGCATCGGCGGGTGGACGATCAGGCCGATGTCTTGCAGCAAGGGGTTGAGGTCGCGGCCATCCGTCGGCATCTGCGGCAGGATGCGCTCGAACGGGTTGGAGGTGACGATCAAAAACAGCAGGAAACCGGTGCTGATCATGCCCATCACCGCCAGCACCCGGGCCAGCATCACCTGGGGCAACTGCCGGGAGAACACCGAGACGGCGAAGGTCCAGCCGGCCAGGATCAACGCCCAAAGCAGCAGCGAACCCTCATGGGCGCCCCACACGGCGCTGAACTTGTAGTACCAGGGCAAGGCGCTGTTGGAGTTGCTGGCGACGTATTCCACGGAAAAATCGTCGGCCATGAACGCATAGGTCAGGCAACCGAAGGCGAACAGCATGAAGGCGAACTGCCCCCACGCCGCCGGTTGGGCCAGGCTCATCCACAAGCGGTCGCCGCGCCAGGCACCGAGCAAGGGCACCACCGCCTGTACCAGGGAGAAACACAGGGCCAGGATCATCGCCAGGTGGCCCAACTCGGGTATAAAGATGCCAGCAGTCATCGATCAGCCCTCCTTCACGGGAGCGGGCGCCGACTGGCCGCTGTCTTTCAGGGCCTTGGTCACTTCCGGCGGCATGTATTTTTCGTCGTGCTTGGCCAGCACTTCGTCGGCCACCACCACGCCGTCGGCGTTGAGCTTGCCCAGGGCAACGATGCCCTGCCCTTCGCGGAACAGGTCCGGAAGGATGCCGCGATAGGTGATGGTCACGGTCTTGCTGAAGTCGGTGACGTTGAACTTCACGTCCAGGGAATCCCCGGAGCGTACCAGCGAGCCTTTTTCCACCATGCCGCCAGCGCGGATGCGGGTGTCCTTGGGCGCTTCGCCGTTGGCGATCTGGGTCGGGGTGTAGAACAGGTTGATGTTCTGCTGCAGGGCGCTCAAGGCCAGGGCGACTGCGGCACCGACACCCACCAGGATCGCAAGAATGATGACAAGACGTTTTTTGCGCAGCGGATTCACTGACCGTTCTCCCGGCGCAGACGACGCGCCTCTTGTTGCAGATACCGCTTGCGGGCCAGGATCGGCACCGCCACGTTGAGGGCCAGCACCACCAGGCAGATGCCATAGGCTGACCAGACATACAGGCCATGATGGCCCATGGCGAGGAAATCGCCGAATGAAGCGAAACTCATCGAGCGGCCTCCAGGCTGTTCTGTACTTCGGCCTTCACCCAACTGGCCCGGGACTCGCGCTTGAGCACTTCCAGGCGCATGCGCAGCAACAGCACCGCACCGAAGAAGCAGTAGAAACCCAGCACAGTCAGCAACAGCGGCAGCCACATTTCGACAGGCATCGCCGGTTTTTCAGTGAGGGTGAAGGTTGCGCCCTGGTGCAGGGTGTTCCACCACTCCACCGAGTACTTGATGATCGGGATGTTGATCACACCGACAATCGCCAGTACCGCGCAGGCCTTGGCGGCACTGTCACGATTGCTGATGGCGTTGCCCAGCGCAATAAGACCGAAGTACAGGAACAGCAGGATCAGCATCGACGTCAGTCGCGCATCCCAGACCCACCACGAACCCCAGGTCGGCTTGCCCCAGATGGCCCCGGTGACCAGCGCCACCGCGGTCATCCAGGCACCGATGGGCGCGGCGCATTGCAGGGCCACGTCGGCCAGCTTCATCTTCCATACCAGCCCGACCACACCGCACACCGCCAGCATCACGTAGACGGACTGAGCCAGCATCGCCGTGGGCACGTGGATGTAGATGATGCGGAAGCTGTTGCCCTGCTGGTAGTCCGGCGGTGCGAAGGCCAGGCCCCAGACCACGCCAGAACCAATCAACAACAGTGCAGCGATGCTCAACCATGGGAGCAGTTTGCCACTGATGCCGTAGAACCACTTGGGTGAGCCGAGCTTGTGAAACCAGGTCCAGTTCATTGCTGTTTCCATCACGGTTGCGGCTCGCCGTCACGAACCGCCGGGGCAGCCTTTACTTCCAAAGAAGTGGTCAATTTTTGACCAGGCCTCGTTATTATTCGCCGACGCTGATCTTCAGGCCAGCGGCTATTGCAAAAGGTGTCAGGGTTATCGCCAGGGCGGTCAGGCTCCCAAGCCACAGCAGATAACCGGTCGCGGGCATGCCTTGCAACGCCGCTTGCAAGGCTCCACTGCCCAGGATCAGGACTGGGATATACAACGGCAGGATCAGCAGTGCCAGCAACAGGCCGCCGCGCTTCAACCCCACCGTCAACGCCGCGCCCACCGCACCGAGCAGGCTCAGCACCGGCGTGCCCAGCAGCAGCGACACCAACAGCACCGGCATGCACGCGCCGGGCAGCCCCAGCATCATCGCCAGCAGTGGCGAGAGCAATACCAGGGCCAGGCCGGAAAAAACCCAGTGTGCCAGTACCTTGGCCAAAACCAGAAGGGCCAGGGGGTGCGACGAAAGGACCCACTGCTCCAGTGAGCCGTCTTCGAAATCACTGCGGAAAAGCCCGTCCAGCGAGAGCAGGACCGATAAAAGCGCAGCGACCCAGACCAGTCCCGGAGACAAGGTTTGCAACAATTGAGTCTCCGGCCCGACCGCCAGCGGGAACAATGCAATGACAATGGCGAAGAACACCAGCGGATTGGCCAGTTCGGCCGGACGACGGAACAGCAGGCGCGCCTCGCGGGCAAGCAACAGGCCAAACACACTCATACGGCCCAGTTCCCCAGATCAATGTTGCGATAACCGGCCGGCATCCGCGCCAGCGTGTGGTGGGTGGTCAAGAGCACCATGCCACCGTTTTCACAGTGCCGGGCCAGGTGTTCCTCGAGCTGCGCGACGCCCTGCTTGTCCAGGGCGGTGAATGGCTCGTCGAGAATCCACAGCGGTGGGCTGTCCAGGTACAGCCGGGCCAGGGCCACGCGGCGTTGCTGGCCGGCGGACAAAGTATGGCTCGGCACGTCTTCGAAGCCGCGCAGACCTACCGCCGCCAACGCCTGCCAGATCGCTTCGCGGCCGGCCGGGGTATGCAATGCGCAGAGCCAACTGAGGTTCTCTTCGGGGGTCAGCAAATCCTTGATGCCGGCGGCATGGCCAATCCACAGCAGATTGCGGGCCAGTTCGCCGCGCTGGCTGTGCAAGGGCTGGCCATTGAGCAACACTTGGCCGGCGGTGGGTTGCATCAACCCGGCCAGCAGGCGCAGCAGGCTGGTCTTGCCGCTGCCGTTGGGACCACTGATTTGCACCATATCGCCACGCGAGAGTCTCAATTCGAGATTTTCGAACAGCAGTCGCAAGTCTCGCTCACAGGCGAGGCCGACGGTTTGCAGGAGAGGACTGGTCAAGGGATCGCGGGCCTTATACGGTTCAAGTCGGCGGGGCAGCGGCCGTTAAAGAGATGCAGCATAGATGCATTGACGGCCTGTTCCACAGAGCTGCGTCAAACAATTGCAAGGTTTTCGCCACTCCCTGAAAGACGGGCGGCATTATACATGCCCTAACCTACTCTCAAGAGAGCTTATTTCCCCAAGGTAAGACCGCAAATGACAGGCGACATGAACATCCTGCCGCTGCCCCAGGCCACGGCAACCACGCGTATGCCAGCGGTCAGTGGCGAGCTGCTCAAACTGCTGGTGCCGACCGAAGGCCTGATCAGCTCGGGCCAGACCGCCCAGGCCGAAGTGCTGTCGCTCAAGCAGGCCGACCAGACTTTCCAGCTGTTGCTCAAGGTCACCCTGGAGAGCGGCCGCCAGACCACCGTGCAGGCCACCAGCACCCAGCCATTGCCCCAAGGCACCAGCCTGGCCGTGACCCAGCCGTCCGCCAGCAACCTGGCGATTGCCGTGCAACAGGCCGTGGCCTCCAGCGTCGCCACCCTCACCCGAATCGACACCGCGCAATTGCCAGTCGGCACCCTGCTGCAAGGCAAAGTGCTGACCAGCCAGGCGTTGCCGCAGCTGCCGGGGCAACCGGCGGTGTATCGGTCGTTGGTAACCTTGCTCAATACCGCCCAGGCGGGCAGCACCCTGGACATCGACAGCCCGCAGCCGCTGCGCATCGGCACGCTGTTGAGTGCCCAGGTGCAAGATACCCAGACGCTGAAATTCGTTCCGCTGAGCAACCGCCAGGAGCAATTGGCGGTGAGTCAGCAGTTGGTCACGCAAATGAGCCAGCAGGGCTCGCTGGACAGCCTGATCACCGTCCTGCAGAACCTGCCGGCCACCGACGACACCGGTGCCGAGCTGCGCGCCGCGGTGACACGCCTGTTGGCCAGCCTGCCGGATGTCCAGCAGCTGAGCACGCCCAAGGGGCTGGCCCAGGCCATGGTCGCCAGCGGTGTGTTCCTGGAAAGCAAGTTGCTCGCCGGGCAGCCACCGGGGCCGGCACCGGACCTCAAGGGCGACCTGCTCAAGCTGATCGCCCAACTGACCCCGGCCCTGCCCGCCTCCACCAACCTCTCGGCCATCATTGCCGCTAACACCCTGGCCCAGGTGCTGCCCAGTTTTGTCCGCAACGCCCTGGGAACCCTCGGCCAGGTCAGCGCCAAGCCGCAACCCACCAGCTTTCCACTGCCCTCGCGCCTGATGAAAGGCCAGGACGAAGAAGGCGACTTGGAGCACCTGCTGCGCCTGGCCGCTGCCGCCGTGTCACGCCTGCAAAGCCATCAGTTGTCGAGCCTGGAGCAGACCGGCCTGACCGACGACGGTCGGCTGATGAGCACCTGGCAATTGGAAATCCCGATGCGCAACCTGCAGGACATCGTGCCGTTGCAGGTCAAGTTCCAGCGTGAGGAAACCCCGCCCCGGGAGCAGCCAGACGAGCGCCGGGAAGAACGCGAGCCAAAACAGCAGCTGTGGCGGGTGGAATTGGCGTTCGACATGGAACCGCTCGGCCCACTGCAGGTTCAGGCGCAGTTGCTCAGCGGCAGCCTGTCCAGCCAGTTGTGGGCCGAGCGGCCGTACACCGCGAGCCTGATTGAAAGCAACCTGACAGCCTTGCGTGAACGCCTGCTGACCTGTGGCCTGAACGTCGGCGACCTGGACTGCCATCTTGGCACCCCGCCCCAAGGCCCCAAGACTCGCCTGGAACAACGCTGGGTGGACGAAACCGCATGACAACCCACACCGAACCCCGCCAGGCCATCGCCCTCAAGTATGACGGCCACCATGCCCCGACCCTCACCGCCAAGGGCGACGAAGCCCTGGCCGAGGAAATCCTGCGCATCGCCCGCGAAAGCGAAGTACCAATCTATGAAAATGCCGAGCTGGTGAAGCTGTTGGCGCGGATGGAGTTGGGGGACAGCATCCCGGAAGAGCTGTACCGCACGATTGCCGAAATCATTGCCTTTGCCTGGAACCTCAAGGGCAAGTTTCCCCAGGGTTATGACCCGAATGCACCGAGTGTCGAAAAGGATGTGACCGACCGCGGTGACGACTATTGATCAAAGCGGCGGTGTCTGGGTTGGAATAACCAGCCTGTGAGCACCAGAAAAACCTGTGGGAGCTAGCCTGCTCGCGATGACGGACTCACATTCAATATCTCTATTGACTGTCACACCGCTATCGCGAGCAGGCTCGCTCCCACATGAGTTCTGCGGCAGAGCGCGGGCAATCGTGGCGAGGGAGTTTGCTCCCGCTCGGCTGCGCAGCAGTCGCAAAACCGGACGATACGATCAGCCTGAAGGAATGCTGGGGCCTGCTTCGCAGGCCAGCGGGAGCAAGCTCCCTCGCAACAGGGGTTATGCGCTGGCAGGAATGATTAGAAGCAAGCGCCAGAAAAACCTGTGGGAGCGAGCTTGCTCGCGATGACGGACCACATTCAACATCGCTATTGACTGTCACACCGCTATCGCGAGCAAGCTCGCTCCCACATGAGTTCTGCGGCAGCGCGCGGGCAATCGTGGCGAGGGAGCTTGCTCCCGCTCGGCTGCGCAGCAGTCGCAAAACCGGACGATACGATCAGCCTGAAGGAATGCTGGGGCCTGCTTCGCAGGCCAGCGGGAGCAAGCTCCCTCGCCACAGGGGTTATGCGCTGGCTGG
>NZ_CAKKMI010000019.1:0-86408 GCF_918698105.1 Pseudomonas brassicacearum | reverse complement strand
GGGCACGGCTTCGGGGCGGGGCATGGGAACGTCCTTGAAATAACCAGCAGCCTAAAGGGCCTCGATGACAGTCCGGTGACAGTGAAGTGAAGGGTGCCAGTCGTGGAAACGTCCTACGGCCTACTTGTTTTTTCGGTGCTGCCTATCCACGCGTTCCGTCTTATACTAGCCACCTTACCGCCTGGGCTCGGCGCCCTTGCTTGAACAATCCAAGGAGTTTTCCCCTATGCGCTGGAGCCATCGTCTAGCTCAGCTGTGTTTGTCTGCCAGCGTCTTGCTGGTTCCGTTCGCTGCCCAGGCCGCGACGGAAGAAGATCCTTGGGAAAGCATCAACCGTCCGATCTTTACCTTCAACGACACCATTGATACCTATGCGCTCAAGCCACTGGCCCAGGGTTATCAATACGTGACGCCGCAGTTCCTCGAAGACGGCGTCCACAACATGTTCCGCAACATCGGCGACGTAGGCAACCTGGCCAACAACGTGCTGCAGGCCAAGCCGGCCGCGGCCGGGGTCGACACGGCCCGGTTGATCTTCAACACCACCTTCGGCCTGCTGGGCTTCTTCGATGTGGGCACCCAGATGGGCCTGCAGCGCAGCGATGAAGATTTTGGCCAGACCCTGGGCTACTGGGGGCTGGGCAGCGGGCCGTATGTGATGCTGCCGCTGCTGGGGCCAAGCACCCTGCGTGACGCGCCGGCCAAGCTGGTCGATGACTACACGGCCCCGTATCGCTATATCGATAACGTCTCGGTGCGTAACTCTATTCGAGGCCTGAACGTCGTCGACACCCGCGCCAGCCTGTTGTCGGCCGAAAAGATGGTGAGCGGCGACAAGTACGTCTTCATCCGCAACGCCTACCTGCAAAATCGCGAATTCAAGGTCAAGGATGGCCAGGTCGAAGACGATTTTTAATTCCGACCAGTAAAGCCACGAAGGCGGCCCCAAAGGCCGCCTTCTGTGCTTTGGCGTCGTATTCGAGCAGGTTTGATCCTTCCATTGAGTTACGCTTCGCTCGGTTCTTATAACTCTCTGTACTTTGACAAATAAAGACGGCAAGCGGCTATCTGCCTGAGCTTGAAACGCCCCGCGGATGGGAGTACCGTCTGCGCCTTAGAAGGGCACCTCTGATGTAGTTGCGTGTAGGGCAAAGGCCTGAAACCGCTACGACAGAGAGGCTAGAAAGCGAATCCAGTAGTGCGTGCAAGGCCAGACGGCCCAGCCCGCTACGCCAACCTAATTCTGGCGCCGTTTGCCCACATGCCAAAAACCAGTGCCACGCTGCTGATAATCGATGATGACGAAGTGGTGCGAGCCAGTCTCGCAGCCTACTTGGAAGACAGTGGTTTCAGCGTCCTGCAGGCCAGCAATGGCCAACAGGGTCTTCAGGTATTCGAGCAAGACAAGCCCGACCTGGTCATCTGCGACCTGCGCATGCCGCAGATGGGCGGACTCGAACTCATTCGCCAGGTCACCGAGATTTCCGCGCAGACCCCGGTGATCGTGGTTTCGGGCGCCGGCGTGATGAACGACGCGGTCGAGGCGTTGCGCCTGGGCGCGGCGGATTACCTGATCAAGCCCCTTGAAGACCTGGCGGTGCTCGAGCACTCGGTGCGCCGGGCCTTGGACCGTTCGCGGCTGTTGGTGGAAAACCAGCGTTACCGCGAGAAGCTGGAAACCGCCAACCGCGAACTGGAAGCCAGCCTGAACCTGTTGCAGGAAGACCAGAACGCCGGGCGCCAGGTGCAGATGAACATGCTGCCGGTCAGCCCCTGGACCGTCGACGATTTCCGTTTTGCCCACCAGATCATCCCGTCGTTGTACCTGTCGGGCGATTTCGTGGACTATTTCCGGGTCGATGAGCGGCGCGTGGCGTTCTACCTGGCGGATGTTTCCGGCCATGGTGCGTCTTCGGCATTCGTGACGGTGCTGTTGAAGTTCATGACCACGCGCCTGCTGTTCGAGTCCAAGCGCAACGGCACGCTGCCAGAGTTCAAGCCTTCGGAAGTCCTTGGGCATATCAACCGGGGCCTGATCAGTTGTAAGCTGGGCAAACACGTCACGATGGTCGGTGGAGTCATCGACGAGGAGACGGGTTTGTTGACCTATAGCATCGGCGGTCACCTGCCTTTGCCTGTGTTGTATACGCCAGACAGTGTGCGTTACCTGGAAGGGCGTGGTTTGCCAGTGGGCCTGTTCAACGAGGCCACCTACGAAGACCACGTACTGGAATTGCCGCCGACATTCAGCCTGACGCTGATGTCTGATGGCATTTTGGACCTTTTGACAGAACCTACACTCAAAGAGAAAGAAGCGGCCTTGCCTGAACGGGTAAGAGCAGCGGGCGGCAGCCTGGAAGGCTTGCGTCAAGTGTTTGGATTAGCCACGCTAGGGGAGATGCCGGATGATATCGCCCTGTTAGTGTTGAGCAGGAACCTTTGATGAGTACCGGTAGAATCCAATTCGCCGAGCAGGACGGCACCTTTGTCCTGAAGTTTGTCGGTGAAGTGCGCCTGACCCTGTGTTCGGCGTTGGATGCGACGATTGAGCGGATCTTCACCGCGCTGAACTTCAGCGCCATCGTGATCGACCTGACCGAAACCCGCAGCATCGACAGCACCACCTTGGGCCTGCTGGCCAAACTGTCGATCCTGTCGCGGCAAAAGGTCGGTCTGCTGCCGACTGTCGTCACCACCCACAACGACATCACCCGTCTGCTGCAATCGATGGGCTTCGACCAGGTGTTCAACATCGTGGGCGACCCTGTGCCGTGCCCGGAATGCCTGGACGACCTGCCTGACCAGGACCAGTCCGAAGAAGAAGTGCGAATCAAGGTGCTCGAAGCCCACAAGATCCTGATGGGGCTCAACGATTCCAATCGTGAAGCCTTCCATGACCTGGTGAATGCGCTGGAAGGGCCTTGATCCTTGGGCTTGCGTAGATCGAACTGACGCTTTCGCAAGCAGGCTCGCTCCCACAATGTCTTGCATCGACCACAACATCTGGATCTGCCTCAATTCTCCTGTGGGGGCGAGCCTGCTCGCGATGGGGCTGGTCAGCCGCCACATCCCTCAGACCAAGCCGCATAAAAAAGGGCGAACCCACCAAGGTTCGCCCTTTTTGCATGCCTTGTGAATCAGCTCAAAGCTTGGCTTGCAGCAACGCCTCCAGCTTCTCCTGGTCCCGGGCAAACTGGCGGATACCTTCGGCCAGTTTCTCGGTCGCCATGGCGTCCTCGTTGGACAACCAGCGGAACTGCGCTTCGTTGAGGTTCAAGCGCGCTTCCCCGGCTTGCCCAGGCGCCAGCTTGCGCTCCAGCTTGCCTTCGTCGGCGGCCAGTTTTTCCAGCAGGTCCGGGCTGACGGTCAAGCGGTCGCAGCCGGCCAGTTGTTCGATCTGGTTGAGGTTACGGAAGCTCGCGCCCATGACCACGGTCTTGTAGTCATTGGCCTTGTAGTAGTTATAGATGCGTGTCACCGACTGCACGCCTGGATCATCCGCGCCGGTGTAGTCGTTGCCATTGGCTTTCTTGTACCAGTCGTAGATACGGCCCACGAACGGCGAAATCAGGAACACCCCGGCATCGGCACAGGCCGCGGCCTGGGCGAAGGAGAACAGCAGGGTCAGGTTGCACTGGATGCCTTCACGCTCCAGCTGCTCGGCGGCGCGAATGCCTTCCCAGGTGGAAGCGATCTTGATCAGCACGCGCTCGCGGCCAATGCCGGCTTTTTCGTACAGATCGATCAAGCGATGCGCACGCTTGAGCACGGCCTCGGTGTCGAACGACAGGCGCGCGTCCACTTCAGTGGAAATACGCCCTGGGATCACTTTAAGGATTTCTTGCCCGACCGCCACGGCAAAACGGTCGCTGGCCAGGCCCACATCGCCCTTGCAGTCCGCCACGCAGGCGTTCAGTTGCTCGGCATAGCCGTGAATGGCCGACGCCTTGAGCAGCAGGGAAGGGTTGGTGGTAGCGTCCACGGGCTTGACGCGGGCGATGGCTTCGAAGTCGCCGGTATCGGCCACGACGGTAGTGAATTGCTTGAGTTGTTCCAGCTTGGAAGTCATGAGTATGCTCTGTCCTATGGGTCCGTTGACATTACCCGAGGGCCGGCAGCCACTCAAGGGCGCGAAGGGGGATCGACGGGCCCCAGCGGCAACAACCTGAAAACGGTTGTTTGAAAGGCCGGGGCGGTATCGGTAGATACGATGCCAAAACAGCGCGCAGGTTCAAAGCAAGTGACGGTTAACGCCCTTCCAGCAGATGCCCCGCCTGATCCAGCAGCGCCAATGGATCCTTGGTCTTGTGGATGTCCACCGACAACAACTGCCGAAACCGCCGCGCCCCCGGGAACCCGGTGCCCAGCCCCAACACGTGACGAGTGATGTGATGCATCGCGCCGCCAGCGGCCAGGTGATCGGCGATATAAGGTCGCAACTGCGCCAGCGCCTCGGCCCGGGTGATGACCGGCGCGGTGCTGCCGAACAACTGCTGATCCACTTCAGCCAGCAGATATGGGTTGTGATAAGCCTCGCGCCCCAGCATCACACCGTCGAAGGTCTGCAAATGCTCGTGGCACGCCTCCAGCGTCTTGATCCCGCCGTTGAGCACAATCTCCAACTCCGGAAAATCCGCCTTCAACCGCGCGGCCACGTCATAACGCAGCGGCGGGATGTCGCGATTCTCCTTCGGCGACAACCCCTCCAGAATCGCAATCCGCGCATGCACGGTAAAACTCGTGCAGCCGGCCTCACGCACCGTCCCGACAAACTCACACAACTGCTCGTAACTGTCGCGCCCATTGATCCCGATGCGATGCTTGACCGTCACCGGAATCGACACCGCATCGCGCATGGCCTTCACACAATCAGCCACCAACCCCGGATGCCCCATCAGGCACGCGCCGATCATATTGTTCTGCACCCGATCGCTGGGGCAGCCGACGTTGAGGTTTACCTCGTCGTAGCCGTGCTCCTGGGCCATACGGGCGCAGGCGGCCAGGTCGGCCGGGACACTGCCGCCCAGTTGCAGGGCTAGAGGGTGTTCGGCTTCGTGGTGGCGCAGGAAGCGTTCGTGGTCACCGTTGAGTAGCGCGCCGGTGGTGACCATTTCGGTGTAGAGCAGGGCGTGTTTGGAGAGGATGCGTAGGAAGAAGCGACAGTGGGCGTCGGTCCAATCCATCATGGGTGCGACGGAGAAGCGGCGGGAGAGCGGGGCGGTTTGTAGGGGCATTGGAATCTGATTCATCGGGGCGAATGGACGCAGTTTATCAGGGATGCTTGTCGGGTACTTGGCGGGCTCTCAAGCCTAACCGCTCAACCTTTGATGACAGCCAGGCAGAGCGCATGCTCGGCCAGCGTTTCAACGCGCACTTTGTGTTGACGATTTAATGTGGCTACGATAATTGCCTGTAGATTACTTATGACCCAGCCAAAGACGCTCGCAACGTCGAAGAACGTGGGCTTCCCTTTTATCCCACGGGGTGACGCGGTCCACGTCATCAGCTTTCGTAAAGCCAACAAACGGGAGGTCAAAAATTATGACCAAGAAACCCAGTCCTGAGAGGGTCGATACGGCAAACCCCGAATGGTCGACCGAAGACTTTGCCAAGGCCAAACCAGCCAGCGAGGTGCTTGTTGGGTTGTTTGGCAAAGCTCAGGCAAAGGAAATGCTCAAGCCAAAGCGTGGTCGACCCAAGTCGGTAGCCACTAAAGAGCACGTCAATGTTCGTTTCGATGCTGACGTGCTGGAGAGATTCAGAGCTTCTGGCCCGGGCTGGCAAACACGGATGAACGCCGCCTTGGCCGATTGGCTCGAGACGCATACACCAGAAGAACTGAAGGCTTAGTCGCCATATATTATTCGTAAAAAATTAGCCGCCGATGAGGCGGCTTTTTGCTGCCTGCTGATTGGATTTGTTTCGGTAACGGTATAGTAAATCCGTGCCCTTTTTCGGGCTTGATTGTGCTGAGCGCTACCACTGCACTCATACGTTTCACTACATGGACCCGCCGTACTGGCAGACCGCTGGATATGGCGTGGACTTCCCGTTCGAGAACTACGAACGGATGACTGACTTCATGCCTGTCTGTCAGCGGTGATGATCACGAAGCGTTAGCGTCAGCATAGTCCAGCAGGCGATCCGTCAACGAAGCACAGGTAAGCGGCTCACGACCGCGACGTGCATCAGCCCGGGCCTGCTCAGCCACTTGTCCGAATATTCTTACAAGAAATTGACCGCAAAACTTGTACAACGTTAACTGTATATCTGTACAGGTTTCTGGAAGTGATCCGTCATGAGCTTTTTGATTTTAGGCCCCATCGCTGAAGGCGGGTTAAAGCTGCCTCTGTGTTCGTTTCGAGTGCCTGCCGGCTTTCCGTCCCCGGCGGCGGACCACATCGAAGCGCATATCTCATTGGATGAGGTTCTGAACATTCGCGCCCCGCATGTCTACCTGGTTTCCATCGCCGGTGAGAGCATGCAGGGCGCTGGGATCTTTGAAGGGGACCTGGCCGTTGTGGATCGTGCGATGGAACCTGCGCATGGCCACATCGTCGTGGCGCTGCTAAACAACGAACCCGTATGCAAACGCCTGTGCATTCGTGGGAAGGAGGTGATTCTCCTGTCGGAGAACCCAAAGTATCCACCGAGGTACGTGCTCGAGGGCGACGAGCTGGTCATCTGGGGCGTCATCACCTGCAGCGTGCGCAGCCATGTCTAAAGCCCAGCCCGTTTTCGCCCTGATCGATTGCAACAGCTTCTACGCCAGTTGCGAAAGAGTGTTCCGCCCGGACCTGGCCCGCGTGCCCATCGTGGTGCTGAGCAACAACGACGGGTGCGTGATCGCCCGCAGCTACGACGCCAAGCCCTATGTGAAGATGGGCGAGCCGTATTTCCAGATTAAGCACAAGCTGCATAAGCACGGCATCGTCCCGTTCTCGTCGAATTACGCGCTCTACGGTGACATGAGCGAGCGCGTGATGACCCTCATTGAAGCAATGGTGCCGGCCGTCGAGGTTTACAGCATCGACGAAGCCTTCGCGGATCTCACCGGCATCGACGGCCGGGATGCCCTCGGTCGCAAGATTCGCAGTCATGTGCTGCGTTGCACTGGTATTCCTGTCGGGGTAGGGATCGCTCACACGAAAACCCTGGCAAAGCTGGCGAATCACACGGCCAAGCGGCTCCAAGTGCAAACGGGCGGCGTGGTCGATATCTGCGACCCCTTCAAGCGTGACTGGGTGCTGCGCAATACGGACGTAGCCGAGGTCTGGGGCGTCGGCCGTAAGATGAAACTGCACCTAGACGCCATGGGCATCAAGACAGCGATGGAACTGGCGAAGGCCGACCCGTGGACGCTACGCAAAAAGTTCAGCGTGGTGATCGAGAAGACCGCTCGGGAGCTGGCCGGAACGCCGTGTTTGGAACTGGATGAGCCGGATCCGCCGAAGCAGGAGATTTGCTGTAGCCGGATGTTCGGTAAGCGGCTCACGGAGCTGGCACCGATCAAGGAAGCGGTAGCCACCTACATGATGCGTGCTTCGGAAAAGCTCAGGGCGCAGAAGTCGCTGTGCAAGAAGATCCGCGTCAGCATCCGCACGGGCATGTTCAACCCGGAGGAGGCGAAGTACGCCAACGGCGTGCTGATCGACATGCCGTGCCCCACTGATGACGTGCGGCTGCTGACCAAGGCAGCTGTGGACGCGCTCGACCGCGTGTTTCGGCCGGGCTTCAAGTACAGCAAGGCTGAGGTGTTGTTGATGAACCTCTGTCAGCAGGGGGAGTACACCGACGACCTGTTTGCCACCTCCCAGCTTGTCGACGCCACGAAGTTGATGGCGGTGTTGGACCAGATCAATGGGCGCTGGGGCAGGGGAACGCTGCGTTCAGCCTGCGTGCCTGCTAACCCTGAATGGGGGATGCGGCGCGAGATGATGAGTCAGAGCTATACGACCAAGCTCGATCAGTTGTGGACGGTGGCTTGTAGGTAACGGAGTTATGACTAGCGGCGAATCAAGTACGCAATTTTCGATACGAAATGATTAGCCATAAGATTGGAGAACTCTTGAGCGCGTTCGGGTGGAAGGATGCTGTCTCTCGGAAGACCCATTGACTCGCATGCATGTTCGAAAGCGTTGCTGGCTGATTTGTTGCTTAAGGTTTTTCTACTTCAGATCATCCTTAAGCAACGTCTGGAACTGTGAACCCATCCCTGATTAAAATAGTTCGCCAAGGTAAAGAGAGAAAAGTAAGCTGTCTGACCACTAATCGGTAATAAGTACTTTGTTCCGTGCCTGTGCGGGTCCATGCGACCACGTGAGTGACTCTGTTGTTAGCGATAATAATACTTGCTGCGCAGAATAAATCTTTGGTTGCGTATTGTTGCTCACTTTGCCAATGAAAATTCATCGTCTGGCGCACATCTGGCTGATCAGCAATGACTGTCACTCCATCTCCACGCTTACATGCGCCTCCGTCATCATAGTAAGGACTTACAGTCTGCCCTTCCACGACATCAACCGACCATTGGAGATCTGTAGCGCTTGCAGAGTAGCCAGGGATTTCCGAGTCGTAACCACCTTTCTGAGGTCCATCTAACCACTTAAGCGTTCTGCATTTGAATTGTATTATATGGCCGTTCTCAGCTTTTATGGTGAATTGGATAGCATCTTTTAAGCTTTGGCTAAAGCTGGTGCCGATTTTGCTAATGTCTACATTGACTTCAACTTTCAGGCCTGGGTCGTCGTATACCTGCATGGTGCATTCCTTGTGCTGAGCACGCAAAGGTTAAAAGCTTGATGTTGCTCCATAGGCGGCGTAGGCAGCCACCGTCTGGCTGTAGTCTAGAACAGTTTTTACTTTTGGATGGAATCACTGTGAAATCTCATTAGTGCTCCATGAACCTCACCGTCCAAGACGTAAGCTTAATGTTTACCGGCAGGCAGTTCCACGGCAGCAAGGCTTAGTAGTCTTCTACCGATGGGGCATGTGATAACCGTTCCAGCGCAGGGTGTGGTCACTTACAAAGCACAAGGACCGCTTTGACCAAGCTGTAAGGTCGAGCACTGGACGTCGCGCCTTTGGATGTGTCGCTGAACAACTAGTCTTGCGGCCGATAAAGAAGGGTCTATTAGCAATTCCAATCCATCATCGGCGCAAGAGGGATACTACAGCAATTGGGGGGTATCGAACTATCTGGATCGGGCGAGAGGAATGGAGCAGGAGTCTAATAGAAATGGACGTTACGTTTTTATGACTGAATCGCTTGCCCAATACACTTCTCAAAAACCTGCTCCATAGGCTCCCTGACGCCGTTGTAAGCCGCAATATTGGCAAAAATCCACTCGTCCTTCTCAATCCCCCACCAACTGATTTCAAACCCGGCATTCATGATGAGGTGTTCAAACAGGATGCGTTGCGCACGGCCATTGCCTTCGCGGAAGGGGTGTACGACGTTGATGTCGGAATAGGCCTCCGACACGGCAACGATCAGATCCGCCCGCTCCAAGCCCTCGAACCAGTTTACCGCCGCCATGGCCGTGAAGACCTTGCTGGCTTCCTTCTCCATGTACTCAGGTTGGCAGAAGCGGGTGGCTTGTTTGGACATGCCAACGGTGCGCAGCTCTCCGGCCCATTCGAACAGGTCTGAAAAGAGGATTCGATGAATGTTTTGAAGGTAGGCCAGGCTGTAGGGAGGAGGGCTGAACTCGACGTTGTCCGCTGCGATGGCCGAGAGTTGTTGTTCGGCTTCGCTTAGGGTCGGTTCGTCACGGATAGCGAGTTTGTTGCGAAGAACCGTGGAGCCGGGATAGCAATAAGCGTCCTCGCCGACTCCATACTTGTCAGCCATCAGGTTCTGGTCTGGGTGAAGGCCTTCAAGACCTCTTCACGCGTTGGCATTTTGCGTTCGCCGTCGGCGAAGGTCGTTTTGAAACCTTCCAGACGGAGGCTAGCCGCGTAGTTAGATCTACGCGTCCTGGCGGCATAGGCTTTTTTGGTTTCAAGGCTGACATTGCCCATGGGCTGGACCTCAAATCGCGCTGGTGGGCGGATTATAGCCCATCCGATTGGCATGGCCTACGTCGCGCCTGGACGAATCAGGTTTGACCGTGCGAGGCCGCTTTCGGGCTGACTATTCCAGACTGTGAGCAGTCTTTGATAGCAGGCCCTGGCGCAGTAGATGGTTGATGACGGTTTGATATCCAATGCCGGCACTTTCGGCGTACTCGCAAGCGGCCTTGATCACTTCATCATCAAGCATGATGGTTATGCGGGTTTTTCCTTCGCTGTTCGTAACGGGACCCCGCTTGGCCGTGCTGAAGTCGTATTCTTCTTTCATAAGTTATCCCAGGGTATTGCGCAGTTCATTTTTGAGGCTATTCGTACGCCCATGGCTGCGCTTCACCGTACGATAGAATTTTTGACGATGCTAAGGCGTTGAGCACGTATTCGTTTCGAGATTTGTCCTTGTCACCGCCAGCTGCGCAGCCCATTCCATCGCCGGACACGCCCATCGGAAATTTCCCTCAAGACGCGTCGCTCCTCGCTGACTATCCACCCAGTCACCCCGTGCGCTAAGTTTGCTCCGTCGCTGCAAATTCAGCGGCAGGGTGTGGAAGCCCTCTTCACTAAGACGCGTAGCATCGCAAAATTTAAGCAGGCGCTTTTCTTATGTCTGCTGTTAAATTATGGCGGCTGTACGCGGGGCGTCTTCGGACGCGCCGAGATCCTTAGTGCTCGGACCTTCCACACCCGCGTACAGCTGCCACCCATCATGTGGAAGTGATGTCGGCAGATTTTTTCTCACTAAGGAATCAGCCAATGAAAAAGCTCACCCCCATCCCTCCGAAAACCACAACCAATCCAAGGTGGTTTTCGTCTAGCGTCACCCAAGAATATCTCCTGCCAAATATCCGAATCTCGATCCCTGATTCGCTCCCTTTGCCTGCGGCATCCCAATCCGCCACTGACCTCCCATCCCCGCAGGAGTAACTCCCTCATGTCCCGCTACATGCCTATCACCGGTATCGAAAACAACTTCCACGCGCTCCTGATCGACACAGAAGCGCCGCTGGACGTGCTGCACGACACCGCTGCTTACCGCATCGCCGCTGTCACTCAGTTGCTGGAGAACCTCGCCATGCGTTCCGACATCAGTACGGACGCCGTGATACTCCATGATTTCGCCCAAGTGCTGGCGATCCCCCTGCGCGATGGGTGTGATTTGCTGGATGTGATCGGGCGGCGATTGCAGGCGCAGGTTCTGGCGTCGTAAGGGAAGTGGGCGACCTCACGAGGTCGCCTGCACTGTCTTGCTCATCACCCTGTGCAGTCTGCAATCCCGTGGGAGCGAGCCTACTCGCGATAGCGGGGGGTCAGTTGGTGAGGATGTTGGATGTGATGCCGTCATCGCGAGCAGGCTCGCTCCCACAGTTTTTTCCGGGGTGTCCACAGATAGTGCGTTCACCACAGATCCCTGTGTGGGAGCGAGCCTGCTCGCGATAGCGGTGGGTCAGTTGGTGGGGATGTTGGATGTGATGTCGTCATCGCGAGCAAGCTCGCTCCCACAGGTTAGGTGGCGTTTTGATGGGTTTGCTTATATCCCCTCTGGGGGGATAGGATGGCGAGGTAAATTCTTCGAAAGCCTGGGCTCAAACCATGACTGAGCACGACCACGAACATCCCCACCAAAGCCATGCGGCGATCGTCAAGCGTCTCAAGCGCGCGGACGGTCATTTGCGCAGCATTATCACGATGATCGAAGAGGGCCGTGAGTGCGTGGATATCGCGCAGCAGTTGCATGCGGTGGAAAAAGCGGTGTGCCAGGCCAAGCGGACGTTGATCCAGGATCACATCGATCACTGCCTGGAGGACACGGTTTCGTCGTTGCATAAAGGCGAGCGCGCGCCGCTGGAAGCCTTCAAACAAATCACCAAGTATCTCTAGGCCCCACATGCCCAATTTTGCTGAATTGCTGCAACAGGGTGGCACTCACGCCTGGCTGTATTTCCCCAGCGCTATCTTGCTGGGCGCCTTGCATGGCTTGGAACCGGGTCATTCGAAAACCATGATGGCGGCGTTTATCGTGGCCATTCGAGGCTCGGTCAAGCAGGCGGTGTTGCTGGGCTTGGCGGCGACGCTGTCCCACACTGCGGTGGTGTGGTTGGTCGCGATCGGCGGCATGTATCTGGGCCAGGGGTTGGACGCCGAAACCTCCGAGCCATATTTCCAACTGGCCTCTGCCGCGCTGATCATTGCAATCGCGCTGTGGATGCTGTGGCGTACCTGGCGCGGCGAGCGGATGTTCAGGTTCGCGCAAAGTCACGACCACCATCATCACGATCACGATCACGATCACGATCACGATCACGATCACGATCACGATCACGATCACGAACATGACCACGGGCATCCCGAACCCAAAGGCCTGGCGCTGTCGCTGGAGGGTTATCAGGATGCCCACGAACAGGCGCATGCCAACGATATCCGCAAGCGCTTCACCCATCGGGAGGTCACCACGGGTCAGATCATCGTGTTCGGGCTCACGGGCGGCCTGATTCCTTGCCCCGCGGCCATTACCGTGCTGCTGCTGTGCCTGCAAGTCAAAGAGGTCGCGCTGGGCGGTCTGCTTGTCCTGTGCTTCAGCATCGGCCTGGCGATTACCTTGGTGAGCGTAGGGGCGGCGGCGGCCATTGGTGCACGGCAGGCGTCCAATCGCTGGCCTTGGCTGGGCACCGTTGCTCGTCGGGCACCTTACCTGTCCAGCGTGTTGATCATCGGCGTGGGTCTCTACGTGGGGATCCATGGCTGGATCGGCTTGAGCGCGTAGCTTCCAACGATCAGTTTGCACCTTCTGGCGCAGAGGGTGCGCTGCCCAGCCGCTGCAAAGAAGCTCCTTCCAAGGTCTTCCACAGCTTACGCATCGTTGGGTTGCGATTGGCAATCGCTCAGTGCGAGCGAATCTCCAGGCGCGTTGAAGTGCGTTGCGTTGGCGCAAAAGGCACCGCTCTGTGGGAGCAAGGCTTGCCCGCGATGAAGCTGACGCTGTTTTCCCGAAGGCCAAGGTGCCTGCATCGCGAGCAAGCTTTGCTCCCACGGATGAATCAAACCGCCTTGGCCGGCCCGCGCAATGCCGCAATGTCGCGCTTGGGCGGCACGCCAAACAAGCGGGCATATTCGCGACTGAACTGGGAAGGGCTTTCATAACCCACCTTGAAGGCCGCACTCGCCACGTCCACGTGCTCGTTGAGCATCAAGCGTTTTGCTTCGTTCAACCGCAGCCACTTTTGGTATTGCAGCGGGCTCATCGCCGTGAGCTGACGGAAGTGGTGGTGAAACGTCGGCGCACTCATTTGCACCCGCGCGGCGAGGTCGTCTACGCGCACGGGTTCGGTGTAGTTCAATTTCAACCAGTCGATGGCCTTGGCGATCCGGTAGCCCTGGCTATCGACCGAAACGATCTGCCGCAGCCGGGCGGCCTGGTCGCTGAGCAGCAGCCGGTAGTGAATCTCACGCTGGATCAACGGCGCGAGTATGGGGATCGCTTCGGGTTCATCCAGCAACCCCAGCAGGCGTGCGAACGGCGCCAGCAGGTCGGGTGTCGCGGTGCCGATTCCCGCACCGATCCCGACCGCTCGATCACGCGGCGGCGACAGGCTGCCTTGGGCGATCAGATCGGCCACCATGCGCAGGTCGAGCCTCAGGACCAGGCCCAGGCAGGGCTGTTCGGGGCTGGCCTGCATTACCTCGGAATTGGCCGGGATGTCCAGGGAGGTCATGAGGAACCGCCCGGTGTCGTAGCCATAGGCTTCGCCTCCGATCCACACCTGTTTCTCGCCTTGAGCCACCAGCACGATGCTCGGTTCGATCATGCAAATCACTGGCGGCGCCGGGGCGTCACGCCGAAAGAAGACGAGGCCGGCGATGGGCGTTTCAAAGTCGCCCGGGTGTGAGGTCCGGGCGCCGATGATAGCGGCCAGAGTCTCTTGTACGGATCTGCGTTGGGTGGCCATGTCGGTTCCGGATGTCATCTCAGCTCAAGCGCTATAGGCAGAACATTAACTCGCCAAGCGAAGCGCTGCCTATACCGCGATAGAAACACTCATAGGATCAGGCAAGCATCTCAGCGTAATGCACTACCGGCCGGCCGGGCCTAGCCCTGAAGATACAACCTCACCCAAACCAGCAAGGAGTCTTCTGATGCGTGTACAAGCCTATGGCGCTCACGCGGGCGACAAGCCCCTTGAGCCCCTGCAGATCACCCGTCGCATGCCGGGCGCGCATGACGTCCAGATCGACATCGCTTTTTGTGGTATCTGCCATTCGGACCTGCACCAGGTGCGTGCCGAGTGGGCGGGTACCCAGTTTCCTTGCGTGCCGGGTCACGAAATCGTCGGCCGGGTCGCGGCGGTCGGCGCCCATGTGTCCGGCTTCAAGACCGGCGACCTGGTGGGCGTTGGCTGCATTGTCGACAGCTGCAAGCACTGTGACGACTGCGACAGCGGCCTGGAAAACTATTGTGACGGGATGATCGGGACCTACAACTTCCCAACCCCGGATGAACCCGGTTGGACGCTGGGCGGTTATTCGCAATACATCGTGGTGCATGAGCGCTACGTGTTGCGCATTCGTCACCCCGAAGCTCAGCTTGCCGCCGTCGCGCCGCTGCTTTGCGCAGGCATCACCACCTATTCGCCGTTGCGCCACTGGAACGTCGGGCCAGGCAAGAAGGTTGGTGTGGTCGGCATCGGCGGCCTGGGCCACATGGGCATCAAGCTCGCCCATGCGATGGGGGCTCACGTCGTGGCATTCACCACCTCCGAGTCCAAGCGTGAGGATGCCAGGCAGTTGGGGGCCGACGAGGTTGTGGTGTCGCGCAATGCTGAAGAAATGGCCGCGCACACCAAGAGTTTCGATTTCATCTTGAACACCGTGGCGGCCCCTCACGATCTGGACGCGTTGCTGGTGCTGCTCAAGCGCGACGGCACGATGGCCCTGGTGGGCGCCCCGGCAACTGCGCATCCTTCGCCGAATGTCTTCAACCTGATCATGAAGCGGCGCACCCTGGCCGGGTCGATGATCGGCGGTATCCCCGAGACCCAGGAGATGCTCGATTTCTGCGCAGAACACGGCATCGTCGCCGACATCGAACTGGTCCGGGCCGAGCAGATCAACGCGTCCTACGAACGCATGCTCAAGGGCGATGTGAAGTATCGCTTCGTGATCGATAACGCGACCTTGGCCGGCTGAAGACAGACGTCAATGGCCCGCTTGCCAACTGCTCGCGAAAGCGGTCTGCCAGAGACGGTGATGTTGGATGAGCTACCGTCATCGCGAGCAAGCTCGCTCCCACACAAGAAACACAGGATTGTCCTCCAATGACCGATAACCCCTTGCCACAAGTCCAGTCCGCCTGGGGCGCGGTATTTGCCATGGCCCTCGCCGCGTTCGTGCTCGTTGCCTCGGAGTTCATGCCAGTCAGCTTGCTGACGCCAGTAGCGGCCGATCTTCACGTCAGCGAAGGGCAGGCCGGCCAAGGTATTGCCGTCTCTGGCGCCTTTGCCCTGATCACCAGCCTGTTCATCGCATCGATTGCCGCCCGGGTCGATCGCAAATGGCTTCTCCTGGGGCTGACATTGCTGATGATCGTTTCAGGCACCGTGGCGGCGTTTGCACCAAACTATGCGGTATTCATGCTCGGTCGCGCGTTGATCGGCGTGGCGATTGGCGGCTTCTGGTCGTTGTCGGCGGCCACCGCCATGCGGCTTGTGCCGGACGATCAGGTTCCGCAGGCACTGGCCATCGTCAATGGCGGCAATGCCTTGGCGACGGTGATTGCTGCGCCGCTGGGCAGTTTCCTGGGGGCGATCATTGGTTGGCGTGGCGCGTTTTTCTGCATCGTACCCGTCGCCGCCATCGCCCTGGTCTGGCTGCTGTTACGCCTGCCCTCCATGCCTTCGCAGGGGAAGCAGGGCAGCACCAATGTCTTCAAGTTGATGGCCCGGGCACCGGTCGCACTCGGCATGCTGGCGGTCAGCACGTTTTTCATGGGCCAGTTCATGTTGTTCACCTACCTGCGACCGTTCCTTGAAACGGTGACGCAGGTGAGCGTTTCCATGCTGTCCTTCATGTTGCTGGTGATCGGTGTGGCGGGGCTGCTGGGCACCTTTCTGATCGGAGCCTGCTTGAAAAACAACCTCTATCGGACGCTCATCGTCATCCCGCTGTTGATGGCCGCGATTGCCATTGCCCTGGTGGCGTTCGGCGGGTCGGTCACGATCACGACCTGCCTGCTCGGCCTTTGGGGCCTGGTGGCCACGGCGGCGCCCGTAGGTTGGTGGACCTGGCTTTCGCGAACGCTGCCAGAAGATGCCGAAGCCGGCGGCGGCCTGATGGTGGCGATCGTCCAGCTCGCCATTGCAGCGGGCGCGACGGTGGGTGGCCTTCTGTTCGACCTGAGTGGCTATCGCGCGACCTTCGAAACCAGTGCGGCGGTGTTGGGCGTTGCCGCTGTTCTTGCGGTGCTGGCTGCTCGGTCAGCGGTTCGGGAGTTTTCATCGGCTACGAATGCAGCGCCCTATGGCTCGGCGGGTTGAGGCGATCGGTGTAAGCCAGAGAAGATTGAAAGGGCGACCGTTGGGCGCTTCGGGTTGGTGGCACATTGATGGCTTGTTATGCTCTGGGTTTGTTATCCATGACGTTGGTTGATTGTGACTACCGAGCGAATTTCCCAGTTAGAGCAAGCCCTTATGGCCGTGATCGCCGCTGCCGGGAAGAGGGGGATCAACAGCGATGAACTGTGTGCACACGCCGTGGGCGGGCTGATGTTCGATCCCTACTGGAGCTGGGCGGATATCCGATACGCGCAAGGCGCGGCTGACGAAATCGACAATGCCTTGCACAAACTCGTGGGCAGACCGGCGCAAGCATTGACGCTACCGGTGCCCGGGAACGATCCAACCCTCGAATCAGTTCCGCAGTTCTAGTGGGTTTTCCAACGAAATGGGCGACCTCAAGGGTCGCCCATTTGCGTTAAAGCCCCAGGCCTTGCTCGACCAGCGCGAGCAAGGTGTCCTCGTCCAGCATGGCGGGTTCAGGACGCGGTTGTGCGGTCAGGCGCAGTGCCTGGATATGCCACAGCGATTCACCATGTTCACCGAGTGTGCGCACGATGCAGTGTTCCTGCCCCTTCATATGGACTTCAATGCAGCCCTCGCCCTTGGACGAGAAACGCGCAATCGGGTCGAATGAAATGCGCTGATGATTGCCTTCGATCACCAGTTGATCGATGGCGTAGCTGTACGTCGAACCACTGGAATGACTTTCAAATACGTGGGTGGGGTTGCGTCGAATGTCCAGGCCAGCCTCGCATACGGGCGCCAACCAGGTTTCGATCTGGCGATACAGTTCGTAGACCTGGGCGGGCCAGTGCTCGATCGCCAGGTCGGCGCAGTTGTCGGTATCGGCGCGGGTCTGCTGGGTTTTCCTCAGTTTGGCCGCTAGCTCGTCTGCCTTGCTCATGTCGATTCCCTGTCGTGATGATAGGTTGAGCTTAGCTGATGGGGTGGGGTGTTCATTTGCGCTGGGTCATGGGGTGGTGTGTTGTTGAGTTTCGGTGCGATGAAGAGCCGGAACAATTTACGAGGAGCAAGTCATGCACATGAGAATACTGAGCAACAGCGACCTGGGACCGTTGCGCGATGCGCTCACCCTGGCCGGCCTTCCCGTGGACGACCTGACGTATCCCGGTCGACAGTTCTTTAGCTTCAGCCACCAAGGCGTTGACGTGGCATTTGGTGGCCTTGAGGGGGAGGGGCGCGACCGGTTGCTACGCTCGCTGGTTGTCCTCGAGGGGCAGCGGGGCAAGGGCGCTGGCGCGGCGGTGCTGGCCGCTATCGAAGCGTTCGCCAAACGTGAGGGTGTGGAGCGGCTCCATCTGCTGACTGACAGCGCCGCCGCGTTTTTTACTGGCCAGGGCTATCAGGCACAGGAGCGCTCGCTGGCGCCTGCGTCGATCAGTGCGACGGCCCAATTCAAAACCTTGTGTCCGGCTTCGGCGACGTACCTGAGCAAACGCCTCGTCTAGCGCAGCAAGTGCACCGCCAGCCCAGCCAGCCCGCACGCCAGCAACACCTGGATCACCCCCAGCTTGTAGCGAAACAGCGCAATGGCCGCTGCGATTGCGATGATTGCCGACGGCCAATCCAGGGCACCTGAAAAACCGTTGGGCCAGAGTACGTGGTAGCCGAAGAAGCACGCCAGGTTGAGGATCACCCCGACCACCGCGGCGGTAATCGCGGTCAGCGGTGCGGTGAATTTCAGCGCGTTGTGCGTCGATTCCACCAACGGGCCGCCGGCCAGGATGAACAGGAACGAGGGCAGGAACGTGAACCAGGTCACCAGCGTGGCCGCGACGGCCCCGGCGAGAAACGCCTGCTCGGGACCAAACACCTGCATCACGTAGCCTCCGACGAAACCAACAAAGGCCACGACCATGATCAGCGGCCCCGGCGTGGTTTCGCCCAGGGCCAGGCCGTCGATCATTTGTGTCGGTGTCAGCCAGCCGAAGTGTCCGACGGCGCCCTGGTACACGTAGGGCAAAACCGCATAGGCGCCGCCGAACGTCAGCAATGCAGCCTTGGTGAAGAACCAGGCCATTTGCGTCAGCGTGCCTTCCCAGCCGAACACCGCGGTCAGCAGGCCCATTGGCAACGTCCACAACAGGGCACCGATGATCGCCAGCCGGGCGAGCCTGAAGGCGCTGAACCGGACGTGGTCCGGGGGCGGGGTATCATCGTCGATCAATGCCGGGCCGAAGGATCGGTGCTTGTCATCGTGACCGCCCAGGCTGAATTTTTCCGGTACCCAACGACCGCCCAGGTAACCGATGACGGCGGCACCCAGCACGATCAGCGGGAAGGGCACGTTGAAGGCGAATATTGCGGTGAACGACGCCGCGGCGATCGCCCACAGCCAATTGTTCTTGAGGGCGCGGGAGCCGATCCGGTGGGCGGCATGCACCACGATTGCCGTTACCGCCGGCTTGATGCCGTAGAAAATGCCCGCCACCACCGGCACTTCGCCAAAGGCGACGTACAGCCAGGACAGCGCGATGAGAATGAACAACGAAGGCAGCACGAACAGCGCCCCGGCAATCACCCCGCCCCAACCGCGGTGCATCAGCCAGCCCAGGTACGTGGCCAGTTGCTGGGCCTCTGGCCCCGGCAGCAACATGCAGTAATTAAGGGCATGCAGGAATCTTCGTTCGGAAATCCAGCGTCGGCGCTCCACCAGCTCCTGGTGCATGATCGAGATCTGCCCCGCAGGGCCGCCGAAGCTGATGAAGCCCAGTTTCAGCCAGAACCAAAAGGCCACGCGCAGGCTGACGGCGTCGGGTCTGGTCAGGGGCAGTTCGTCATCGGTTCGGGTCGGTTTGCTCATGGGCGACGGGGCACGTAAAAGTCAAAGGCGCTCTACGTTATGAGGCGTTACGCAATTTAGATAGCCCCCGACAAGGTTTGCTTGTAAAAAACAGCCCTTCAGGGATTTGGCACACAAGGTTGAAACAATCATCGCCCGATCATCGCGCTTTCGCACAATCGCCCCAAGGAGTGGGTCAATGAAACAACGTCTTGCCATTGTCGTACTGATCGTACTGACACTGGGTTACATGGGCGCGGCCAATGCCCGCGAATCCGGCAACGCACGGACGCAATCCGTGACCGGGGTGTTCGATTACTACCTGCTGGCGCTGTCCTGGTCACCGACGTTCTGCCTGACTCACCAGAAGGATGCGCAGTGTTCCGGCAAGGGCTACGGCTTTGTGCTCCATGGCCTCTGGCCGCAATACACCCGGGGCGGCTGGCCGCAATCCTGTGCGCCCCAGGTGCCGTTGACGACGGCGGAGCAGGAGAAGGGCCTGACCTTGTTTCCCACTCGCAAGTTGATGGCGCATGAATGGTCCAAGCACGGAACGTGCAGTGGCCTGGGTGCCATGGGCTACCTGGAGGTTGCCGACAAAGCCGTGGGCGCGGTGAAAATCCCACCGCAGCTGCAACCGTTCAATTCCTCCTATTATTTTGAGGCAGATGAAATCGTCCGGCTGTTCCGCCAAAGCAATCCAGGCATCGCGCCTGACGGCATTGCGGTGATTTGCAGCGGGCCGCAACTGTCGGAAGTGCGCGTGTGCATGGACAAGGACTTGGCGTTCGCCGCGTGCGGCAGGGGCGTCAGGACACAATGCCGGGCCGGGGAGATCCGGGTGCCGCCGGTACGGTGAGCCCACGGGAATTTCAGCGTTCTGAAGAGGACATTTTTATCGGCTGGCAGGCGGGTTTTTGGATCCACTGCAGCCACCTATCGGCTCTGCTGCACAGGCAAATTGCCGCCTCACAAGCGGTAGGCTAAGCTCACGAATATTAGGGGCTTTGAGCGAATTCGCTCATGTTTTGCCCCCTTCAGGAATTCGCTTGCCTATCCCTATTTTCGATCCTTTCCATAGCCCTGGCGGTGCCTTGAAACGCCTGCCGTTGCTCAAAGCGGCGGTTACGTTTATCGCGGCGGTGTGCCTGTGCCTGTGTGGTTTGCTGTACCTGCAACTGGAGCAGTCGCGTCGCCACGACCTGGAGTCGGCCCGCGTCGCTTCGGCGACCCTTACCCGGGCCATGGCCCAGCAGGCCCAGGACACCTTCCTCCAGGCTGATCTGGTGTTGGCCAGTCTGGCAGATTGGATCCAAATCGATGGCTATGGCCCCACCGTACAGCCACGCTTGCAGCAAACCTTTGCCCGACGTGTGCAATCGCTTGAGCAATTGCATGGCCTGTTCCTGTTCGACAAGCACGGTCACTGGGTGGTGACCTCTTTTGACAACCTGCACCGGGGCGCAGGGGTGGCGGATCGGGAGTATTTTGCCTTTCACCAACAGAATGCTTCCTTGGTCGCTCATATCGGCCCGGCGATCCGCAGCCGGCAGAACGGCGAATGGATCATTCCCGTTTCCCGGCGCTTGAACGATCAGGATGGCAACTTCCAAGGCGTGTTGATGGCCGGCATCAAAATGTCGTACTTCGACCGATTCTTCAAAAGCTTCAGCCTGGATGAGCAAGGCGAGATGGCCCTGGCTTTGTCTGACGGGACACTCCTGGCCCATCGTCCCTTCGATGAGGGGCGGATCGGCCACCCGTTGGCCCAGGAAAGTATTTACAACCATGCCTTGGCCGACGGGATGTCTGGCGATGCACTCATCCGTTCGGCCATCGACGGTGTCGTCAGGCTGTATGGGCACCAGCATCTACAGGCTTATCCGCTGGTGGTCACTGCCGCGATGTCTGAAGGCGCGATCCTGTCGGGGTGGCATGACAGGGCTTTTCAATCCAGTCTCATCGTCGGCCTGGTGGTGCTGGGCATTTGCTTGTTCGGCTGGGTATTCGTGCGCCAGGTACGTACCAGCGAACGGATCGAGGCGGACTTGCGCAAGGCTCAGGAAGCGTTGGAGCTGATTGCCACCCATGACAGCCTCACCGGGCTGGCGAACCGGCGCCTGTTCGAACGGGCCCTGGACATCGAGTTCGGCCGGGGTGCCCGTCAGCGTAGCCCCTTGAGCCTGATCATGCTCGACATCGATTTCTTCAAGCGCTACAACGACGCCTATGGACATGTGGCAGGCGATCATTGCCTGGCGGAAGTGGCCAAGGTGCTCAAGGACTGTTGCCATCGCAAGGCCGACCTGGCGGTGCGTTACGGCGGCGAAGAGTTTGCGGTCCTGTTGCCCGACACCAATCTTTCGGGCGCCATGGCGTTGGCCGAGCAGATCCGCCGCAGCGTCATCGACAAGCACCTCACCCATTCCGGTTCCCCGACCGGCTATCTCACGGTGAGCCTGGGCTGCTATTCCTTTGTGCCCAGCAGCCTGGACAGCGTCGAAGTCTTCATCCAGCGGGCCGATGCGGCGCTTTACCAGGCCAAGCACAGCGGGCGTAACCGTGTGGGGGTGTTATCGACGGAAGGTGCGCTCGATACGCTGGCGCGCTCGGATCGTTGAGATCGGTTGGAATCATCGGCAACGTGCCACGGTCCATTGTTCAGACACTGCGCTGGCGGCATACACGAGGTGCGTAGGTTCTTTCGCAAAAAGCCGTGGGCTCGCCAACCGAACAGGTTGCGGGTGCTAAGGTTGGGAACACGACTGGCTCTGGATCTCATCGTTCTCGACACCGAAGCCAGCGTTGACAGGATAGGAGCAGGTCAATGGATTCCGCTGCCGATAGCCCTTCGAACACTGCGCGTCACACACCGATTACCCGTCGCCTGGTCGTGGCGGTCGGGGCGCTGTTTGTCCTGGGCGTCCTGGTGGCGGTTGCCGCGTTGTTCAATATTGCGCAGAAGCTGGATGCGGAGGATGTGCGCAAGACGCATTTCTATATCGAGCGCGCCCTCGAGAACCGCACCACCGCCGCGAAAAACTACATTGCCAGTTACGCCTACTGGACCACGGCCTACGAGCGCCTCAACGGCGAGGTCGACGTGCAATGGGCCTACGCCGAACAGAACATGGGCAAGACCCTGTTCACCAATGATGAATACGAAGGTGTGTTTGTCATCGATCGGCAACGCACCAAATATGCCGTGGTGCGCGGTCGTAATGTCCAAGGTGATGCCGCGGTTTATATGAACGCGTCGCTGACGGACCTGGTTGACCAGCTCCAGGCGCAGCCCGACCTGACGATGTCCATGACCCGCTACACCTTGTTCGAGGGCTGGCCGGCCATCGTCACGGCTTCGGTGATTCTGCCCAACGACGAACGACCCCAGGTCGAGTCCAAAGGCACCTCGGTCTTGCTGTTCGTCGACCAACTGACGCCCGTCAAGCTGCGCAAGCTGGGCCGCAATTATGGCCTCACCGACTTGAACCTCAAGATAGACACCGAGCTTGAGCCCGGCCAACCGGCCGTGCCGCTGGACAGTACCGGCTTCAGCCTGGTGTCCCGCCTGGAGCGACCGGGCCAGCAATTGCTCTGGTCCCTGGTGCCGCCGTTGGGGGGCGCATTGCTCATTCTGGCACTGCTGACGGCCTACTTTTCTCGCTATGCGTTGCGCACGGCACGGCATGTGGACGCCAGTTACGACAGCCTGGAACAGTCGGCGCATGCCCTGGAGGCCAGCGAAGAGCGCTTCCGCGCCGTGGCCGAGGCGGCTTCCGACTGGATCTGGGAAATCGACGGGCAGCAACGCATCACTTATCTGTCGGGGCGTTTCAATACGGTCACCGGGTTTTCCGACCAGCAATGGCTGGGGCAGGACATCGAGCAACTGCTGTATTGCGACACCACGCCGATTGCCCTCTGGCTGGGCAAATTGACGGAGGAACAGAACGCCAGCAACTTGCGCTGTTCCTACCGCGATCATTCCGGGCAATTGCGTTTCTGCCGTGTATCGGCACGGCCGATCTACAACAAGACCGAGGTGGTGGGCTATCGCGGTACCGCCAGCGACATCACCGATGAAGTGGCGGCCCATGCCCAGGTCCAACATCTGTCGATGCACGATGCGCTGACCGGGCTGCCGAACCGTAACAAGCTGGCGCGGTACCTCGATGATGCGCTGGTGGCCAAGGAGCATTCCGCACCGCTGACCTTGCTGATGGTCGACCTGGACAACTTCAAGCCGATCAACGACTCCCTCGGCCACCCGGCCGGCGACGCGGTGTTGCTGGAAGTGGCCCAGCGCCTGCGCGACTGCACCCGCGAGCAGGACCTGGTGGCGCGCCTGGGAGGGGACGAGTTCGTGGTGGTGCTCAACGGGATGGAGCACATCACTGAGATCGATCGATTCTGTGAGCGGTTGATCGACAGCCTGCAGCAGCCAATCTTCTACGAAACCCATTCGTTGCACATCGGCGCGAGCATTGGCATCGCTGTCAGCCGTCGCCAGGGTTATGTACCCGGAGAACTGATCCGCTGCGCCGACATTGCCTTGTACCAGGCCAAGTCCGAGGGCAAGAAAACCTGGTGCTATTTCGCCTCGCAGATGAACGATCAGATCCAGCATCGTCGCCAACTGGAAAGCGACCTGCGCCAGGCTGTGAAGAAGAACGAATTCGTCCTGCATTTCCAGCCGCGCTACACCGTCGATGGTCGCGAGATCGTGGCGGTCGAGGCGTTGATTCGCTGGCAGCATCCGGCCCAAGGCTTGTTGAGCCCCGACGCCTTCATCCCATTGGCCGAGCAAACCGACCTGATTGTCCCGCTTTCGCGATGGGTATTGCGCGAGGCCTGCGAAACCGCACTGACCTGGCCGGGCGATTTGATGGTCTCGGTGAACCTGTCACCGGCGCAGTTCGAGCGCAGCGATGTGGTGGAGGATGTACGGCAGGTATTGATCGAAACCCGTTTCCCAGCGAGTCGCCTGGAACTGGAGATCACTGAAAACGTGATGCTCAATGACGTTGATGGCGCCCTGCAGGTCATGAATGCCCTGAAGGAACTGGGCGTGCGCTTGAACATGGACGATTTCGGTACCGGTTATTCGTCCCTCGGTTATCTGCGCACCTATCCATTCGATGGCATCAAGATCGACAAGCGCTTCATTGCTTCCATGAGCAACAGCAGCAACGACCGCGCGGTGGTGCAGGCGATCATCAACCTGGGCAAGGCCATGGGGCTGACGGTGACGGCCGAGGGCGTGGAAACCCAGGCCCAGCTCGGCTCACTGGGATCGGACCAATGCCACGAAGTGCAGGGTTATTTCCTCAGCCGGCCGATCGACAAGCAAGCCTTTGCACACTTGTTGGAAAAAGGCCCGCCGTTGTCGAAAACGGGTTCCTGAAAACCTGTTGCAACCACCCAGCGTGGTTGTCGGTCACAACTGTGACTTGGCCTTTCGAGTTCTGGTGCTATGAAAAACCTTCGGATCGCGACTTTCAACATCAATGGCATCCGGGCCCGGCTGCCCAACCTGCTGGAATGGCTGGAGCGGGAAAAACCCGACATTGCCTGTTTGCAGGAGCTCAAGGCCGTGGACAAGGATTTTCCAGCGGCGGAGCTGGAGTCGGTGGGATACGGGTCGATCTGGCATGGGCAGGCGTCCTGGAACGGTGTCGCGATCCTGGCCCGTGACGCGCAGCCGCTGGAGAGCCGCCGAGGCCTGCCCGGCGGGGATGACGACAGTCACAGTCGCTATCTGGAGGCAGCGGTGCATGGCGTGCTGGTGGGCTGCCTGTACCTGCCCAACGGCAATCCGCAACCGGGTCCGAAGTTCGACTACAAGCTGGCGTGGTTCGAACGGCTCATCGAATACGCCCAGGGGTTACAGGCCAGTGATCATCCCGTGGTGCTGGCCGGTGACTACAATGTGGTGCCCACCGACATGGACATCTACAACCCGCGCTCCTGGCTCAAGGATGCGCTGTTGCAGCCGGAAAGCCGCGCGTGCTACCAGCGACTGCTGGACCAGGGCTGGACCGATTCGTTGCGCCACCTGTATCCGGAGGAGCGGATCTACACGTTCTGGGATTATTTTCGCCAGCACTGGCAGAAAAACTCCGGGCTGCGCATCGATCACCTGCTGCTCAACCCGGCGGCCAGTGCTTACCTGAGCGACGCCGGCGTGGACGCCTGGGTCCGGAATCAACCCCACCCCAGCGATCATGCGCCCACCTGGATCCGGCTGGCGTCACGCAAGCGGCGGTGACCAGGCGAGGCATCCCGGTCGATTGTTGTCTCTGTGAGGGGAATGCCTTATATCTGGCGGCAATAGCCGTGCGCTTGTCGTGAGCGCAGCGCCGACCCTGGAAAAGGACACCCCTCATGAGTCATCCCCAACTGAGCGACACGGCCCGCTATCTGCGGCGCCTGGGTTTCGACGCCCCCCCAACGCCGACCCTCGACACGTTGCGCCAACTGCAACAGCGCCATACCGCCGAATTCCCTTTTGAAACCCTGTCGACGTTGCTGCGTCAACCCGTGCCCATCGACCTTGAATCGGTTGAGCGAAAAATCTTCGAACAAGGGCGCGGCGGCTATTGCTATGAACTCAACCAATTGTTCCTGGCGTTGTTGCAGGAACTGGGTTTCGACGCCCGCGGCATCACCGGGCGCGTGGTGATGAACGCACCTGAAGGCTCTTGGGCTGCCCGGACCCACCGGCTGAGCCTGGTGACGTTCGACGGCGTGCGCTACATCACCGACGTCGGCTTTGGTGGCATGGTGCCCACTGCGCCGTTGCTGCTGGACAGCCGTGAAGCGCAAGTCACGCCCCATGAGCCGTACCGCATCGAGACTCATGCGGACGGCTACCTGTTGCGCGCCAACGTCGCCGACGAATGGCGGCCGATGTACCTGTTCGATCTGCAACGCCAGGAAGACATCGACTTCACCCTCGGCAATTGGTACGTCTGCAGCCACCCGGAGTCCCCGTTCATGGGGCGATTGATGGTCGCCCGCACCGGTGATGGGCTGCGCAAGACCTTGAACGGCAACAGCTATGCGCTGCACCGGATGGGGCAGGAGAGCGAGCGCCGGTCGATCGTCGATGCCGATGAACTGATCGACTTGCTGGAACAAGAGTTTGGCCTGCGCGTACCGCCGCGCGAGCTGTTGCGGCCGGCGATCGTGGGGTTGCTCCAGCCATAAAAGATGGTTGGCCGGGGGGAGCCTGTTCCTGCGTTTGGCAACAAGTTGTATACAACTCTATGGACATTTGTCCTGAGTTTTGAATACAGTGTGCCCATAACAAAAAACAGGGAATTCCCGAACCATGAAAACGCCCCATGTTTCACTCCCACGGCCCGAGGACGAAAACCTTGGCGTCGGCGCGAATATGGCTTACGGCCTGCAACATGTGTTGACCATGTACGGTGGCATCGTCGCCGTGCCGTTGATCATCGGCCAGGCGGCCGGGCTTTCGCCGGCGGACATCGGTCTGTTGATTGCCGCGTCATTGTTCGCGGGGGGCCTGGCAACGTTGTTGCAAACCCTCGGCCTGCCATTTTTTGGCTGCCAGCTGCCCTTGGTGCAGGGCGTATCGTTTTCGGGCGTCGCGACCATGGTGGCGATTGTCGGCAGCGGCGGGGAGGGCGGCTTTCAAGCCATCTTCGGCGCGGTGGTCGCCGCGTCCTTGATCGGTTTGCTGATTACCCCGGTGTTTTCTCGCATCACCCGGTTCTTTCCGCCATTGGTCACCGGCATTGTGATCACCACCATCGGCCTGACCCTGATGCCGGTGGCGGCGCGCTGGGCCATGGGCGGCAACAGCCATGCCGCTGATTTCGGCAGCATGGCCAACATCGGCCTGGCCGCGGTGACCCTGGTGCTGGTGCTGTTGCTGAGCAAAATGGGCAGCGCGACCATCTCGCGGTTGTCGATTCTGTTGGCGATGGTCATTGGTACCGTCATCGCCGTGTTCCTCGGCATGGCGGACTTTTCATCGGTGAGCCAGGGCCCGATGTTCGGCTTCCCGACTCCGTTCCATTTCGGCATGCCGACTTTCCACATCGCCGCGATCCTGTCGATGTGCATCGTGATCATGGTGACCCTGGTGGAAACCTCCGCCGACATCCTGGCGGTGGGCGAGATCATTGACACCAAGGTCGACTCCAGGCGCCTGGGCAACGGCTTGCGGGCCGACATGCTGTCGAGCATGATCGCGCCGATCTTCGGTTCCTTCACCCAGAGTGCCTTTGCGCAGAACGTCGGGCTGGTGGCGGTGACCGGGATCAAGAGCCGTTTCGTGGTGGCGACCGGCGGGGTGTTCCTGGTGGTGCTCGGCCTGCTGCCGTTCATGGGCCGGGTGATCGCCGCCGTGCCGACCTCGGTGCTGGGCGGTGCCGGTATCGTGTTGTTCGGCACGGTGGCTGCCAGTGGCATCCGCACGCTATCCAAAGTCGACTACCGCAACAACGTCAACCTGATCATCGTCGCCACGTCCATTGGTTTTGGCATGATTCCCATCGCTGCACCGAATTTCTACGACCATTTCCCGAGCTGGTTCGCGACCATCTTCCATTCGGGTATCAGTTCTTCGGCAATCATGGCGATCGCGCTGAACCTGGCGTTCAACCACTTCACCGCAGGTAACTCCGACCAGCAATCGGTTTTTGCCGCCGGCACCGAGCGGGTGTTGCGCTACCAGGACCTGGCGGCGCTGCGTGAAGGTGATTACTTCAGCGATGGCAAGCTGCACGACTGCGATGGCAATGAGATTCCCGTGGTGCCTGAGCCTGTCCACGGGGCGGCGGAGCATGCGCCGATCCGTCTGAAAAGCAGTGAGCACGTCTGACACATACACTGTGGCGAGGGGATTTATCCCCGCTGGGGCGCGAAGCGGCCCTAAATGCCGACAACCCAGTGCGTCAGACAGGTTAAGTACTGCTTAGGGGCTGCTGCGCAGCCCAGCGGGGATAAATCCCCTCGCCACAGAGGTTATTCAGCGAACATGAAAAAGCCTGTGATCATTGATCACAGGCTTTTTTGTGCCACCTGGGAGGCTGATTACCAGCGACCGTAATGCCCCCGGGGTGGGCCGTAGTAATAGCCCCGTGGTGGCCCGTAATACACCGGCGCTGGGCGATAGTAGATCGGTTGCTCCACATACACCGGCTGTGGCTGGTAGTAGACCGGCGGTGGTTGCTGCACATAGACCGGCTGCGGTTGGTAGTAGACCGGTTGTTGCTGCACATACACCGGCCGATCACGGTTGATGAGGGCCGAGCCAACGATGGCCGAACCGACGATGGCACCAAAAACGGCGGGCCCCTCCCAACCACCACGACCGTGGGCGGATGCCTGGCCGGTGACCGCGAGTGCCCCCATGAGCAGGGCGATGATGGGAAGTCTACGATTCATGGCTGTTCCTCGTTTCGGCCCCGGCGCCTGTGGTCTGCAACAGACCCGATGAGGGTCGCGGGGATACTTGCTCTGACAACGATTTTCTCAGGATTTGCGGCGCCGTTGGGTAAATATTGTGTAAGGTCTGTAGCGCTTTTCTTTACCGCGCCGCGTTATCCAGCGGCCTGAGATCGGGCCGGGCCTGGCGGTATCATCATCGAATAAACCTTTCGCAGCGGTGATTCCGTCTGTCCGAAAGTGAATCGCAAGGAGACACGCATGCAGATCAATCCCAACAAAGACACCCAACTGTGCATGTCGCTATCGGGGCGTCCCGGCAACTTCGGCCTGCGCTTTCATAATCACCTGTATGAACAATTGGGCCTGAATTTCTATTACAAGGCGTTCAGCAGCCAGGACCTGCCTGGCGCCGTGGGCGGTATCCGTGCCCTGGGGATTCGTGGATGCGGCGTGTCGATGCCGTTCAAGGAAGCGTGCATTGCCCTGGTGGATGAGCTGGATCCTTCCGCCGCGGCGATCCAGTCCATCAACACCATCGTCAACACCAACGGCCATCTGAAGGCCTACAACACCGACTACATCGCTATTGCCCAGTTGTTGCAAAGCCACACGGTGCCCAAGGATTCGACCTTTGCCTTGCGCGGCAGCGGCGGCATGGCCAAGGCTGTGGCCAGCGCCTTGCGCGATGGGGGTTACAAGAACGGGCTGATCGTTGCCCGCAATGAAGCCGCCGGGCGAGCCTTGGCCGAGTCCCTGGGGTATGAATGGCAAGCTGAGCTGGGTAGCCGCCGGCCACAGATGCTGATCAACGTCACGCCGATCGGCATGACTGGCGGCCCGGAAGCCGACCAGTTGGCGTTCGAGCCCGAGACCATCGTCGCGGCCGAGACCGTGTTCGATGTCGTGGCGATTCCGTCGGAAACGCCACTGATCGTGCGCGCCCGGGCCGAAGGCAAGCGGGTCATCACCGGGCTGGAAGTCATTGCGATCCAGGCCCTGGAACAGTTCGTGCTGTACACCGGCGTACGGCCCAACCTGGAGCAATTTGAAAAAGCCGTGGCCTTCGCCCGGTCGGCGTAGGCGCTGCTATTCGAGCCGCGCCAGACGTTCTTCCAGGGCCGCGATCCGGGCTTCGAGTTCTTCGATGCGCTCCACCGAGACAGCGCCGCCGGCACCACGCTCCGCCGGGTGCTGGCGGGCGGCGAGAATCGCTTCGATGTCCGCCGGATCGCCCATGGCGTGCACATAGCGGTCCTCGCGCTGGCCGGCCTGGCGTGGCACCAGCAGCGCCAGCCCACGGGCGATCAGGCGTTCAAGCTGGTGCACGACTTGTTCGGCGTCTTCGAAGTCGTGCATCCGCCCGCTGCGGGTCAGTAGCTCATTGACGGTTTGCGGGCCACGCAGGAACAGCAAACCCATCAGGATCACCTGGGCTGGTACCAGCTCCAGAGCTTTGTCGACCCGATGTTCCCAGCGGTCGGCGCGGCTGCCCATCACCAGTTTGGTAAAGCCGCGACCTTCCAGTGCCCGCAGGCTCTGGCCGACCTGGCCCGGATTGAGGTTCATCACCGGTTCGCGGCTGGTTTTCTGGTTGCAGGCCAGGACCAGGGCGTTGAGCGTCAGCGGGTAGGTCTCGGGGTTGGTGGCCTGCTTCTCGACCAGCGCGCCGAGGATGCGGATTTCCGTGCTATTGAGCCGTGGTTCTTCAGCCTGGCGTTGTTCTTCGATGCTCATCGCGCGTTCCCTATGCTGTGGAAGCCGCCTAGCCTAATCCTTGCGCAATAAAAGACAAGCCGTGCAACAAGCCGTGGCTATAATCGCAGCCGTTTGATTCATTCTTTCCTGCCACCTGCATGAGATCGCCATGACTATTTCCCTGTACGCCGCTTCCGTCCCGGTTTTCAAGCAGATGCTCAACGCGTTGAGCGACGTTCTGAACAAGGCCGAAGCCCACGCCACCGCGAAGAACATCGACCCGAATGCCTTCCTGCAAGCCCGCCTGTACCCGGACATGTTCCCGCTGGTGCGCCAGGTGCAGATCGCGGTGGACTTCGCCAAAGGTGTATCCGCACGCCTGGCCGAGATCGAAGTGCCGAAGTATGACGACAGCGAGACCACGTTCGCCGAGCTGCAAGCCTTGATCGCCAAGGTCTTGGCCTTCATCGACGGCATCCGCCCCGAGCAGATCGATGGCAAGGAAGGCATCGAAATCGTTACCCGTCCGGGCACGCCGAAAGAAAAGCGCTTCAGCGGCCAGAACTACTTGCTGACCTATGGCCTGCCGCAGTTCTTCTTCCACGTGACCACCACCTACGCCTTGCTGCGCCACAATGGCGTGGAAGTGGGCAAGCGCGACTACATGGGCGCGTTCTAACCCCACAGCCATGAAAAGCCCGGGACGGTGTGGGCCGTTCCCGGGCTTTTTTGTGGCTGTCTGGCATATCCTCGGCGGATGTGCCGCCGCTATCGCGAGCAAGCTCGCTCCCACAGGGGGCAGTGGCGCTCACACAATAGCTGCTACACAACACATCCCCTGTGGGAGCGAGCTTGCTCGCGATAGGGACCGAACAGCCACCGCAACTGTTAGGCCGTACGCGCGAGCTTCTCTTCCTCTCCCAGGCACGCCGCCGCCGTGAACAGCACATCCGTAGACGAGTTCAACGCCGTCTCCGCCGAGTCCTGCAGGACACCAATGATGAAACCCACCGCGACCACTTGCATGGCGATTTCGCTGGGAATGCCAAACAGGCTGCACGCCAGGGGAATCAGCAACAGCGAACCGCCGGCTACCCCGGATGCGCCGCACGCGCAAATCGCCGCGACAACGCTCAGCAGCACGGCCGTTGGCATATCCACTGCGATACCCAAGGTATGCACGGCCGCCAGGGTCAGCACGGTGATGGTAATGGCGGCGCCCGCCATGTTGATGGTCGCGCCCAGTGGGATCGACACCGAATAGGTGTCTTCGTGCAGGCCCAGGCGTTTGCTCAGTTCCAGGTTCACCGGAATATTCGCCGCCGAGCTGCGCGTGAAAAACGCTGTGATGCCACTTTCGCGCAGGCAGGTGAACACCAGCGGATAAGGATTGCGACGCAGTTTCCAGAACACGATGAGCGGGTTGACCACCAACGCCACGAACAGCATGCAGCCGATCAGTACGGTGAGCAGGTGCAGATAGCCGAGCAGGGCGCCGAAGCCGGAGGTGGCCAGCGTCGAGGCGACCAGCCCGAAGATCCCCAGCGGGGCGAAGCGGATTACCACGCGCACGATGACGGTCACGCCGTTGGACAGGTCTTCGAGCACGGTGCGGGTGGTCTGGCCGGCATGACGAATGGCGATGCCCATGCCGATGGCCCAGGCCAGGATGCCGATGAAATTGCCGTTGAGCAGGGCTCGGACCGGGTTGTCCACCACGCTCAGCAACAGGCTTTGCAGCACCTCGCTGATGCCACCGGGCGCCGTGACCGCGACGTCTTGGGTCGACAGCACGAGGCTGGACGGAAACAGCGTACTGGCGACCACTGCGACCACCGCTGCGGCGAAAGTGCCCAGCAGATAGAGGAACAGAATCGGCCGGATATGGGTTTCCTGGCCATGCTTGTGGTTGGCGATCGAGGCCATGACCAGCACGAACACCAAGATTGGCGCCACGGCCTTGAGCGCGGACACGAAGACCTTGCCGATGAATTCGGTGGACTTGGCCAAGTCGGGCGCCAGCCACGCCAGGACGATACCGGCGATCAGACCGATGATGATTTGCGTCACCAGGCTGGTGCGTTTGAGGCGTTGCATGGGGGTAACGGACGAAGCTGTCATAGCGGCATCTCTGATTTTATTGTGTGCGACGGTCGACGAGTCAGGGCAACAAGCGGGCAGGCCACATGAGCGGACCGTGAGAAAAGTACGGCGTTTGCAGGCCGCGGACTTTATCACAGCCCGATGAAAAATCTGACGGACCTGTGACGATCCGTCACTCGGGTGTTCAAGCGCGTTTTGTCTGGTGGACGCATTCTGTTAGGCTTTGCCTTCATCACCTTTCCATATCCGCCAGCGAGCCTTCGGGCTGACGCTGGTGTCGTCGTTTCGCTGGAGTTCTACATGTTGTTACCCATTTTCCTGTTGTCGGCCGCCGGTTTTACGGTGCTGACCACGGAATTCGTCATCGTTGGCCTGTTGCCCTCCATCGCTCGCGACTTGGACGTCAGCATCCCCCAGGCTGGGCTGCTGGTGACGTTGTTCGCGTTTACGGTGGCGGCGTTCGGGCCGTTCCTGACCGCCTGGTTCGCCCGTTTTGAACGGCGCAAGTTGTTTATCAGCGTGCTGGTGATGTTCGGCCTGGCCAACATGCTCGCCACAGTCGCCCCCAACATCTGGGTGATGGCCATTGCGCGATTGATTCCGGCCCTGGGCCTGCCGGTGTTCTGGGCGCTGGCCAGTGAAACGGCGGTGGACATTGTCGGGCCACAGCTGGCTGGGCGGGCCATCGCCCGGATCGGCTTTGGCATCGTCTGCGCCACGGTGTTCGGCATTCCCGTCGGCACGTTGATTTCCGATGCGTTTGGCTGGCGCAGTGCGTTCGCGATCCTGGCGGTCATCGCCTTCGCCAAGGCGTTGCTGCTGTTTATCTACTTGCCGAAAACCAACCTGCACCAGCATCAGGTGAGCTTTCGTTCGCAATTCAAGATCCTGCGCAGCCCGTTGATGCAAGGGCATGTGCTGTTGTCGATCCTGGTGTTCAGCGGCATGTTCACCGCCTACACCTATCTGGCGGACATCCTCGAACGCCTCGCCGGGTTCGATGGCACCCTGGTGGGCTGGTGCCTGATGGGCTTCGGCGCCGTCGGGCTGCTGGGAAATTCCCTGGGCGGCCGGGCGGTGGACCGGCATCCGTTGATCGCATCGATGGTCTTCTGCCTGTTCCTGATCGGCGGCATGGTGGCGTTGGTGCCAAGCATTCATTCGCCCCTTGCGCTGGCGGCGGCGATGGGCATCTGGGGCGTGACCCAGGCGGCCTTGTTCCTGGTCAGCCATGTACGGCTGATGAAGGCGGCCCCGCAGGCCCCGGCCTTTGCCGCATCGTTGAACATCGCCGGGGCCAACCTGGGGATTGGGCTGGGGGCGATGGTTGGTGGCCGGGTCATCGATACCCTGGGCCTGGGCAGTGTCGGGTTTGCGGCGGCCGGGTTCATCTTCGTATCGATCCTGCTGGCGTTGCTGCTGATGACCTTCAAACCCCGTGTCACCTGCTAAGCGCTGAATAATTCGCGACGTGCGCCTTCGGCAATTGCGACGATGCCGGGGTGGCTGACCTTGCGCTCCACGGAAATGGCGTAGAAGGATTCGCTCACCGCATCGGTCTGGCCGATCACTTCTACGCCGTACTGGCGCTTGACCTCTTCGGCGATCACGCTCGGGCCAATGAAAATCCCGCTGCCGGATTGGCCGAAGGCCTGCATCAATGCGCTGTCGTCGAATTCGCCGACGATGCGCGGCTGGATCTGTTGCTCGGCGAACCAGCGCTGCAAGCGGCTGCGCACGACCGTTTCCGGCCCGGGAATCAGCAGCGGAGCGTCATGCAGGCCACGGGGAAAATCCGACCCGTAACGTTCGGCCAGCGCGGCGGTGGCGAAAAAGCTGATCCCGCATTCCCCCAGTTTCTGGCTGTAGCCCTTGATGTCCAGGTGAGTCGGCATCGGGCTGTCGGAAATCACCAGGTCCAGACGCTGGATCGCCAGGTCCGCCAGCAGCCGTTCGAGCTTGTCCTCGCGACAGGTGATGCGCAGCGGCTCACTCAACTCCATGGTCGGCGCCAGCAGCCGGTAGACGATGGATTTGGGCACCACATCCGCCACCCCGACCCGAAACAGGGTTTGTTGCTCGTTGGGTTGGGCGCGCAGCATCAATTCCAGCTCACCGCCCAACTGGAACATGTGTTCGGCGTAGGGCAAGGTCTGGCGGCCGGCCTCGGTCAGTTCCAGCTGCCGTCCGACGCGACGAAACAGCTTGATGTTATAGGTCTGCTCGAAGAGGGAGATCTGCCCGCTGATGGTCTGTGGGGTCAGGTTCAACTGCTCGCAGGCGCGCACGATGCTGCCGGTTTTCGCCACCACCCAGAAGTAATGCAATTGTCGGTAATTGAGCATGGGTTCACGCGGATTCGTAAAAACCGAAGTATAACCGCTAAAAATACGAATTTTCCTGAAGTATTCGCCTCTCTAGAATGCCTGGCCATTGGCGGGCCTTTTTCGTGCGCCTTCTATTCTCTCAAGAGGCATTCATTCCATGACGTACAAATCCCTGGGGCTTGCAGCCTTGTTGACGATGTCTGCAGTGACATTGGCGGGCTGTGAACAGGCTGAAAAAAGTGCCCAGCAACTGATGGGACAGGCAACGCAAACCGCCAAGCAGGCCATCGACGACACTCACAAGGCCGCCGAACAGGCGATCAGCGAAGCCACCGGCGGCTTGATCAGCCCGAAGAAAAAGCCGGCGGACGAAGCTGACGAAACACAAACCCCGACCAAAACCATTTAATACGTCACATCAGTCAGGACTGACCCATGGATTATCTTTTACAGCTCGCCGCCAGCCCCACCGCGTGGATCGCCCTGGCAACTCTGGTGGTCATGGAAATCGTGCTTGGCATCGATAACCTGATCTTCATTTCGATTCTGACCAACAAGCTGCCCGCCCAGCACCGTGCCAAGGCGCGGCGGATCGGTATCGGCATGGCGTTGATCCTGCGCCTGGGCTTGTTGAGCACCATTGCCTTCATTGTGCAGTTGACCGAACCGGTCATCGAAATCCTGGGGCAGGCGTTCTCCTGGAAAGACATGATCCTGATTGCCGGTGGCCTGTTCCTGCTGTGGAAGGCAACCACTGAAATCCACCACAGCATGGACCCCGCACCGGATGACCCCAAGTCGGCCACGTCCGCCGTGACCCTGGGCTTCGCCGCGGCAATTGGTCAGATCCTGATGTTGGACCTGGTGTTCTCCATCGACAGCATCATCACGGCCGTGGGCATGACCGAGCATCTGCCGATCATGATCATCGCGGTCGTCGTGTCGGTGCTGGTGATGCTGCTGGCGGCCGAACCGCTGGCCAAGTTCATCAATGACAACCCGACGGTGGTGATGCTGGCCCTGGGCTTCCTGATCATGATCGGCATGACGCTGATCGCCGAAGGCTTCGGTGCCCATGTGCCCAAGGGCTACATCTACGCGGCCATGGCGTTCTCGGCGGCGATCGAGGTGTTGAACATGTTGTCCCGTCGGGCCAGGGAAAAGGCGTTGGCCGACAACGCCTGATGCCAGGCAGACAGAAGCCACCCGGGTCCAGGCCCGGGTGGTTTTTTTTGGGGTGGTTGAAAAGCTAATGTTCAGTGTGCGGTGGCGTGGCGTCGTGCGGATTTTGTGATTTTTTCCGATTGCGCAGGTGGCGCGTGATGATGGCGCCGGGTGATCCGAAGCACGCCCCACAGCATCGCCGTGGCTACGCTCAGCCAGCCGAATATCAGCATCAGAATTGTCGTGGTCAGGCTCATCTGTGCCTCCTTTTAACCCCGTCCGGGATCACGCACCTAATACATGGACAGTCTAGTCGCTCAAGTGTTGCAGGTAATCGATCCGTGGCGGTTGGGCACGGATCGGTTCGTTCTATCGCGCTCGTAAAACTGCCGTTATGGCTATACCCGGGGCTTTGCCCGCCTTATGATCGTCGACCCCAGCCTGGCCCGGATGCCGGGTATCTGAACAAGAGAGTCATCATGTCGCCGGTCATTTCATCTTTTCGATCACTGGTCCTGACGCTGTCCTGCCTCGTCGCCCTGGCGGGGTGTGCGGGCAGTGTGTCGCCGCAGATCCAGCGCCTGCCCGAGCGGGTGGAGCTCAACAGCGTGCCGTTCTTTCGTGGCGAAATGTACCAGGGCGCTCCGCAATCGTTGGCTGCGCTGCTGACCTTGCAAGGCACGGTGATCACGCCGGGGTTGCTGGAAAAGCCGTTGCACCTGCCGGGTGGCGAAGCCGGCTTGCAGCAGAATATGCAAACCCTGGCGCGCGAATACGGGTTGTTGGTGTATCCCCTCGACGCCAAGCTGCCCGCGTTGTTGGAACAGGTCGCGGCAGGCTATCCGGTGCTGGTGCGCTATATCGACGGTTCGGCGTTCTGGGCCGAGCCTCGGTACGGGATTCTCGCCGGCTACAACCGTCAGAAGCAGACGGTATTGCTGCGCTCAGGCATGAACCGACGGCAGTTGATGAGCTTCAGTGCCTTCGAATCGGCCTTCCAGAGCGCGGGTGGCTGGGCGGTGCTGGTCCAGCGGCCCACGCAGCTTCCGGCGAATGTCGATTCACAGCGTTGGTTGAAAGCGGCGGCTGATCTGGCCGGAGCAGGGCAGGAGCAAGCGGCGGCGCGGGCCACCAAGGCCCTCGGCGCAGCGCATTGACCGAGCGCCCCGTTCGTCACTTGCCGGGCACGACCCGGCAGGCCTGAGGCTCTTATCGTCAGGGTCGGGCATTTTCCGACCGTGATTGGAGGAGGCAGGCATGGCACAGTCGAAAACACCTACGGGGCCACATTCGTCAGAGCATTCCAGCGGTGATGACCTGGGGTTTGATCCGGACTCGCCGGACCTTGAGGATCCCCAGGTCGATCCGGTAGGGCCGGCGAAGGCGCCTCTGGACAAGAAGGATGAGCACAAGCCTAAACCCTATGATCCGCTGGGTGATCTGAAGGCCTAGGCATTATTTGTTTCGAGAGGCGTGGGTTGGTGTGTATATCCGTTATTTAGGTAACGGCTACTTATGGTTCCGCTCTTACAGCGGCTCACTTTTGAGAAGCGCAAAAGTAAGCAAAACGCTCTTGCCCCACCACTCGGCACCTCGCCTAGGCTCGGTGTGCCCTCACTCCGGCATTGCTCCGTGGGCCCGCCGCGAAGGGCCATCCATGGCCCAGCGCGGCTATCCCGGCATCCATGCCGGGTTGCCCACTGCGCAATGCCTGCGTTCGGCCAGCGTGGTTTGACGGGGCGTCCAGATCAAGAGCAAGATCAAGAGCAAGAGCAAGAGCAAGAGCAAGAGCAAGAGCAAGAGCAAGAGCAAGAGCAAGAGCAAGCACATGCCGGCATCTATGTGGCTGAGCCACCGCTATCGCGAGCAAGCTCGCTCCCACATGAGTTTGTGGGTGTTCACAGCACCTGCGCACGACGCAAAACCTGTGGGAGCGAGCTTGCTCGCGATGAGGCCGGCACATCCAATATCACCGAAAACTGACACATCGCCTTCGCGAGCAAGCCCGCTCCCACAGGAAAAACGCGGTCCCACCAAGAACCAGGTCGGCTACCAGGCCGCCTCGCGGTGGATGTTGATCTCGGCGCCCCATTAACCACGCTGGCTGAACGAAGGTATTGCGCAGTGGGCACCTCGGCATGGATGCCGAGGTAGCCGCGCTGGGCCATGGATGGCCCTTCGCGGCGGCCCACGGAGCAATGCCTTCGTTCAGGCATGCCGAGCCTAGGCGAGGCACCGAGTGGTGGGGCATGTAGCGTTTTGGTTACTTTTGCGCTCAAAAGTGACCCGCTGTAAGAGCGGAACCATAAGCAGTCGTTACCTAAATAACGGATATACACACCAAAACAATAAAACAAAAAAACGGCGCTTCCCATTTCTGAAAGAAGCGCCGCTTTTTCTAAGTGAACAGCATTACGACGAGCCGGGGCTTTTCTGTGTGCCGCGGATTATTGGGAAGCTTCCACCACACCACTCTGGCGGCTCTTGAGATTCTTGGCAGCTTTGTATTGCAGGGCCACTGAAGGCACGTCGGCGCTTTTCCCGGTCTCGACCCAGCTACGAATCCGACTGGCATCGGCGAAGTGCGTGAACTTGCCGAATGCATCGAGGATCACCAGTGCCATCGGGCGATTGCCCATCTTCGTCACCAGCACCAGGCAGTGGCCGGCCTCGTTGGTGAAACCGGTCTTGGTCAACTGGATATCCCAGTTGGCCTTGTGGACCAAGTGGTCAGTGTTGCGAAAGCCCAGGCTATACACAGGCTTGCGGAAGGTAACGGTCTTTTCCTTGGTGGTGCTCAGTTCGCTCAGCAATGGGTACTTGCGGGCGGCGATCAGCAGCTTGGTCAGGTCCCGGGCGGTCGAGACGTTGTGGATCGACAGGCCCGTGGGTTCGACGTAATGAGTACTGGTCATGCCCAGCGCCTTCGCCTTGGCGTTCATGGCGGCAATGAACGCCGCATAGCCACCTGGATAATGGTGGGCGAGGCTGGCGGCAGCGCGGTTTTCCGAAGACATCAGGGCGATCAGCAGCACATCCCGGCGCGACAGCTCGCTGTTGAGCTTGACCCGGGAAAACACACCTTTCATCTCTGGGGTGTTGGCGATCGTGATGGAGATGTACTCATCCAGGTTCTGTTTGGCATCCAGCACGATCAGGCCGGTCATCAACTTGGTCACCGACGCGATAGGTACCACCACGTCCGGGTTGCTCGAATAGACCACTTTATCCGTCTGCAGATCCAGCAACATCGCGCTGCCCGAGGCGACTTGCAACTTGGCCGTATCCCGGGGGGCCGCGATGGTTTCCTGTGCAGCGACATTTTGCGTGATAAAGCTGCCTGTGAAAGCGATGAATAGGCTGATGATCGAAAGACGGATTTTCACGCGAGTAGGCTCGATAGAGTTGAAGGTGCCGTTGAGCAACGACTTTTAAAAAAACGTCGCATTCTAGGAGTATGGGTGACAGCAGCGCTATATGCCTGTGCCACCAAGGCCTGTGAATAAATAAAGTTTAATGAAGGGGGATTCTGTCGAATCGAATCTGAAAAATTTGTAATTTGGCGGCTAAAATCCGGTCGTCAAAAGCGCCTGTGGGAGCGAGCTTGCTTGCGATAGCGGTGTGTCAGTCAACGGGATGTTGGCTGGTCCATCGCTATCGCAAGCAAGCTTGCTCCCACAGGGTTTTTGTTGACGCGTATCAGCTGTGCAGCGTCTCGGCGGCGTACAACGTGTTTTCCAGCAAGCAGGCGCGGGTCATCGGGCCTACGCCGCCGGGCACCGGCGTGATCCAGCCAGCGCGGGGCAGGGCGGTCTCGTAGACCACATCGCCCACCAGCTTGCCGTCATCCTGGCGATTGATGCCCACGTCGATGACGATGGCGCCTTCCTTGATCCATTCGCCCTTTACCAGGCCGGGTTTGCCGGCGGCCACCACCACCAGGTCCGCGCGGCCGACATGGCCGGCCAGGTCCTTGGTGAAACGATGGGTCACGGTCACGGTGCAGCCGGCCAGCAGCAGCTCCATGGCCATCGGGCGGCCAACGATGTTGGACGCACCCACCACTACGGCGTCGAGGCCATACAGGTCCACGCCGGTGCTTTCCAGCAGCGTCATGATGCCTTTTGGGGTGCAGGGACGAAGCAACGGGATGCGCTGGGCCAGGCGGCCGACGTTATAAGGATGGAAGCCATCGACGTCTTTGTCCGGGCGGATACGCTCCAACAGCTTGGAGGCGTCGAGGTGCTCAGGCAGTGGCAGCTGGAGCAGAACGCCGTCGATGTTGGGGTCATCGTTCAGGCGATCGATCAGATCGGCCAACGCTTGCTGGGTGGTTTCGGAAGGCAGGTCGTAGGCCTGGGAAAGGAAGCCGACCTCTTCACAGTCTTTACGCTTGTGCGAGACATAAACCTGAGAGGCAGGATCGCTGCCGACCAGGATCACCGCAAGGCCGGGCGTGCGCAAGCCTTGCTGGCGGCGCTCGGTGACTCGTTGGGCGATCTGCTGGCGCAGGCTGGCGGCGATCGATTTGCCGTCGATAAGTTGTGCAGTCATTGCGCGTGGTTAACCATCGAGAGGGGAAAAAAAGAGAACGCATTCTCGCATGCCGGGGCGTGAGGGCAAAGGCGCTTGGTCTGCAAATTCCCCTAACCCCTTTAATTAAATGAATTTTTTTTAAAAAAGAGTTGACGACCTATCAGGCCGTCTATAACATTCGTCGCACTTGTCGGGCACAGCCTAGCACTGGTTAAGAAGGTGGAGCAGAGTTGGTTGTTTCAACTCGGCGAAACTGAAAGCACTTAGTTTGTAATCGTCCAAGAATACAGATTAAAAAGGCGCCCGTAGCTCAGCTGGATAGAGCATCCGCCTTCTAAGCGGATGGTCGCAGGTTCGAGTCCTGCCGGGTGCGCCAATTAGGCAGCTTTGGCACAAGTAAGGCAACAAGGCAATATGGTGGGCGTAGCTCAGTTGGTAGAGCACGGGATTGTGACTCCCGTTGTCGTGGGTTCGATCCCCATCGTCCACCCCATATTCTAGAGAGGCGCCAGATTTAACAGTCTGGCGCCTTTGCTTTAAAAGCTTGATACGCGGATGTGGTGGAATTGGTAGACACACTGGATTTAGGTTCCAGCGCCGCAAGGTGTGAGAGTTCGAGTCTCTCCGTCCGCACCATACAAGTCGCTATTTAAATAGCAGAAAACGGCGCAGTACCTGAAAAGGGCTGCGCCGTTTTTGTTTTCAGTGGTTTTGTGTTTGGCGTCGGTATGGTTTTTTGGAGCTGCGCGCAGCGGTCGGTTCGTCGCGAATGTGTTTCGTGATGATGCGCGACATGTCCGTCGGTCCCCTTGTGGGGGGGGGGCGGCGTCGCGGGATCGGGCAAGCCGCTTCTATATATAGAAGCGTTGGCGCAGAGCCTTGGGCTGAATCGACTGTATTTGCAATCCGGGTGGGGCATGACCGTTTGTCCCGTCCTTAATCCGGCGCTTGTTTCCAGCGCGTTTTCAGTAGGGTGACTTCTTGAGTTTGACCTACTAGAATGCATGCCCTTGATTCTGGGGTCGGAAACGCCCGGCCAACGTCTGTGCAACGAGGAATATCCATGCAAGTTTCTGTTGAAAATACTTCTGCTCTTGAGCGCCGCATGAGCATTACCGTGCCGGCTGAGCGCATCGAGACTCAGGTCAACAAGCGTCTGCAGCAGACTGCCCAAAAGGCCAAAATCCCAGGTTTCCGCCCAGGCAAAGTGCCAATGAGCGTGATCCGTCAGCGTTACGAAGCTGATGCGCGTCAGGAAGCCGTGGGCGACGTGATCCAGTCTTCGTTCTACGAAGCGGTCGTCGAGCAGAAGCTGAACCCGGCCGGCGCTCCGTCCGTCGAGCCTAAAGTGCTGGAAAAAGGCAAGGACCTGGAATTCGTCGCCACCTTCGAAGTGTTCCCTGAGTTCACGGTCGCCGGTTTCGAATCCATCGCCGTCGAGCGCCTGAGCGCTGACGTGTCGGATGCCGACCTGGACAAGATGCTGGACATCCTGCGCAAGCAGAACACCCGTTTCGAAGTGACTGAGCGTGCTGCCCAGAACGAAGATCAACTGAACATCGATTTCGTCGGCAAGGTCGACGGTGAAGTGTTCGCGGGCGGTTCCGCCAAGGCTACCCAGCTGGTGCTGGGCTCCGGTCGCATGATTCCTGGTTTCGAAGACGGCCTGGTTGGCGCCAAGGCCGGTGAAGAGCGCGTTCTGAACGTGACCTTCCCTGAGGACTACCAGAACCTGGACCTGGCTGGCAAAGCCGCCGAGTTCACCGTGACCGTCAACACTGTTTCCGAGCCGAAACTGCCTGAGCTGAACGAAGAGTTCTTCGCCCAGTTCGGTATCAAGGAAACCGGTCTGGAAGGTTTCCGCACCGAAGTTCGCAAGAACATGGAGCGTGAGCTGCGCCAAGCCATCAAGTCCAAGGTCAAGAACCAGGTCATGGACGGTCTGCTGGCCTCCAACCCGATCGAAGTGCCAAAGGCCCTGCTGGACAACGAAGTGAACCGTCTGCGCGTGCAGGCCGTTCAGCAGTTCGGCGGTAACATCAAGCCGGACCAACTGCCTGCCGAACTGTTCGAAGAGCAAGCCAAGCGCCGCGTCGTGCTGGGCCTGATCGTCGCCGAAGTGGTCAAGCAATTCGAGCTCAAGCCTGACGAAGCCCGCGTTCGCGAGCTGATCCAGGAAATGGCCTCGGCTTATCAAGAGCCTGAGCAAGTCGTGTCCTGGTACTACAAGAACGACCAGCAACTGAACGAAGTCCGTTCGGTTGTGCTGGAAGAACAAGTTGTGGATACTGTTCTGCAGAAAGCTAGCGTGACCGATAAAGCGGTCTCTTACGAAGAAGCGGTCAAGCCGGTGGAAGCTCCACAAGCCGATTGATGGTTCTGCGGTAAGAAATAAACACCCATAAGCCAGCCTTCGCGCTGGCTTATGCGTATTCAAGACATAACTATTTGGGAGTGACTGCGAGACATGTCCCGCAATTCTTTTTATCAGCAGAGCTCTGACATCCAGGCCGCAGGCGGCCTGGTCCCGATGGTTATCGAGCAGTCCGCCCGCGGCGAACGTGCCTATGACATCTACTCGCGTCTGCTCAAGGAACGCGTCATCTTCCTGATCGGCCCCGTTGAAGACTACATGGCCAACCTGGTCGCGGCGCAGCTGTTGTTCCTTGAAGCGGAAAACCCGGACAAGGATATCCATCTGTACATCAACTCACCTGGCGGTTCGGTGACTGCGGGCATGTCGATCTACGACACCATGCAGTTCATCAAGCCTGACGTTTCCACCATCTGCATCGGCCAGGCCTGCAGCATGGGCGCTTTCCTGCTCGCCGGCGGCGCAGCGGGCAAGCGTCACTGCCTGCCTAACTCGCGGATGATGATTCACCAGCCATTGGGCGGCTTCCAGGGCCAGGCGTCGGATATCGACATCCATGCCAAGGAAATCCTCCATATTCGCTCGCGCCTGAACTCGCTGCTGGCCCATCACACCGGGCAAAGCCTCGAAACCATTGAGCGTGACACCGAGCGTGACAATTTCATGAGCGCAGAGCGTGCGGCCGAATACGGCCTGATCGACTCCGTGATCAACAAGCGTCAAATGCCTGCCTAAGCCGCTCAAAATGCAGGTGGTTGGGATGACCGGCCGCCTGCGGGCTTGAAAAAGCCCGCAATTGCCTTCATCTTGTGTTGCAAGCCTATCGGATTTGGATCGATCGAATGACTGACACCCGCAACGGCGAGGACAACGGCAAACTGCTTTATTGCTCCTTCTGTGGCAAAAGCCAGCATGAAGTACGCAAATTGATTGCCGGCCCCTCGGTCTTCATTTGCGACGAGTGCGTCGACCTGTGCAATGACATCATCCGCGAGGAGGTGCAGGAAGCCCAGGCCGAAAGCAGCGCGCATAAATTGCCTTCGCCTAAAGAAATCAGCGGCATCCTTGATCAGTATGTGATTGGTCAGGAACGTGCGAAAAAGGTACTGGCCGTAGCGGTGTACAACCACTACAAGCGCCTGAACCAGCGTGACAAAAAGAATGACGAGGTCGAACTCGGCAAGAGCAACATCCTGCTGATCGGCCCGACAGGCTCGGGTAAGACCCTGCTTGCCGAAACCTTGGCTCGTTTGCTGAACGTTCCGTTCACCATCGCCGACGCAACCACCCTTACCGAGGCGGGTTACGTAGGTGAAGATGTCGAGAATATCATTCAGAAGTTGTTGCAGAAGTGTGATTACGATGTGGAAAAAGCCCAGATGGGCATCGTCTACATCGACGAAATCGACAAGATTTCCCGCAAGTCCGACAACCCGTCCATTACCCGGGATGTTTCCGGTGAGGGCGTGCAGCAGGCCTTGCTCAAGTTGATCGAAGGCACGGTTGCTTCCGTTCCACCCCAAGGTGGTCGCAAGCATCCGCAGCAGGAATTCCTGCAAGTCGACACCCGTAACATCCTGTTCATCTGCGGTGGTGCGTTCTCCGGTCTGGAGAAGGTTATTCAAAACCGTTCCACCCGTGGCGGCATTGGTTTCAACGCCGAAGTGCGCAGCAAGGAAGAAGGCAAGAAAGTCGGTGAATCGCTGCGTGAGGTCGAGCCTGACGATTTGGTCAAGTTCGGTCTGATCCCGGAATTCGTCGGTCGCCTGCCGGTCCTGGCGACGCTGGACGAGTTGGATGAAGCGGCGTTGATGCAGATCCTGACCGAGCCGAAAAACGCCCTGACCAAGCAGTATGCCAAGCTGTTCGAAATGGAAGGTGTAGACCTGGAATTCCGTTCCGACGCGCTGAAATCGGTCGCAAAACGTGCCCTGGAGCGTAAGACCGGTGCCCGTGGATTGCGCTCGATTCTCGAAGGCGTATTGCTCGACACGATGTATGAGATCCCCTCGCAGTCCGAGGTGAGTAAAGTCGTGATCGATGAAAGCGTTATAGAAGGCAAGTCCAAGCCACTGTACATCTATGAAAACAGTGAGCCGGCTGCCAAGGCCGCACCGGACGCTTAAGCGTCCCGCTGCCGGAACAAAGAAGGGGCCTTCGGGCCCCTTTGCTTTTAGCGCGTTTTAGACGTGTCTTAGCGCTTGTTTTTTTTCAAGGCTGCCCCCATCTTGGTTTCAAGCTTACTTCCATCTGTTTCCGGCCCGAGGGCCGCCGTAGAGGCGAAATCATGAAGACAACCATCGAATTGCCTCTCCTGCCATTGCGCGATGTCGTGGTGTATCCGCACATGGTTATCCCGCTGTTCGTGGGGCGCGAGAAGTCCATCGAAGCCCTTGAGGCTGCGATGGCGGGTGACAAGCAGATTCTTCTGCTGGCTCAGAGAAACCCAGCCGATGATGATCCCGGCGAAGACGCACTGTATCGCGTAGGTACGATTGCAACGGTTCTGCAATTGCTCAAGCTGCCCGACGGCACCGTCAAGGTCCTGGTCGAAGGCGAGCAACGCGGTGCTATCGAGCGTTTCAGCGAAGTGGACGGCCATTGCCGGGCCGAGGTGTCGCTGATCGAAGAGGTCGATGCGCCCGAGCGTGAGTCAGAGGTATTTGTCCGCAGCCTGCTGTCGCAGTTCGAACAATACGTGCAGTTGGGCAAGAAGGTGCCTGCAGAGGTCCTGTCGTCGCTTAACAGCATCGATGAACCTGGGCGGCTGGTCGATACGATGGCGGCCCACATGGCCCTCAAGATCGAGCAGAAGCAGGAAATTCTCGAGATCATTGATTTGTCGGCCCGTGTCGAACACGTGCTGGCACTGCTCGACGGCGAAATCGATCTGTTGCAGGTCGAGAAGCGCATTCGTGGTCGCGTCAAGAAGCAGATGGAGCGCAGCCAGCGCGAGTACTACCTGAATGAGCAGATGAAGGCCATTCAGAAAGAGCTGGGCGATGGCGACGAAGGCCATAACGAAATCGAAGAGCTGAAAAAGCGCATCGATGCCGCCGGCTTGCCCAAGGATGCACTGGCCAAGGCTCAGGCCGAACTGAACAAGCTCAAGCAAATGTCGCCGATGTCTGCCGAGGCCACCGTGGTGCGCTCCTACATCGACTGGTTGGTCCAGGTGCCGTGGAAAGCCCAGAGCAAGGTGCGTCTGGACCTGGCGCGTGCCGAAGACATCCTCGACGCTGACCATTACGGCCTGGATGAGGTCAAGGAACGCATCCTTGAATACCTCGCCGTGCAGAAACGCGTGAAGAAGATTCGTGGCCCGGTCCTGTGCCTGGTCGGCCCTCCCGGGGTCGGTAAAACCTCCCTTGCGGAGTCGATTGCCCACGCCACCAACCGCAAATTCGTACGCATGGCCCTGGGCGGCGTGCGTGACGAGGCGGAAATTCGGGGTCATCGCCGGACCTATATCGGTTCGATGCCAGGAAGATTGATTCAAAAGATGACAAAGGTCGGCGTGCGCAATCCGCTGTTCCTTTTGGACGAAATCGACAAGATGGGTAGCGACATGCGTGGCGATCCAGCCTCTGCGTTGCTCGAAGTCCTCGATCCTGAGCAGAATCACAACTTCAACGATCACTACCTGGAGGTCGATTACGACCTGTCGGACGTGATGTTCCTCTGCACCTCCAACTCCATGAACATTCCGCCAGCATTGCTGGACCGGATGGAGGTGATTCGTCTGCCGGGCTACACCGAGGACGAGAAGATCAACATCGCCGTGAAGTACCTTTCGCCCAAGCAGATCCAGGCCAACGGCCTGAAAAAAGGCGAGCTGGAATTCGACGAGGAAGCGATTCGCGACATCATCCGCTACTACACCCGCGAAGCCGGTGTGCGTGGCCTGGAACGGCAGATTGCCAAGGTCTGCCGCAAGGCGGTCAAGGAACATGCGCTGGAAAAACGCTTCGCGGTCAAGGTCACTGCGGACCTGCTGGAGCACTTCCTGGGTGTGCGCAAGTTCCGCTACGGCCTGGCCGAGCAGCAGGACCAGATCGGCCAGGTGACAGGCCTGGCATGGACTCAGGTCGGCGGTGAATTGCTGACCATCGAAGCGGCCGTGGTCCCGGGCAAGGGTCAACTGATCAAGACCGGTTCCCTGGGTGACGTGATGGTCGAATCGATCACCGCGGCGCTGACGGTGGTTCGCAGTCGTGCCCGGAGCCTGGGCATTCCCCTGGACTTCCATGAGAAGCGCGACACGCATATCCACATGCCTGAAGGGGCTACGCCCAAGGACGGCCCAAGCGCCGGTGTAGGCATGTGCACGGCCCTGGTCTCGGCATTGACTGGTATTCCAGTGCGCGCCGACGTCGCCATGACGGGTGAAATCACGCTGCGCGGCCAGGTCCTGGCGATTGGCGGCCTGAAGGAAAAACTGCTGGCGGCACACCGGGGCGGGATCAAGATCGTGATCATTCCCGAAGAGAATGTCCGCGACCTGAAGGAAATTCCTGACAACATCAAGCAAGATCTTCAGATCAAACCCGTTAAATGGATTGACGAGGTCCTGCAAATTGCGCTGCAATACGCGCCGGAGCCCTTGCCGGATGTGGCTCCGGAGATTGTCGCGAAGGAAGAAAAGCGAGAGTCTGACTCTAAGGAAAGAATTAGCACGCATTAATACGCATTTGTCTGGGGGGCTTCCTTGACAGTTTTTTAGAGCCCTTGTTATAAAGCGGCTCTTAAGTGTCTGCAGGCCATTCAGCACTCGTTTTTGCTTTCACCAAAAAAACTTAGAATCATCTCAAATAGATATAAGGGGACTTAGAGTGAACAAGTCGGAACTGATTGATGCTATCGCTGCATCCGCTGATATCCCGAAAGCTGCTGCTGGCCGTGCGCTGGACGCTGTAATCGAATCCGTCACTGGCGCTCTGAAGGCTGGCGACTCCGTTGTTCTGGTTGGTTTCGGCACCTTCTCCGTGACCGATCGTCCTGCTCGTATCGGTCGCAACCCGCAGACCGGTAAGACGCTGGAAATCGCTGCTGCCAAAAAGCCAGGCTTCAAAGCTGGTAAAGCACTGAAAGAAGCCGTTAACTAAGGTTTCGTTGAGTTTATCCGGGTCGGGGTCATGCCTGGCTTGGCAGCGGAGCGGTAATATGGCCGGTTTCAACCGGTCTGGCACACCAGGGCTTGCAGGTCAGAGCCCGGTCCGCTCCGCCAGTTACGAGAAGGCGCATCCTCGGATGCGCCTTTCTTCTATCCGGATTCTACCCACGCTCCACGGTTGCCTAAATTTGAAGTTCAACCGTTTCTGGGGGACGCATGCTGCAGAATATCAGGGACAATTCACAAGGCTGGATTGCCAAGACCATCATCGGGGTCATCGTCGCATTGATGGCGTTGACCGGTTTCGATGCCATTTTCAAAGCCACTACCAATAGCAACGACGCGGCCAAGGTAAACGGCGAAAACATCAGCCAGAACGAGCTGAGCCAGGCGGTCGACATGCAACGCCGTCAGCTCATGCAACAGCTGGGCAAGGATTTCGACGCCTCCCTGCTGGACGAAAAAATGCTGCGTGATTCAGCGCTCAAGGGCCTGATCGACCGCAAGCTGTTGCTGCAAGGCGCGCACGATGCGAAATTCGCTTTCTCCGAAGCTGCGCTCGATCAAGTGATCCTGCAGACGCCTGAGTTTCAGGTCGATGGCAAATTCAGCCCCGAGCGTTTCGATCAGGTGATCCGCCAGCTGGGTTACAGCCGTATGCAGTTCCGCCAGATGCTGGCTCAGGAAATGCTGATCGGTCAGCTGCGCGCCGGCCTGGCAGGCAGTGGTTTTGTCACCGATGCCCAAGTGCTGGCATTTGCACGTCTGGAAAAACAGACGCGTGATTTCGCCACCTTGAACATCAAGGCCGACCCAGCGTCCGTCAAGCTGACGGATGATGAGGTCAAGGCTTACTACGACCAACACGCCAAGGAATTCATGACGCCTGACCAAGTGGTCATCGATTACCTCGAGTTGAAGAAAGCCTCTTTCTTCGATCAGGTCAGCGTCAAGGACGAAGACTTGCAGGCGGCCTATCAGAAAGAAATCGCCAACCTTTCCGAACAGCGTCGGGCTGCGCACATCCTGATCGAAGTGAACGACAAGGTGACCGAAGCCCAGGCCAAGGCGAAGATCGAAGAGATCCAGGCTCGCTTGGCCAAAGGCGAATCGTTTGAAGCGTTGGCGAAGGAGTTTTCCCAGGACCCGGGTTCGGCTAACAACGGCGGCGATCTGGGTTATGCCGGTCCTGGCGTCTACGATCCGGAGTTTGAAAAGGCCTTGTACGCCTTGAACAAGGACCAGGTCTCGGCGCCGGTACGCACCGATTTCGGTCTGCACCTGATCAAGCTGCTGGGTGTCGAAGCGCCTGAAGTGCCGACCTTCGCCAGTCTCAAGGACAAGCTGACCCGCGAGCTGAAGACTCAGCAGGTGGAGCAGCGTTTCGTGGAGGCGACCAAGCAATTGGAGGATGCCTCGTTCGAAGCGTCCGACCTGGCGCAACCCGCCCAGGACCTGAAGCTGACCGTCCACACCTCGGCGCCGTTCGGTCGTGAAGGCGGCGAAGGGATTGCGGCCAATCGTGCCGTGGTTACTGCCGCGTTCAGTCCGGAAGTGCTGGATGAGGGTGCCAACAGCACCGCCATCGAGCTGGACCCGGAAACCGTCGTGGTGCTGCGTGCCAAGGAGCATCGCAAGCCTGAGCAACTGCCGCTGGAAAGCGTGGCGGGACCGATTCGTGCTCAGTTGACCAAGGAACACGCCAGCGCGGCAGCCAAGACCCGGGCCGACGAGCTGATCGCCAGCCTGCGCGACGGCAAGACTGCATTGGACAAACCGGTCGACGGTCAAGGCTGGAAAGCCACCCAGGCGGTAACCCGCAACCAGGAAGGCATTGACCCGGCGGTGTTGCAAGCACTGTTCCGCATGCCCAAGCCTGAGTCCAAGGACAAGCCGACGTTCACCAGCGTGACCTTGCCTGATGGCAGCTTGATGATCGTGCGTTTGAATGGCGTGAACGAAGCGGCGGCACCGACTGAGGAAGAGAAGGCGGAGTATCGCCGCTACCTCGCGTCCCGTATTGGTCAGCAGGACTTTGCGGCGTATCGCAAGCAGTTGGAGAGCCAGGCGGAGATCAAGCGTTTCTAATTGCTTGATGCTTTTTCAAACCTGGTTGTGATGCTGTTCAGTTAGAAAAAACGGCGCTTCTTTCAGAAATGGGGAGCGTCGTTTTTTTTTGGCTTGGGTTTTGGGTTTTGGGTGTATATCCGTTTCTGCGGTAACGGCCTCTGGCGGTTCCGCTCTTACAGCGGGTCACTTTTGAAGAGCATGTATGGACCGGACACATGGTTGACGGGGCGCCCCAGATCAAAAACAAAACCGAGGCGGCCTGATAGCCGACCTGGTTCTTGATGGAGACCGCGTTTCCCCTGTGGGAGCGGGCTTGCTAGCGAAAGCGGTGGTTCAGTTTTCAGTGATGTTGGCTGTGCCGACCTCATCGCGAGCCCGCTCCCACAGGTTTTTGTGTTGTGTGCAGATGCTGTGAACACCCGCAGTCCCATGTGGGAGCGAGCCTGCTCGCGAAAGCGGTGGTTCAGTTGCAATGATGTTGGATGTGCCGACGTCATCGCGAGCAATTCTGATTTTTTCTGGCGACCGCTCATCCGCACGTGCCCTCTACCTGTAAGGTCTGACAGTAGCCGTGTCCATGCCCTGGCATTAAGTTGGGTGTCCATCAACGACAATTGGAAGCACCACCATGGCTATTAACCAATCACCCAACGGCACCAACCTAGATGAGCGTGGACTTATCCATTTCACCCCTTTTGCTGATAAAGACATGAATGGCTGGATTTTGCATGAAAATTCGACGCTCGAAACTGACTATTTCTGCTGTATGCGCGCAGGATCTAATCCCATGCAGGAGCTACATTTACCAATCGCTGATCTCCCTGAGTTCAACATTGGGGCGAGCTATTTAGTAAGTGTTCGAGCCCGTCTGAAGGGCGGTAGCGAGCTCGATAGCTTGCAAATCACCAATAATGTTCGTCCAGTTATCAAGTTCTCCGCGATGCGATCCTCTTGGGAGACCTACACGGGTGGTTTTGTACTGAAAACTAAAGACTATCTCTCAATTGCCGGCTTTTTTGTAAGTGACGATGGCGAACTCTACGTTGATGACATTAGCATTTGCGCTATCTATTAGTCAGGTGCTCATCCATCTCCTTTGTCGAAACGACATGAAGTTGCTTTCGTTGTGTTCGGGGCTTTCGAGCAGGTTGTTTTCTGCCGAAAGCCCGCGGGCAAACTTTCTGCGATCAGTGCACATCCCCCGGCTCAACCAACACGAACCTGCGCCCATTCTTGCCATATCCGACCTTCGGCACCCCCGCCAGGCGACTGTGCAGCACCTGGGTCAGTGAGCTGCCAGATGCCAGGCTGGCATCACCAAAGTCGCCGTCCAGAAGCTGCGGGTGAACAATGACTTCCAACGAGCCATGGTCCGGTGGGGCCGCATGATTCAGATCGGCCGGCGTGCAGACGTAGTCGGCAGTCGCTCCGCAGAGTCGGCGCAGGCGGTGGTTGAGCAACGTCTTGAAGATGCGTTTGGGCATGCTCAGGTTCGCCCCAAGGTTGCGCGCCAGGCGCATGGGCACGCCTTGCTGCGCGGCGAAGCGCGCCACTACCTCACCGATGGGCCAGATGTTGTGCACGTGCTGGTGCGAATCCAAGTGACTGGGGCGCAGGCCTCGGTCCAGGCAGTGTTGCCACTGCGTCCGGAGTTCTTCTTGCACTGCCGCCAGATCCGGGGATCCGAGACGCAGGCAGTAACGCGACAGGTTGAGGTCGAACTCACCACTGGTATCGCAGAACAACTGCCGTGACCGGATCGGTTGACTCAGCGGCGACCCATAGCTGAGGTTGAAATGCAGACCGATGCGCCCTTCAAGCAAGGGATGCCGGGCCAGTTCACAGGCCTGGTCGAAGCCCGGCATGTTGGCCATGGCCGTGGCCGAACTGATCACGCCGGTCTCGAAGGCCAGCAGGATCAGCGCGTTCTCACTGAAGTTGAGCCCGAAGTCGTCAGCGTTGACGATCACTTGACGCGGCATCTGTTTTCTCCTGGTTTTTAGGGGGAGACGATGCCGTCGTCGCGGTCGGTTTGGGCCGGCGTTTGCCCAACCACGGCTTCAGGCTTTTCCATAGCCGCAAGGCACATCCCAGGAGCAAGCCACCGGGCTGCCATGAATAAAAACTCCAGCGCCAGTGTTCCAGTTGGCCGGTCATGCGTTCGTGTAACTGATGGCTGGAGTTCTCCAGGCTGACCCGTGATGCATCGATCCAGCGCCAGTTTTCGTCCAGCCCCCAGCGAATCCACTCTTCGAGCAACACCCGGCCGCTGCCCAGGTCGGCATGCTGCGGCAGGAACGCCAGGTTGTAGTCGTACAGCCGCCCCTGGTCCAGCAGGCCGAGGCGATAGCTGATGCATTCTCCATTCAGCTCCAGCATCACCACCCGTACCAGGCCCTGGGCGGCGAGGGCGGTGAAGGCGTGGTTCATCCATTGCCGACGCCTGGGGTCGGCGAAGATGCCGACGCCTTCCTCGCCTTTCCAACTGGCCGCCTCGACATCGGCGAGGGTCCGCAACAGTTGGCCCATGCTGATGGCGTCCGGTTTCACTCGGCGAATCTCGGCACCGCAGGCAGCGATCCGCTTGCGTGCCCGGCGCAACTTGTAGCGTGGGTCGCCAGAAATTTCCTGATGGTCGTTGTCGCTGATCAAATGCACCGGCACCCGGCAACTCAGGCGGCGCTCCCCGGTGGAACTCAGCGCCATCCAGGCACTGAGGACGCTTTCTTCACCGACCGGCTCGACCACCTCATTCAATTGCAGCAGGGCGTGGGGCAAGTGCTGACGGATCTGCATCAGCGCCTGCCCCATGCCCTCGGCGTCCAGGCGCACCAGCAAGGCGATACGGTCGGCCAAGGGATAACCCAAGTGATGCAACACCCGGAACCGCAGCCCGCCGATACGCTCACGCCCTGACACCAACGGCAGGCACAGGCACAGCGCCTGGTCTTGCCAACCCAGCAACACGTGCAACTGCTGGTCTGGCAGCAGGGCGAATTCCGCCGCTTGCAGCCAGGCCAGGGTGTTGAAGGGCGTAGCGTCGGGCACTTGGGTGCGCAGCTGTTCATAAGCTGCTATGGGAAAATCCTCGGCGCCCAGGGAGCGACACCATTGGAACCGGATCGGCATGGACATCAGGCTGCCGCAGTCGATGCAACCGGCCGAGCCGGTTTACGAAAGGCGTCCAATGCCGAGCCGTTGTAAAACGTGTCGCGGAAAAAACGCCAGCGACCGAACAGCCGATACACATGGGTGATCTTGCCGCGTTCCTGGAAGCCCATGCGTATGTGCATCTTGATCGCTGGGATGTTTTGCAAGTCGCAGACATCGACCATGGTGTCGCACCCTTTGGTCGCCATGACTTTCCACATTTCCTGCTGCATGTCCGCCGACATCCCGGAGCCCCAGTAGGCGCGGATCATTTCGCCACCGAACTGAAAGTACTCGCCGGGGTTGATCGGGAAATTGCAGCGATAGAAATGGCGGTCGAAATAGTCTCCTGTACTGCCCCAGGCGAACCCTACGGTGTCGCCTTGATCGTCCAGGAACATCAAGCCTGTGTAGCCTTCGGCGGCCAGCTCGTGCATGGTTTCGACGCGGTCGCCGAAATACCGGGCAAAAGCGTCGGCATTGTTGACCGTGATGAACTCCAGGCGCATTGGCGGGTAGGCCTTGAGGTTATGCGGGGGGAGTGGAGTGCGCACATCGTGTTCCAACCACACCAGTTGCGAGTGGAGAAACACGTAGCGCCTGAACAGCTGTTTGAGGACAGCGCGCGGGCCTTTTTTCTGGATGCGATCACGCAATTTCTGCAGAACGTTCATGGTGCCTCCTGACGGGTGGCGGTTTGGGGGGAAGAGGGTGCGGTCCAGCTCAGGGCAAACAGGGTTTCTCCTGGCAGGAGAAAGCGGATCTGTCCGGTCTCGCAATTGAACGGCGCGCTGCGGCTATGGTTGTCGGGGCCGAAATACATCAGCTCGGCTTTGGCCTGGGGGCAGGGCGCGCCGTCCAGGCTGATCTGTTGCGGGCGCGTACTTTTGTTCACGCCCAGCAGGCTGCGCCTGGCCTCGGTGGCCATGGCCAGCACGTCGACTTCGAAGGCGTCGTTATCCAGGCGTAGCACTTGGTCGAGCCAATGTTGTTGGATGAACTGCTGGGCCAGGCCCACGGGCTTGAGTTCGAAACGCTGGTTAGTCAGCACACGAACCATGCCCTTTGGGTACTCCGGTTCGTCGGCGGACTGGAACCAGTTGAGCATGTCCAGCAGGCCGTCCGCCGAAGCGTTGATCACCACGGACGTCCACCACAGGGCGGCGTAATGGGTTTCCTGGTCGTAGGGGCTCAGGCTCGAGCCGCTGGACATGTTGGTCTGGTCCAGCAGCAAGGCCTTGCGCGGCCGACCGTTGCTGTCCAGGCCCACCAGGCTGGCGGCACGACGCACGCTGTTGCGATAGACCCGGGTCGCCAGCAGGTCGCGGATCATCCATTCATGCCAGGCCAGGGCGTCGATCTGGCCGCTGGATTCGGCCAGCAAGCGTCGCGCCCAGTCGATGCCGCGCTTGTCCGCGGCGTTTTCCGCCAGGGGACCGTTGGTGAACCGCGAGCTGGCCGGTATGGCAATGCGCACCCCGGCGCGGGCGTTGTCGGGGTTGGCACGGACTTGGCCAGCCATGCTCTGGAACACCTGCTGGAAGCTGGCGAAATCCGGGTAGTTGAGGTTCGGCTCGTCGGCGAAACTGAGGTAATGGAGACCTTTGCCACCCAAGGCGCGGGTCGACTCGAGCCAGGCCTGCAAGCCGCTGTTGCTGACGCGGTCGGCCCGCAGGTCGGCCTTGCGCTGGCTGCCAGCCAGCAGGGTGATGTCCCGGGTGATGCCGAAGCGGTCCTGGTACAGGCGTCGGAACCGATTTTCATAGTCCGGCCTGTCTGCGGTGATGTCGACCAGGCTGTAATAGCTGGCAGCCTGGGGCTTGAGGGCATCGATGACCGGGTAGGCAGAGGGCGGGGGCATGACGTAGGGCAGGGAAATGCCCAGTTTCGGGGTCGTTCCGAGGACATCGCCATAGAGTTTCAGGTGCGCCTGCCCCGGGTCCTGGCGCAGCGGTTGCAGGTGCTCAGGGGCCTGGGCGAACAGGTTCGCCGTGCCGTCCAGCCAGAACGCCGCCTTGCCGTTGCCCTGCAGTTGCAAGCGCCAGGTTTGCTCAACGTCGGCAACGGGCAGGGTGATCTGATCGAATTGCCAATAGGCCGGGTACGGCTTGAGGTTCAACTGCACCTGTTTGCCATCGGCGACGCGCCGTGCTTGCAGGCTGCGCACACCGCCATGGAACTTGCCCGCCAGCACGGCTTGTTCACCGGGGGCGACCTTGAAATACAACTCGTCGCCGTCGTGGGTCTCGGCGCTGAAGTGCACCTTGGCCGGGGCGAACATCGCCCGGGTACGGGCATCGTGCTCGATGCTGTAGCGGCGGAAACTGTAGCCGGGAATTTCCAGCCGATAGCTGGCGGCCCCCGGCAGCAAAGGCCACTGCTGCTCGCCACGTTCCTGGGCGGCTTTGATCAAGCGCTTACCCACCAGTCGCCCCTGGCCGTCGAGCAGGTACAGGTGCTCTGAATTGGCGTTGGCCTGCCAGGCCGGCACCCAGCGCACGGTCACGTCATCCGGGCGGTCGGTCTGCAGGTACAGGCTGCCGTCGCGGATACCGGTCCATTGCATCGCCGCGCCCTGGGCAAAAAAGGCCAGGCACCAGAGGCACAGGCCAGCAGCCATTTTCCACCAACGCTGCACCGGCCCCATCGCGAGCAAGCTCGCTCCCACAGTTGATTTGTGGCGGTCCCAGATAGTGTGTTCGGCACCATGCCCCTGTGGGAGCGAGCCTGCTCGCGAAGACGTTGGCCGATTCAACATCGATGCAAGCCGACTCGGCGCTTTCACAAGGGCATCATCGCCCCCTGTGGGAGCGAGCTTGCTCGCGATGGCGGTTTGGCAGGCAACCAGGCTCATGCTGATTTCCCCAGCAGCATCTGGCGCATCGGCAGCAAGTCGCTGGGCAGGATGATCAGGGTCTGCCACAGCGCCACGCCGCTGAGGCGGCAGTACATGGCCAGCAGCGCTACGGTCACGCCCAGGTAGGCGATTGAAGACGCGGCGGCGGCTCCGACGATGCCATAGCGGGGAATCAGGATCAGGTTCAGCGCCAGGTTCAGCACGGCGCCCACGCCCATCAACAGCGAAACCGTGCCGGGGCGGTTCTTGCCCAGCAGATCCAGGCGCAGGATGCTCGCATAGCACAGCCCGAACAGCCCCGGCAGCAGCGCCAGCAAGGCGGGATAAGCCGGCTGGTAGACAGCGCCAAACAAGGTGACGATCAACCATTGGCCGATCAGCGCCATGCTCAGGCAGGCGCCGAGCATCACCGTGGCGGTCAGGCGCAGGGCCAGGGGCGTCAGGCGCTGCATGTCGCGGTCCTGTTGCAGCAGGCGTTTCATCAGCGGCGTGGTGACAGCCTCCGGCACGATCAGCAGCAGTTCGGCGGCGGCGCTGGCCATGGCGTAGTGACCCAGGGCCGTGCTGCCCAGCAGGGCGCCGATGAACAGGAAGTCCGAGCGCAGCAGCACTTGCTGGAACAGCAGGTCCGGGTGGCTGCGGGCGCCGTAGCGCAACAATTCGTTCTGTCCGGTGCGATCCCAGCGCAGGGTGACCACATGATCGCGGCGCAACCACACCCAACCGGCCAGCACCACCAGGCTCAAGCCGGCCAGCCAACTGATCAGTGCCGCTTCCAAGGCGGCGTCTTTCCACATCCAGAACAGCGCAACAAACAGCAGCAGGGGCGCCAGGGATTCCATCAGGCGCAAGGCATTGAAGGCGCCCACGCCGCCGCAAGCATTGTGCATGGTCAGCAGACCGCTCTTGAGTACGGTCAACGGCACGGCCAGTAACAGCAGCCAGGCGAGCAATCCCAATTGCGTGGTGATGTCCAGCTCGCCGCCGAACTCACGCACCAGCGCCACCACCAGTAAGGTCAGCAAACCGGCCAACAGGCAACCGAAGACCAGCACCTGGCTGAGCAACAGACCCATCGAGCGCTGCTGCGCCGCCTGATAACCCACGGCGCTATTCAAACCACCGCTGGTGGCGGCGCTGATCAGGTCGGGCAGGGTGCTGAGCAAGGCGAACAGCCCACGTTCGCTGGGCCCGAGAATCCGTGCCAGCAGCACATTGCGCAGCAGGCGCAGGCCGATCATCGCCAGGCGTGTGCCCATGCTCAGCGCCAAGTGCTTGAGGTAATGTGCGCGGCTCATGGGCGTGCCCCTCGGCGAATGCGCCAGGCCAGTAATTCAGGGTGCTGGGCGTTGCATTGGCTGACGCCGAAGCGCGGCAGGTTCAGCGGGTCGCCGTCGTTGCGATACAGCCCCGCCTCGGTGCCGAGGGCGAAGGCAAAGCCGTGGGCCGCCACCTGTTGGCGCACCCGGGCATCGTGGTCGCCGTTGGGGTAGCAATACACCGGCAAGGGTTGCGCGCAACCGTTTTCCAGGGCGATCCAACTGCGCGTCAGCTCTTCATGCAGGCGCTGGTCATCCAGCCCGGTCAGGATCGCGTGGCTGGCACCATGGGGACCGAAGCGGATCAGCCCGGAATCTTCGAGCATGCGCACCTGGGGCCAGTCCAGGGCCTGGGGTTGGGAACCCTGGGGGCAGGCGTCGGTGAGCTCGCTCAGAATGAGTGGATCGAGCGTCTTGAGGCTTTGCAGGTAGTGCAGCAGCGCCAGGCTGCGGCGCTCGTCGTCGATGTCATCGAGCAGCACCGGCAGCGGCCGGCCGACATGCTGCAAGTGCTCGATCAACGCACGCCGTGCCACCTGGCCATGGCTGCCCCAAAGGGTTTCGCCGATGCTTTCCCACCAGAAGTGCTGGCGGCTGCCAATGAAATCGGTGGAGAGGAAAATACTTGCCGGCACCTGGTATTGGCGCAGCAACGGAAAAGCATTCATGGCGTTGTCGCGCCAACCGTCGTCGAAGGTCAGGGCCACCCGCGGGCGGTTGGGAACGCTTTCAGGGTCGGCCAGCAACAAGGTCATCAGCGGCACGCACTCGAAATGCTGTAGCAGCCAGATCAACAAATGTTCAAACGCCTCTGGCCCCACGCACAGCTCGTTACGGTGGGGCAATTCGGCGGCGCGGTCGTTATTCAGCACCCGATGAAGCATCAGGATCACCCCGGCGCCACGCAGGGGATGGCGGCCCAGGGGCGTGTTCAGGTACAGCCAGCCGCCGGTGCGCTTGAAGACTTGTTTGATTGACATGGGCCGTCCTCCTTAGCGGTTTTGCTCGGGGTTCCACTGGCTGTAGCGCTGGCCCCGCAGGAACTGCCAGAGCCCAATGCTCATGCCCGCCAACGTCACCAGCACGAATGCGGCCAGGCGAAAGGGCCGGGGCAAGCGATGGTGCGCGTCCATCAAGCCAATCAGCGCCATGGCGTAACCGAGCAATTGCGCGATCAGGCTCAGGCGATAGAACGGATGGTCGTTCCATAGCCAGGCATTGCTCATCAAGAGCGGCAGCAGCAACACCGGCGCCAGGCGGCGGATCAACTTGTGGCTGATCAAGCCGATGGCGTAGAGCCCATGACGCAATGGGTTGAGCAGTTCCCGGCGCTGAGCCAGGCTCTGCAACCCGCCGACGGTGACTCGTTGGCGACGGCGAAATTGTTTGTCGGCTTCGTCCACGCCCTGGTCGGTCACCCGGGCCAGGGGGGCATAGACGATGGACTTGCCGGCGACTGGCGCGCAGGTGCTGAGGAAAAAGTCATCGTTGACCTGGGCCGGTATCGGTTGGAACAGCGCCCGACGCAGGGCCAGCAGCGCGCCGTCGGCCGAAACCATGCAACCGGTGCGACTCTCCACCCGACGCAACCAGCCTTCGTAGTGGCGATACAAGCTGTCGCCCAGGCTCAGGCCCTTGCCCGGCACCGGGATTTCCATGTGCCCGGCACAGGCGCCGACTTCCGGGTCGCCCAAGGGCGCCAGCAGATGGCCGAGGGTATCGCCGGCCCATTGGTTATCGGCGTCGGTAAACACCAGGATTTCGCCGCTGCTGTGGGCGACGCCGGTATTGAGCGCGGCGGCCTTGCCCTGGCGCGGCAGGTCGAGCACGGTGATGCGTGGGTCGACCACCTTGCGTGCGCAGGCCACCGTGTCGTCGGTGGAGCCGTCGCTGGCGAGGATGATTCGCAATGAATGGGCCCGATAATCCTGGGCCAGCAAGGTGCGCAACTTCTCCTCGATGTGCCGCGCCTCGTTGTGGGCGGCAATGACGATGCTCACGTCCATCGGCAACGCTTTGCCGTAGCGCCGGACCGGAAACAGCGGCGCCAGCAGGCTCAGCATCAAGGGGTAACCGAGGTAGGCGTACACCGGCAGCAACAGGCACGACCAGTAAATGAATTCAGCCACGGGCAGGTCTCCTGGCATTCCAATGACACAGGTTGAGCAGCAGGGCGGCGCCGGTCAGGTGCAGGCGCACCCAGTGCAAGGCCCACAATTGCAAGGTCAGGCGCGGGTCGCGTCGGCTCTGGCGCAGGCTCAGGAACAAGGGCGGCAGGGCGGTGACCAGCAACAACGTCAGCGCCAGGTGCAATTGCCCCTGGAGCAACGCCAGTACGGCCAGCAGGTCCAAGCCCCAGGCGCCAATGGACAGCGCCGGAAAACGCAGCAGGCGCAGGCTCGGGCCATGGTTGCGGAGCAATTGCAGATGACTGCCCTGGCGCCACAGTTCCTTGCGCATCCACTCGCGCCAACTGCCTTCGTAGCCCCAGTGCAGGGCAACGCTTTCGTTGACCAGCAGCAATTGCGCGTCGGCCTGGCGCAGGCGCAAGGAGAAGTCCTTGTCTTCGCCGGTGCGCAGGGTTTCGTCGAAGCCACCGACCCGCTCGAACCAGCTGCGACGCATCAACAGGTTGGCACTGGGCAGCCACTGCACCCGATGCAGGAGACGTGAACCCGGGCGCTGGCTGCGGCGCTGCCAGGCTTCGGCGAACCACGGCGCCTGCCGGGGCGTGTCGAGGTCCAGGCCGAGTACGTCGCCCTGGTGGCCTTCGAGTTCCAGCAACAGCTTGAGCCAGTCGGCCGGCATTTCGATGTCGGCGTCGATGAACGCCAGCCAGTCACCGTGGGCGGCGGCCGCACCGCGGTTGCGCAGGGCGCCGATGTGCACGCCAGGCACGATCAACACCCGTGCCCCCAACTCGTTGGCGATGCGCGGGCCGTGGTCGTCGGAGCCGTTGTCCACCACGATCAATTCACAGGCCAGGCCTGCCAGGCGGGCAGCTTGCTGCGCCGCTTGCAGCGTACGGCCGATGTGCCGGGCCTCGTTGTACATCGGGATCACAATGCTGACGCAGCTCATGGACGAGCCTCCTGTGGCGCGGCCTGCTCGGCGTCGTAGCGCAACACACTGGTGAGGGCGAGCATGATCCACAGCAACTTATGGTTCGGCGCGCTGAGGAACATCAGGAACAACGCCAGCGAGAGGAAACTCATGCCCAGGTGCGTGAGCAGGTCCGCCTGCACCCAGTCCCGGCGTTGCAGCCAGAGCTGGCGCGCGCGCAGCAGGTTATACAGGCCAAGGCCGATCATGCCGACGAACATCAGCCCGCCCGGGATGCCGATTTCGCTGAAGATTTCCAGGTAGGTGTTATGGGCCCGGCGGTACAGGTCCCCCAGCTTGCGGTTGGCCGAGAACGCCTTGGCGTAGCCGGTGGGGGCGTAGTGCAGGGGAAAGGTGCCGGGGCCTGAGCCGAGTATCGGGTTCTCGCGGATCATCTGGCTGCCGACCAGGATGTACGAGGCGCGGCGGCCCAGGGATTCGTCCTGGTGGGCGTTGGCGCCGGCACTGAGGATGCTCAACGACTGGATGCGTGCCACGTAGCCGGCCGGCATCACCGCGATTGCCAAGGGAATGATGATCGCCAGCCCGAGCATGGCGAAGCCCAGGTGCCGCGGGCGGATACGCGGCAGCTGCGCGCGGTAGTGATACAGCCCGATTATCAGGCTGAGCATCAACACCACCAGCCCCGAGCGCGATTCAGTCTTGGTCATGCCGCCCAGCAGCAGGATGAAACAGCCGCCCCAGAACAACCGGTGCAGCAAGCTCGGGCCACGCACTACCAGCAGCAACGCCAGCGGCACGGTGAAGGCGATCAGCAGGGCGAAGGAGTTCGGGTCTTCCAGCAGGCCGGAGGCGCGGCCCTGGTCCTGGTACTTGGCCGAGAACATCGCCAGCACGCAGGTGGTGGTGACGCTCAAGGTCACCAGGCGACAGAACATGTCCAGGTTCAATTCACGACCGATCAGCAAAGTGATCACGAACAGAATCAGCCCAACCGCCAGTTCGCGAAAATGGGTCGTGGACAGGCCCATGTTTTCCGACAACAGCAGGCTCAGGCCGTAGAGCACCATGAAGCCGATCAGCGGCCGCCAGATATTGCTGCGCAAGCGTGTCCCGGGAATCTGGTGCACCGCCAGTTGCAACATCAGGATCATGATCAGCGCCAGGCCAAAGAACTTGCTGCCGGAAAAGGCGTTGTCCTTGAACAGGCCTTCGAACGGCACCAATGCGGCAATGCCCAGCAAACCCCAGCCGGGTTTACGGTACAGCGCGGCGACGCCAACCAGGCCGAGCACCGCGCCCGGTGCCAGGAACGGATAGGGGCTGGCCAGCAACGCCAGGCAGACCAGGCCCAGCAGGCTGACGATCGAGAGTGGGACAATCATGGGCGAGCCTCCCGTGCCGTGCGGATGTAAAGCTGCGACCAGCGTTCGGCCAGCGTGCGCAGGTCGTAGCGGTCCCGTTGGGTGCGGCGTGCGTTGTCGGCCAGGATCCGCGCCAGGGGCGGTTCGCTGAACAGCGTTTCGATCTGCGCCGCCAGTTCCGCGCTGTCGGCCGGTGCCGCGAGCAGGCCGTTATGACGGTCCTGCAATACGTCCGGGATGCCGCCGACGCCGAACGCCACCACCGGCACGCCGGCCTGCATGGCTTCGAGCAGAATCATCGGGGTGCCTTCGGTGCGTGAGCTGATCACCAGGGCGTCGAGGCGACTCCACCACGCGTTCATATCGGTCTGGTAGCCCGGCAATTCGATGCGCGTGGGCAGCCCGGCATCGTTGATGCGCTTGAGCAGCGCCTGGCGTTCCGGGCCGTCGCCGAGCATCACCGCGTGCAGCGATGCATGCTTCTGGCACAGTGGGATCATGGCGTCGAGGAACAAGTCCGGACCTTTCTCGCTGCTCAAGCGGCCGACGTAGCCGACCCGCCAGCGTTGCTTGTCAGCGCGGTGCGCCAACGGCGTGCTGGCCGCTGGCAGGCCATTGGGGATGACGTCGAGTTTTTCCGCCCGCACGCTGGCCCGGCGATGCAGCGTGGCGATGCTCTCGGCCACGCAGACGACCCGCTTGACCGAGGCGGTGCGGCACAGTTGCAGGCTCAGCCAGGTATAGAAACGCTGCTTGGGGCTGCGTGGGGTGAAGCCATGCTGGGTAATCACCAATGGCAAGCCCAGCAGCGTGGCGGCGGACCAGCCGAACAACAGCCCCTTGAAGTTGTGGGTGTTGATCAGCGGCCGCTCGTCCCGGCGCTGGCGCAGGTGCTGCAACAGCTCGGCCCAACTGGCGCAATGACGGCAATCGACCCCGGCCTGGCGAAAGCGCGTGATCAAGGTCGGTGGCGCCGCCAGGAACAGCACTTGGTGCTGCCCGGGCGTCGCCAGGCAATGATCGAGCAGCATCCGCTCGGCCCCATAGAAGCCGCCGCTGTCGAGCAGATGAATGATCGACAGGGGACTGCTGTGGTGGCTCGGGCCGAACGGCGCGTTCAATTTCGCACCCAATGGACAAGGCTGGGCAGGCTCCAGTTGCGGTGCGGGTTGACCTGGTCGGGGGACTGTTCGTTGATCACCAACAGCACCGGTACATCCAGTTGCTGGGTGATTTGCGCTGGGTGCTTGAAGCGATGGTCGAAGAACTCACGCACATAGACCAGGGCAATCGCCAGCAACAGGCCACTGAACATGCCGAAGACAATGATCAGCATCGGCTTGGGGAAGGCCGCGGCGGTGGGCTCGAACGGCGGGCTCAGGACCCGGGCGTTGGACAGGTCGTTGTCCAGCGAACGCGCGGTGCTGGCTTCGGCGAACCGCTGGGCATAAGTGGAGAACGCCGCGTGCAGGGCGTTGATCTCGGTGTCCATCTGCCGCAGCTTGCTCTGGGTTTCCTGCAATTGATGGATGCGATCCTTGAACGTGGCGATGCGCTGGACTTTCTGGTTGATCACCGAGCTGACGACGGCCAGGTCGGTGGTGCGTTCCTGGATCCGGTTGTTCACCACCTTCAGGAACTGCTGGCGCGTGCGGACGATCTGTTCCCGGGCCAGCAGCATCGGTTCGCTGCCGGGCTGGAAGATCGCCAGGTCATTCATGTAGCGGCTGACCTGGCTGGTCAGTTGCTCGCCCAGTTGCCTGATTTCCCGGTCTTCGAAGGCAATGTTGTCCACGGTGGTGGTGAAGGTGAACGGGAAGGTGTAGTCGTTGAACCGCGAGCTGTTCGCCGCCGCCAGACTGGTCTTGAGGTAATCGAGCCAGCGTTGGCTTTGTAGGAGGCGATCCTGGTACAGGTTCAGGGCCTGTTCTTCGGTGTTGATGGCGTTCAGGCGGAAAGTGATTTCTTCCTTGGGGTCGGACGAGCCGATGTTTTCCAGCAGCCCCAGCCGGGTGCCTTCCAGGCCGTCGAGACGGGTCTGGTATTGGGCTTTTTTCTGCTCGTAGAAGGTCTGCGGCAGTTCGATCGATTGCAGGTCCTGGCGGCTGGTGAGGTAGTTCTGCAGCAGTTGGGCCACGAACCGGGTGCCCTGGGCCGGGTCGCCGAAACTGTAGACGATGGAGATGACGTTGGAGCCGGGCAGGGTCTCGATCTTCAGGTTTTCGATGGCCTCGTCGGTCAGCGTATCGAGCACGGTGTCGCGCACCGGATCGACCTCTAGCCCCAAGCCGTCGCGCAGCGGGTTGATGACGTACTCGCGCAGGGGCTGGGTGATGTAACGCTTGAGCGGTTCGCTCACCCACTTGTTGAGAATGCCTGGGCTTGGGGTGTATTCGCCCTGGTCGCGCAGGGTGCTGATGGTCTGCCGGATCAACGCCGGCGAGCGCAGGATATTGCTCTCGGTTTCCATGTCCGCCAGGGACGGCGGGATGAAGGTGGCGTTTTCCTGGTTCAGCGACGTGGTGGCGTCGCCCTGGGAGAGTTTCTTCGACTGGACGATGACCTGGGCGGTGATATCGAAGCTCTGCTTGAGCATCAACGGCAGCACCAGGGCGATCACGGCGAAAATCAGGAAGATGCGCTTCACCCACTGCTTATTGGCGAAGAAGATCCTGAAGAACTCATGCAAATAGTTTTCCTTGGGGTTCATGTCAGGTCACCTGAGGTCAGTTGCTGTTGCTGCCTTTGTTGTCGACGCGGTAGCCGAAGCTGAACCCCACGCCCTGGAACAGCACCACGTCGGCCAGTTGTCTGGCCAGTTCGCCGGCGCTGGCTAGCTTGGTCTTGGGCACGAAAAGCATGTCTTCCGGTTGCAGGTAGGCGATCTGCGAGGCGTCGCCGCTCAGGGCTTTTTCCACGTCATAGTGGCGGGCTTCGACCTGGTTGCCGTTGCGACGCATGATCACCACCGAGTCGAGCCGGGCCTTGACGTTCGTGCCGCGGGCCAGCGTCAGGGCTTCGAGGACCGAGATCGGCCGGCGTATCGGATAGGAGCCGGGCTGGGCCACTTCCCCGAGGACGTAGATCTCGTTGCCGGCGGTGGACTTGAGCAGCACATCGACGGTCATGTGGCCTGGCAACTGGGCGTAGCGCTCGTTGAGGAAGGTTTCCAGTTGGGTAACGGTCATGCCTTGTAGCGGCACGGCGCCGATTTCCGGGAAGCTGGCGTAACCATCCCGGCCCACGATGATCTCCCGGCTCATGCCGGTGCCCGGGTGGGTGAGGGTGTTGCGCAGGTTGGTCTCGCTGCTCAGCGGACTGGTCACCAGCACCGTCAATTGGTTGCGATTGGGTTGGAACAGCATTTTCTGGTCATAGGCGCGCTGCACCGCCAGGCGGGCTTCGTCGGTGGTCAGGCCGGCGACTTTTACCGAAGTGTTGGCGCCCGGCAGTTCGATACTGCCGTCGGGCATCACTTGTTGCGTGCCATTGAGCTGGCTGGCGGCGGTGAAGTTCAGGGCAACCTGGTCGCCCGGTTGCACTCGATACGCCTGGGAAGAGGTCGTGCCGATGTGAAAGATCACGTCCAGCACGTCCTGGGGGCGCAGGGTCTGTTCGACCTTGGGCATGTCGGTGGCCTGGGCGTTGGCCGCCGGGGCCGTGAGGATCTGCACCGGCATCGAGCGGGTGTCGGTATTGCTGGAGCAACCGGCAAGCGGCAGCAACAGCAGGACAAGCATTCTGGCGTTCATCTCGTCATCCTTTTGCAGGCTTACAGGTTGTTGTAGAGCCACTTGGGCATGTAGTACTTGCGGCGGTTGAACACGCTGCCCACTACTTTCGCGCCGGCCTGGGACAGGCGCTGGCGGGCGGCTTGGGCCACTTCCCAACGGGTGTCTTCACCACGCACCACCAGCACCACGCCGTCGACCTGGGTGCTGAGCACCAGCGTGTCGCTGACCGAATACACCGCGTCGGCGTCGATCACCACAAAGCGGTATTGCGCCGCCAGTTGCCTGAACAGTGGGCGCAGGCGCTCGGGGCTCAAGCGTTCGGCGTTGCGCCCCAGGCGCCCGTGGGGCAGCACGTCGAAGGGCAGGCTCGAAGCCTGCACCACGCAGTCCTGCAACAAGGGTGGGGCGAGGCTGTTGAACAGCAGGTCGGTAAAACCGCGTTCCTTGTGCAACGACAGTTGCTGGCTGAGGTTGCGCGGTGACTGGCTGGCATCCACCAGCAGTACGCGACCGTTGCTCATCTGCGCCAGTTGGGCAGCCAGTGCCATCGCGCTGGTGCTGGTTCCGGTGCCGGTGTTGGCGGCCGTCAAGAGCAGGATCCGCAGGGAAGGGTCGAGCACGGTCGAGGTCAGGTTCGTCTCGCTCGGGCTGGCTATGGTCAGGATATTGGTTGAACCGTCCATTTAACTCGCTCCGTGGCCGCTGAAAACTTTGAAGGGGGTAATCATCAGGATCTTCAAATCCAACCACAGGCTTTGTTCAGCGATATAGCTGAGGTCCAATTCCACGCGCTGGTCGAAGTCGATATTGCTGCGCCCGGAGATCTGCCAAAGGCCGGTCATGCCGGGGTAGATGCTCAGGCGCACAAGATGGTTGTCCTTGTAGCGATAGGCATTGAACGAGGTCGGCCGCGGGCCCACCAGGCGCATGTCGCCGAGCACTACATTGATCAGGTTCGGCAGTTCGTCGAGGCTGCTGCGTCGCAGGAACCGGCCGATGGGCGTGATGCGCGGATCGTTGTCGATCTTGAAGTCGATGGCATCGGCGCCGTGTTTGTTGAGATGGCGCAGCGACTCCTTGAGCGCCTCGGCGTCGGCCACCATGGTGCGAAACTTGTACATGCCGAACACTCGGCCGCGATAACCGGTGCGCTTCTGTACGAACAGCACGGGACCAGGGCTGGAGAACTTGATCAGCAGCGCCAGGCCCAGCAGCAACGGGCATAACAGCAGCAGGATCGCCAGCGCGCCGAGGCAGGCCACTACGCGATTGGTGCGCGAGACCGTCCAGGGCCGGCCGCTGTCGCGACCGGTCAACCAACCACGACCCTGGCGATGGATGGCCGCGTCCAGGCGCCTGCGGTGCTCCGGATCGACACGCTTGTCGCGTCCCGGGGCGTTGATCTCGATGACTTGCTCATGTCGGGTCATGGATTCCTCCGCTGAGGTTGGGCCGCAAGCGTTCAGTCGCGAGCGGTGCGTGGGCAGGCCGTGGGTAGTAATCGAGGAACCACTGGATGAAGCGGCCCAGGCCTTCATCCAGCTCGATACACGGCTTGAAGCCGGTGGCCCGTGCCAGGTCGCTGGCATCGGCGCAGGTGTTGAGCGCATCCCCTGCTTGCAGAGGCAGCAGTTCGATGCGGGCGGTTTGACCCAGGTGTTTTTCCAGCAGTGCGACATAGGTGCGCAGCGCCACCGGGTGCTGCCCGCCAATGTTGTAGATCCGCCAGGGCGCACGGCTGGTGGCCGGGCCGGGTTGTTCGTGATCCAACAGGGGCGTGACCTGGGGCGCGCGGTCGATCAGGCGGGCGATGCTTTCGACGATGTCGTCGATGTAGGTGAAATCGCGTTGGTGCTCGCCGTGGTTGAACAGTTGCAGCGCACGGTCTTCGGTGATGGCGCGGGCAAACTGGATCGGCGACATGTCTGGCCGGCCCCAAGGGCCGTACACCGTGAAGAAGCGCAGGCCGGTGCAGGGAATGCCGAACAGGTGGCTGTAGCTGTGGGCCATCAGTTCGTTGGCTTTTTTGCTGGCCGCGTATAGCGACAGCGGATGGTCGACGTTGTCCTGCACCGAATAAGGTGTGCGCGGGTTGGCGCCGTATACCGAGCTTGAGGAGGCGTAGATCAGGTGCTTGACCGGATAGCGACGGCAGTTTTCCAGGATGTTCAGGAACCCGGTGATGTTGCTGTCGACATAGGCCTGCGGGTTTTCCAGGGAGTAGCGCACGCCGGCTTGGGCCGCGAGGTGAATCACGACTTCCGGGCGCCGTGTCTGGAACAACTCATCGATGGCTGGCGCGTCGGCCAGGTCGATCCGCGCCAGGGGAAACTCGCCGGCCTGCTCGTTCACCCAGGTCACGCGGTCGTGCTTGAGCTGCGGGTCGTAGTAGTCGTTGAAATTGTCCAGCCCGTACACCCGATGGCCGTCGCGCAGCAGTCGCAGCACGACATGGGCGCCGATGAAGCCGGCCGCGCCGGTGACCAGGATATTCATGCTTGTGACCCGGGGAGCGGGGTGCCCGGCACGGTGTGCGGCAGCCCGATACCGCGATACAGCAGCCCGGCGGCGGCCAGTTGGTCGGGGTTGTACAGGTTGCGGCCATCGATGATCACCCGGGCGCGCAACTTGCTGGCCAGCAGGTCGAAGTCCACCACGCGGAAATTCTTCCACTCGGTGCAGATCACCAGGGCGTCGGCGTCTTCCAGGGTGTCGTCGCGGGTGGCGCACAGGTTCAGGTCCTTGCGGTAGCCGTAGAGGCGCCGGCATTCGGACATGGCTTCGGGGTCATAGGCGTGGACCCGGGCGCCTTCGCGCCACAGCGCTTCCATCAGGTAGCGGCTGGGGGCTTCGCGCATGTCATCGGTATTGGGCTTGAACGCCAGGCCCCAGATGGCAATCGACTTGCCGGCCAGGCCGTCCTGGAATTGCGTCGCCAGTTTCTCGAAGAGGATGTGCCGCTGGCTGTCGTTGACGTCGGTGACGCTGCGCAACAGGCGCAGTGGCATGCCGCTTTGTTCGGCGGTGTGGAGCAAGGCCCGCAGGTCCTTGGGAAAGCACGAACCGCCAAAACCGCAGCCGGGATAGATGAAGTGGTAGCCGATGCGTGGGTCCGAGCCGATGCCTTTGCGCACTGCTTCGATGTCGGCGCCCAGCCGTTCGGTGAGGTTGGCCAGTTCGTTCATGAAGCTGATGCGGGTGGCGAGCATGGCATTGGCGGCGTACTTGGTCAGTTCGGCGCTGCGGTTGTCCATGAACATCAGTTTTTCGTGGTTGCGGCAAAAGGGCGCGTAGAGTTCTGTCATCTGCTCGCGGGCCACAGGGTCGGCGGTACCGACGATGATCCGGTCGGGGCGCATGCAATCGGCCAGCGCGCTGCCTTCCTTGAGAAACTCGGGGTTGGACACCACCCGCACGTTCAACTGTTTCAGGCCCCGCCGCGTCAACGCCTGGCGGGCGCATTCGGCCACCTTGTCGGCCGTGCCCACCGGCACCGTGGACTTGATGACCAGGGTGCGGTCGCTGTCCATGAAGTCGGCGATTTGCCGGGTGACGGCCAGCACATGGCTCAGATCCGCCGAGCCGTCTTCATCGGCAGGGGTGCCGACGGCGATGAAAATCACCTCGCCATGGTTGACCGCGTCGCTGGCCTGGGAGCTGAACGACAAACGTCCGGCCTTTATGGTGTCTTCAAGCAAACAGGACAACCCAGGCTCGCTGATGGTGGGTACGGCCTGTTGCAGTTGCTGGATTTTGTTTGGGTCGATGTCGATGCACAAAACACGGTGACCGACGTCGGCCATTGCAGCCGCCTGGATCAACCCGACATACCCCGTTCCAAATACGCTCACGTCCATTTTTGGCGCGCCTCGCAGACCCGTTGATGTAACTCGGATGAAACTGTTTAGAGGGGTATAGCGCAGCTTCAGGAAAGCGTGTCAGCAAAATGACAGTTGTCAGTGTTGGCAATTCAAGTGAAGTCGGGCCTTTTGATATCAAGTCCTTGACTGTCTTAGTAAAGCGGCTGTTTTACTAGGCTTTATTGGGTTATGACAAAGCGATGAACGGTAGTAATCCATAGATTTTTACATTTTGTGACGGCTTTTCGTGTCATTTTTGGGGTAACTTTTTTTTGACGCATGGTTGGGGGAGGGGTTTCTTGCGCTTTGAGAAACGGCTGCTAACGTGCAGGAACGAAGTGCTTTTGACACGGCGATCTGGTCGAGGAAAACATGGTCCGCTACCTCAAGGAACTGCTGCTGGTTCTGTACCTGCTCAAGGGGTACGACTATTACCTCGACCGTCTGAACGCGTTGGGCTTGGGCGTCGCAACTTTGATGTTCGGCGCCATGTTCGTGGTGCTGGTGCTGGCGCTATGGATGAGCGCCTACATACGCCAGACCCTGGTGAGGCATGTGTTTGCCTTGGCGATGTTTGTTTCAGCGGTGTTTTTCGAGGTGTACACCCGGGTCACGGACAGTTACCTGACCTATAGCCAGTTCGTTTCGCTGGTGTACTCGGGGGGATTTATCCAGGAGGCCGCCTATCAGTACCGCGACGTGATTATCAGCGCGGCGGTCAGCGGCTTGCTGCTGTTGTTCGGCATCGCCCTTAAGCCTCGGCGATCGGTGCGGTTGCCCGGTTATCTGCCGATAGCGGCACCCGTGCTGGGCGTGTTGTTGCTCAGTGGCGTGTTGTTCGTGCGGGCAGGCGAGGGCGCGCGCGGCCTGCCCGTGATGTACACGCCGTTGGCCTATCTGAACCTGTTTACCTACGAATCCTTGCACAACACCATCGGCCCTCGGGAGCCGGTCACCTTGGCGCGACGATCGTCTTTGATCGAGCAGGATATCGTGCTGATCATCGATGAAAGCATTGGCGGCAACTACCTGGATATCAACGCGCCATTCGGCGTGCACACCGGCCTGAAGACGCCGCCCGCGGGCGTGGATGTCTTCAATTTCGGTTATGCGGCCTCCATTGCCAATTGCAGCGCCGACACCAACGTCACCCTGCGCTATGGCGGCACGCGCGCCGACTATATGCGCATCAACAGTACCCGACCGTCGATCTGGCAGTACGCCAAGAAGGCCGGTTTGCGCACCGTCTACATCGACGCCCAGCGCACCGGCGGCTATCTGCAGAACCTGATGACCGAACTGGAAAAACAGGACATCGACGAATTTGTCCAATTCGACCACGCCAGCGTGCGCGACCGCGACATGGCGGCTGCGGCGAAGTTGATCGAACTCCTGGGCGACAACCAGGCTGAACTGGTGGTGATCAACAAAGTGGGAGCGCATTTCCCGGTACACGACAAATACCCCGACGACTTCATGACCTACCGCCCGGCCTTGCCGCGAGGGCAGTTCCAGGACGTGGCCGACACCGGCAGCCGCGAGGGCTTCAATGGCCAGAAAGATGACTGGTTGCTGTACCGCAACGCCTACCAGAACACCTTGCTGTGGAACGTCGGCGAGTTCTTCAAGCGAATCTTCCAGCAGGCCGATTTGAGCCATGCCGTGTTGATCTACACCTCCGACCACGGCCAGGATCTGCACGAGCGCGGCAACCCTGGGCTCAACACCCATTGCGGTGGCGATCCGGTGCCTGAAGAGGGATTGGTGCCGTTGGTGGTGATCCAGGGCAGCTCATTGCATATGCTTGACTGGCGTGGTGCCTGGGCGCGGAACAAGGATCGTTCGAGTCACTACAACATTTTCCCGACGCTGTTGCAGTTGATGGGGTACGAGCCGGCTGGGGTTGAATCGGTCTATGGGAAATCCCTGAGCCAACCAACCGATGATGATTTCACTTTCAACTATCGCTTCAATGCGCGGTTGGGGGCGAAGCCGGCTTGGAAGCATATTGACCTGGGGCATATTGTGACGCCGTCTGTTGGCCAGGTTGAAATGGCGGTGGGGCATTGACTGGAGGCCCCCTATGCGCTGGGCTCTTTGTGGGAGCGAGCTTGCTCGCGATGGCGGCCTCACAGTCGACATCGTGTACATATCCGTTGCTGCGGTAACGGCCACTTAGGGTTTCGCCCTTACGGCGACTCACTTTTTTTCAAACGCCAAAAAAAGTAAGCAAAAAAGGCTTTGCCCCACCACTCGGCACCTCGCTAAGGCTCGGTGTGCCCGAACGAAGGCATTGCTCCGTGGGCCGCCGCGAAGGGCCATCCATGGCCCAGCGCGGCTATCCCGGCATCCATGCCGGGATGCCCACTGCGCAATGCCTGCGTTCGGCCATCGTGGTTAATGGGGCGTCCAGATCAAGATCAAGATCCAAAGCAAGAGCAAGAGCGGGACATATGTCGGCATCTATGTGGCTGAGCCACCGCTATCGCGAGCAGGCTCGCTCCCACATTGGATCTTCAGTAGACACAAAATCCATGTGCATCTAGCCCCCTGTGTGCGAGCTTGCTCGCGATGGCGGCCTCGCAGTCGACATCGTGTACATATCCGTTGCTGCGGTAACGGCCACTTAGGGTTTCGCCCTTACGGCGACTCACTTTTTTTCAAACGCCAAAAAAAGTAAGCAAAAAAGGCTTTGCCCCACCACTCGGCACCTCGCTAAGGCTCGGTGTGCCCGAACGAAGGCATTGCTCCGTGGGCCGCCGCGAAGGGCCATCCATGGCCCAGCGCGGCTACCTCGGCATCCATGCCGAGGTGCCCACTGCGCAATGCCTGCGTTCGGCCATCGTGGTTAATGGGGCGTCCAGATCTAGATCAAGATCCAAAGCAAGAGCAAGAGCGGGACATATGTCGGCATCTATGTGGCTGAGCCACCGCTATCGCGAGCAGGCTCGCTCCCACATTGGGTCTTCAGCAGACACAAAATCCATGTGCATCTAGCCCCCTGTGGGAGCGAGCTTGCTCGCGATGAGGTCAGCACATCCAACATCTTCATTGACTGAGTCACCGCTATCGCGAGCAAGCTTTACTCCCACAGATCTGATGGGTGTACGACCAGGAGAACCAGGTCGGCTATCAGGCCGCCTCGGGGCAGAAGCGTTTTGCTTACTTTTGACTAGGCCGGCTTCCGGGCTTCTCAAAAGTGAGCCGCTGTAAGAGCGGAACTGCCAGCAGCCGTTACCCAAACAATGGATATACACCCCAACCCAACGAGCAAATACCAAAGCTCTGTGGCACCTACCTCGTCGTAGCAAACGGCTCGGACTGGACAGAGTCGTGCAGCAGCGAAAAACCCCGATCACGCAACGCACGACCAATGAAGCGCGACCCGATGTCATTCAAGTGCGCGTCATCGCGATACAGCAATTGCCCGTCAATGATCGGACTGCACAACCCCGCCGGGCAGATCACCCGATTGGGGTCGATAAAGCGCACCTGAGGCAGCCTGGCGCGTATGCCGTCCCAATAAGTCGCCGTAATGTCCAGAGGGACCGAGCAGGGACGCTGGGTGGCGAACATCAAGCGACGCACCGGGCAGGTCGCGGCTTTTTCGATGTGCTGGTTGCTGAGGATCACGATGACCTGGCCGCTGTTCTGCGCCACGCGCTTGATGCTTGCTTCAATCGCGTCCCCGGCCGCGGCATCCCTCGGCCATGCCCCGGCCAGCACGACATAAGGGTAGTGATTCTGCTCGATGAGCCCGAGCACCCGTTTATTGCGCTCAACACAATGACTGACATACACCGTCGAAAGCCCGGCGGTGTAGTCGAAGATCGGTGGGCAACCGTCCAAGGTGTAGTCCATCAACCCGATGCCGTTGGGTTCGGCGAGGATGTCGACCATGCCGGTGAAATGATTGGCGAACGAGTCACCGACCATGATCCCGTCGAGTTGCTGCTTGTGTGCCCCAAGCCGACAATCGGGGTTGGGATCGCTGTTGTACCGGGCATTGGGCATGTGGCAACTGCTGCGAAGTTTGTTCGGCTCAACCAGGGTCATTGCCTCGAGCGTCGCCACTTGCGGTGCAAAGCGCTGGGCAAATCCGCCTGTTTGCAAACTGGTCACCGCCAGCACGGCGAGCCCGAGGGTCGGCAGGGTGAATCGCCGCAGGAGCACGCGCGAGAACGGCAACTGCGCCCCGGTCCGTCGAAAAGGGACCTCGACATAACGCCAGGACCACCAGGACAGTGTTATCGCCACCGCCACCAGTGCTGCACCCATGAGGGGGGTAATGGCGATGTCCAAGTAATTCAGGTAAGCGATCAGCGGCCAGTGCCAAAGATAAAGCGAATACGAAATCAGACCGATGAACACCATGGGCCGGTTGGTCAGCAAGCGCCAGCGGACAGCGCCACTACCGGCCAGAATCAGCAGCGCCGCACCCAGGCAGGGGATCAAGGCGTTGAGACCAGGAAAGGGCGCCGTCGGGCTCAGGGCAAACATGGCGAAACCGATCAGCCCGGCCCCCACCAGCCCATACCCTTGGGCCATTCCGCGGCCTAGCGTGCGGGGTTGATAAAGATAGAGGCCTAGCGCACCGCCCAGCATCAATTCGAAAAAACGCGTGGGCAGCAAGTAGTACGAGGCGGTGGCGAAGACGTTCGTCGCGTACTCCGAAAATCCCACTGCTGCGACAATACCGGCACCCAACACGGGGAGCAGGTAGCGTGGCAGCAGGCGATAAAGCGCCAGGATCAGCAGCGGCCAGATCACGTAGAACTGCTCTTCGATACCCAGGGACCAGGTATGCAACAACGGGGCTTCGCTGGCGTCCGCCGCGAAGTAATTACCGTACTTCACCCAGATGTAGAGGTTCGAGACGCCCAGCAACGAGAACAGCGCACTGATGTTGAGCCGGATCAGGTCGGCGGGGGAAAGAATGAAGGCTCCGGCGATCACGCTCGCCAGCAATACCGTGGTCAATGCTGGCACGATGCGGTTGATGCGTCGCTGATAAAAACGCTTCAGTGAAAAGGTGTTCTGCCTGATCTCGGCAAATACCTGGGAAGTGATGAGAAAACCCGAAATGACAAAGAAAATGTCGACACCCACGAACCCGCCCGGTAACCAGTTGGCGTTGAGGTGATGGATGAACACGGCGATGACCGCAATGGCGCGAAGCCCGTCGATATCGAGGCGATATTGGGTGTGATGCATGCCGACTGTCGTCCTTTGGTAAGAAGCGAACCAAGTTCGTCACGTTTATGACGATTTCGCCGACAGCTTGAAACGGCGCTTATGAGTGATTGATTAATAGACGAAAGTCTACGCATGGCAAGAGAGTTGGATCCAGTTTTTCTGCCAAGTGACAAGCGGTAGGGCGATCACCCAGGTCCATCCTGGGTGGGACCGCCTCTGAACTCCGCTATCCTGAGCCTCACGTTCATCCATCGAGCCTTTTCATGCTTGAAGTCCGCGATGTTTTCAAAAGCTACGCCACGCCCCAAGGGCCCTTGCCGGTGCTGCAAGGCATCGACCTGACGCTGATGCCAGGCAGCAGTCTGGCGCTGATGGGGGAGTCGGGCAGCGGCAAGAGCACCTTGCTGCACTTGGTCGCCGGGCTGGACAAGGTCGATCGCGGCAGCATTCGCAGCGGCGAGTATCGGCTCGATGGCATGAGTGAAAGCCAGTTGGCGAATTGGCGACGCACGGAAATCGGCTTGGTGTTCCAGCAGTTCAACCTCATCAGCAGCTTGTCGGTGGAGGACAACCTGGCGTTCCAGGCGCGTCTGTGCGGCCGTTATGACGCCGCTTGGCAAGCCCACCTGGTGCAGCGGCTCGGGCTTTCAGCGCTGTTGCGGCGTTATCCCGAGCAACTCTCCGGCGGCCAGCAGCAGCGGGTGGCGCTGGGGCGGGCGTTGGCCTCGCGACCGCCCTTGTTGCTGGCCGACGAACCCACCGGCAGCCTCGACGAAGCCACCAGCGACGAAGTGCTGCAATTGCTGCTGGAGTTGCTGGAGGGCAGCCCCACCAGCCTGCTGATGGTGACCCACAGTCCACGGGTGGCGGCTCGCCTGGCCCAGCGCGTGGTGTTGCACGGCGGGCGATTGGCGCAGGTGGCCCAGGGGTGATGATTTTTCGCCAGACCCTCAAGGCCCTGCTCAGCCATTGGCGCCAACATCCGGTGCAATTCTTCAGCGTGCTGACCGGCCTGTGGCTGGCCACCAGTCTGCTCACTGGGGTGCAAGCGCTGAACAGTCAGGCCCGGGACAGCTACGCCCGGGCCAGCCAACTGATCGGCGGCGAACCCCAGGCCAGCCTCAGTGCCCCCGGTGGCGGCACCTTCCCCCAGCAATGGTTTGTCGAGCTGCGGCGCCAGGGCTGGCCGGTGTCGCCAGTGTTGCAGGCTCGGGTGCTGCTCAAGGGGCAAGAGGATCAGCGCCTGCAACTGATGGGCATCGACCCGGTGTCGCTGCCCCCCGGTGCGGCGCTGGCGGGGCAGGCACGGGAGATGAGCGAGGTAGTGGCGTTCTTTACCGACCCCGGCAGCACCTGGATCGCCCCGCAGACCTTGCAGGCCCTGGGGCTGATCGAGGGGGACCGACCCCAGAGCGTCGATGGGCAATCCTTGCCACCGCTGCATGCCCAGGAGGACATGGCGCCGGGCGTGCTGTTGATGGACATCGGTTTTGCCCAACAGGTCCTCGGGTTGCCGGAGCAGCTGTCGCGGCTGCTGTTGCCTGCCACGTTCAGCGCCGCATTACCGCAAGCGTTCACCGGTCGCCTGCAACTCAAGCACGCCGATGAAGAAAACAACCTGTCGCGCCTGACCGAAAGTTTTCACCTGAACCTCGATGCCTTGGGGTTTTTATCCTTCGTGGTGGGGCTGTTCATCGTTCATGCGGCCATCGGCCTGGCCCTGGAACAACGCCGCAGTCTGTTGCGAACGCTGCGCGCCTGTGGCGTCAGTGCGCGGGTGCTGGTCACCAGCCTGACCATCGAATTGGGCGCGTTGGCCTTGCTCGGCGGGATCGCCGGGGTGCTCAGCGGCTATTGGCTGGCGAGCCTGTTGTTGCCTGATGTCGCGGCGAGCCTGCGGGGTTTGTATGGCGCTGAAGTGGCCGGGCACTTGAACCTCAGCCCGTGGTGGTGGTTCAGTGGTGTCGGCCTTAGCCTGCTCGGTGCGCTGCTGGCGGGGGCCGACAGCCTGCTGCGGGCGGCGCGCCTGCCGTTGCTGGCGCTGGCCAATCCTCAAGCCTGGCATCAGGCCCATGCCCACTGGCTGCGACGCCAGGCTTGGGTGGCAACGGTGGCGGCGTTGATTGCTGCATCGGCGTTGATCTGGGGCGATAGCCTGGCCAGCGGTTTTGTCTTGATGACCGCCTTGTTGCTGGGCGCGGCGCTGGCCTTGCCGGTGTTGCTCAACAGTGCGCTTAAGCGACTCTTGCGCCGCAGCCGCTCGGTGCTCGGGCAATGGTTTCTCGCCGATTGCCGCCAGCAACTGCCGACGCTAAGCCTGGCGTTGATGGCCTTGTTGCTGGCGCTGGCGGCGAACATCGGCGCCGGCAGCATGACCGCCGGTTTCCGCCAGACGTTCAGCAATTGGCTCGAACAACGGTTGACCGCCGAGCTGTACATCAACCCGCAAACCCCGGCCCAGGCGGAGCAACTGCACGCCTGGCTCAAGCAGCAACCGGCGATCACTGCCGTCGTTCCCCTCTGGCAAGTCTCGGTCCCGTTGCAGGGCTGGCCGACGGATATCCACGGCATCATCGATCATCCCCACTATCGACAGCATTGGCCGCTGCTGGAATCGGCCGGCGACAAGCCGTGGGAGCAACTGGCTGCCGCCGACACCCTCATGCTCAGCGAACAACTGGCCCGGCGCCTCAAGGTGAGTATCGGCGATCAGTTGACCCTGCCGACGCCGCAGGGGCCATGGGCACTGCGAATCGTCGGAATCTACGCCGACTACGGCAATCCCAAGGGCCATGTGCTGGTCAACGCCGACCACTTGCTGGCGCATTGGTCGAACCTGACGCCGAACCGTTTCAACCTGCGCATCGAACCGTCCGCGATCCCGGCGCTACTGACAGCCTTGCAAGGCCGGTTCAGCCTGGATGACAGCCGCATCGTCGACCAGGCCCGGCTCAAGGGCTGGTCGACCCAGGTGTTCGAACGCACCTTCGCCGCTACCGCCGCCCTCAACAGCCTGACCCTGGCGGTGGCCGGGGTGGCGTTGTTCATCAGCCTGTTGACCCAGAGCCAGAGTCGCCTCGGCCAGTTGGCGCCGCTGTGGGCGCTGGGGGTGACACGGCGGCAGTTGATGCTGCTCAACCTCGGCCAGACCTGGCTGCTGGCGCTGCTGACCTTGGTCCTGGCGTTGCCGCTGGGCATCGCCCTGGCCTGGTGCCTGGACACGGTGATCAACGTGCAGGCCTTCGGTTGGCGCCTGCCGTTGCGGGTGTTCCCGTTGCAATTGATGCAGTTGCTGGCCCTGGCGATGCTCGCCACGCTACTGGCATCGGCCTGGCCGCTGTATGCGCTGTACCGCACGCAGCCGGCGGATTTGCTGAGGACCTTTGCCCATGAAGATTAGAGTCGGCGTGTTGCTGCTGGCGTTGCTCAGCGGTTGTGATGACTCCGCGCCAGCGCAAAAGGGCTTTGCCGGCCTCGGCGACCAGGCTGTCGCGTTCACGCCGGTTGTGCCTGGGCGGGTGTTCAGTTTCCCCGCCGACCATGGCCTTCATGAAGGTTTTCGCATCGAGTGGTGGTACGTCACCGCCAATCTCAAGGATGCCCAGGGGCATGAGTTCGGCGTGCAATGGACGCTGTTTCGCAGTGCCTTGAGTGCCGCACCCCAGGCCGGCGGCTGGCGCAACCAGACGATCTGGCTCGGCCACGCGGCGGTCACATCCGCCACCGTGCACCATGCCGCCGAGCGTTATGCACGAGGCGGGGTGGGGCAGGCCGGGGTGCAGGCGGTGCCCTTCAATGCCTGGATCGACGACTGGCAGTTCGGTACCCAGGCTTCAGGGGACGAGCCGTTGGCGGACATGCAATTGAAGGCGCGCGACCCACGCTTCAGCTATGCATTGCGGCTGACGTCGAGCCGGCCGCTGGTGTTGCAGGGCGATCAAGGTTTCAGCCAGAAATCCGAACAGGGGCAGGCGTCGTACTACTACAGCCAGCCGTTCTTCCAGGCCAGCGGTGAATTGGAAATCGATGGCCAGCGTTACGCGGTCAGCGGCCCGGCCTGGCTCGACCGCGAATGGAGCAGCCAGCCCCTGACCGCTAACCAGACCGGCTGGGACTGGTTTTCCCTGCACCTGGACAACGGCGAGCACCTGATGCTCTACCGCATGCGCCACAAGGACGGCGCGCCGTACCTCACGGGCACCTGGATCGACACCCAGGGCCAAGCCCAAACCCTGCACGCCGGGGACATCAGCCTCGTGCCCCAGGACACCGCCAAGGTCGCCGGACGCCCGATGCCGATAGGCTGGGCCATCAAGATCCCCAGCAAACAACTCGACATCACCCTCCACGCGCTGAACCCCAACGCCTGGATGAACCTGCGCATCCCCTATTGGGAAGGGCCGGTGCGATTGCGTGGCAGCCAGGGCGGCACCGGTTACCTGGAAATGACCGGCTACTGAGAATCGCCGGAACTCCCCGCGAACCTCGACCCTCATAGCTTATGAATGTCTCGCAGGAGTCCCTCATGAGCGATGACCTCAAACCTCCGGCGCTGGCCGATTGGCAGCGATTGTTCGACGACAAGGCCTACTGGCAGCAATCCCCCGATGCTCACTTCACCGAGCTGATGCGGGTGGCCAATGACTTGTTCGGTCAGGGCGCCATCGACCTGGCGCAGTGGCAGGCCTTGAAGACCAAGGCCGAGCAACTGCACCAGCGCTCCCCGGATGCCAACGTCGCCGAAGAAGTCGCCGACCCCGATGCCTGACCTCAGGCCCGAAAGATTCAAGGAGTTCGCCATGCAGCACCGCCCCGATCAAACCCGGCAAAACCCTGACGCCCCGGCATTGCCCGGTGAAGTGGAACGCGATAACGATGCCTTGCGACCCAATGACCCGGCCAAACGCAAACAACAGCACGGCGACGCTGAGGCAGGGGATACCGATGCGCAGAAAACCGGTCGGCGTGGCTGAGGTTTGTCACGTCGACCGGTATTAAAAAAAGTTTTTAATGACGGTTTAACTTTGTTTGGATGTGTTCGCGGCGGATAACTTTTGTACGTATTCTTGTTTTTGTATAGCTGTTGTACAGCAATAGGTAGCGGTGCCGTCCAAACATAAACCCCGTGGCGAGGGAGCTTGCTGCAGCTGTGCTGTGTGTAGGAGCTGTCGAGTGCAACGAGGCTGCGATCTTTCCCCAATGGGTTGAATCTCAAGTGAAAGATCAAAAGATCGCAGGCTTCGCCAGCTCCTAAAGAGATCGCGGGACAGTTGCAACAATGAATAATTATTTAAACGGGCTCGCGGACATATTCTGAAAGTTCCATTATTATTATTCGCGTTCGCCCAGTGTCAGGCTCTTTACCAGTGCATGGATTGCCGAGGCCATCGCACTGGGCGAACACCACCCTGAATCAACAACTATCGATTATTTGCAGCTGCACATCGACCCGCAGAGTTGGCCGATGCGTGACTGGCTGCCACCGATTCAACCAGCGACCGGTGAGCGCCAGTCATCGGAGCCCGAGGTGCCGCTGACTTCGTGGGTCCAAGTGATTTTGCGATAGGTGAAGTGCACGTCTTCCAGATGGGTGAAGTGTGCGTTCTCTGGGTCCTGGCAGTTGCGCATGTAGTCCTTGATATCGACGATGATCGCGTCCTCCAACGTGGTGGTGTAGTAGTGCTCTTGGGTGCCTGCGGCCGAAGTGCGGTACCACTGGATCTTGACTTCCTTCAGCCGTTCGCCGCTCGTTAGGGCGACCTGCAGCAGTGGTGAAGCTTTGTCGAATACCTTGGTGATGACCAGGGGTTTGTGTATGCGCTGACCGGTTGGCTGACCGGATTGAGGGTCGCGAGGGATGCTCACTTGGTGCTCGAAAGCCTGCACCATGACCTGGTCTTCATGACCCTCTTGGTAGGTGTTGCCCACCGAATCGGCGGTAAACGCACCGGCAGTGATCAGACCTTGTTTGGTGCCTTCAACGGACATGTACGCGGGAGTTGCCAATGGATGCTCTCCTTCCTGGATAACGATAGGACCTGGGGCGGGAGTCGCCCCGAGGTGGCCTGACGGTTATCAAGAGCTATGCCATATTTAAAAAAACTATAGATATCAATAAGTTGATTCGTTGTCGGGCGGTTATTCCTTCCAGACTGGCAAGAAAGCGCACAAAGGTTTGCCCGGCGCGTTGCAGCTCCTCGCGGCTTGACTGAACGCCGCGGTAGCCAGGCAGCATGGTCGACGAAGGCGCGCCGCGCGGCACGCCGGTTATGCAGTTTCTTGCCGTTTTGTCTTTCAGCTTGTTCCTACACGCCCAACGCAGCCCGGCACTCATCGATAGAGCGCTGTTGCGTCTGGGCATACAGCCCCAGTTCATCGATGGTCTCTCGTCCCAGCGCCTCTTCGAAGGCCTGGCGATTGGACTGGCCGGCATAATGACTCTGGGCAGCATCGCCGAGGTTCGACTGGAAGATGCCGGCGGCGCTGACGGGCAGGAAGTCCTCGTACACCAAGGGCTCGGCGCGCAGGTATTGCTGCTCGAGCAAGTGTTCCAGGGAGGCCGCTTGCTCAAGGGTGCCCTTGGCGGCGAGGCCCTTGGAGGTGACGAAATAGCGGAAGTACGCCAATGCCTGTCGGCGCAGTTCGTCGTGGTTGTCCGGGAATTCGACAAAGTGTTCGGCCATCAGCCGGTTGTAGCGTTCGGCGTTGGCTTCGTTGGGAAACTCCCCCAACGCGTCGCGCGCGGCGTTCAGCAATTGATCGTAGAGCGCGCGGCCCTTGGGCGTGAGAGCCGCGCCGCGTTGTTCGATTTCGCCGAAGCGGGCGCTGTGGCTGCCTTGGGTCTGGGGCTGGTCGGTGAAGGCGACGGGTTCGTCCAGCGCCTTGAAACTGGTCTGGCGCAGCAGGATCGGGCATTGGCGGCGGGGTGGGCCTTCGATCACGGCCTTGGGAGTAATGCCGTGCACGGGCATCCGGGCCTGGACGATGTCGATGTCCAAGGTGCGCGGTGTCAGGTGATTGATGTGCGGGCCCTTGAACGCCACCACATCGGCGATCAGACGATGCTGGGCGCTCAATTGTCGGTATTGTTCGGCGGTGACGGTGGCGCTGTGGTGCCAACGAAAGGTTTCCAGGGCCTGTAGGACGAAGTCCTCAGCCTGGGCCTCGCTCAGGCCGCCCTGGCGTTCGGCCAGGTCAATGAGCTCAAGGGCCCTGGGGGTGAAGATCTGTCGTTTGTCCAGCACCGACTCGGCAAAGGCCCGAAGCTCGGCGTTCTCGATCAGTTCCAGGCGCAGCAGCGAGGTAAACACCCGGAACGGGCTGACTTGCAACGCGCTTTCGTGCACGGCGCGGAAGGCGGTGGAATGCACCGGCACCCCGGCAGGCGTGAGGTCGTAATAGCCCACCGGCTGCATGCCCATGACCGCGAACAGACGCCCCAGGGTCGCCAGCTCCGCGGCGGTGCCGACGCGGATGGCGCCGTGGCGTTCCAGGTCCAGGCGCTCGAGCTCGCCGGTGCTGCGCAGGTGTGCGGCCAGGACCGGGTCTTCGGCCAGCACCTGGGCGTTGGTGTGCTCCACCAGCTTCATCAGGGCGCCATACAGTGGCACCTCGTCGCGGTACATGTCGGACATCGCCCTGGAGAAGCGTTGGCGGATCAGGTCGGGGCTGACGAAGCTCATCGTGAGAATTCCTGGCGAGGGCTGTGGGAAAGTTGGACGAAAGATCGCAGCCTTCGCCAGCCGCGGCAAACGAAGAATCTTCAGGACTTCATTCTGCCAGGGACTGATCCACCAGCTCGATCCAGTGCCGCACGGGCGTGCGACCGGCGCCGTCAAGGTGGTGCTGGCAGCCGACGTTGGCAGTGACGATCAACTCCGGCTGGCCGCTTTCCAAGGCGTTGAGGCGGTTGTCGCGCAATTGCCGCGCCAGGAACGGCTGGGTCAGCGAATAGGTGCCGGCCGAGCCGCAACACAAATGGCCGTCGGGCACCTCGGTGAGGTTGAAACCCAGCCGGCTCAGCAGCGCCTCGATGCTGCCGCCGAGTTTCTGCGCGTGCTGCAAAGTGCAGGGACAATGTACGGCAATGCGCTGGTTCCTGGCGGCGCAGATCTGTTCCAGCGGCTCCTTGCCGAGCACTTGCACCAGGTCCAGTGCCCGTTCGCTGACGTGTTTGGCCTTGGCGGCATAGCCGGGGTCATGTTCCAGCAGGTGTCCGTAGTCCTTGATGAACGCGCCGCAGCCGCTGGCCGTCTGGACGATGGCTTCAGCGCCGTTTTCCAAGTGCGGCCACCAGGCGTCGATGTTCTGCCTGGCGCGGTCCAGCCCGGTGGCCTGGGCGTCGAGGTGATAATCCAGCGCGCCGCAGCAGCCAGCCTGCGCACAGGGGATCACGCTGATGCCGAGTCGATCCAGCACCCGCACTGCCGAGGAATTGGTGTTGGGCGACAGGCCCGGTTGCACGCAACCTTCGAGCATCAACACCGTGCGCCGATGCCGTACCGCTGGACGTTCGCCGTGGGCTGGGGAGGGGCGGGGCAACTTGGCGCTCAGGTTCGCCGGCAGCAACGGACGGAAGATCGCTCCAAGACGCAGCAGGGCCTTGAACCGCTCGGGGCTGGCGGCCAGGCTGCGCAACCCCAGGCGCAGCGCGCGTTGGCCTGCGGGACGCGGGACGGCTTGGTCGACCACCGCCCGGCCGATGTCCAGCAGGTTGTGGTAATCCACGCCGGACGGGCAGGTGGTTTCGCAGTTGCGACAGGACAGGCAGCGATCCAGGTGCAGCTGGGTGCTGGCCGTCGCCGGCTGGCCTTCGAGCACCTGCTTGATCAGGTAGATGCGTCCGCGCGGGCCGTCCAGTTCATCGCCGAGCAATTGGTAAGTGGGGCAGGTGGCATTGCAGAAACCACAATGCACGCAGCTGCGCAGGATCCGTTCGGCTTCTTCGGCGCGGGGCAGGTGTTTACTTTCCTCACTGAACCGAGTCTGCATGCTAGAGCTCCGGGTACATCCGACCAGGGTTGAACAGCCCCAGGGGATCGAGCTGGGCCTTGAGTTGCCGGTGATAGCGCAGCAGCGCCGGGGCCAATGGCTGGAACGGTGTGTCGCTGGCACCCTGACGATAGCAGGTGGCATGGCCGCCGACTTCCTGGGCCAGGGCTTGCACCGTATCGGCCTCGGTTTTCAACCAGCGTTGGGCGCCGGCCCAGTCGATCAACTGCGCGCCGGGCAGGACGAGCGGCCCGGTATGGTTGGGCAACGACAGGCGCCACAGCGGCAAGCCTTCATCGAAGAAGGCCAACTGATGTTCATTGAGTGCCGTCCAGTATCGATCGTCGATCACCTCGCCACCGAAACGTTGATGAGCGGCGCTGACCGAGCCTTCGCCACCCTCCAGGCGCAGGTGCAGGCAGTCGCCGTCATGGCTGGCGGCGCTGATGGGCAGGGGCTGACGGCCCCATTCGGCGAGTTTTTCCAGGGCCTCGGTGCTGTCCAGTTCCAGGCGAATACTCAGGCTGTGACGGGGCTTGGGCAGGACCTTCAAGGAGACTTCGGTGATCACCCCCAGGCAACCGAAACTGCCGGCCAACAGGCGCGACAGGTCGTAGCCGGCGACGTTTTTCATGACCTCGCCGCCGAAACGCAGCAACGTGCCGTGGCCACTGATCAGCCGCGTGCCCAGGACGAAGTCGCGCACCGAACCGGCCCATGGGCGACGCGGCCCCGACAGCCCGGTGGCGACCATGCCGCCGACCGTGGCGTCGTCGCCAAATGCTGGCGGTTCGCAGGGCAGCCGTTGTCCGGCGGCGTCCAGGGCGGCAAGCAGTTCCCGCAGCGGGGTGCCGGCCCGGGCCGTGATCACCAGTTCGGTGGGGTCGTAGTGGACGATGCCGCGATGGACGCGGGTGTCCAGCACCTCGCCGGCCACTTCGCGTCCCAGGAAAGCCTTGCTGTTGGAACCCTGGATGCGCAGCGGCGTGGCGTCGGCCCGGGCGCGATTGACCTGTTCGAGCAGCAGGTCGCTGGCGTCCTGGTCGGCTTCGCGGCTCATCAGAAACGCTCCAGTTCAGGAAACGGCAGTTGCCCGCCATGGATGTGCATGGCACCGAATTCGGCGCAGCGGTGCAGGGTGGGGATGTTCTTGCCGGGGTTGAGCAGGCCTTGGGGATCGAACGCGGCTTTAACCGCGTGGAACAGGTTCAGTTCGTCGCTGTTGAATTGCGTGCACATCTGATTGATTTTTTCCCGGCCGACACCGTGTTCGCCGGTGATGCTGCCGCCCACCTGGACACACAGTTCGAGGATTTTCCCGCCCAGGGTTTCGGCGCGCTCCAGTTCGCCGGGCTGGTTGGCATCGAACAGGATCAGCGGGTGCATGTTGCCGTCACCGGCATGGAAGACGTTGGCGACGCGCAGGCCATGCTCGGCACCGAGGCTGGCGATGCGTTGCAGCACCTCGGGCAGGGCGCGTCGCGGGATGGTGCCGTCCATGCAGTAATAATCCGGCGCCAGGCGACCCACCGCCGGAAAGGCGTTCTTGCGCCCGGCCCAGAAGCGCAGCCGCTCGGCCTCGTCCCGCGCCTGGCGCACCTCGGTGGCCCCGGCCTGCTCCAACACCTGGCGGACCCGTTCGCAGTCGTCATGGACATCGGCCTCGACCCCGTCCAGTTCACACAGCAGGATCGCTTCGGCCTCCACCGGATAGCCGGCGTGGATGAAGTCCTCGGCGGCGCGGATCGCCAGGTTGTCCATCATTTCCAGGCCGCCGGGGATGATCCCGGCGGCGATAATGTCGGCCACCGCCCGCCCGGCCTTGTCCACCGAATCGAAACTGGCCAGCAGCACCTTGGCGACCTGGGGCCGGGGCAGCAATTTAACCGTCACTTCGGTGATCACCCCCAGCAAACCTTCGGAACCGGTGAACAGCGCCAGCAGGTCCAGGCCCGGCGAGTCCAGGGCTTCGCTGCCCAGGGTCAGGCGCTCGCCTTCGATGGTGAGGATTTCCAGCTTCAACAGGTTGTGCACCGTCAGGCCATACTTGAGGCAGTGCACGCCACCGGCGTTTTCCGCGACATTGCCACCGATGGAGCAGGCGATCTGCGACGAGGGATCCGGCGCGTAATACAACCCGAACGGCGCCGCCGCCTGGGAAATCGCCAGGTTGCGCACACCGGGTTGAAGCCGTGCGGTGCGGGCGTCGGGGTCGATGTGCAGGATCTGGTTGAACCGTGCCATCACCAGTAACACGCCGCTTGCCAGGGGCAGGGCGCCGCCGGACAGACCGGTCCCGGCCCCCCTGGCGACCACCGGCACATTCTGCCCATGGCAAAGCTTGAGCAGCGCTTGCACCTGCTCGACGCGCTTGGGCAATGCCACCAGCAGGGGCGTGGTGCGGTAGGCCGACAGGCCATCGCATTCGTAAGGCTTGAGGTCTTCCTCCTGATGCAGGATATCCAGGTCTGGAATCTGTGCCTGCAAGGCTTGAAGCAGAGCCTGTTTGTCCACCTTGGGCAAGGCGCCGTCGAGGTGTTCGTCGTAGAGGATGTTCATGAAGTCGATACCTCTGAGTCGGCTCGAATCCCTGTGGGAGCGAGCTTGCTCGCGATGGCGGTGGGTCAGCTTGCATCCAGATTGAATG
>NZ_CAKKMI010000018.1:0-90023 GCF_918698105.1 Pseudomonas brassicacearum | reverse complement strand
CGTGGACGTTGATCTCGGGCGCCCCATTAACCACGCTGGCCGAACGCAGGCATTGCGCAGTGGGCATCCCGGCATGGATGCCGGGATAGCCGCGCTGGGCCATGGATGGCCCTTCGCGGCGGCCCACGGAGCAATGCCGGAGTGAGGGCATGCCGAGCCTAGGCGAGGCACCAAGTGGTGGGGCAAAAGCGCTTTGGTTACTTTCGCCTGGGCCGGCTTCCGGCTTTTCGAAAGTGACCCGCTGTAAGAGCGGAACCGCCAGTAGCCGTGACCGCAGCAACGGATATACACACCAACCAGGACAAAAAAAAATGCCCACATCTCACGATACGGGCATTTTCTTAACCAGGTTACCAAGCTTTCAAACAGCCTGTATCTGGCACACATCCATCTACTTCACCACCTTCAAACTCGGCCGCCCGCTAGGACGCGGAGGTTCGTCATCCGGTGGTGGCAGGTCATCATCCGGCTCGAACTCTTCTTCACCATCGAGCGGCGTTTCCAGCTCAAACACCATGCCCTGGCCATTCTCCCGGGCATAAATCCCCAAGATCGCGGCAATAGGCACATACAGAGTGTGAGGCACGCCGCCGAAGCGCCCTTCAAAACTGACAGCGTCGTTATCCATGTGCAGGTGACGCACTGCAGCTGGCGACACGTTCAAGACAATTTGCCCGTCATTGGCAAAACCCTGCGGCACCTGCACCGACGGAAACTCGGCGTTGACCAGCATGTGCGGGGTGCAATCGTTGTCCACAATCCACTCGTAGAGCGCGCGGACCAGATAAGGTCGACTGGAGTTCATAGCGGCTCCCTAAGCCTTAGCGCATGTCACGTTCGACACCAGACAGACTCGCCTGGAAAGCCTCACGCGCGAATTGGCGCTCCATATAATCAAGCAGCGGCTTGGCAGGCCGCGGCAGTTCGATACCCAGAATCGGCAAACGCCAGAGTATGGGCAATAGGCAGCAATCCACCAGACTTTGTTCCTCACTGAGGAAAAACGGCTTGTCGACGAATAGCGGCGATACGCCGGTCAGGCTTTCACGCAACTCCTTGCGCGCCACCACCCGCGCTGGCTCCTTGGTCCGAGAATCCAGGATCAGATCCACCAACCCGCACCAGTCACGCTGGATGCGATGGATCAGCAAACGGCTGTTGGCACGTGCGACAGGGTACACCGGCAGTAAAGGTGGATGCGGATAACGCTCATCCAGATATTCCATCACCACGGTCGACTCCCACAACGCCAGGTCACGATCGACCAGCGTGGGCAGGCTACCGTAAGGGTTCACCTCGATCAGCTTCGGCGGCTGACGGCCCGCTTCGACGTAAATGATCTCGGCGCTGACACCCTTCTCTGCCAGTACGATGCGTACCCGGTGGGAATAGTGGTCGGCGGGGTCGGAGTAACAGGCCAACCGATTGGTCACGCCCATGGCGATCCTCCTCGCTTGTTGAAATTATCGAAAAACGGAAAAACGAGCGCGCCCAGAGGGCGTCTCCCGTAACACCTGGCTGACCAGGCTCGTTACATTTCTAGAGACGCCCTTGGGCGCGCACGATTAACAGCAACGGCTTACAGCTTTATCAATGCACGTCTTTCCAGTATTCACGCTTGAGCAGGTAAGCGAATACGAAGAAGAACGCCAGGTACAGCAATACATAGGTACCGATGCGCTGATGCTCCAGCTTCACCGGGTTGGCCGAGTAGGCCAGGAAGGTCACCAGGTTCTTGACCTTCTCGTCGAACTGCTCCGGCGTCAGGCTGCCAGTGTTCGGCACAATGGTCAGTTGATCGCAGGCTTCATGAGTCAAAGCGGTGCCGGTCAGCGGATCGAATTGCTTTTTGCCGCCGTCGACGATCTGAACCTGCTTGCAGCCTACCACCTGGCGCCCTTGGAGGCCGACCAGTACGTTAGGCATGCCGACGTTCGGAAAGACCTTGTTGTTCACGCCCCATGGACGTGCAGGATCTTCGTAGAACGAACGCAGGTAACCATAGAGCCAGTCCGTCCCACGTACACGGGCGACCAGGGTCAGGTCCGGCGGCGCGGCGCCGAACCAGGTCTTGGCGTCCGCAGGCTGCATGCCGATGGTCATGTGATCGCCCAGCTTGGCACCGGTGAACACCAGTTTCTCGAGCATCAGTTCATGAGGAATGCCCAGGTCATCGGCAACACGCTCGTAGCGCTGGAACTTGGCACTGTGGCAACCCATGCAGTAGTTGGCGAACGTACGTGCGCCGTCCTGCATGGCAGCTTTGTCGGAAACGTCGATATCGACTTTTTCCAGCTCTGGACCAGCAGAGGCAGAAGCAAAGGACAGTGCAGGCATAGCCGCGAGGATCAGTACAGCAAATAGCTTTTTCATCAGCCAGTCACCCTTTCCGGAACCGGTTTGGTCTTCTCGAGCCTGGTGTAGAAAGGCATCAGAATGAAGTAGGCGAAGTACAGGAAGGTGCATACCTGCGACAGCAACGTACGCTCCGGTGTCGGGGCCAGTACGCCCAGCACGCCCAGGATCACGAACGAAATGCAGAACACCAGGAGCCAGATCTTGCTCAGCCAGCCTTTGTAGCGCATCGACTTGACGGGGCTGCGGTCCAACCACGGCAGGACGAACAGCACTGCAATGGCCGCGCCCATGGCGATAACGCCCATCAGCTTGTCCGGGATCGCCCGCAGAATCGCGTAGAACGGCGTGAAGTACCAGACCGGGGCAATGTGCTCAGGAGTCTTGAACGCGTTCGCCTGCTCGAAGTTCGGCTTCTCGAGGAAGTAACCCCCCATTTCCGGGAAGAAGAACACGATGGAGCAGAAGATGAACAGGAACACCACCACGCCGACGATATCTTTCACGGTGTAGTACGGGTGGAAGGCGATGCCATCCAGCGGTACACCGTTCTCGTCCTTGTGCTTCTTGATGTCCACGCCATCCGGGTTGTTCGAGCCGACTTCGTGCAGCGCCAGAACGTGCAGCACCACCAGGCCGAGGATCACGATCGGCAGGGCGACCACGTGCAGGGCGAAGAAGCGGTTCAGGGTAATGCCCGAGATCAGGTAGTCACCACGGATCCACTGGGTCAGGTCGTCACCGATGACCGGGATCGCACCGAACAGCGAGATGATCACCTGGGCACCCCAGTAGGACATCTGGCCCCACGGCAGCAAGTAGCCCATGAAGGCCTCGGCCATCAGCGCCAGGTAGATCAGCATGCCGAAGACCCACACCAGCTCACGAGGCTTCTGGTACGAACCGTAGAGCAGGCCACGGAACATGTGCAGGTAGACCACGATGAAGAACGCCGAAGCGCCGGTGGAGTGCAGCAGGCGCAGGATCGAGCCGTACTCGACGTCGCGCATGATGTATTCGACGGAAGCAAACGCCTCTTCCGCCGACGGGGTGTAGCTCATGGTCAGCCAGACACCGGTAACGATCTGGTTGACCAGAACGAGCAGCGCCAGGGAGCCAAAGAAGTAGAAGAAGTTGAAGTTCTTCGGAGCGTAATACTTGCTGAGATGGTCTTCCCACATTTTGGTCGCGGGAAAGCGCGCATCAACCCAATCCATGAATTTGCTCATCACGCTTTCTCCGTATCGACGCCGATGACAATGATGTCGTCGGTCTCATAGGAATGCGGGGGAACTGGCAGGTTCAGAGGTGCAGGCTGCGACTTGTAGACGCGACCGGCCAGGTCGTAGTGGGAGCCGTGGCAAGGGCAGAAATAACCACCGACCCAGTCCTTGCCCAGATCGGCAGGAGCCACTTCAGGACGAAACGTTGGCGAGCAACCCAGGTGCGTACAAATCCCGATCAGCAGCAAAACCTCTGGCTTGATCGAGCGCGTTTCAGGATTGACGTATTCCGGTTGGACCGAGTTCTTGGAGGAAGGGTCGGACAACTGACCCTCGATCTTTTTCAGATTCCCCAGGATTTCCTCTGTACGGCGGACGATGAACACCGGCTGACCGCGCCACTCAGCAATCATCTGCTGGCCTGGCTCAATCTTGCTGACATTCACTTTCACCGGTGCACCTGCGGCTTTCGCCTTGGCACTGGGAAACCATGACCCCACGAACGGGACCGCAGCCCCCACCGCTCCTGCAGCACCCACCACGGATGTGGCTGCTACCAGGAAGCGACGCCGGCCTGCATTCACGCCGTCATTGCTCATTCAGTCCTCTCCCATCAGCTTTGTGGCCTGTTAGATCAGGCGTCTACTAAGTAAAAATCTGAACTTATAAAAATTTTGCCGAATGGTAATGAAAAGCCCCAATTCTGACAAGGTAATTACCAAGCGGCCAAACCGCCAAGCCTTGTAGTATAGGGGCTCTGCGAATGTGGCAAGTTGTCACAGAGCAATTCTTTTGCCCATAAAAAAACGCCCAGCTCCGTGAGGAACTGGGCGCCTTTTGAAAGCGGAAGCGAAATTAACGCTTCGAGTACTGCGGACGCTTACGCGCTTTACGCAGACCGACTTTCTTACGTTCAACTTCGCGAGCATCGCGAGTTACGAAGCCGGCTTTGCGCAGAGCACCACGCAGAGTCTCGTCGTAATCCATCAGGGCGCGAGTGATGCCGTGGCGGATTGCGCCAGCCTGACCACTTACACCACCACCGATAACAGTGACGTAGATGTCGAATTTTTCGACGGTCTCGGTCAGTTCCAGCGGCTGACGAACTACCATGCGGGCAGTTTCGCGGCCGAAGAAGTTATCCAGGGAGCGGTTGTTGATGGAGATGTTACCAGTGCCCGGACGCAGGAAAACGCGTGCGGTTGCAGTCTTGCGACGGCCAGTGCCGTAATTTTGAGTCGCCGACATAATGAACTATTCCGTTAAAACTTCAGTTCTTGGGGCTGCTGAGCAGTATGAGGGTGAGCAGCGCCCGCATAAACCTTCAGCTTACGATACATGTCGCGACCCAGTGGGTTTTTAGGCAGCATGCCTTTAACCGCGGTCTCGATCACGCGCTCAGGGGCTTTGGCGATCAGCTTTTCAAAGTTGATCGACTTGATGCCGCCAGGAAAACCGGAGTGGGAGTAGTACATTTTGTCAGTGGTTTTAGCGCCAGTAACACGTACTTGCTCAGCGTTGATCACGACGATGTAGTCACCGGTGTCAACGTGAGGGGTGTACTCAGGCTTGTGCTTGCCACGCAGACGGCTCGCGATTTCGGTGGCCAGACGACCCAGGGTCTGACCAGCAGCGTCGACGACAAACCAGTCGCGCTTTACTGTTTCCGGTTTAGCAGTAAAAGTTTTCATTCTTTATAGCCTCAGGGGCCGCCCTGTAAATTAGACGGCGGATCTTACTGAATAGTGCGTACTTTGACAAGTCAAAGGCAGCCGGATACAGACGCTTTCGGGGGCTCGGGTCGGCGCGTCCGTTCAACGGCAAGATTCTTCGGCGGCGGCGCATCACTTCCACTGCAGAAAGAGGTGCGCAATTATGCAGATTGCGAAAAATATTTCAACCTGCTTTTATGATTGTTTTGCCCAAGGAGTACCCGATGGACTATCGCCCGCTAGGCCGTACCGACCTGAACGTGAGTGCCCTGTGCCTCGGAACCATGACCTGGGGTGAGCAGAACAGCGAGGCCGAGGCCTTCGCCCAGATCGAGCGCGCCAAGGGTGCCGGCATCAATTTCATCGACACCGCCGAGATGTACCCGGTGCCACCCAAGGCCGAAACCTACGCCACCACCGAACGCTACATCGGCAATTACTTCAAGAGTCGCGGCGACCGTGCCGACTGGATCCTGGCGAGCAAGATCGCCGGCCCCGGCAACACCATCGACTACATCCGCGACAAGAACCTCAAGCACAACCGCCGCCACATCGTCGAAGCCGTGGACGCCAGCCTCAAGCGCCTGCAGACCGACTGGATCGATCTGTACCAGCTGCATTGGCCGGAGCGCAGCACCAACTTTTTTGGTCAACTGGGCTACCAGCACAAGGCTGACGAAACGTTCACCCCGCTGGAGGAGACCCTCGAAGCCCTGGACGAACAGGTTCGCGCCGGCAAGATCCGCCATATCGGCCTGTCCAACGAAACGCCGTGGGGCACCATGAAGTTCCTTGCCCTGGCCGAGGCCCGTGGCTGGCCGCGGGCGGTATCGATCCAGAACCCGTACAACCTGCTCAACCGCAGCTTCGAGATCGGCCTGTCGGAAATCGCCATCCGCGAGCAATGCGGCCTGCTGGCTTACTCGCCACTGGCATTTGGCTTTCTATCGGGCAAATACGAAAACGGCGCCCGGCCCGTCAAGGGCCGCCTGACGCTGTACAGCCGCTTCATGCGCTACTTCAACCCGCAATCGGAAGCGGCGTGCAGTCGCTATGTGGCCCTGGCCCGCGAACATGGCCTGGACCCGGCGCAGATGGCCCTGGCGTTCGTCACCCGGCAGCCGTTCGTGACCAGCAACATCATTGGTGCCACCACGCTGGAGCAACTGGACAGCAACATCGCCAGCTTCGAGCTGAAACTGTCGGATGAAGTGCTGGCGGGGATCGAGGCGATTCACAAGGATCAGCCGAACCCGGCGCCTTGATCCATAGGCCTCATCGCGAGCAAGCTCGCTCCCACATGGGTTCGATGTTGATCACAAAATAGCGATCAGACACGACTCCCCAGTGGGAGCGAGCTTGCTCGCGATAGCGGACCCAAGCTCACCACTGCATCAAAGCGACCGCGCAATAATCTCCTTCATGATCTCATTGGTCCCGGCATAGATCCGCTGCACCCGCGCATCCGCCCACGCCCGGGCAACCGGGTATTCCCACATGAAGCCGTAGCCGCCATGCAACTGCACGCATTCGTCGAGCACCTTGCATTGCAGGTCGGTGCCCCAGTACTTGGCCATCGCCGCCGTCGGCACGTCCAGCTTGCCTTGCAGGTGCAGTTCCAGGCAACGGTCGACGAAGACCCGGCCGATCTGGATTTCGGTGGCCATTTCCGCGAGCTTGAAACGGGTGTTCTGGAAGTCTGCGATGGATTTGCCGAACGCCTTGCGCTCGCGGGTGTAGTCCAGGGTCCATTGCAGCGCCGCTTCGGCCGAAGCCAGGCCGCCGATGGCGACAGTCAGGCGCTCCTGGGGCAGCTCCTGCATCAAGTAGGCGAAGCCCATGCCGGCCTGCCCGAGCAGGTTTTCCTTCGGCACGCGGACATCCTGGAAGAACAATTCCGACGTGTCCTGGGCCTTCATGCCGACTTTTTCCAGGCGCTTGCCCTTTTCAAAGCCCGGCGTGCCCGCCTCCACCAGGAACAGGCTGGTGCCCTTGGCGCCGGCCTTCGGATCGGTCTTGGCGACCACGATCACCAGGTCTGCCAGGAAGCCATTGGTGATGAAGGTCTTGGAGCCGTTGATGACATATTCATCACCGTCCAGCACCGCCGTGGTCTTCACCCCTTGCAGGTCGGAACCGGCGCCCGGCTCGGTCATGGCGATGGCCGTGACCATTTCGCCAGACACCAGCTTCGGCAGGTACTTGTGTTTCAACGCTTCGCTGCCGTAATGCAGGATGTACGGTGCGACGATGTCGGAATGCAGCGAAAAACCGATCCCCGTCAGCCCCAGGCGGCCGATCTCCTCGATCACCACCGTGCTGTAGAGAAAATCGGCGTCCAGCCCGCCATAGGCTTCTGGCAAGTGCGAGCACAACATGCCCGCCTCCCCCGCCTTGTTCCAGAGCTGGCGATCGACATGCCCCTGTTTTTCCCACTGGCTGTGGTACGGCACGGCTTCTTTTTCAAGGAAGGTTCGTACGCTGCCGCGAAACAATTCGTGCTCGGGACTGAACAGTGTTCTTGGGATCATGGCGCACCTTTGGTTATTGTTGGGCGTGGTTATCCGACAGAGCCTAAGCCTGCAAGGTACGACAGGACACTGGACACATCCGACAAAAAATAAGACGATCCAGCCGTCTGTTGACCACTTTCCCCTATAAAAATAAAGATGAATTATGTCTATGCACGCCTCCACGCCCTTGCGGCGCGTCAGCATCCTGGCAGTCGACCGGGTCTTCGCCTCCACCCTCATGCAAGCCAAGGATTTTTTCCACCTGGCCAGCCTGCGCTATGGCAAACAATTGGGCCACGGCCTGACACCGGCGTTTGAAACAAGGCTGGTCAGCCCCGACGGCAAACCAGTGAACAGCTTCAGCGATGTGATCATGCCGGTGGACGGCGGCCTGGAAAATACCGACGTCATCATCCTGCCAGCCTTCTGGGATGATTTCGCCACCCTCTGCCAACGTTATCCCCAGGTCCTGCCCTGGCTGCGCGAACAACACGCGCGCGGCGCAGTACTTTGTGGCGAGGCCACCGGGGTGTTCTGGCTGGCCGAGGCCGGGCTGCTCGACGGCAAGGAAGCGACCACCTACTGGCGTTTCTTCAATGCCTTCAAGGAGCGCTTCCCCCAGGTATACCTGAACCAGGACAAGCACCTGACCGACGCCGACAACCTGTTCTGCGCCGGCGGCACGACCTCGGCCTGCGACCTCTACATTTACCTCATCGAACGCTTCTGTGGCGCCAACGTCGCCCAGGCCGTGGCGCGGGACATCCTGTATGAGGTGCAACGCAGCTATTCGCCAGGACGGATCGGCTTCGGCGGGCAGAAATTGCACCAGGACGTGATCATCCTGCAGATCCAGCAATGGCTCGAAGAGCACTTCGCCGATAAATTCCGCTTCGAGGATGTTGCCCGGGAACATGGCATGAGCATCCGCAACTTCATGCGCCGCTTCCAGACCGCCACGGGCGACAAACCGCTGCATTACCTGCAACGGCTGCGAATCGAGACCGCCAAGGGCCTGCTCTCCGGCAGCCGCAAGAGCATCAAGACCATCAGCTATGAAGTCGGCTACGACGACGCGAGCTTTTTCGCCCGGTTGTTCCGCCAACATACCGACCTGTCGCCGAACCAGTATCGGCAGCAGTTTCAGCAGGCGGCGTAGTCCGAGGACCTGGCAACGATCCACTGTGGGAGCGAGCTTGCTCGCGATAGCGGTGGTTCAGCAGCATGGATGTTGACTGACAGGACGCCATCGCGAGCAAGCTCGCTCCCACAGGGTTTTGGGGTGAATCAGCCAGTATAAAAAAGGCCTGCAATCGCAGGCCTTTTTTGGTGTTCCGAATGTCCTTACGGCTTATGCGCCCGCGCCAGGAATTCGTGGGACTGCATCTCCAGCAAGCGACTCAAGGTCCGCTGGAATTCGAAGGTCAGGCGACCGCCGGTGTAGAGATCCTTGAGTTCGACTTCGGCCGAGATGATCAGCTTCACGTTACGGTCGTAGAACTCGTCGACCATGTTGATGAAGCGACGGGCGATGTCGTCGGTGGTGACGCTCATCTGCTCGACATTGCTCAGCAGCACGGCGTGGAAGATTTTGCCCAGTTCGATGTAGTCGTTCTGGCTGCGAGGGCCGTCGCACAGTTCGCGGAAGTCGAACCAAGCCACGTCATCGCACGTACGCACGGCGCGAATTTCGCGATTCTCGATGACCAATACATCATTTTCCACGGCCTGGGTGCATTCCGGCGTCAGGGCGCGGAAGCTCTTGCGCAGGCTTTCCTCGGCGGCGGCATCCAACGGAAAGTGGAACAGCTCCGCTTGTTCGAGGTGACGCAGGCGGTAGTCGACGCCGCTGTCGACGTTGACGATTTCAGTGTGTTCCTTGATCAGCGCGATGGCCGGCAGGAACCGCGCCCGCTGCAGGCCGTCCTTGTACAGGCCGTCCGGCACGATGTTCGAGGTGGCGACCAGGGTCACGCCGTTCTTGAACAGCTCTTCCATCAAGGTGCCGAGGATCATGGCGTCGGTGATGTCGGAAACGAAGAACTCATCGAAGCAGATCACCCGGGTCTCGTCGGAAAAACGCTTGGCGATGATGGTCAGCGGGTTCTTCTCTCCGCCCAGGGTCTTCATTTCCTCGTGCACGCGCTTCATGAAGCGGTGGAAGTGCGTCCGTGTCTTCTCCTTGAACGGCAACGCTTCGAAGAAGGTGTCCACCAGGTAGGTCTTGCCGCGGCCCACGCCGCCCCAGAAATACAGGCCCTTGACCGGAGCCTGGTCTTTTTTGCCAAACAGTTTGCCCAACAGGCCGGGCTTGTTGTTCGACGCCGCGACCAGGTCGTCGTACAGGCGCTGCAAGTGCCGTACCGCCGTTTCCTGGGCTGCGTCGTGGAAGAACTCCGGGCGTTTCAGATCAGCTTGATATCGTTCTAGGGGCGTCATATTCGTTAGCAAGGCAACAAAAACGGGCCGTCACTGTAGCGACGGCCCAGAGGAATGGCAATCGGCCCTTATTCGGGCCGATGATCGGGTGACGCGCCGGGATCAGTCCTGGGCAGGCGTCAGGGCAACGCGCAACGCATCGACGGCGGCATCCCGGGCGGCGCTGTCGGTGAAGGTCGGGCTGTTCGCCACGCACTCGCCGTCGAGCCAAATGCTGAAACCCAGGTCGTCGCTGCGCACGTCCAAGGGCTGGCCGGACTGCAATTGCTTGGTCACCTGCCCTGCAGTCTTGCCGTCGGCAAAATTGTTCGACAGCAACAGCTGCTCGCCATCGGCGGCCAGCAGACGGAAGCGGAAACTGCCGTCGTCTTCGCGGAAGCTGACGAAGCGTGCTGCCTTGGCGGCTTTCTTCTTGGTGCTGGCGGCCACCTGGACCTGGCTGACAAACGAACGCAGGCCAACGGCCTCGCGCAGTTCGTTGAGGAACGGCGTTGCCACGGCCCGGGCCTTGCTCGCGCCCAGTTGCAGGATGTCTTCAAGGTCCGATGGACGCTCGATGAACTGGTGATAACGCTCACGCGCTTCACCCAGCTCGCTGTCGAGCAACTGGAACAGGCGGTTCTTGGCGTCGCCCCAACCCAGGCCGTGCAGCAGTTCGCTGCGGAACTCCGCGGACTGTTCGGCAGTGGCGAAGGCCTGGAACAGGGTGAACAGGTGCGAATTGTCCGGATCCTTGGCTTCGCCCGGGGCACGGGAGTCGGTGACGATCCGCGAGATCGCGTCCTTCATGTCCTTGGCGCTGCTGAACAACGGGATGGTGTTGTCGTAGCTCTTGGACATCTTGCGGCCATCGAGGCCCGGCAGCGTGGCGACGCTTTCTTCGATCAGCGCCTCGGGCATGGTGAAGAACTCCTTGCCCTGGCCGAACAGGTGGTTGAAGCGCTGGCCGATGTCGCGGGCCATTTCCACGTGCTGGATCTGGTCGCGACCGACCGGCACCTTGTGGGCGTTGAACATCAGGATGTCGGCGGCCATCAACACCGGGTAGCTGTACAGCCCCATGGTGATGCCGGCGTCCGGGTCTTCACCGGCCTCAAGGTTCTTGTCCACCGAGGCCTTGTAGGCATGGGCGCGGTTGAGCAGGCCCTTGGCGGCGACGCAGGTCAGCAGCCAGGTCAGCTCCGGGATCTCGGGGATATCGGACTGGCGATAGAACGTCACGCGGTCCACGTCCAGGCCGCCGGCCAGCCACGTGGCGGCGATTTCCAGGCGCGAGCGCTGGATACGCAGCGGGTCATCGCACTTGATCAGGGCGTGGTAGTCGGCCAGGAAGTAGAACGAATCGGCGTTGCTGTCGCGGCTGGCGAGGATCGCCGGACGGATGGCGCCGGCATAGTTGCCCAGGTGCGGGGTGCCGGTGGTGGTGATGCCGGTCAGGATACGGGTACGCGTCGTCATGGGTTATCGCTTGTCAGACTGCTGTCAATTCGAGAGGCGCGGCAGGATCAGATCCTTGAGATCGGTCAGCTTGCCATGAAAAAAGTGTCCGCATTCTGCCACTTTCAGCAGCTCATGGGGACGTTGGAGCGTGTCGGACCATTCGTAAACCAGTTGCGGATCGACCACTTCGTCGGTTTCCGGCTGGATCACGGTCAGCTCGCCACCGGTCGGCAACGGCGATTGCTCATCCAGGCGCATCACCGCCGGGGCCACCATGAACAGGTGCTTGACCGGTTGCCCCTGGGCTTCCAGGCGCCCGCCCAGGCTGGCGGCGACAAAGCCACCGAAGGAAAACCCGAACAGGGTCAGCGGCAATTGCGGGTATTTTTCCCGCAGCCATTGGGCGACAGCCTGGGCGTCGTCCACTTCGCCGGTGCCCATGTCATGACTGCCGGCACTGGCCCCCACGCCACGATAATTGAAACGCAACGTAACCAGGCCAGCATCGCGGGCAGTGCGTTGCAGGGTCGAGACCACTTTGTTGAGCATGGTCCCGCCCTGCACCGGGTTCGGGTGGCAGATCAGCGCCAGGCCACGGGGGGCCTCGTTGTCCAGGTACAAGGCTTCCAGTTGGCCCACCGGGCCATCGATGACGACAGGGGTTTCGCGCATAAGCAAGGGAAAGAACTCCGTGACCCCGAATTGGGTCGACTCGTCTAGCTAAAGTCTGTGCCTGGCATGATTGCGATGTTCTTCGCGGTATACAGCGCAGGTCCGAGCCGTTAACGTAAAGCAAAGCCGTTTATAGAGGAAGGACTCGTGGAACACTCGCTCTTAGTTTGGTTGTTGCCGACTCTTGCCCTGGTTGCCGGTGTCGCCATTGGATTCCTGCTTGCCCGACTGCTGCCCAACGCGGTGCCCAACAGCACCCAACGTCAGCTGGACGACATTCAGGAACGTTTCGACAGTTATCAGAATGAAGTGGTCACCCACTTCAACAGCACCGCTTCTCTGGTGAAAAAACTCACCCAGAGCTACCAGGACGTCCAGGATCATTTGTCCGAGGGTGCCAATCGCCTGGCCCTGGACGAGCAGACTCGCCAGCGCCTGCTGGCCGCCCTGCAAGCCGATGCGGCACAGACTCCACGGGAACGCCTGACCCCGCCCAAAGGGATCCAGGAACCGCCGCGGGACTACGCCCCCAAGGCCCCGAATTCACCCGGCATGCTCGATGAGCATTACGGTTTGAAGAAGTAATCGCCAAGCCACAACCAAAAGCCCGCCCGATCGCATGATCGGGCGGGCTTTTTATTGCCTCAAGAACATCCCCCTGTGGGAGCGAGCCTGCTCGCGATGAGGCCTGCACATTCAACATCACCGTCTCAGACACACCGCTATCGCGAGCAGGCTCGCTCCCACAGTTTTGATCGGGGCGTGCGCAAATACTGCATCCGCCACAAAGCCCCTGTGGGAGCGAGCCTGCTCGCGATGAGGCCAGCACATCCAACATCACCGTCTCAGACACACCGCCATCGCGAGCAAGCTCGCTCCCACAGTTTTGATCGGGGCGTGCGCAAATACTGCATTCGCCACAAAGCCCCTGTGGGAGCGAGCCTGCTCGCGATGAGGCCAGCACATCCAACATTACCGTCTCAGACACACCGCTATCGCGAGCAAGCTCGCTCCCACAGTTTTGATCGGGGCGTGCGCAAATACTGCATCCGTCACAAAGCCCCTGTGGGAGCGAGCTTGCTCGCGATGGCGCCAGCACATCCAACATCGCCGGTTCAGACAGACCGCCATCACGAGCAAGCTCGCTCCCACATTTAAAGCAGGCTTAAGCCAACACCTCTTCCGCCACCTGATCGATAGCACCTTTGGTGATGTCGACGATCAGGTCCGCATCCTCGCGGGTCAAAATCAGGGGCGGGGCGAAGCCCAGGATGTCGCCGTGGGGCATGGCACGGGCGATCATGCCGCGTTCCAGGCAGGCGGCCGAGACTTTCGGACCGACCTTGAGTGCCGGGTCGAACGCTGTGCGCTGTTCACGGTCGGCCATGAACTCCACCGCCGCCAGCATGCCGTCACCACGCACCTCGCCCACCAACGGATGCCCTTCAAGGGTTTCACGCAGGCGACGATTCAGGTAGCCACCCACGTCCTCGGCGTTGGCCGTGAGGTTTTCCCGCTCCAGAATGTCGAGATTCGCCAGTGCCGCCGCCGCGCAAATCGGGTGCCCGGAATAGGTCCAGCCATGGCCCATGGCCCCTTCGGCCTGGGAAGCTTTTTCAATCACGCTCCAGACCTTTTCCCCGATGATCACCGCTGACAGGGGTGCATAGGCACTGGTCAGGCCTTTGGCGGTGGTGATCAGGTCCGGCTTCATGCCGTAGCGCTGGCTGCCCATCTTCGAACCCAGGCGGCCGAACGCGCAGACCACTTCATCGGCAATCAGCAGCACGTCGTATTTTTTCAGCACAGCCTGGATCGCATCCCAATAACCGGCCGGCGGAACGATGATGCCCCCGGTGCCCATCAGCGGTTCACCAATGAACGCCGCCACGGTGTCCGGGCCTTCGGCGAGGATCATTTTTTCCAGCTCATCGGCGCAATAGCGCACGAAGGCTGCTTCATCCATGCCCGCCGGGGCCTTGCGATACCAGTGCGGGCACACGGTGTGCTTGACCCCTTCCACCGGCAGGTCGAAATGCTGGTGGAAGGTCGCAAGCCCGGTGAGGCTGCCGGTCATGATGCCCGAGCCATGGTAGCCACGGTCCCGTGAAATGATTTTCTTCTTCAGCGGCCGGCCCAGTACGTTGTTGTAATAGCGCACCAGCTTGACCTGGGTTTCGTTGGCATCGGAGCCGGACAAACCGTAATAGACCTTCTTCATCCCTTCCGGCGCCCAGTCCATGATGCGACTGGACAGCTCGATGATCGCCTCGCTCGAGTGGCCGACGTACGTGTGGTAGTAGGCCAGTTCCTTGGCCTGCTTGTAGATGGCGTCCGCCACTTCCGTGCGCCCATAACCGATGTTCACGCAATAGAGGCCGGCAAAGGCATCGATGAACTCACGGCCTTCATGGTCGCGAATGCGAATGCCTGACGCACTCTTGATGATCCGGCCCTTGAGCGCGCCACTGGCGTGGTCATGAGCATGGGTCGAGGGGTGCATGAAGTGCGCACGGTCTTGTTCGAACAGCGTGTTGAGTTCTTGGCTCATGCGGGCTCTCCTGGGAATTGGCCTTGATGGTGCAGGCAAAAATATTTGGTTTCGACAAAGGGCTCGAAGCCCTCGCTGCCCCCCTCGCGACCGAGGCCCGAGGCTTTCATGCCACCGAAGGGGATCGGGTGGCCGGTGAACTTGACGCCGTTGACCGCGACCATGGCGTGGTCGAGACGGCGGATCAGCGGATAAATGACGTCCAGGCGGTTGGAACAAATATAGGCCGCCAGCCCGTATTCGGTGTCGTTGGCCATGTCGATGGCCTCGTCCAGGGTGTCGAACGGCATCACCCCGGCAATGGGCGCGAAGTTTTCTTCACGGTAGATGCGCATCTGCGGCGTGACGTCGGCCAGCACCGTGGGCTGATAAAACAACCCGCCCAAGGCATGGGCTTCACCGCCCACCAGGCGTTGAGCGCCAAGGGCCAGGGCATCGGCGACGCGGTCAGCGGTCGCATCAAATGCTGCCTGGTGCATCAACGGCCCGACCTCCACGTCCTGCTCCTGTTGATCAACCATCGCCGGCCCGACGCGCAAGGCGCGCACCGCGGCGGCGAAACGACTGAGGAACGCCTGGTACACCGGGCGCTGCACCATGATTCGGTTGGCCGCACAGCAGTCCTGGCCCGAGGCCTGGAACTTCGCCTCCACGGCGACTTTCACCGCCAAGGCCAGGTCGGCATCGGCGCAGACAATAAATGGCGCGTTGCCGCCCAGTTCCAGCGCGACTTTCTTCACGTCATGGGCTGCCGCCTGCAAGACCAGCTTGCCCACCCGGGTCGAGCCGGTGAAGCTCACTGAGCGTACGCGACGATCCTTGACCAGGGTTTCCATGGCCATTTGCGGCTCGCCCAAGACCACGTTGAAGACCCCGGCAGGAAAACCGGCTTCCTCGGCCAATTGCGCCAGGGCCAAGGCCGAGTAAGGCGTTTCGTGGGCCGGCTTGATCACCACGGTGCAACCGGCGGCCAGGGCAGCGGCGGCCTTGCGGGTGATCATCGCCGACGGGAAATTCCACGGCGTGAGCAGCGCGCAGACGCCCACCGGCTCCTTGATCGTCCCCAGGTGCGCATTCGGGATATGGCTGGGGATGTTCTGACCGTACAGGCGCCGGGCTTCCTCGGCGAACCATGGGATAAAGCTCGCCGCATAAGCAATTTCGCCACGGGACTCGGCCAACGGTTTGCCCTGCTCCAGACTGAGAATGCGCGCGAGGTCTTCGCTGTGTTCGACGATCAATGCCGCCCAGCGCCGCAGCAGTGCGCCCCGGGTCTCCAGGCTCTGCTCACGCCACGTCGGGAATGCGCGATGCGCCGCATCCACCGCCGCGACGATCTGCGGCTGGTCCAGCATCGGCACATGGCCGATGACGGTGCGGGTGGCGGGGTTGTGGACAGCCACACTGTGGCCGCTGTCGCTGTGGACCCAATGGCCGTCGATGTAGCAAAGCGCTTTGAACAGCAGCGGATGTTGGTAAGGCATGACGTTCACTCCAGAGCGTGTGCGTGAATCCATGCTAGGGCAGCGGCGCTTGGGAAATTGGGGGTTTACCGTGGGTCAAACCCTGGTTTTTTTCTGAATCGAGGGCGGCAAACCGGGTTTTCTGCGGTGCTCAGGACGGATCGGCCAACTCCGCCGGCAAGGCGCCGCTGGTCTTGATGGTCTTGGTGACGATGTAGGTGAAGTAGCGTTCGATACCGAGGTCTTCGAGCAGCAGTTGGTCGACGAAGCGTTGATAGGCATCGACGTCCGGCGCTTGGATCATCGCCAGGTAATCGACACCGCCGCCGGTGGCGTAACAGAACGCCACTTCCGGCGCGGCGATCATGCGTTGCTCGAAACGGCGCATGTCCTGGGCGGTGTGCCGGGCCAGGGTGATTTCCACCAGCACCTGCTGACGCTTGAACACCGCGCCCCAATCGATCTGCGCCCGGTAGCCGATGATCAGGCCCGCTGCTTCGAGCTTGCGCACCCGCTCCCAGGCCGGGGTCACCGACAGGTTGATGGCCTCGGCCAGGCTCGACTTGGTAATCCGCCCGTCCTCGGCGAGTATCTGCAGGATCTTGAGGTCGTAGCGATCGAGCTTGTGCATGGGCCGGGCTCTCCAGGCAATTCAGATATCACACCGCTTCCTGTGGCGAGGGAGCTTGCTCCCGCTGGGCCGCGCAGCGGCCCCAATCTCGGTTCCGGCTTGGCACAGGCCAAAAAGCGACGACTGCTTCGCAGCCGAGCGGGAGCAAGCTCCCTCGCCACAGGGTGGTGTGTCAGTTGAGGTGTATCACGCCAACACATCCGCAATCACCGCCAGCGTATCGCCGCACTGCACCAACCCGGGAAAGTGCCGGGCCGCCAGCAGGCCGCTGCGGGCGGCGCGGTATTCGACCGGGGCGACGCCGCTGCGGGCGGCGTCGTAGATGCGCGCCACCACCTCGCCCCGGGTCACGTGCTCCCCCAGGTCGCGGCACATCTCCAGCAAACCGTCGTGCTCGCTGGCAATGAAACAACTGGCGTCCGGCATGTCGAGCATCAGCGACGGCTGCAACTCGATCGAGCCCCGCAGGATGCCGGCGTGGATCAACAGGTTGCGCACCCCACGCTCGGCAATCGCCACGCTGCGGGCGGTCGACGAACCGCCGCCGCCCAACTCGGTGGTGACGAACACCTTGCCTTGGGACTCGGCTGCCGTGTCGTACATCGCCCCGGCGTCCAGCTCCAGCATGCGCATGCAATACGGCGCGTTGAACGCCAGCATCCCGGCCTCGCAGCGCGCTTGCTGCTGTTTGTCCGGCAACACGTGGCAGGCGGCAAACGGCAGGAAATCCAGGGTCCGTCCACCGGAATGAATGTCCAGGACAATATCGGCCAAGGGCAGCAAGATGCGATTGAAATAGTCGGCGATTTTCTCGGTGACGGTGCCGTCCGGCCTGCCGGGAAAACTGCGGTTCAGGTTGCCTTTGTCGATGGGCGAAGTCCGGCGTCCGGCGTGAAAGGCCGGGGTGTTCATGAACGGCACGATGATCACCCGCCCGCTCACGTCTTCAGCCGTCAGTTGCTGCGCCAGTTTGCTCAGGGCTACCGGGCCTTCGTATTCGTCGCCGTGGTTGCCGCCGCTGAGCAGCGCCGTCGGGCCGCTGCCGCGCTGAATGACGGTGATGGGAATCATCACCGCGCCCCAGGCCGAATCGTCCCGCGAATACGGCAGCTTGAGAAAGCCGTGCTGCACGCCCTCGCGGCTGAAGTCGACCGTGGCGCTGATGGGATTGTCGGGCAATTCAGGCATGGCTCAATCCTTCACGAACAATTGACGAGGCACGTTGCACAGCGTCTCGACGCCGGTCTCGGTGATCAGGATGCTTTCGGTGATCTCCAGGCCCCAATCGTCCATCCACAGCCCCGGCATGAAGTGGAAGGTCATGCCCGGCTGCAACACGCTGTTGTCGCCGGGGCGCAGGCTCATGGTGCGCTCGCCCCAATCCGGCGGATAACTGATCCCGATGGGATAGCCGCAACGGCTGTCCTTATGGATGCCGAATTTCTCCAGCACCTTGAAAAACGCTACGGCGATGTCGCCGGTGGTGTTGCCCGGCTTGGCTGCGTCCAGGCCGGCGGCGATGCCTTCGACCACGGCTTTTTCGCCGTCGAGGAAATGTTGCGGCGGCTTGCCCAGGTAAATGGTACGTGACAGCGGGCAGTGGTAACGCTTGTAGCAACCGGCGATTTCAAAGAAGGTGCCGGCGTCCTTCTCGAATGGCGAATCGTCCCAAGTCAGGTGCGGCGCACTGGCGTCGGCCCCGGTGGGCAACAGCGGGACGATGGCCGGGTAGTCGCCGCCATGACCGTCGGCACCGAGGATGCCGCTGCTGTAGATCTCGGCCACCAGTTCGTTCTTGCGCATGCCCGGCTCGATGCGTTCCAGGATCCGGCTGTGCATGTTCTCGACGATGCGCGCGGCGATGCGCATGTAGGCGATTTCCTGGGGCGACTTGACCGCCCGCTGCCAGTTCACCAGGCCCACCGCATCCACCAGTTTTGCCTGGGGCAAATGCTTTTGCAGCGACAGGTACGCGGCGGCGCTGAAGTAGTAGTTGTCCATCTCCACGCCGATGGTCAGCGCGCCCCAACCACGGGCGATGATCACCTCGCGGGACAGGTAGTCCATGGGGTGGCGCTCGCGCGACTGCACGTAGATGTCCGGGTAGCCGACGATGTTATCGGCCTGCATGAACACCGTGCGCTTGGCACCGTTGGCATCCTGGCCGCGACCGAACCACACGGGCTCGCCTTCCAGCGCCAGCAGCACGCATTGGTGCACATAGAACGACCACCCGTCATAGCCGGTGAGCCAGGCCATGTTCGACGGGTCGGTGACCAGCAGCAGCTCCAGGCCCTGGGCCTGCATGGCCGCGCGAACCTTTGCCAGGCGCTGGGCATATTCCTCCCGTTTAAACGGAAGATTGACGACGATCTCAGACATCCACCTGCCCTCTGTTCAATGACTCATGAGAAAAATGATCTAGCGACCGAACGCAAAGCCCTTGCCCGCCGCCCGTGCCCGCTCGAACGCCAGGTTGGCGATGGCGGTGTCCTGGGCGCCGGTGCCGGTCAGGTCGCAAAGCGTCACCTGCGCTTGATCGCAGCGCCCGGGCTGCTGTCCCGCGAGCACCTGGCCCAACTCCATCAACGCCAGGTCGTCGCGAACAGTGCCGGCCATCAAGGCGTGGTGCAGCTCGCCGAGCACGCGGGTCTGGCTCAGGCGATCGGCGACATAGCAGTCGACGGCCGCCAGGGCTTGCGGGGAAATTTCATTCTTGTGTTCCGCGTCCGAGCCCATCGCCGTGATGTGCAGGCCAGGGTGCAAATGGCGGACTTCGATCAACGGCTCGCGACTGGGTGTGCAGGTGATGACGATGTCCACGCCTTCCAGGGCATCGTCAATGGAGGCGCATGGCGTGACGGCCAGGCCACTGTCACGCGCCAATTCCTGACTGAACGCCTTGGCCTTTTGCGCATCGCGCGCCCAGACCCGCACCTCGTCGATCGGCCGCACCAGGCGCAGTGCCTGAAGCTGCAACGCCGCCTGTTCGCCGGCACCGATCAACGCGACGCTGCGGCTCTGCTCGCGAGACAGGCAACGCGCCGCCACCGCACCCGCTGCAGCGGTGCGCACGGCGGTGAGGTAACCGTTGTCCAGCAGCAGGGCTTCCAGCAGGCCGGTGCGTGCCGAGAGGAGCATCATCATCCCGTTGAGACTGGGCAGGCCGAGCTTGGGGTTATCGAAAAAGCCCGGGCTGACCTTGATGGCGAAGCGCTCCAGGCCCGGCAGGTAAGCGGTCTTCACATCCACTTCGCCGTTGTGCTCGGGGATGTCCAAGCGCAGGATCGGCGGCATCGCCACGGCGGCAGTGGCCAGCAGCACGAAGGCCTGTTCGACGGCGTCGATGCTGGCCAGGTCGAGGGCCACGCAACTGCGCAGGTCAGCTTCGCTCAATAGGGTGACTTCACTCATGACAGGCTCCGTTAGGGGTTATCAGGCGTTGGCGCCAGCGATCACGCGGGCATGGTGTTCGGTGTCGACGTTGCGCCCGCTGACCACCACGACAATGGGGCCGCGCGGCTCGATCAAGCCGTCGAGCAGCGCCGCGATGCCCACCACGGCAGCGCCTTCGAGCACCAGGCGTTCGTGGTGATAGGCGTGGCGGATGGCATTGGCGATAGAGGCTTCCGAGAGCAGGTGCAGGTCATCGCTCAGTCGGCGGGTCATGGCGAAGGTGTAGCGGTTGTCCAGGCCGATGCCGCCACCAAGGGAGTCGGCCAGCGTCGGCAGTTCCTCGATGTCCACGGGCTGCCCGGCGGCGAGGCTGGCGTGCATCGCGGCGCCTCGTTCCATGCTGATGCCGTGGACTTGAATCGCTGGGTTGGCACTTTTGAGGGCCAGGGCAACACCGGCGAACAGGCCGCCACCGGACAACGGCACCAGGACCTGGGCCACTTCCGGTTGCTGCTCGAGGATCTCCAGGCCGAGGGTCCCCTGCCCGGCGATGATCGCCGGATGATCAAAGGGCGGCAAAAAGGTCGCGCCCTGCTCCCGGGCGATGCGCTCGGCCTCACGCTGGGCATCGTCCTGGGACTGGCCGACGATGCACACCTCGGCGCCCAAATCGCGGATCGCCTGCACCTTGTTGGCCGGCACCAGGTTCGACAGGCAGACAATCGCCTTGACGCCTTGTTGCGAAGCGGCATGGGCCAGTGCCCGACCATGATTGCCGGTCGACGCCGTGACCACACCGCGGCCCTTTTGCTCGGCGCTGAGTTGCGCCACCGCATTGCTCGCCCCGCGCAGCTTGAAGCTGCCGGTGATTTGCAGGGCCTCGAGCTTGAGGTACACCGCCACGCCCATCAACCGCGACAAACTCGGGGAATGCTCCATGGGCGTGCGCCTGACCTGCGACTCGATGCGCTGGCGAGCGAGGTAAATGTCCTGAAGCTGCAACCCTGTCATGACTGCGTCCCGAGCGGATGTGTTGGGCGCAGTCTAAGAGGGCTGGATTGTGGTGATGAATGTACTAGGGCAATTTAGATCGATTACTTGAACACCCATCCCAACCCCACCACCAATCCCCTGTGGGAGCGAGCTTGCTCGCGATTTGGCCCGCGGATTCAACACCTCTGCTGACTGATACACCGCTATCGCGAGCAAGCTCGCTCCCACAGGGGGATGTGTCGTTCATGCATTCGGCGTTTAGAAATCATGAATCTGCGGGTACTGATTGAAGATCTCGCGCATGCCGATCAGCGCATGGCGCATTTCTTCGTCGCTGCATTCGGCGCCGACGCAGAGCCGCACCGCGCGGGGCCTGGGGGTGCCGCGGACGGTGAAAGGGTCGGGAGACGTGACGGCGATGTGCTTGTGCCGCAGCGCCCGCACCAGGCTGTCCACTTCCCAATGGGACGGGATGCCGACCCAGGCATTCAAGGCATGCGGATGCTGGCCCAGCAGATGTTCGCCCATGTACTCGGTGACCATCGCCTGGCGCCCGGCCAGCAGCTGGCGTTGCAACTGCACCAGCGACTCGGCGCGGCCATCGCGAATCCAGCGGGTGGCGATCTCCGAGACCATGGGCGTGGCCATCCAACTGTTGACCCGCAGGATGCTCTCGGTGCGCAGGGCCAGGCGCTTGGGCATCACCAGATAACCGATGCGCAAACCCGTGAGCACCGACTTGGTCATGCTCGTGCAGTAGAACGACAGCTCCGGCAGGTAATGGCTGATGGGCGGCGCCCGGCGTTCGTCCAGCAGCGGGCCGTACACATCGTCCTCGATAATGTGCACGCCAAAACGCCGGGCAATCTCGGCGATTTCCCGGCGGCGGGCATCGGGCATCAGGCTGGTGGTGGGGTTGTTCAGGTTCGGCGTGCACACCAGCGCCGTGATGCGCTCGTTGCTGCACATGTCTTCGAAATGTTCCGGGTCGATGCCATAGCGGTCCATCTCCAGGCCCTTGAGGGTGAAGCCCAACACCTGGGAATTGCCGATCACGCCGTGGTCGGTCAGGCCTTCGCAGAGCACCACATCATCGGGGCCTGCTAGCGAAGCGAGGGCCAGGAAAATCCCGTGGGCGGCGCCGTTGGTGATCAGCACATCGTTACGGTCGACTTTCAGCCCTTGCCGGCCGATCCACTGCGCCGCCGCTTCGCGATGGGATTCGAAACCGGCGATGGGACGAAACGCATGGATCCATGGCTGATCTTCTTCAGTGCTCAGCGCCGCGCAGGTATCCCGCCAGGCCTGGTCATGCTCGCGGGTGTGGAGGATGCGAGTGATGGAAAAATCCACCAGCGCTCGCTCGGGGCTGTCGAGAATGTACGTCGCCACCCGGTCGCTCATGCGCCGCGAGACGAAACTGCCACGCCCGACCTCACAGCGCACCAGCCCCTGGCGCTCCAACTCCTTATAGGCGTTGGTGACGGTCTGCACGCTGATGCCCATGGCGTCGGCCACCTGCCGTTGCGGCGGCAGGCGCTGGTCATTGGCCAGGCTGCCCTGCTCGATATCGTCGGCGATGGCCTGCACCAGAATCTTGTATTTGGATTCACCGCTGCGGGCAAGGTCCAAGGCTGACTTCCACTTATCCATAACGGCTGCAACCGGCGTATGTAGGGGTGCGCACAGCATTGCGCGAGCATCGCCGCAAAGCAATTGTCCTAGTGCAATACAATCAATGCCGGGGCTTTTGTATGCTCGGTCCAAGGTCGTCACCCAGGCGGGCTCATCGCCCTGATAAAAAGCCGGATCGACCTGTACCGGCGCTGTTCCCGATTCCAGGCCACGCCCGGATCCGCCGCTGTACGCTTTGCTCTTGTAACACTGCCTCCTACCACAGAGCCGTCAAACGACGGATCCACAAGAAACAGGAGATTTTATCGATGAGCAATTTTCTTCCCAGCACCTGCGCGCCCTTGCGTCGGCTCTTGTTGACCTGTGCCGTATTGGGCCTGGCCGGCAGCGTTCAAGCGGCCACCCTGGATACGGTCAAAAGCAACAGCAGCATCCGGATCGGCTACGCCAACGAAACGCCATTTGCCTTCACCGAAACCGACGGCACCGTTACCGGTGAGTCGCCGGAAATCGCCAAGCTCATCTTCGCCAAAATGGGCATCAAGCAGGTCAATGGCGTGCTCACCGAATGGGGCTCATTGATTCCAGGCCTGCGGGCCGGTCGCTTCGACGTGATTGCCGCCGGCATGTACATCACCCCGGCGCGCTGCAAGCAAGTGTTGTTCACCGATCCGCAGTACCAATTGCCCGATGCCTTGCTCGTGGCCAAGGGCAACCCGAAAAAACTCCACAGCTATGAAGACATCGCCAAGCAACCGGATGTGAAACTGGCAATCATGGCCGGCACGGTGAACCTGGCTTATGCCCGCGATTCCGGGGTCAAGGACGACCAGATCCTCCAGGTCCCCGACACCACCGCGCAATTGCAAGCCGTGCGTGCCGGGCGCGCGGACGCTGCCGTCGGCACCCAACTGACCATGAAAGGCCTGGCCGGCAAGGGTGGCGACAAGGTCGAGGCGATGACCGAATTCAAGGACGACCCGTCCCACATCGGCTACGGCGCCCTGGCCTTCCGCCCCGAAGACAAGGACCTGCGCGATGCGGTCAATGCCGAGCTGAAAAAGTGGCTGGGCTCCGAAGAGCATCTCAAGACGGTTGCGCCCTTCGGGTTCGACAAATCCAACGTGACCAGCAAGACCGCCGCCGAGCTCTGCGCTCAGTAGTCGCCAACAACTGGCGTGCCGAAACGGGCATGACGCGCGGTGCGTGATGCCTGTTCCCTGCTTCACCGGACATTGGGTTGAACCATGGGCGAATTACTTCCGTTATTGATACAAGGGGCCTGGGTCACGCTCCAGGTGACCTTCTTTGGCTCGCTGCTGGCGATTGTCGCGGCGGTACTGGCAGCACTCGGTCGGCTGTCGCCGTGGCGCGCGTTGCGCTGGTTTTCCATCACCTACATCGAAGTGTTTCGTGGCACCTCGCTGCTGGTGCAATTGTTCTGGCTGTTCTTCGTGCTGCCGCTGCCACCCTTCAACATTGAGCTGAGCCCTTACGCCGTGGCGATTGTCGGCCTGGGCCTGCACATCGGCGCTTACGGTGCGGAAGTGATGCGCGGCGCCATCAGTTCGGTCGCCAAGGGCCAATACGAAGCCTGCACGGCGTTGAATTTCAGCGGCTTCACCCGCTTCAAGCGGATCATCCTGCCGCAGGCGTTGCTGGCGGCGATTCCACCGGGCACCAACCTGTTGATCGAGCTGCTGAAGAACACCTCGCTGGTGTCGCTGATCACCTTGTCGGACCTGAGTTTCCGGGCGCGGCAGTTGGATCAGGCGACCTTCCAGACCCTGGAAATCTTCAGCCTGGCCCTGGTGATGTATTTCATCCTCGCCCAGGCCATCAACTTCGGCATGCGCTACGTCGAACGACGACTGAGCCGGGGCCGGATGCGTGGAGGTCTGTCATGACGCTGTTCGACTGGTCCTACGCCGCACAAATCCTCCCGGACCTGCTGCGCGCCTCCCTCAACACCGTGGGCATTACCCTGATCGGCTTCCTGATCGCGATTGTCCTGGGATTGTTCCTGGCGATTGGCCGACGCAGTCGCAAATTCTGGCTGTCGTGGCCGGCCACCGCGGTGATCGAGTTCATCCGCAGCACACCGCTGCTGATCCAGGTGTATTTCCTCTACTACGTGCTGCCCAACTACGGCTTGAGCCTGACGGCCATGCAGGTTGGCATCCTCGGCATCGGCCTGCACTACGCCTGCTACATCGCCGAGGTCTATCGCAGTGGTCTGGACGCAGTGCCGCGGGCGCAATGGGAAGCGGTGACGGCGTTGAACATCGCGCCGTACGACGCCTACCGCAACATCATCCTGCCCCAGGCGCTGCGTCCGATCGTGCCGCCGCTGGGCAATTACCTGGTGGCAATGCTCAAGGACACGCCGGTGCTGTCGGCGATCACCGTGGTGGAAATCATGCAGCAGGCCAAGAACATCGGTTCCGAGAATTTCCGCTATCTGGAACCGATCACCATGGTCGGCCTGTTCTTCCTCGCCCTGAGCCTTGCCCTGGCTTATCTGGTACGGCGCCTTGAAACGCGCATGGAGCTACGCTAATGACTTTACCTCTGTCCACGCCCACCGACTTGTCCCGGCGCAGCACGCTGGCGTCGCAGCAGGAGGCCCCGGCCATGCAAGATCCAACAACGTCCCGGCCGATCGTGAGTTTCCAGGACGTGACCAAAAGCTATGGCAGCTTCACCGTGCTCGACCATCTGAACCTGGATGTCGCCCCCGGTGAAAAGGTCGCGATCATCGGCCCCAGCGGCTCGGGCAAGTCCACGCTGCTGCGGGTGTTGATGACCCTGGAAGGCATCGACCAGGGCCAGATTCGCGTCGAGGACGATTCCCTGACCCACATGCCCAACCGCAACGGCGTGCTGGTGCCGGCCAACGACCGACACATCCGCCGGGTGCGCGGCAAGATCGGCATGGTGTTCCAGAGCTTCAACCTGTTCCCCCACATGACCGCGCTGCAGAACGTGATCGAGGCGCCGGTGCAGGTGCTGGGCATGAACGCGAAAGAAGCCCGCGAGCGCGCCGCCGACCTGTTGGAGCTGGTGGGGCTGGGCAACAAGCTCGACCATTACCCGTCGCAGTTGTCCGGCGGCCAGCAACAGCGGGTGGCGATCGCCCGGGCGCTGGCGATGCGGCCCAAGGTGATGCTGTTTGACGAAGTGACCTCGGCGCTTGACCCGGAGCTGTGCGGCGAAGTGCTGAATGTGATCCGCAAACTGGGCGCCGAACACAACCTGACGATGCTGATGGTGACCCACCAGATGGGCTTCGCCCGGGAGTTCGCCGACCGGGTGTGTTTCTTCTACAAGGGACAGATCCATGAGCAAGGCACCCCGGCGCAGATCTTCGAGAACCCGCAGCAGGAGCGTACGTGTGCGTTCTTGAGTGCGGTGAAAGAGGCGAATTGATCCCATCCCCATCACTCAAGTGAACACTGTTGTGGCGAGGGAGCTTGCTCCCGCTGGACTGCGCAGCAGGCCCAAAATCAGCGAATGCGGTGCGTCAGAAGAATCAAGGCGAATGATCTCAGGGCTGCTTCGCAGCCCAGCGGGAGCAAGCTCCCTCGCCACAAGGTCGGTGACAACCACAAAAAAAACGGGGGCCCTGTTTCCAGAGCCCCCATTTCATTTGTCGTCCAGCCGTTATGGGTATTGCTGGTAAGTCTGGCCCTGCTGCTGCGGTGCCTGGTATTGCTGGCCGGGAATCGCCTTGAGGTTGACCTCGACACGGCGGTTTTGCGCACGGCCATTGACATCGGCGTTGCTGGCCACCGGGTTGTCCGGGCCGGCGCCGCGGGCCGAGAGGTTGGCACCGCTCACGCCCTGGGATGTCAGGTAGGTCGCCACGCTCTGCGCACGACGCTGGGACAGGTCCATGTTGTGCTGGCGGCTGCCGGTGCTGTCGGTGTAGCCGACGATTTCGATCTGGTTCTGGTTGAACTCCTTCAGGGAGTTGGCCAGGTTGTTCAGCGGCTGGTAGAAGCTGGAGGCGATGTTCGCCGAGTCGGTGGCGAAGGTGATGTTGCCCGGCATGATCAGCTTGATCTGGTCGCCCTGGCGCTGCACTTCAACGCCGGTATTGGCCATGCTGGCGCGCAGCTTCTTTTCCTGCTGGTCGGCGTAGTAGCCGTAACCGGCCGCGGAAGCCCCCACCACCGCTGCACCGATCAACGCGCCCTTGCCCCGGTTATCGTGACCGATGGCCGCACCGGCCAACGCCCCCGCCAGTGCACCGAGGCCACCATACTTGGCGGTTTTGCTCATGCCCGAAGATTCGGTAGAGGCCTGGCCCTGGTTGTCGTAGGGGTTAGGCGACGCACAGCCGGACAACAGGGCCACGGCAGTTGCGACAACGATCAAGCGACGCGAGGTGAACATGAAGATGCTCCTGGTTTTTCAGTCTGAAAGCCAAAGTGTAGGCAATCGACTTTGGCAGGCGTTGGAACGCAACAACCGTTAAAAATTCCGTCGCGCTGCGTCGCGCTTCGCCCGGCAGATCGATAAAAAAACCGGCGCCGGGCGAACGCCTCTCATCCCTGCGCCAGACAGCGGCTCACGCCCCGGACAATCATCTCCACTTCGCGTCCATCGATCGTCAACGGCGGCAGCAGGCGGATGGTCTGGCCCCGGGTGATATTGATCAGCAGGCCGTGGTCCCGGGCGGCGCGAAGGGCCAGGTCGCGAACCGGTTGCTTGAGTTCGATGCCGACCATCAACCCCTGGCCGCGAATCGCCAGGACATTCGGGTTGTCCGCCAACTCGGTGCGCAGCCGGCTCAGCAACTGTTCGCCCTGATGCCTGGCGTTGTCCACCAGCGCTTGTTCCTCGATGATGTCCAGCACCGTGCAGCCGACCCGACAGGCCAGCGGATTGCCGCCGAACGTACTGCCATGACTGCCCGGGGTAAACAGCTCGGCAGCTTTGCCCCGGGCCAGGCAGGCCCCAATGGGCACGCCGTTGCCCAGGCCTTTGGCCAGCGTCATGACGTCCGGCACGATGCCCTCGTGCTGGAACGCGAACCATTGGCCAGTGCGACCGATGCCGGTCTGGATTTCGTCGAGCATCAACAACCAGGCGCGCCGGCTGCACAGTTCACGCAGGGCCTTGAGATAGCCCGGCGGTGCGAGTTGCACACCGCTTTCGCCCTGGATCGGTTCCACCAGTACTGCGACGATGCGCTCGGCATGCGCCTGCTGGATCGCTTCCAACGCCGCCAGATCGCCGAACGGTACCTTGATGAAGTCCCCCGGCAAGCGGTTGTAGCCCAGCCGCACGGACGGGCCGTCACTGGCGGACATCGTGCCCAAGGTGCGCCCGTGGAACGCATTGTCCATGACCACCACCAACGGCTGCTCAGTACCCTTGTGCCAGCCATAGAGGCGCGCCAGTTTCAGCGCGGTTTCGTTGGCCTCGGCGCCTGAGTTGTTGAAAAACACCCGCTCCAGCCCCGACAGCCGGGTGAGCTTTTGCGCCAGGCGTTGTTGCCAATCGATGCTGTACAGGTTCGACGTGTGCAACAACAGGCCGGCCTGCTCGCTGATGGCGGCCACAAGCCGCGGGTGGGAGTGGCCGACATTGGTCACCGCCACGCCCGCCACCGCATCGAGGTATTCGCGACCGTCCTGGTCCCACAAGCGCGTACCCAAGCCATGGGTGAAACTCAGCGCCAGGGGTTGGTAAGTGGTCATCAGGCAGGCAGCGGTCATGGCATCAAGCTCCATTGGGTGGGTTTTTTCCAGTATGGTTAGCCACCAAGGCTGGATAAACGCTGCTTTACTTCAATCATTTAAAAGCTGAGCTTGATAATGGATTTGTTCCAATCGATGACCGTTTACGTGAAGGTGGTAGAAACCGGAAGCCTGACGGCGGCGGCCCAGGCGTGCGAAATGTCCACCACCATGGTGGGCAATCATCTTCGCGCGCTGGAGCAACGTCTCGGCGTGCGCCTGATCAACCGTACGACGCGGCGCCAGCGCCTGACTGAGTTCGGCTCGACCTACTACCAACGCTGCCTGGAAGTGCTGGGGCTGGTGGCCGATTCCGAGCGCCTGGCCGAACAGACCCAAGGCGAGCCCACCGGTACCCTGCGCATCACCGCGCCGCTGACTTTTGGCACCGAGCGCCTGGCGCCGGCCTTGGCCGAGTTCAGCCAGCGCTTCGCCCAGGTCAAGCTCGACGTGGTGCTGACCAACCAGCGTCTGGACCTGCTCGAACATGGATTCGACGTCGCCATCCGCCTCGGTCATCCCGACCCGAAACTGATTGCCCGGCCATTGGTGGACTACACCTTGACCATCTGCGCCTCCCCCGCTTACCTGGCCCGGCGCGGCACACCGGAAAAACCCGCGGACCTGCAGCAGCACGACTGCCTGTCGTTCGCCTATTCGGCAGCAGACGAATGGCGCTTCGCCCAGGATCACTGGCCGATCAACGGCCCGGAAGGCGAGATCAAGGTGCCGGTGAACGGGCCGATGCTGATCAACAGCTCCTCGGGCCTGCATCGCGCCGCCCTGGCCGGCATGGGCGTGGTGATGCTGCCCGATGCGCTGGTGGCCCAGGACCTGAAGGATGGACACCTGGTGACGTTGTTGCAGGGCTACCAACTGCCCCATCGCCCAATGAGCCTGATGTACGCGCAGGATCGCTACCGTTTGCCGAAACTGCGCAGTTTTGTCGAGTTTGCGCTGGAGAAATGGGGCAAAAACCCAACCCCAGCCGAATGATGTTGTGGCGAGGGGATTTATCCCCGCTGGGTTGCGCAGCAACCCCAAGGCTGCCGGTTCACATCGGGGCCGCTACGCGACCCAACGGGGATAAATCCCCTCGCCACAAAAGCGAACCCCGCCTGAACATCCCCCGCTAGTGCCTCTCGCCCCCCATCAGCTACTCTTCCTCCTTGGACGAGCATTTTGATATCAAGGCTGATTGAGGGAACGACGATGGGAGATGCCTCGAACATCGATATGCTGCGGTTCGACCTGTCCGACCTGGACGAAGGCGTACTGCACACCATCCTGGAACTGGTCAGCGATGGCATCTGGGACTGGAATGCCAACACCGGCTTCGTCTACCGCAACCCCGGCTGGTACACGATGCTGGGCTACCTGCCTCATTCACTGGACAACACCGTGCTGACCTGGGAGAGCGTGATCCACCCGGATGACTATCCACGGGTCATGGCGTCGTTCGACGACTACCTGGAACATCGATCCCACGTCTATCAGGCCGAATATCGTTGCCGCACCCACGACGGTTCCTACATCTGGATCGAGGATCGCGGCTATGTGATCGCCCGTAACCCGGACGGCACGGTGGCGCGGATGATCGGCGCCCATCGCAGTATCGATGACAAGAAACGCCTGTTCGAACAGCTGGAGCGGCGTAACAAATCCCTGGAAGCCGTGATTGAAGAACGCACCCGCGAACTGTCCCGGGTCAACCATCAGTTGCAGATCCAGCTCGACGAGAACCGCAAGCTTGCTGAAACCGACGCCCTGACCCGGGTCGCCAACCGTTATCGCCTGGACCAGGCGCTGCCGCTGGCCTGTGAGCGCGCGCAGCGTTTTCGCGAGCCGTTGTCGCTGATCGCCATGGACGTGGATGACTTCAAGGACATCAACGATCGCTACGGCCACGCTTTTGGCGACGCAGCGCTGATACAAGTGGTGCAGAGCGTCAAGCGCTGCGAGCGCGACGGCGACTTGCTGGTGCGCTGGGGCGGCGACGAATTCATCATGATCTTGCCCAACACCACCCTGGCCGATGCCCGCCTGCTGGCCGAGAGCATTCGTCGGGGTCTGTCCGACCTGCTGCCGGTGGGCGACTTCCAGATCACCATGAGTTTTGGCGTGGTGCAGCGACTCGAGGATGAACAGCACGCTGTGTTGCTGCACCGGGCGGACCAGGCGCTGTATCGCTCCAAGATGGCAGGCAAGAATGTGATTTGTGAATAAGCCGTGCCCAGGCCCCGAAGGCAAAAAAGAATGCAGACATGAAGCGCTGGCAGCGGTCATAGGCTGTATCCCTAGCAATCAGGCTTTCACCCTTGCCGACTCGACCTCCCTCCTTCCCACGCCTTTACCTGGGCTGCGCCGGTTGGTCGCTGCCCCGGGAGCACTGGCCGGCCTTTGCTGTCGACGGGACTCATTTGCAACGCTACAGCAGCCGATTCCCGGCCGTGGAAATCAACAGCTCGTTCTACCGCCCGCACCGTCCCGCCACGTATGCAAAGTGGGCAGCCAGCGTGGCCCGGGACTTTCGTTTCTCGGTCAAAATGCCCAAGCAGATCACCCATGAACGGCGGCTGATCGACTGCGAAGGGCTTGTGGATGAATTCCTCGGGCAATGCTCGCAACTGGGAGAACAGCTTGGCTGCCTGCTGATTCAGTTGCCACCGTCGCTGGCCTTCGATGCCGCGGTGGCCGCGGCATTCTTCAAGGCCTTGCGGGACCGTTACCAGGGTTACGCCGTGCTTGAGCCGCGACACCCGAGCTGGCTCGTGCCGCTGGCCGCAGCGATGCTGCAAGACCTATGCATCGGCCGTGTCGCCGCCGATCCGTCACCCTTGCCCGGCGGCGATCAACCCGCAGGCTGGCCCGGCATTCGCTACTACCGCTTGCACGGTTCACCACGGATTTACTACTCAGCTTACGAAGACGCCTGGCTGGAGCGCCTCGCCCGAGCATTGAAAGCCGACCCCGACACACCGACCTGGTGCATCTTCGACAACACCGCCAGCGGCGCCGCGACGCCGGATGCGTTGCGGCTGATGGATCTGCTGCGCGACTGAAATGGACACCGGTGACCGGTCCGACCGTGACAACACCGCCCGCGTCCAATAGATTAGGCGACCGGAAAAAAGCTCAATGCCTTTCTCGCCTCATCCCGCTAACAGAAGTAGTGAAATTTCAATGTCCGATTCCAACACCGCTGAATCCGTAGTCACCCTGTCGTCCAAAGCGGAATACGAAAACTCCATCAATCTTTCACAGCATCTGCCCCAGGCCAAAACCATCAGCGAAATGGTCCTCGATGCGTTCCAGTCGAACCGCGAAAGCGACCAGATCCGCGAACTGCGCCACGCCATCCGCCAGGCTCACGATGCGTTCGACGACGACAAGGCCTATGAACTGATGGGCCAGCTCAAACAACTCAAGGACGCCGAAGCCGCCGATTTCGCGGCCCTGGAAGACCTGAGCAGCCGCTTCCCGATCAGCCGTATCCTCTCCAGCTACAAAGACGACCCGTCGTTCCAGGAACTGGTCTACGGCCTGGCCCTGAAAGTACTGAACCAGACCCACCAGGCCATCAGCAACCCGAGCGGCAGCAAGGGCAAGGCCTCGCGGGCCAAGAAGGAAGCCGAAGTATTCGTCATCAGCAAGGACGGCATCAGCGTCACCCTGCCCCTGCGCACACCCCGCTCCAAGCCGAACGTCGACCGCGAAGCCTTCGAGTTCCTGGGCTTCAACTTCGTAGGCGAAGGCGACGAAGCCGAGCTGGAAAGCGAAACCTTCCTGGACAACGACGGCGCCGAACAACCGGCCACCCGCAAAGGCATCGTCACCGCCCTGCAACAGCAAAAGGCATTCGACGGCTACAGCATCGCCCAGCAATAAGCCCAGGTTGATCCCCTTGTGGGAGCGAGCTTGCTCGCGAATGCGTCGTGTCAGTCAATATCAGCTCAACTGACCCACCGCTTCGCGAGCAGGCTCGCTCCCACAGAAATATCGACAGACCGAAATATCGTCCATAAAAAAGCCCCGCGCTTCTCTCGAAGGCGGGGCTGTTTTCATGGATATGTCTGATCAAACAGCGCCAAGCCGTTCGACCATATCTGGAAACTTCTCGACCAGCTTGATCAACAAAGCCGCCTGGGCGTTAGGCTTGGATTTTTCTTGCTCCCAGTTCCTAAGGGTGCCTGGACTGGTCCTGATGCTCTTGGCGAAAACGGCTTGGGACATATGAAGCCTGTCGCGCAAAGCCACGATTTCCTGAGCCGACACCTCGGGAGCCGGTTTGTCTTCGATCGATATCTGGCGAAGGGTAATCTTGCCCTCGCGATGAGCGGCCATCTCCTCGACGCCTTGCATCATCTCGGCAAACAGATCGCGCTTTTTCATAAGGTACCTCGTACTTTCAGCTCAGCTTCAATGGCGCGCTTGAGCGTTTTCTCTTGCTCGCAGGTCAGGTTTTCCAACTCGTCCTTGTCATAAATCGCAAACATCCAGAACTGACGATCATGCATCAGCCAGTAGTAAATGACCCGCAACCCACCTCGCTTCCCTTTGCCACGACGTTCATCGAACCAACGCAGCTTACGGAAACCGCCGGTTCGTGGCATGACGTCACCAGCCTGTGGATGTTGCCGCATATAGGTCTGAAGCACGCGATATTCATCGTCAGCCAAGTAATGGCCAACCGTGGAAGTGAATGATGTCGTTTCTAAAAATAAGCTTCGCATGGCAAAACTATAGGCAAATTGCCTATAGTTCAACAATCCAGAATCTATTGCGACGAATGACAGCGTCCTTTCATACAGTCACCAACAAAAAGCCCCGCACTTCTCTCGAAGGCGGGGCTTTTTTTTGCAGCGTCTGAAGCTTAAGGCGCGTAGGTCAGCAGCAGCTCACTCGGCACCTTGAAGTCCAGGGACATCATGACGCTCAGGGCGGTGATGGTGAAGATCGAGAACACGAACAGCTTGCGTGCCCAGACCGTGTCATCCACCGCCTTGTAGCCGGTCCAGGCCATGTACAGCCAGTACATGCCCATGGCGGCGGCGACGGCGAGGTAGCTCATGCCGGCGTAGCCGCTGAAGGTCAGCATCAAGGTCGCCACGAGGAAGGCCAGGATGTAGAGCAGGATGTGCTTCTTAGCTACGCGGATACCGCGCTTGACCGGCAACACCGGAATCGAGGCCGCCAGGTAGTCGTTGAAACGGAAGATCGCGATGGCGTAGGAATGCGGCATCTGCCACAGGCTGAACATCACCAGCAGCGTCAGCGCAGCCATGTCGAAGCTGTTGCTCACCGCCACATAGCCGATCACCGGCGGCATCGCCCCCGACAGGCTGCCCACCAGCGTGCCGTGGACCGACTTGCGCTTGAGGTACAGGCTGTAGAGGCCGACGTAGATGACAAAACCGATCACCGCGAACAACGCCGCCAACGGGTTGGCCACCCAGTACAACAGCGCCACGCCGGCCACGCCCAGCACCGTGGCGAACGCCAGGGCCAGTTGCACCGGAATCAGGCCTTGGACCAGCGCCCGATTCTTGGTGCGTTCCATCTTGATATCGATGTCACGGTCGATGCAGTTGTTGAACACGCAACCGGACGCCACCACCAGGGAAGTGCCGATCATCGCCGCCAGGAAGATGGCCAGATCGACATGCCCTTTCGAGGCCAGGAAAAACCCGCCTGCCACAGAAAGCACGTTACCGAAAATGATCCCCGGCTTGGTGATTTGGATAAAGTGCTTCAGGGACATCCGGACTTTCCTCAGTGCGCCATCATGTTGGTGTGGATGCTGAACATGATCCACAACGACAGGCCAACCAGCAGGACAATCACGATCGCGGCAAAGACAAACGCGACCACGTTGTTACGTTGGGCGGCGGAGCGGTCCAGGTGCAGGAAGTACACCAGGTGCACCAGTACCTGGACCACGGCGAAGATCAGGATGATCCACAGGGTCAGGCTCTTGGGCAGCGATGGGTACATCACCAGGCCGAACGGAATGACGGTCAGGATCACCGACAGAATGAAACCGATGGCGTAGGACTTGACGCTGCCGTGGCCGGCGTCGTGGCCATCATGGGAATGTGCGTTAGCCATTTACAGGGTCCCCATCAGATAAACAACGGTGAATACGCAGATCCACACCACGTCCAGGAAGTGCCAGAACAGGCTCAGGCAGCTCAGGCGCGTCTTGTTGGTGGCGGTCAGGCCGTTTTTCTGGACCTGGTACATCATGATCGCCATCCAGATCAGGCCGCTGGTCACGTGCAGGCCGTGGGTGCCGACCAGGGTGAAGAACCCGGACAGGAAGCCGCTGCGGTTAGGGCCGTAGCCTTCGGAGATCAACATGTGGAACTCGTTGATCTCCATGCCGATGAAGCCGGCACCGAACAGGAAGGTCATGGCCAGCCAGCCCAGTACCTGGGTTTTCTTGCCCTTGAACAACGCCAGCATGGCGAAGCCGTAGGTGATCGAGCTGAACAGCAGCAGCGCGGTTTCGCCCAGTACGTACGGCAGTTCGAAGATGTCGTGGCCCGATGGGCCACCGGCGACGTTGTTAACCAGCACCGCGTACGCTGCGAAGATCGACGCAAACAGAATGCAGTCGGTCATCAGGTAGAGCCAGAAACCGAATACGGTCATCTCGCCCGAGTCGTGGTGATGGTCATCGTGCCCATGGTCATGACCATGGGCGTGTCCAACAGTGGTCACTAAGTTCGACATGGTTTAAGCCTGTTCCAACGAGGTTTCAACACGGGTGGCGGTGGCGGGGACTTTCCCGGCCGCTACCAGGCGCTTGTGCTGCTCGGCTTCGATGCGCTCGATGACATCCACCGGCACCATGTAGCCCTGATCGTCACGGGCAGCATGGATCACGAAATACGCCACGGTGCCGACCAGGCTGGCGATGGCCAGCCACCAGATGTGCCAGATCATCGCGAAGCCGAACACGGTCAACAGCGCGCCCATGACCACACCGGTAGCGGTGTTGTTGGGCATGTGGATCGGCTCGTATTTGGCCGGGACCGGGTACGCGGTGCCGTTTTCCTTGGCTTCGGTGAACGGGTCGATGACGTCTGCCTTTGGCAGCACGGCGAAGTTGTAGAACGGCGGTGGCGAAGAGGTCGACCATTCCAGGGTATGGGCATTCCACGGGTCACCGTGTTCGCACATGTTCTCTGGCTTGTTGCGATCGCGCACGCTGACGTACAACTGGATCAGCTGGCAGGCGATACCAACAGCGATCATCACCGCACCGAACATGGCGACGTACAGGTACGGCACCCATTCAGGGTTGGTGGTGGTGTTCAGGCGACGGGTCATGCCCATGAAGCCCAGTACATAGAGCGGCATGAACGCGACGAAGAAGCCGGTGATCCAGAACCAGAACGCTGCCTTGCCCCAGCCTTCGTGCAGCTTGAAGCCGAACGCTTTCGGGAAGTAGAAGGCGAAACCGGCGATGTAGCCGAACACGGCGCCACCGATGATCACGTTGTGGAAGTGCGCGATCACGAACAGGCTGTTGTGCAGCACGAAGTCCGCACCCGGGATGGCCAGCAATACGCCGGTCATGCCGCCGATGGCGAAGGTCACCATGAAGCCCAGGGTCCACATCACGTGGCTGGTGAAACGCAGGCGGCCCTGATAGATGGTGAACAGCCAGTTGAACAGCTTCACCCCCGTCGGGATCGAAATCAGCATCGTCGCCAGGCCGAAGAAGGCGTTGACGCTGGCCCCCGAACCCATGGTGAAGAAGTGGTGCAGCCAGACCATGAAGCCCAGTACCGAGATCGCGCCGCTGGCGTAGATCATCGAGTGGTGGCCGAACAGTTTCTTGCCGGAGAAGGTCGAGATGACTTCGGAGAAGATCCCGAACGCCGGCAGGATCAGGATGTACACCTCGGGGTGACCCCAAGCCCAGAACAGGTTGACGTACATCATCGGATTTCCACCCAGTTCATTGGTGAAAATGTGGAAATCCATGTAGCGGTCAAGCGTCAGCAAAGCCAGGGTAGCGGTCAGGATCGGGAAGGAAGCGACGATCAGGACGTTGGCCCAGGTGCAGGTCCAGGTGAAGATCGGCATGTCCATCAGCTTCATGCCCGGGGTACGCATCTTGACCACGGTGGCCAGGAAGTTGACCCCCGTCAGCGTCGTCCCCAACCCCGATAGCTGTAGCGCCCAGATGTAGTAATCCATCCCCACGCCCGGGCTGTATTGCAGGCCCGACAGCGGCGGATAGGCAACCCAGCCGGTCTTGGCGAACTCGCCAACGCCCAGCGACAGGTTGATCAGCACCACGCCGGACACCAGCAGCCAGAAGCTCAGGGAGTTCAGGAACGGGAAGGCGACGTCGCGGGCGCCGATCTGCAGCGGCACTGCAAGGTTCATCAGGCCGGTGAAGAATGGCATCGCCATGAAGATGATCATGATCACGCCGTGGGCGGTGAAGATCTGGTCATAGTGTTCAGGCGGCAGGTAGCCAGGCGAACCCTCGGTGGCCATGGCCAGCTGGGTACGCATCATGATGGCGTCGGCAAAACCACGCAGCAGCATGACCATGGCGACGATGATGTACATCACGCCGATTTTCTTGTGGTCGACCGACGTCAGCCACTCGGTCCACAGGTAGGTCCACTTCTTGAAATAAGTGATGCCTGCAAACAATGCCAGACCACCGAGCGCGATGATGGCGAGGGTCACCATGACAATCGGCTCGTGGAACGGGATCGCTTCCCAACTTAATTTACCAAACATCGTTTACTCCTCTGCCCCGGCAGCTGAATGCGAGCTCATGTCCATCCCTTCCATGTTGTGAGCCACTTCCTTCTCGTTCTTCTCGTGGTGCATCGGCTTGCCCGGATTCATCCCTTCATACTTGTCGATGATGGTCTGGAACAGGTTCGGCGTAACCGACGAGTAGAGTTCGACTGGGTTGTTCTGGCTCGGCTTGGAAAGGGCTTCGTATTCAGCTTTTTCAAGCTGTTTAGGTGCCTTCTTCACATCGTTGACCCAGGCGTCGAAATCTTCCTGGGTCGTGGCGATTGCTTTGAACTTCATGCCGGTAAAGCCCGCGCCGCTGTAGTTGGCGGAGATACCGTCGAGTTCGGCGTTCTGGTTGGCGATCAGGTGCAGCTTGGTCTGCATGCCCGCCATCGCGTAGATCTGGCCGCCCAGGCCCGGGATGAAGAACGAGTTCATCACGGTGTCGGAAGTGACCTTGAAATTGATCGGCGTGTGGGCCGGGAACACGATCTTGTTGACCGTGGCAATGCCTTGTTCCGGGTAGATGAACAGCCACTTCCAGTCCATGGAGACCACTTCAATGGTGATCGGCTTGACGTCGGAATCCAGCGGACGATACGGGTCCAGGGCGTGGGTCGACTTGTAGGTGACATAACCCAGGGCAATGATGATCAACACCGGAATGGTCCAGACCGCCACTTCGATCTTGGTCGAATGCGACCACTTCGGCGTGTAGGTGGCCTTGGTATTGGTTGCGCGGTACTTCCAGGCGAACAGGAAGGTCATGACGATGACCGGCACAACGACCAGCAACATCAGCAGCGTAGCGGTGATGATCAGGTTTCGTTCATCCAGGCCGACCTGGCCCTTGGGATCGAGCAAGGTCATGTTGCAGCCTCCCAGCAGCAACGTGCCGAGCAGCGGCAACAAGCCTAGTAATCGGGGGTACCTGTTTTTACTCATCTCACGACCTCTAAAGCAGCTTGCGCAATGCAGTTGGGTTTTGATCGCCAACACTTCACCCTGCCAAGGGTTGGCATTTTCTTGGATTGAATAAGGGCTGCCCGTCGAACGTCAGCGGCTGTTCGACACATCCTGGGCCAGCAGTGAGTTCTTATTCGTTGGTCAAAGGCCTAGTTCAAGCCCAATTCCATTTGGTGCGGGTAGTTGGAGGCACCGACACCTGGGGTCGCATGGGGCGCTGGCGCCCTTCGACCACTCTCATGCTCAAGCTTGAGCCGGGTCGGAAAATCGGTGCGGGCGATTGTAGTGAGCTGAGGCGCTGTAGACCATGTCTCATCTCGAAATAATTTTTATCCGATCCGGCAACAATCTTTCGCAGATATTGCAACAGCCGGCATGTTATCGAAATTAATTCTCAACAAGAACCCCAAAAAACGTAGGGCTACTGGGCCCGATTTAGACAGCTCAAGGGGATCACGAAGCGCTTTTTTTGCCCGGCAAGCGCCCAGTTTTCGGGGCCCCAGGCGTCCAACGCTTCGCTGTTAAAAATGCCTGCTGCTGGCGATACGCGTTGTGCGAAACCGGACGGTTTTTTGTTACAGAATGAAGCGCTTAATCGCCCTCGAAAAGGCTGAGCGCCTCAAGATATGTGACAACGTGTCGCACGTTGTCGCAGGCTATTCTTGCCCCGGATCAAGGACGGTCCGGCTCAAGAGTGAAACGCAAAACGCCCCGGCTCTCCAGGAGAGAGACCGGGGCGTTTTTTGAAGGTGCTTCAGCGAATCTGTTTGCGGTTACGTGACACCAGCAATGGCACCAGCACCACCGTCAACACGAAGGCCACCAGTGCCCACTGCGCCAGGGACAGACCCAGGATCGGTGGGTAGGGGGTGGAGCAAAAACCATCGACCTGGAACCCCAACGGAAATATTTTTGCCAACGGCAGGTCATCGACAATCGGCTGCAACACGTCAATGCCGCAACTGACCGCCGGGAAGAACTGCGTGTACACGTGATGCCCTGCTACACCGGCACCGGCCAGGGCGCTGAGCACCACCAGGCCTTCGAAGATCGTCAGGCTGCGGCGGGTGCGCATGGCGGCCCCGATGAAGGCGAAGATCGCGATCAGCAACAGCGCATAGCGTTGCAGGATACACAGCGGGCACGGCGCCTCACCGAGGGCCACCTGCATGTACAGCGCGCCGCCAATCAGCGCCAGGCAGATCAGCCCCAGCAGCACCAGGTAGCGCCGCTCACGGCCCAATCGCATCATTTCCTCACTCATTGCGTTTCCCTTTGTTTGCATGGATCGACGCGCAGCACGGCGACACTCGGGCGCGCGTTCGGATGCCCGAAGTCTACACGCAGACCATGACAGTGAACGAGCAGCGGGCGTCGACATTGGAGGGGAATAGACCGTGAGAAGGTTAAGTGCGGATTAATTCTGGTCAGTTGGACCCAGGATGGACCTGCCGCCGCCATCGCGAGCAGGCTCGCTCCCACAGGGAGCCCTGGTCTGATGGTCAGCACTGCCACAAGGGATCTGTGGCGGACGTGAATGTTGTCACCCACACAGGTCCAGGGGTGGGAGCGAGCTTGCTCGCGATAGCGGTGGGTCAGCTTGCATTGATGTTGAATGTGCCGATGCCATCGCGAGCAAGCTCGCTCCCACAGTTTTTTGCGGTGTTCACGAGAATAGTGTCTACCGCAGATTCCTTGTGGGAGCGAGCCTGCTCGCGACGCAGGCAACCCGGTTTCCCGGTTTAGCGCGACCTTATTCCAGCGCCGCCGCCGGGCCGAAGAATTCGTAGCGGCTCTGCTGGTCCGGCACGCCCAAGGCCTTGAGATGGCGCTTGACGGCGCTCATGAAACCCTTCGGCCCGAGGAAATAGGCGTCCAGGTCACGTTGCTGCGGCAGCCATTGCGCCAGTTGTTCCTGGCTCAACAGCCCCACCTTGTCGGCCGCCGGGCTCAAACCGTCGTCTTCGTCGTAGCAGTAGAAGCGCTTGAGCTGCGGATGCCGCTTGGCCAGGTCGTCGATCCAGTCGCGGAAGGCATGGGCACGGCCGTTGCGCGCGCAGTGGATGAAATGCACCGGCCGCTCGGTTTGCAGCGCCGCCTGCAGCATGGCCAGGGTCGGGGTGATGCCGACGCCGCCACTGATCAACACCAACGGTTTGTCGCTGGCAGTCAGGTAGAAATCTCCGGACGGCGGGAACAATTGGATGCGGCTGCCGACGTCGAAATGATGATGCAGGTGGTTGGACACCCGTCCGCCCGGTTCGCGCTTGACGCTGATACGGTATTGACCGTTGTCCGCCAGGGCTGACAGTGAATAGTTGCGGCGTACTTCCTCGTCATCGAGCATGAGCTTCATGCCGATGTACTGGCCTGGCTCGGCCAGCAGGATCGGCCCCTTGTCTGCCGGTTCAAAGTAAAACGAAGTGATCTCCGAGCTTTCCTGCACCTTGGCCGTCAGGATGAACTCACGCTCGCCACGCCAGCCGCCCGGCGCCTCGGCCTTCTTGTCGTACATGCCGGCTTCGGCGCCGATGAGGATATCGGCCAACTGGTTGTAGGCTGCGCCCCACGCCGCAATCACTTCGGGCGTGGCGATCTCTGCGCCCAGCACTTCGGCGATTGCCCGCAGCAGGCACGCACCGACAATCGGGTAATGTTCCGGCAGGATCTGCAGGGCAACGTGCTTGTTGACGATCTTTGCCACCAGGTCGCCCAATTGATCGAGCTGGTCAATATGGCGCGCATACATCAACACGCCGTTGGCCAACGCACGTGGTTGATCGCCACTGGCCTGGTGAGCCTGGTTGAACAGCGGGCGCACCTGCGGGTATTCGGACAGCATCATGCGATAGAAGTGAGTGATCAGCGCCTCACCACCACTTTCAAGCAACGGAACGGTGGAGCGAATGATGGCGCGTTCTTCTCGACTAAGCATAGGGTGACTCCTGGCGTATGGCCGATTACAAGTTACTTATGTCTTATCAGTTTCCATGCCATAAATTTTTTCATTTAATATCAGCTAGTTAAAAACAATGTAGTCATATCGACACGGCAGGCTTTATAGTCGTTATGACTACATGGAGTCATTATGACCGCAACCGCCCTGCTGACCTCCTTGCTACCGCTGGTGGCCGACCTGTCCCGCGAACTGCCTGAAGGCGAACGTTATCGTCGCCTGCTCGGCACCTTGCGAGCCCTGCTGCCCTGCGACGCGGCGGCGTTGTTGCGCCTGGACGGCGACTGCCTGGTGCCGCTCGCCGTGGATGGCCTGAGCACCGACACGTTGGGCCGGCGATTCCGGGTCAACGAACACCCGCGCTTCGAAGCGCTGCTGGCCAACCCACAGCCCACGCGCTTCGCCGCCGACAGCGGCCTGCCCGATCCGTACGACGGACTGGTCGAGGGGCTCGCCGAGCATCTGGAGGTTCACGACTGCATGGGCTGCCCACTGTTCGTCGACGAACGGCCCTGGGGCCTGCTGACCCTGGATTCGCTGGATCCGGAGCGCTTCGAGCCCATCGACCTGAGTGCCCTGCAAGCGTTCGCCAGCCTCGCCGCCGCCACGGTCAGCGCCGCCGAGCGCATCGAGCGCCTGGCCTTGAAAGCCGAGGACGAGCACCGCCGCGCCGAGGTCTATCGCCAGGCCAGCGGCCAGCAACCTCGCGACATGGTCGGCCAGAGCAAGGCCCACAAACGCCTGGTGGAAGAGATCGCGCTGGTGGGCAGCAGCGACCTGACGGTATTGATCACCGGCGAAACCGGCGTGGGCAAGGAACTGGTCGCCCAGGCCATCCATGCCGCGTCGAAACGTGCCGAGCAGCCACTCATCAGCCTCAATTGCGCCGCGCTGCCCGATACGCTGGTGGAAAGCGAACTCTTCGGCCATGTACGCGGCGCCTTCACCGGGGCCACGAACGACCGGCGCGGCAAGTTCGAACTGGCCGACGGTGGCACCTTGTTCCTCGACGAAGTGGGCGAGTTGTCCCTGACCGTCCAGGCCAAGTTGTTGCGGGTACTGCAAAGCGGCCAACTGCAACGCCTGGGCTCGGACAAGGAACACCGGGTCGATGTGCGCCTGATCGCGGCCACCAATCGCGACCTGGCCGAAGAAGTGCGCAACGGCCGTTATCGGGCCGACTTCTACCATCGCTTGAGTGTGTATCCGCTGCAGGTGCCGGCGCTGCGCGATCGCGGGCGGGACGTGCTGCTGCTCAGCGGTTTTTTCCTGGAACAAAATCGGTCGCGCATGGGCCTGGGCAGCCTGCGCCTGAGCAGTGACGCCCAGGCCGCGCTGCTGGCCTATGACTGGCCGGGCAATGTGCGCGAACTGGAACACCTGATCGGCCGCAGCGCCTTGAAGGCCTTGGGCCGGTGCGCGACGCGCCCGAAAATCCTCAGCCTCAGCGCCCAGGACCTGGATTTGCCCCAGGCGCCTGTGGACAACCCCACGCCTTCGTCCATCCTCCCGGCACCGACCGCGCAGGGCGTAACGGGAGACTTGCGCGAAGCGGTGGACCAGTTCCAGCGCACGCTGATCGCTGCCTGCCTGGAGCGTCACCAGCACAACTGGGCCAGCGCCGCCCGGGAGTTGGGGCTGGACCGGGCGAACCTGGGGCGAATGGCAAAACGGCTTGGCCTGAAATAGTGGCTGGGGGCGCTTTTGTGGCGAGGGAGCTTGCTCCCGCTGGGCTGCGCCGTAGGAGCTGTGTAGGAGCTGTCGAGTGCAACGAGGCTGCGATCTTTCCGCTGGCAATTGAGTCGAGAGCAAAAGATCAAGATCAAAAGATCGCAGGCTTCGCCAGCTCCTACAGAGCCGAGCGGGAGCAAGCTCCCTCGCCACAAAAGCGGGCTTGTTACACGATCCTCGTTATTGACGGCTTTCGCCCTAAAGCCTGTCCCCAACGAGTCGATAACCCAATATCACAAGCTGTTTTGGCGTTCCTCGAGTTCGCCCCACCTTTTTCCACAGAAGGTTTTTATGTCTTCCAACAAAGCCCGCGCAGATTCACTTTCGCTTCTGCTGTTTACCTTGCGCAGCGGCAAGCTGATGGCAATCAACCTGCTCAAGGTCAGCGAAATCATTCCCTGCCCACCCTTGACCAAGCTGCCGGAGTCGCATCCGCACGTCAAAGGCATCGCCACCCTGCGCGGGACATCGTTGTCGGTGATCGACCTGAGCCGCGCCATTGGCGAGCGGCCGCTGGAAGACCCGGATGGCGGCTGCCTGATCGTCACTGACGTCAGCCGCTCCAAACAGGGTTTGCATGTGCAGGCGGTGAGCAAGATCGTGCATTGCCTGACCACCGACATCAAACCGCCGCCCTACGGCTCCGGCGGTGTGCGTTCTTACATCACCGGCGTGACCTCGGTGGAGGGCACGCTGGTGCAGGTGCTGGACATCGAAAAGGTCATCCACGGCATCGCCCCGGCACAGATCGAAACCGCGCCGACCGAACTGAGCATGGAAGACGCCGAGGTGCTGGGCAACGCACGGATCCTGGTGGTCGATGACAGCCAGGTCGCGCTGCAGCAATCGGTGCACACCCTGCGCAACCTGGGCCTGCAATGCCACACCGCGCGCAGCGCCAAGGAAGCCATCGAGTGCCTGCTGGACCTGCAAGGCACGGCCGAACAGATCAACCTGATCGTCTCCGACATCGAGATGTCGGAGATGGACGGCTATGCCCTCACCCGGACGCTGCGCGAAACGCCGGACTTCGCCCACCTCTACGTGTTGCTGCATACCTCGCTGGACAGCGCCATGAACAGCGAAAAAGCCCGGCTGTCGGGTGCCAACGGCGTGCTCACCAAATTCTCCTCACCGGAACTGACCAAGTGCCTGATCACGGCGGCCAAGGCCGTTGCCGCGCAAGGTCACTGAGCCCTGTCGATTGCTCGCTTCTGCGCTCCAGCGCAGGAGCGGTCACTGTCCACAACCTCTGGCATACTCTTGTCCTGGTTTCCTGGAACAAGGCTCCCTGATGAACATCCGTCTATTGACTCTCCTTGGCCTCACTGTCCTGGCCTCTCAAGCTCATGCTTCCAGCACGGACGCCTGGGCCGCCCACGACAAAGCCGTGCTGGCCAGTTGCATTAAGGCCAGCGGTTTGAAGAGCGCTGAGCCGGTGGGTAGCGCCGCTCAATTCGACGACCGCGTCGGCTACACCGCGCTGTTGCTGCAAGGCCAATATCCGCAGAAACACATGAAAGGCGCGATCGGCACCGAGTTGTGCCTCTACCGCAAGAAAACCAAAACCGCCTACGTGACCGAGTGGGACTCGGTCCGCCCCACCGCTACCGACCGGTGAGTGGCGCATAACTTGCTTTGCAGGGCTTATCGCGGCGTTTTTCTGTCGCCGCTTTCAACCCATTGCCTTCGGTCGATCAATGAATACAAGGTTTTCCTGTGTAGGGTGCGGTAAATGCTGCACGGGTCATCACGTTCCCCTGACGCTCGACGAAGCCAGGATGTGGGCGAGTGACGGCGGTCAGGTGATTGTCCTGATCGAGGCCTTCCTGCCCAATGGCCTCGGTCTGCCAGTGGCGCAACGCGAGCACGCCGAACGGCGCTCGGCGGTAGTGCGTAGCGGCAATTGCGAGGCGCTCGTGGCGATCACCTTCGCGGCTTATAACGCCGGCCCTTGCCATAATCTGGACGCCGACAACCTGTGCCGCATCTATGAGCGCAGGCCCTTGGTCTGCCGCATTTATCCCATGGAAATCAATCCACACATCCCGCTCAATACCGCCGCCAAGGATTGCCCGCCGGAGTCATGGGAAACGGGGCCGCAATTGATAGTTGGCGGTGAATTGGTGGACCAGGAACTGGCTCGGTTGATCGAGCGTTCACGCCAGGCCGACCGTGAAGAGATCGCCATCAAGGAGCGCATCTGCGCCGCCCTGGGCATCTGCACCACCGCACTCAAGGGCGACGGGTTCACCGCGTACCTGCCGAAGATGAGCGCATTCGCGGCCGCCCTTGATCAGGCACGCCTGCAACCTGCGCAACAGCACACCAGTGAATGGCAGTTCCATCTGTCTGGCGATGACGTGGCCAGCCAGGTATCGGCCAGCGGCGCGCGGGTGGTTACTGAAGCGCCGGTTAATTACGCCTTTATTTCGCTGCGGGCGGCATAAACCTAGCGACTCGCTCCCACATTCGACCTTGGGTGAGCCCCAATGCTTTGTCCACTGCAGCCCCCTGTGGGAGCGAGCTTGCTCGCGATGGCGGACTGTCAGCCGACATCCATGTTGAGTGGACTACGGCTATCGCGAGCAAGCTCGCTCCCACAGGGGTTGGCTACATTCCCAATCAACTGCCTCTCGCCTAACCCTCGCCAGGAATGTTAGCGTGCTTGGTATCTTCTCCCCGACGAGCCTTGCACGATGAAAAAAACCGTACTTGCCTTCAGCCGTATCACGCCCCAGGTGGTCGAGCGCCTGCAACAGGACTTCGACGTGATCGTGCCGAGCCCGTCCAAGGGCGATATCAACGCGCAGTTCAACGAAGCCCTGCCCCACGCTCACGGGCTGATCGGGGTCGGTCGCAAGCTCGGGCGCGAGCAATTGCAAGGCGCCGCCAACCTGCAAGTGGTATCCAGCATATCGGTGGGCTACGACAACTATGACCTGGCCTACTTCAATGAGCGCGGGATCATGCTCACCAACACCCCCGACGTACTCACCGAAAGCACCGCCGACCTGGCCTTCGCCCTGCTGATGAGCAGCGCCCGGCGCGTGGCCGAACTGGACGCCTGGACCAAGGCGGGCCAATGGCAGGCAACCGTCGGCCCGCAACTGTTCGGCAGCGATGTACATGGCAAGACCCTGGGTATCGTCGGCATGGGCAACATCGGCGCGGCCATTGCCCGGCGTGGCCGGCTGGGGTTCAACATGCCGATCCTCTACAGCGGCAACAGCCGCAAGACCGAACTGGAAAACCAATTGGGCGCACAGTTTCGCGAACTGGACCAGTTGCTGGCCGAAGCGGACTTCGTCTGCCTCGTCGTGCCATTGAGCGAGAAGACCCGCCATTTGATCGGCCGGCGCGAACTGGGCCTGATGAAACCGAGCGCCATCCTGGTCAACATTTCCCGAGGCCCGGTGGTGGATGAACCGGCGCTGATCGAAGCCCTGCAGAACAATCGCATCCGCGGTGCCGGGCTGGATGTCTACGAGAAAGAACCGCTGGCCGAATCGCCGCTGTTCCAGCTGAAGAACGCCGTCACCCTGCCCCACATCGGCTCGGCCACCCACGAAACCCGTGCCGCCATGGCCGATCTGGCTGTGGATAACCTGCGCAGCGCATTGCTGGGCGAGCGACCGCAGAACCTGGTCAACCCGCAAGTCTGGAAATAGAACAAACTGTGGCGAGGGAGCTTGCTCCCGCTGGGCTGCGCAGCAGCCCCTTGCGGTTTATCTGATGCACCATGGTGGCAGATACACCTTGGGGTCGCTTCGCAACCCAGCGGGAGCAAGCTCCCTCGCCACCGGATTATCGCCAGACGTTATGCTTCAGCGAGCACCCAGCGCGACTTTCGCGGCAACTGGCCGAGGCTTGCGAAACACCAGCACGTTACCCAGCATCACCAACACCAGCCCCACCAATGCCGGCGCCGTCCACTGGTAGCCTTCGGCAAACGCCGAGACGTTCAACGCCACCACCGGGAACAACACCGTGCAATACGCCGCCCGCTCCGGCCCCATGCGCCCCACCAGCGTCAGATAGGCCGTGAAGCCGATCACCGAACCCGGGATCACCAGGTACAACAGCGAGCCGATGTAGCGCGTATTCCATTCCATGTCGAACGGGATGCCTTTGAACGCACACCATGCTGCCAACATCGCCGCGCCATAGGCCATGCCCCAGGCATTGGTGGTCAACGGCTTGAGGCCGGCCTTCTGTTGCAGGCTCGACAGCATGTTGCCCGCCGAGAAACACAAGGTGCCCAGCAACGCCAGCGCCAACCCCAGCAAGGTTTGCGGGCTTGCGCTATGGCCGGCCAACTCCGGCCAGAACAGCAGCGCCAGCCCCAACAGCCCCAGGGCGCCGCCCAACAGCACATTACGGGCAATCCGCTGACCGAAGAACACGCGGGCATTGAGGGCGTTCCAGAGCGTGGCGGTGGAAAACACCACGGCGACCAACCCACTGGGAATCCACTGGCTGGCGGTCAGGAAGCACATGAAGTTGATGCAGAACAGGCACAGGCCCTGGGCAACACAAATCAAATGACCGCGCCGGTTCATCACCTGCAAGCGCCGGCTGAGCAAGAGCATCGCAAACAGGATCAGGGCCGCAAGGCCGAAGCGATAGACAATCGATACCGGGATGGCGACGACGCCCAACTGCAGTTTCAGGGCAATCCAGGTGGTGCCCCAGATGAGCACGGTAAGCAGGTACAACGAGAGGTTCATGGTGACGGCTCCTGACAATGACGCTCAGTGTCCCGCTGCCATGGACCCGGCGCTTGCGTAAACTTGCGGTTTTGTCGGCTGACAGGCTGGCACGGACCGGCCGACGGAGTAGGATGCAGGCGTTGGAGAACCGATCATGTCCACACTGCAAACGCTGCAAGTCTTTCAAGCCCTCAACAGCTCGCCCAATGCTCGCCTGGAGCACAGCGCCGAGCTTGGGGACGGCTTGGCGGCCGCTTTGTGGAGCAATCACCACGACGCCCGGGACTACGAGGCGCCAACGCACCACACGCTGTCGTGCTACATCGCTGGCGGCACCGGTACGTTTCGCCGCGAGCGGCCCGACACCACGGGGGCACCGGGCAAACTCTGCATCCTGCCGGCCGGGCATGAGTCAGCCTGGGTCATCAACGGCGACATTCGCCTCGCCCACCTGTATTTCAGCGCTGAACAATTTGCCCTTGGTTGCGTCACGCTGCTGGACCGCGAGCCCCGGCAGGTGCAACTGCACGAGGAGACCTTCCTCGACGACCCGCAACAGGCACAGCGTTTTCGCCAGTTGATCGCGCTGAACTGGGACGAACCTGGTGAGCGTCTGCTGACCACCAGCCTGGCCCATGACTTGCTCAATCATTTGCTGCTCAGCCAGGTGGGCCAGCGCCAGGGACTTCGCCTCAAAGGCGGCCTGGCCGCTCACCAACGACGGTTGCTGGTGGACTACGTCGACAGCCACCTGGCCGAGGCCATCAGCCTTGGACAATTGGCGGCGCTGTGTGCGTTGTCCGAATACCACTTCGCGCGGATGTTCCGCGAAAGCTTCGGGCTGCCTCCTCATCAATATGTGCTGGCCAGACGCTTGACCTGCGCGCGGCATTTGCTGCGCACCACCTCTCAACCGCTGGGCGATGTGGCACTGGCCTGCGGATTTGCCAGCGCCAGCCACTTCACCAATCGGTTCCGTCAAGCCTTGGGCGCGACGCCGGGGGAGTATCGGCAGGCGTTTTTGCGCTAGCGCCGGCTATTGCCATCGCGAGCAGGCTCGCTCCCTCAGGGGAATGTGATCAATGCAGGAGTGCAAACCGATAAAACCAAAACGGGCCTGCAATTGCAGGCCCGTTTTCAGTCGAAAGTGAAATGAACGAAGTCTCAGCCGTGAAGCGTGGCCCGTTCGTTCTCCAGGAATTCTTCTTCCAGCAGCGCATCGGCCAGGGCTATGGACTCAGTCGGCGTCGAATCGACGGCGCGCTTGCCGCGCAGTTTGCCGAACAAATGCTCCAGGGCATTTTCAAGTTTGGTGGCCGCGCCTTCGATCGCCAGTTCCAGCGATTCGGCCTTGTGCGTCACGGAAACCGGCTGATGGCCCTTGGGCCGTGCTTCAAGCTGGCAACGCAGGTCATGGGGGCCAGGCTTATCGCCGTTCTCGTCCCGCAGATGAACCTCGACCCGTGTCAGGTCCTCTTCATAACGTTCGAGCGTGCTTTCGATGGTAGTACGTACCCACTCCTCCAGTCGGATGCTGCTTTGAATATGGTTATCGCTGTTGACTTGGATTTGCATAGTTCATCCCTTATTTCAGCTAGCTCGCCGGGGGCCATCGACGTTGATGCAACGGCCCCTTGAATACAGAGTCGGGCTGGCGGAAGAACAATTCAAGCCCTAAAAAAAGATAAATATTCATATGCAAATAAAGCCAGACAACAGGCAAAGGCGCTGTTAATGTCGGGAGTTGCCCCGCCCTGCTACCGCACCGCCTATCGCCTCCCCTCCTGCACCGTCAGCGAACATCCGCGCGTTATTGCCCCGAAACGGGCAGCGGCCACAGCCGCATTCCAGAGCATTCGGCGCTTAGCCTCCGTGATCATTGTCCGACAGTTTTTCCGGCATGCCACTTGCTAACTTCCTGTAGGAGCTGCCGCAGGCTGCGATCTTTTGATCCTGAGGCCTGCCTGGCCCCGGAATCTCGAGATGAACACGATCATGGAATGGCCGATGGTCCGGTGTTGCGAACTAATCCCGATCATGGCCGGTCAACAACTGCACGTTCAATCAGGCGGTGACGCATCATGGACAACCCTTTTCAGATCATTACCGACGCTTTTGCGCCGAATTATCAAATCAACCTGAGCATTCAGGGCCTGGACGGCAGCATCATGCTGACCCTGTCCAAGAGCGGGCGCATCGTCGCCAAACGCATGATCAGCGCCCAGCAGCGCAACGACCCGGAGCGGCTCAAGCGCCTGGTACAAAGCATCCAGTTCGGTATCGCCATCGAGGATGGCCACAGCGCCGTGGCCATCCTCGAAGCCATGACCGGCGGTGACAACATCAAGCTGCCACCACCGCACGCACAGGGGCCGGCGTCCTCTGTCGCCGGGATCTAGATTTCTCCTTTCTCCACCTCGGCATGCTCGCTGGAACCCGCGCCGACCTTGCGGTGCGGGTGCTCGATCTTCACCGAGGGGAACTGCGACGAAGCGTAGCGCACCACCAGGATCGAAAACGCCAGCAGCAGGATGCCACCGCACAGGTAGATGATCCCCAGGTCTGGCGGGCTGTGATGGGAAACGTTGGAAATCAGCAGTCGCGTCAGCGCGGTGATCGCCACGTAGATCAGAAACCGCACCGGCATGTGGTTGGTCTTGAAGTAGATCCCGACCATCGCCCCCAATTCCAGGTAGATGAACAGCAACAGGATGTCATCGATCTTGATGTGCCCTGCTTCGATCATCTGCAAGAACTCCATCACCGCCGCCCACGCGGTCACCGCACCGATGGCGAACAGCGCCAGGTAATGGAAGGTCTCGACAAACAGGTTGCCCAGGGACTCGGCCAGTTGATGGACGTTCTGGCGCAGGTTCTCGGCCCAGTTGATTTTCACGATGTAGTTTCCTTAGGTCGGCTCGACCGGATGATGCGGGTTGGACGTGACGGTTGTTCTGCATGCAGAAAAAAGGCCAGCGACTGAGGGTGAGATGGCGATAGGCTGGCATCCGGCACTTTTTGAGCTTCAGGCGGCTTATCGCGAGCAAGCTTTGCTCCTGCACAAGCCTTGTCCTCACATGCCGAAACCGGTCTACATTAAAAAGCCACTATCCAAAGCAACAGGATTCGCTTATTCTTTTGCCTGTATATAAATACAGTAGTCACAAAGACAACCAATGTGAAGGCATGTGAGGTGGTAAATGGCCGTCGAAGTGGTATACCGCAGCAGCCGAGATCTGGAGCGCTTGTTCATGGATAAAGCCGAAGCTGACCGTCATGACAAAATGCTGGAACTCGCCGAATTGCTGGCAGAGGTGTTGCAAAAAGCCGTTCCATCGCTGAGCGAGCAACAGGTCGAGGAAGCCGGGATCTACATGGCGAAGAATCGTGATGTGTTCGCCAAGGCATTCAAGAGCCAGCCGGACGCCTTGTCCGAACTGCTCAATCCGTCGGACGAATAACTAAAAAAGATCGCAGCCTTCGGCAGCGCCTACCGCGTAGGAGCTGCCGAAGACTGCGATCTTTTTCAGTAATAACGGCGTGGATCCGAATCGATCAGGCTGGCCAGCTTGGTCAGGGCAAAACGCAGTTCGTCCTGGCTGGTGGGGGACATCAACACCAGCCGTACACAGCGGGTGGTTCCTGAGCGCTCAGCCTGGAACTGGGTGCCGCTGAGCACCAATACGCCGTTGGCCCGGGCGAGCATGGTGAACTCGTCGCTGGTCCAGGGCTCTGGCAGCGTCAACCAGATGTGATAGGCATATGGCTGGGTCTTGAGTTCGACATTGGCAAAGATTTCCCGCGCGATGGCCTGTCGCCCCGCGGCCTCGTTGCGCTGGATACGGACCAGTTTTTTGTCCAGCCCTTCGGTGATCACATTGCTGGCCAGTTGCGCGGTCAATGGCGATGGCATCCAGACGCTACTGCGCACCATCGAGGTCAAGCGTGACAGCAATTTCGGCGGGCTATAGAGATAGCCGATGCGAAGCGCCGGCATGATCGACTTCGACAAGCTGGTCAGGTACACCGAACGCTCCGGCGCAAATGCCGCCAGCGGCTTGATCGAAGGATCGGTGGCAAGGAAGCCGTAAATGTCATCGTCCAGGATGATGAAGTCGAATTCCTCGGCAAGCGCGGCGATCTGGGCCCGACGTTTCTGCGACATGATCGCCGCCGTCGGGTTCTGGCAGGTCGCCACGCAGACCAGCATCGCCGGCTTCTCTCGCAAGCACAGCTCACGCAGTGCTTCGGGAATGATGCCTTCATCGTCCATTGGTACGCCACGCAGGCGGCGCTCAAGGCCGTGGGCCAGGGAAATGATGCCCGGGTAGCAAAGCGCTTCGCAGAGCACCAGGTCACCGGCGTTGGTCAGGGCGCTCATCGCCACCATCAAGCCATGCTGGGCCCCTGCGGTAATCACCACTTGCTGCCATTGCGCGTCGGGCAATGAATGGCGCAACCATTGTGCCCCCGCCTCGCGATGCGCCGGGTGACCGCCATCCGGTGCGTAATCCAGTGCGCGCGCGAAATCGGTGCTCTTGGCCATGCCCACCAGCGCATCGCGCAACCAGTACTCCAAGGTTTCACTGGACGGCTTGATGATGGAGAGGTCGAGTAATTCGGCCTGCCCCAGATTCAGCGGCGCAACGCCGGTACTCGCTGGCGATTCCAGCGACTTCTGGCCGAGTACATAAGTGCCTCGCCCCACCTCCCCTTGCACCAGCCGGCGCCGATGGGCCTCGCTATAGGCCCGGCTGATGGTACCGGGGGTGACATTCAGGGTGGTGGCCAGCTCGCGCAGAGTTGGCAAGCGATCACCTTCGCTCAACACGCCATTGCTGATATCGCGCGCCAACGCATCGGCAATCGACAAATACAGCGGCTGGTTGGACTCGCTTAGCTGGGGAACCCACATGAATGATCGCTGCCATCGTAGTAATGATGAATATCCGAGCATATCACATGGAGGTAAAACGCCTGACAAATCAACACAATCTAAAAATTGAGTCGATTGAGTCGATACACAAACCAGGAAGCCTACCTGATAAAAATTAGATAAAAAATTATATCTCTATAAATCAATCAATTAGTCAGAAAGCAACGGTAAAACAAGCAAAACAAATCGCTCTTCAATTGAATCAATTCAATTCTTTCAAATACACTGATAAAGAATCGAATCAATCGACTCAACTCTCCCCTGATCAACGCGCGACCTGCCGCGCCCAGTCGAGGCATCATGGACACACTCAGAAAGGATCTATCCCTGTCGGCGATCATCGCGGGCTTTATCGCCGTGATCATTTCCTACGCCGGCCCGCTCATCATCGTGTTCCAGGCAGCCAAGGAAGCGCACCTGCCCAACGACGTGGTGTCTTCATGGATCTGGGCCATTTCCATTGGCAGCGGGATTACCGGCCTGTTCCTGAGCTGGCGCCTGCGTGTTCCGGTCATCACCGCGTGGTCGACACCGGGAGCGGCATTGCTGGTGTCGATGCTGCCTACCGTGACCCTGCCCCAAGCCATCGGTGCCTATGTGGTGGCGTCGGTGATCATCGCGCTGGTCGGTCTGTCCGGTGCGTTCGACAAACTGATGAGCCGCCTGCCCAAGGCCATCGCCGCTGCCATGCTCGCCGGGATCCTGTTCCGCTTCGGCGCCGAGCTGTTCACCTCGATCAAACTGCAGCCGGCGTTGGTGTTGGCGATGATCGCGGCATACCTGATCTTCAAGCGCTTTTCGCCACGCTACGCGATCCTGTCGGTGCTGATCGTCGGTTGCGCGGTGGCCGCCTCGTTCGGTGAACTCAACAGCACCTCGATCACCATCGCCGTGGCCCAGCCGGTCTTCATCGCCCCTGAATGGAACTGGCACGCAATCATCAACATCGGCCTGCCATTGGCGCTGGTGACCTTGACCGGCCAGTACGTGCCTGGCATGGCGGTGTTGCGTACCTCGGGCTACAACACGCCAGCACGCCCGATCATTTCGGTCACCGCGATTGGCTCGATCCTGATGGCCCCGTTCGGTTCCCACGGTTTGAACCTGGCAGCCATTACCGCAGCGATCTGCACCGGCCGCGAAGCCCACGAAGACCGCGACAAACGCTACATGGCCGGGATCTCCTGCGGGGTGTTCTACATTCTGATGGGCACCTTCGGCGCCACCCTGGCCTCGGTTTTTTCCGCATTGCCGAAAGAATTGATCGCCTCCCTCGCCGGCCTCGCCTTGTTTGGCGCGATCAGTGCCGGGCTGACCGGCGCCATGGCTGACGAGAAACAACGCGAAGCGGCACTGATCACCTTCCTGGTGACGGCTTCAGGCATGAGCTTCCTGGGCTTGGCCGCCGCATTCTGGGGCTTGATCTTCGGCCTCGTGGCGCACTTCGTGCTGACCTACACCCGCGAACGCAAAGCCGCCGTTATCGCCGAGGGCAGCCGACCATGACCGCTCGCCGCAACTTCATCGGGAGCGGTAACGGCATCGCTGACCGGCAGTTGCTTGAAATACACCTGCGCCGCTGCATTGCACCCAACCCCTTCACTGGCGCTGTCGCATTACATGCCTGCGCCGTTGGCGAAGCGCTTGCCTGAGGATCCACACCATGAGCCTGAAAAATTTCGACCCCGCCATTGCTCACCTGATCGACCGCGAGCGCAACCGCCAGGAAACCCACCTGGAGCTGATCGCTTCGGAAAACTACGTCAGCGAAGAAGTGCTCCAGGCCCAGGGGTCCGTGCTTACCAACAAGTACGCCGAAGGCTATCCGGGCAAGCGTTACTATGGCGGCTGCAAGGTCGTCGATGAAATCGAGAACCTGGCCATCGAACGTGCGCGCAAGTTGTTCAACTGCGAATACGTCAACGTGCAACCGCACTCCGGCTCCCAGGCCAACCAGGCGGTTTTCCTGGCGGTACTTGAACCTGGCGACACCATCCTGGGCATGTCCCTGGCCCATGGCGGCCACCTGACCCACGGCGCCTCGGTGAATTTTTCCGGCAAGATCTACCGGGCATTTTCCTATGGCCTGGACACGGAAACCGAAACCCTCGACTACGAAGAAATGGAAGCCCTGGCCAGGGAGCACCGGCCGAAGATGATCATCGCCGGGGCCTCGGCCTATTCGCGGACCATCGACTTCCAGCGCTTTCGCAAGATCTGCGATGAAATCGGCGCCTACCTGATGGTGGACATGGCGCACTACGCCGGCTTGATCGCTGCCGGCGTGTACCCGTCGCCGGTTGGCATCGCCGACTTCATCACCTCCACCACCCACAAGACCTTGCGCGGCCCGCGCGGTGGTCTGATCTTGGCCAAGGCGCAATATGGCGCCTTGCTCGACAAGACGATTTTCCCGGTGTACCAGGGCGGCCCGCTGATGCACGTCATCGCCGCCAAGGCCGTGGCGTTCAACGAAGCGTTGAGCGACGGGTTCAAGCATTACCAGCAGCGGGTGATCGACAACGCCCGTGTCATGGCCGACGTCCTGACCCGACGCGGCCTGCGGGTGGTGTCCGGCGGTACCGACTGCCACATGTTCCTGCTCGATCTGCGCGCGATGAACATCACCGGCAAAGACGCCGAGGCGCTGCTGGAAAGCGCCCATATCACCTTGAACAAAAACGCGATCCCCGACGATCCGCAGAAACCGGCGATCACCAGCGGCATTCGCATCGGCACGCCGGCGCTGACCACCCGTGGCTTTGGCGAAGCGGAATGTGCCGAAGTGGCGAACTTGATCGCCGACCTGCTGGAACAGCCGGACAATGCAGCTCGCCTGGACGACACCCGGTGCCGAGTGATGCATTTGTGCGAATGCTTTCCGGTGTATCTGCCGAGGTAGGCAGCGGCACACTGTAGGAGCTGGCGAAGCCTGCGATCTTTTGATCTTTTGATCTTTTGATCTTTCGCTTGAGACTCAAGTGTCTGGGGAAAGATCGCAGCCTCGTTGCACTCGACAGCTCCTACACAGCTCCTACACAGCTTCTGCGCAGTCCGGCAGGAGCAAGTTTTGGGCACTGCTTGATGTTTAGCGGTACAACAAACGCTCCGCCAGCTCATCGGCCACCCGGGCGGGTGAGCGCTTCTCCGCCTGGGCGTGGGCAAAGACTTCCGTGAGCCGGGCACCGATCTTCGACAAATGCGCGGTGATCGTCGACAGTTCTTCGCCGCGATGCTTCAGGGCGACGTAGATCAGGCCACCGGAGTTGATCACATAGTCCGGCGCATAGAGGATTCCACGTCTTTCCAACTGGTCGGCCACTTGCAGGTTGCTCAACTGATTATGGGCCGAGCCGGCAACGGCCGAGCAGCGCAGTTGCGCCACGCTTTGGCTGTTGAGCACCCCGCCCAGGCCACAAGGGGCAAGGATGTCGCAGGGCGTGCTGAGCAACGCGTCGTTGGCGATCGGGTGGGCGCCCAGTTGCTCCATCGCCAGTTGCACCTTGCCAGGGTCGATGTCGCTGACCAGCAGCTCGGCGCCGGCCGCGTGCAGTTGTTCGGCCAGGGCATAACCGACATTGCCCAGGCCCTGGATCGCCACCCGCAGGCTTTCGAGGTTATCGCTGCCCAGGCGGGCCATGGCGGTGGCACGGATGCCGGCAAAGACCCCCATTGCCGCGTGGGGCGCGGGGTCTCCCGAGGCCGTGGTGCTGGTGACATGACGAGTCTGCTGGGCAATGCAATCCATGTCGGCCACCGACGTGCCGCTGTCGATGGCCGTGATATAGCGCCCGTCCAACTGCTCGATACAGCGACCAAAGGCTTCGAACAACGCCGCCCGACTCTCGACATGGGCGGGGCGCATGATCACCGCCGCCCCGCCGCCGACGGGCAAGCCCGCCAGTGCAGCCTTGTAGCTCATGCCTTGGGCCAGGCGCATAGCATCGGCCACGGCACTTTCGTCGTCGGGGTAGGCAAGATAACGACAGCCCCCCAGGGCGGGCCCCGGACGACTGCAATGAATGGCAATCACCGCCTTCAACCCGGTTGCCGGGTCTACGCTTAGGTGCAGCGATTCAAGGCGGGAGCTTTGCATGAGAGCAAACATCGAAAGGCTCCCGAATCACTTTTGTTTGTTTCGCCAGTATAGGCGCGCAGCCGAAATTTGCTGGAGCACGCCGGAATAAGCCGCCGGGGTGGTCAGTCCTTTTCGGCATAACCTGTTACAGCCTCAGTCCGAGACTGGACGAAAATCCACGGCAGGGCTAAAACGGGAGCATAGCCCGGAGAGTTTGATGAAACCGCGCCAAGCCTTTTTTGATTGTCTGCACCGCTCGCCCCCGGCGCTGTTCGAAGCGGCGCTGTGGATCGCTGCCGAACATGATCGCGAGGTCGACGTACCGGCCTTGCTGAAGGATTTCAAGGAGCTGCAACAGCGGGTCAGCCATGGCCTGCCGATGCTGCCTGTCAGCGAACTGGGCCAGCCCTTGCTACGACGGCTCAATGACTTGGGCTTCGCCCAGGACGACTTCACGCCCCTGCGACCACGAGCGGCGCTGCTGGACAAAGTCCTGGCACGCAAACGCGGGCAACCCCTGGCCCTCGGGCTGATTGCCCTGGAACTGGCCCGAGGCCTGGAAATTCCGATGGTCGGTGTCAATTTCCCCGGGCATTTCCTGTTGAAGGTGCCCGGCGCCGATCACCTGCTCGATCCGTGCGGTGGCCGCCGGTTGTACCCCAATGACTGCCGGGAACTGCTCCAGCGCCAATACGGCGCGAACATGCCACTCAAGGCTGAGCATCTGGTCAATGCCGAGCCGATGCAGATGCTGCAGCGCCTGTCGCGCAACCTGCGTCAACTGCATCTGGCTAACGACGATTACATCGCGGCCCTGATCGATGCCGAACGGGTGCTGGAACTGGGCAACGCCAGCGCTGCCGACTACCTGGCCCGCGCCAGCCTGTATCAGCGACTCGATTGCCCCAACGCCGAACGCTTCGACCTGGAGCATGCCCTGATGCTCAGCGACGATCCGATCCAGCGAATCCGGCTGACGGAGCGACTGGGGCATTTGCCACCGAATTCGGTTGTGCATTGAGCTGTCGTAGGGCTGCACATCGTTGTCGACGGTTGAATCGCCTTCGCGAGCAAGCTCGCTCCCACATTGGATCTGCGTTGAACATCAAAAGTGAATTCAATGCGGTCAACTGTGGGAGCGAGCTTGCTCGCGATGAGACAAGCAGCCTCACCATCTTTGTGTCTGCCCATTGCTATCGCGAGCAGGCTCGCTCCCACAGGGATAAGAGACGAGCCCTTATGGAGTATCCGGCTGATTCGCCGGGTGCGCCTGTTGGAACGCCCCATGCCCAGCCGCCAATGCCGCCACGCGACGGATCCGTGGGTATTGCTGCAAGGAAACATTGAACCGCTCGGCGGCGTACAACTGCGGGATCAGGTACACATCCGCCAGCCCCGGCAATGCGCCGAAGCAATAACCGTCGTCGCCAATCAACTGCTCCACCGCCGCCAGGCCCTGGCTGATCCAGTTCCCGATCCACTCCGTCACCTGCGTTTCATCGTGGCCCCACTGGCGCAGCTTGTTGAGCACGCTGACGTTGTGCAGGGGATGAATGTCGCAACCGATCAGCGCGGCGACGCCACGTTCGTGGGCGCGCACCGCCAGGTCGGCGCTGAGCAGCGGCACCTGTGGATAACGTTCCTCCAGGTATTCGATGATGGCTGGCGATTGCACCAGTAGCGCGCCATCATCGGTGCGCAGCGCCGGCACCCGGCCCTGGGGGTTGATCACCAGGTAGGCCGGCTGGCGATGCTCGCCCCCAGGCGCAGCGATCAGGTTGACTGGCAGGGCTTGGTAATCCAGCCCCTTGAGCGCCAGCGCAATGCGCACCCGATAGGACGAGGTGGAGCGGTAGTAGGTATAGAGTTCCATGCCCTGCCCCTCAACGCGCCGGCAGGATCTTGCCCCGGCACTCGCCGAAGCCGATGGACGCGAAACCCTCGCGGCGGCAACGGGCCCGCAAGATGATTTCGTCACCGTCCTCAAGGAATCGGCGCACTTCGCCAGACGCCAGTTCGATCGGTTTTTTACCGCCTTCGGTGATTTCCAGCAGACTGCCGAATTGATGGTTTTCAGGGCCCGACAAGGTGCCCGAGCCAAACAGGTCGCCGGCCTGCAACTGGCAACCATTGACGCTGTGGTGTGCAACCATTTGCGCCACGGTCCAGTACATGTACTGGGTGTTGCTCAGGGTCAGGCGCTGGGCCGGCAGGTTTTGCTCGACCATGGCCTCGGTCAGCAACAGTACTTCCAGTTCGATGTCGAAGGCACCGCCGGCCTGGTCACGGGTGTCCAGCAGGTATGGCAGCGGTTGCGGATCGCCTTGCGGGCGCGCCGGTTGCGGGCGGCGGAACGGTTCCAGGGCTTCGGCCGTGACCACCCACGGCGAAATGCTGGTCAGGAAACTCTTCGACAGGAACGGCCCCAGGGGCTGGTATTCCCAGGCCTGGATATCCCGGGCCGACCAGTCGTTGAGCAGGCAGAACCCGCCGATGTGCTCGGCGGCATCACCAATGGGAATCGGTTCGCCCAGGGCATTGCCCTTGCCGATCCAGATGCCCAGCTCCAGCTCATAGTCCAGCCGCGCACACGGGCCGAAGGTCGGCTCGCTCTGCCCGCCCGGCAGGGTCTGGCCCTTGGGACGGCGCACGTCGGTGCCGGACGGGCGAATGGTCGAGGCGCGGCCGTGGTAGCCGATGGGGACGTATTTGTAGTTGGGCAGCAACGGATTGTCGGGGCGGAACAGCTTGCCGACATTCTGCGCGTGCTCGATACCGACGTAGAAGTCGGTGTAGTCGTTGATCCTGGCCGGCAGGTGCATCTGGCAGTCGGCAGCGAGGAGCAGCAGTTTTGCGCCCTGGGCTTCGACCTTGCCACGCAGGGGGCTGTCCTCGCGCAGCAGTTCCAGCAGTCGTTCACGCAGGGCAACCCGGGCGCCGCGGCCCAGGTCGAAAAAACCATTCAACTGGCCGTCGGCCATGGCCTCGACAGCTTGGCGCGCCGCGCCGTCAAACAAGCCCGCGTGCAGCGCCGCCTGCAGATCGAAAATCCGCTCGCCAATCGCCACGCCACTGCGCAGGGCACCGCCATCGACACTGAAGATACCCAATGGCAGGTTCTGCAACGGGAAATCGGTGTGGCCGTTGGCGCTGGCGACCCAGCTACGGGCAGGGGAAAGTTGAGTCATGGGTTATCTCCGGGTCGGGTCGAACGTGACAGGCAACGAGGCCCAACATGCATCGTAGTCGGTTTGCAGTTGCGGGCAGTCCAGGGCGAAGCGGCTTGGACGCAGCACCTGGCTGGTCTCGAACATGAACGCCATGGTGTTGTCGATTTTCGCCGGCTGAAGATTGGCGTTGATCGCTTTGGTACAAGTCTCGCCGTCCGGGCCATGGGCGCTCATGCAACTGTGCAAGGACGCACCGCCCGGCAGGAAACCTTCGGCCTTGGCATCGTAGGCGCCCTGGATCAGGCCCATGAATTCGTTCATCAGGTTGCGGTGGAACCACGGTGGACGGAAGGTGTTCTCCGCCACCATCCAGCGTGGCGGGAAGATCACGAAATCGAGGTTGGCCAGGCCGTGGACGCTGGTGGGCGAGGTCAACACGGTAAAAATCGACGGGTCCGGGTGATCGAAGCTGACCGTGCCCATGGTGTTGAAGCGGCGCAGATCATATTTATACGGCACGTTGTTGCCGTGCCATGCCACCACGTCGAGGGGCGAATGATCCAGCTCGCAACCCCACAACTCACCGAGGAATTTCTGCACCAGCGGGGTTGGTTGCGCGAGGTTTTCGTAATGGGCGACCGGCGTCAGGAAGTCCCGCGGATTCGCCAGGCCATTGCTGCCGATGGGGCCCAGGTCCGGCAGGCGTAGCGGCGCGCCATGGTTTTCGGCGAGGTAGCCACGGGCCTGCGGGTCGAGCAGTTCAATGCGAAATTTCAGGCCCCGGGGCAGCACGACGATTTCCAGCGGTGCCAGTTCCAGCACGCCCAACTCGGTGGCGATCCGCAGCCGTCCCAGTTGCGGCACGATCAGCCATTCACCGTCGGCATTGAAAAACACTCGCTCCATGGAACGGTTGGCCCGGTACTGATACAGGCTGATGCCGGCCGGTTTGTCCGCACCGGCATTGGCCGCCATGCACACCAGCCCGTCGATGAAATCGGTGGGCTCGGCGGGGATCTCCAGCGGGTTCCAACGCAGGCGATTGGGTGTGACGTCGCCCAATGGGCCGCCCGCCAATTGCCGTTCGAGCTTGGTGAAGGCCGGGTGATTGGCTGACGGCCGGATGCGATACATCCAGGTACGCCGCGCTTCACTGCGGGCCATGGTGAATGCCGTGCCGGAGAACAACTCGGCATAGAGACCGTACGGGGCTTTCTGTGGCGAGTTCTGGCCGACGGGCAAGGCGCCGGGCAAGGCTTCGCTGGCAAATTCGTTGCCCAAGCCTGATTGGTAAGCCAGGTCCGACGCTGGGGAATCGAGGTTCATGGAGCCTCCTGGAATGCGGTCCGTCACTCAACGGAGGGGTTGAGGCGCACCGGGTTATTTTTATCGTAATTCGATTACGCATAACGTAATTTGCTCGGCAGCGACCGTCAAGCTATAAAGACGCCCATTCGCCTTCTGGACCCAGCGCCTCCATGGAAACCCCGCTCAGCAACGGTAAACAGAAAGTCCGCTCGGCCGAAGTCGGCACCGACATCCTCAAGGCCCTGGCCGAACTGTCGCCCTCCACGTCGCTGTCGCGGCTGGCCGAACACGTGCAAATGCCGGCGAGCAAGGTTCATCGGTATCTGCAGGCCTTGATCGCCAGCGGGTTTGCCGAGCAAAACGCCGCCACCAACCACTACGGCCTGGGCCGCGAGGCCCTGCGCGTAGGCCTGGCAGCGCTCAACGGCATGGACGTGCTGCAAGTGGCCGCCCTGCCCCTGGCCGAACTGCGCGACGACTTGAACGAAACCTGCTTCCTGGCGGTGTGGGGCAACCATGGCGCGACCGTAGTGCGCATCGAACCCGCCGTGCGGGCCGTGACCGTGGTGACGCAACTGGGCTCGGTATTGCCGTTGCTCAGTTCGTCCACGGGGCTGGTGTTCAGCGCTTATCTGCCGGAGCGCGAGACCATCGGTTTGCGCGAACAGGAAGTACAAGGCACCGAGCATCACGCCCTCGCCGACGACCGCGCTTATGCCGTGTTGTGCGACCAGATTCGCCGTCGCGGCCTGCACCATGTGCATGGCTTGCTGATGCCGGGGGTGGATGCCTTGTCCGCCCCGGTATTCAATGCCCTCGGCGAGGTGAAAGCGGTGATGACGATCGTTGGACCGACCTCGCTGTTCCACGCCGACGAAAACGGCCCGGCGGCGCAACGCCTGTTGGCGGCGACCCGGGCCGTGAGTTGGCGGATGGGGTATGAAGCGGGTCCAGGATCAGCGCAGGAAATCCGGAACGATCTTGATCAGTAGATCGTTGAGGTGGCCGGGGGGCCAGCCGCGGATGGAGATGACGATCTTCACCGCTGAAGGCAACCCTATAAAAAGCCTGGTGATCACCTTGGCAATGATAGGGAATATCGTCATCGCTGAAATGGTCCAGTAGATAGTCGACCAACGGTTGAGAAGACGACACCACTCGCTCACCCGTGTCATGGGGTACAAAACCCGGCATCTCCGTCGGCTCGGTTATACATCAGCCAAACCCTTTACCGTAAAAAGACAAGTGTAAGAACCCGTAAAGACGGCCACCCATTGTTTTCAACCTAACTCATCACCCCCATGACTTTCGCCTTGGCGACCGCTTGTGTACGCCGTTGCACCCCCAACTTGCTATGTATTCGACGCGCATGGGTTTTTACCGTGTGCAACGATATGAACAACTGCTCGGCAATCTGTTGGTTTGAATGACCTTGTGCAATCAACTCCAGCACTTCAAGTTCCCGATGACTGAGCAAGGTATCTTCGGCGCCAGAGGCCGGCGGTTCGATGGGCTCAGCCGACTGCGTCCAGGGCAACAGCTCAGGTTGGCGCAAACGCAACTCACACAAGGCTTGCTGCGCCCGATAACAGGCCACTCGCTTGAGGCCCTCTTGCAAGAGCGCGTGAACCTGGCAACGATCGCCGGACAACCAGATCACTTCAACCAGCGCCAGTTGCAATTCGGTTACCAGCCCATGCATTTCCAGCTGCTGCGCCTGGGCGATCATGGCCTCCAGGCGAGCCTGCGGGTCCCGCTCCCGATGCAGGTAGACCTCGGCCAGCACCAGCAGATATTCCAGGCGCGGAATCAATTCCAGTGTCGCAGGCGGCGCGTGCTTGGCCTGCGGCCCGCGAAAATGCCGCAACACCCGGGTCAAGGCTTCATGGGCCAGTTCCGGACGCCCCTGTTGCAACCAGAACTGGCAGCTGGTTTGCAGCAATACGCCACGGTAAACGGTGTCGGGGATGTGCCGCTGCTGCATGATCCGCTCGGCATCGCGCAGTTGCATGAAGGCCTCGCCATAGTCGCCCTGGTTGGCAGCCAGGCTGGCCTTGCCGAGAAAGCCGTAGAGCACCTGTTTGTCCAGGCTGTGCAGGCCCATTTCCAGGCCCGTTTGAAACTGCTCGGCGGCCCGCTCTTCAAACCCCATGCGCAATGCCAGGCGCCCGCGCCGCAGGGCAATACGCCCCAACAACGGGGAAAAATCCTGGCCTGGTTTATCCAGCAGCGCCTGGACGGCGGCCAGCAGATGATCGGCCCGGTGAGGCGCGCCACGTTGCTCCAGGACTTGGGCGTGGTCCAGTTCCAGCAATCCTTCGAATACCAGCGAACCTTGCGCACGCGCCAGGCACAGTGCCTGGCGGTTGATCCGATGCGCAGCAGCCAGCTCGCCTTCCAGCAGCGCCTGCTGCGTCAGCCCACCCAGGCACAGCACCCGTTGGGCCCAGGCCTCGGGGTCCAGGTTGGCCTGGGCCTGGAGGAAGTGCTCGCGCGCCTGTTCGCCATCGCCCGAGAGGTGCAGCAACCAGCCTCGCAAGACCTGCCACCTGGCCAGCAGCTGTCGTTGCCGGCAGGCCGAAGGTTGCGGCATGAACCTGGCCAGTTGCTCGATGCACGTCGACGCCTGGTCGAAGCGTCCGGCGAACAACAGCGCAGCGGTAACCAGCCCCACCGACTGCGGCGTACAGAGGGTCAGCGCTTCGCCTTGTTGATCGTGCAGGCCCAGCAACAGCACCACGTTGCGACGCTGCAAGACGTGCTCGAAGCTCAAATGCTGCAAGAAACTGACGGCGGTCTCGAACTCCTCGGCCAACATGGCTTGCTCGAACGCCATTTGCCAGTCCTGCTCGGCAGCAAACCACTGGCAGGCCCGTCGATGCCACGAACGCCCCTGCGGCCAGGGCTCTTCACGTACCAGCCGGGCCAGGGCCGGAAAAATCTGCAACCAGTCCGACGTCTGCTCCCATGGCTCGATGAAACATCCCAGGTCCAGCAGCAAGGGCAGGCATTGCGCACCTACCGTGTCGCCGAACAGATGCTCGCACAGCCGGGCATTGAAACGCGGCAGATGCGCCAGCACACGCCAGGCCTGCGCCAGATCCTGGGTCAGCGTGCTGAACAGCTCGTACTCCAGGTAGTCGACCAAGGTTCCCGGCCGTCCCGGCGTTGCATGACTGCGCGCCCATTCGCAACGCTCCAGCAGCGTGATGCGCACCCCGGCACACCAGCCGCCACTGCGCTGGATCACCTCGTGGGCAGTGCGGGCAGCCTGGGGGCCGGGCAGATGACGCAGCAATGGCAGGACATCGTCAGGGGTGAAGAACAACGCCTGCGCATCGAACTCGTGCAGCTCGTCATCGAGCAACAGCCGCGGCCAGTTGCAGTGGGGACGGCGGCGGCCATTGAGCCACAGGTGCAACGCTGGGCTGCTGGTGTTCAACAGACGGTCGAGCAACTGGTCCAGTTCGGGATTCGGCACCCGGCAGTAATCATCCAGGAACAACCACGTGGGTGTCTGCAAACGCGCCAGGTGGGCCAGCAGCCCCGCTTCATCGAGCTTTGGCAGCCCGAGGGCTTGGGCCAGGCGCTCGCACATTTGCACCGTGCTCAAGGCCGCGCCGCCTAGTGGCAGCCAGTGCAGATGACAACCGGCGGGGGCCTGCAGGAAGCACTCGGCGAACACCGCACTCTTGCCACTGCCCGCTGGCGCGCAGAGCAGTTTTACCCGCGCTTCGGACGCCAGCAGCGGCTCGCTCAGGGACCGCCGCGGCACGTGCGTCGAGGACAGGCGAGGCAGCAATCCTGGACGGTCCGGACACGGGGTCATGGCGGTCATGTGTGAAGATCCTGTTTATTGTTATTTCACCACCCTAGTCCTGTGTCGCCGAGCTTTGGAGAAGTATTCAGCGCGCTGATTGGCGCCCATAAAAAAACGACCGGCAGGGGCACTGCCGGTCGATCACGATCATCAAGTCAGGCACCACCTGTGAGGGGTGGATTTACTGTGGGAGCAAGGCTTGCCCGCGATAGCCTCACAGCGGTCCAAACGCTGAACCGCGTTATCGTTCATCGCGGGCAAGCCTTGCTCCCACAGATAAATTCCTTCGCCACAGTTATCTTTCCAACAGTCAGACCTTATCGAACCCCGGTCGAACGCAGCGCTGCCGGTGTGTAGTCGGCGGCCCTGGCTTCGAAGCCGTATTCGTAGCTGTGTTTCTCTTCGTTCTTCATGCCCAGCGCGATGTAGCGGCCGGCAATGATGTCGTAGAGCGCCTCCAGCGTGTAGCCCGGGTTCTGATGGTCGTAGTAGAACTGGGCATGACCTTCGGCCACCCGCCACAGTTGGCCGCGACCGTCGTAGTGATCCACCAGCGCCGCCTGCCAGCTGTCCTCGTCGAAGTACATGTGGCGCTTGGCATAGATGTGCCGCTCGCTCGGCTTGACCGTGCCAACCACTTCCCAGACCCGGTGCAATTCATAGCGAGTCAGGTCCTGGTTGATGTGGCCGGCCTTGATCACATCGTCGTACTTGAGGCTTGGCGAATCGAGCTTGTAGCTGTTGTACGGGATGTACATTTCCTTCTTGCCGACCAGCTTCCAGTCGTAGCGGTCCGGCGCACCGGAAAACAGGTCGAAGTTGTCCGAGGTGCGCAACCCGTCGGCGGCGGTGCCCGGGCCGTCGTAAGCCACTTGCGGGGCACGACGCACCCGGCGCTGGCCGGCGTTGTAGATCCAGGCCAGGCGCGGTTCCTTCACTTGGTCGAGGGTCTCATGTACCAGCAATACGTTGCCGGCCAGGCGCGCCGGCGCGGTCACCTCCTGCTTGAAATAGGTCAGTACGTTGCCGGCCTTCTCCGGGTCGGCATCCTTGATCAGGAACGGCACGGCAATTTCTTCTTCAAAGCGGATCGGCGTGAAGCTGCCGTTGGTCTGCGGCGTAGCCTGGGTGATGATGCGCCGCAGGTTGCCGCCGTGATAACGGGTGACGTGGTTCCACAGCACTTCCACACCGCTCTTGGGAATCGGGAAGGCGTAGTAGCGGTTGCCGGTGAAATTGGCCAGGCCATTGCCGTCGTTGATGGCGTTCACATTAAGGGCGCTGCGCTTGGCCGACTCATAGATTTCCGGCGGCAGGCCCACGCTGCGGTGAGTCGGATAGACCGGGATCTTGTAGGTTTCCGGGTAGCGCTTGAACATCGCGACCTGCCCTTCGGAGAGTTTGTCCTTGTACTTGTCCACCGTCGCGGCGGTGATGGTGAACAGCGGTTTTTCATTGGCGAACGGGTCGGCCAAAAAGCCCTTGCTGTCCACGGCCCCGGCATTTTTCGGGATGCCGCCGGTCCAGGCCGGGATCGAGCCATCGGCATTGCCGGCTTTTTCCGCGCCCAACGGCGTGAGGCTGGTGCCCAGTTTGTTCGCTTCCTCCGGCGAAACCGCCGCCATCACGTTCGCGGCCAGCAGGCTCAAGGCCAGGGCACCGCATTGCAGGATCATCTTGCGCATTGGGTTTTCCTTGTCAGCCAGATCAGAAGTTCACGCCGAAGCTCAACGCGAGGAAGTCGCGGTCTTCGAGAACGTTGTAATCGCCGCCAAAAAAGTCGGTGTAGCTCAGGCTGGCGGTGTAGGTGTTGCGGTAGTCGGCATCGACACCGACGCTGATAGCCTTGGCGCCTTCGTTGAACAGGCCGTTAGGGCCATAACCGGCCACGTCGTGGGACCAGGACACGTTGGGCTTGAAGTTCACACCACCGATCACGTTGGAGTAATCGAGAATCGCCCGGGCGCGATAGCCCCAGGAGGTCGAGGTGACGAAGCCGTCGGTGTCGCCATTGAACCCGTACTGGCCGTAGACCGAATCGCGGCCATAACGCAGCTTGTCCTTGGACTCCAGGCCACCGACATGCACCACCGCCGCCTCGCCGACCAAGGTCAGGCGATCAGCCCCCAGCACCTGATCGAAGAAATGCGTCAGGGTGCTCTGGACCTGGGTGATTTCCTTGCGGCGGTAGCCGGTGTTGTCCGCACCCGGCGTAGTCGCGATGGGCGACGCCGCACCACCGGCAATCGGGTTGACCAGGGCCAGGGTCAAGTCGTTGGTATTGACCTGCACCGGTGCGTTGGGGCGGTAGCTGATTTCCCCGGTCCAGGCGGTGCCGGTGGGCAGCGTGGTGGAGAAACTGGCACCGTACAGGCGAATGTCTTCCGGGTATTCAAGGTAATACTGACCGCGTCCCAGCATGACGCTTTGCGCCAGGCCCGCACCGCTGCCGGGGGCCAGGCCGTTGGCAATCGCGACCATTCCCGGCAACGCCGCCAGCGTCGAGAGCCCCGCCGTGGTGGTCCCGACGGTAGGCGTGCGGCTGTGGTAGTTCATGAAGTACAGGCCGTACTCGGTGTCATCGCCGAGCCAGCGCAACGCGGTGCCCCACTGGCCGGAGTCACGGGCGTCGCGGTCACCGCCGCGGGGAATGATCACCCCTTCGCTGGACACCTGGATCTCCTGGCCGAATGCCTGGGTCAACGGCACGAACGGCGCAATCGCCGGGCTGCCCACGGTGTAGCCGCTGGTGCACCCATCGGCCACCACGTCATTGCCGAAGAAGGTGCCGCAGTTATCCACGACCGTCTGGTCCCACTCCAATTGGTAGAAACCTTCGATGGTCAGTTTGTCGGTCAGGCCTTGGGACGCGAACAACATGTTCACCGGGATCAGGCCTTCCTTGATCTCCGCACCGGGGCGACGGAACGCGGACACGTCCACCGGGTTGATGCTGTTGATGGAGTTGCCTATGAAAGTACTTTCCCCCCAACTGACCACCTGCTTGCCGGCGCGCACGGTGCCCGGCAAATCGGCGATGGAATAGTTGTGATAGACGAAGGCATCGAGAATCTGCGCCCCTGACGACTTGGCGCCTTCCTTGCGATTGCTGTCGCTGATGTCCTTGAATGGACGGCTTTCGTCCTTGAGTTCGAAGTCGTACCAGTACTTGCCGCGCACGAACACGCCGGTATCGCCGTACTTGAGTTCGAGGTCGTGCAGGCCTTTGAAGATTTTGGAAAAGGTCTCGCCCTTCTTGAAATTCAGCCGCCCATCATCACCGGTGGAGGATTGGCCCCGACCGCCGTTGACCGTGCCGACCAGGTCCTTGTCGGCATCGCGCATGCCCCAGCTTGCGCCCACGGACAGCGACGAATCGAACTGACCCTCGATCTCGCCAATATTGAATGAAACGGCCTGCGCCTGGGCACAGCAACCCAAGGCCACCGCGACGGCCAGCGCCTGCGGCTTGAAGATGGCGCGCATTGTTATTGTTGTCATGCGTCTTCCCCGGTGAGTGACAGAGGCTTCACCCTACTGCCGCACGCCATGGGCGATAAGCGCACCAAGGAGGTATTCGCGCCATACCTAAAAAGGATTACAGCCCATGCGGGGCGGGCCTTTGCGCGGCGCATGGATGGACTGGATGATGGGTCATCAGCGCCGCGCATACTCATGCCCGATCTTCGACTGTTACGCGCCCTGCAACGGTGCATGTCCGGATCCGGGCTGTTTCCCGCAGGGCGCGATGCCTATGCTGGCCGGGCTTTCAGGGCAACGGGGCCTGCAAGCACTAGCCTCATGGCATCCCTCATGCCTGGCGCACCGTCTTCGGATGGATTGGCGTATCGGTCCATCATCCCGTGTGTACCGACGTTGGTTTGTAGCTCCTTTGCAACGTCACGCTTAGGCCGCTGCTTTTTGCAGCGGCCTTTTTTATGTGTGGTTATTTCCGAGTTAAAACTTCTTGTTTCCTACATTGCTGTCGGAAAGCCCTGCCGGCATTCAGAGATCGAATTTATAGTTTCCTTGGTCGCTCAGGATGGGCGACTACGCAAATAGCCACGAACGACTGCACGTATTGAATCACGGCATGGCTATTCAGATTCGATTCGAAAGGAACTCGATATGCAGCAAGAAAAAAATAACCTTGTGAATAGAGGTATACCTCGCACGCCTTCGTCACCTGACGGGTTGGGGTTTAACGCAAGGCGCGTGTCAGGCCCAGACCACCAGGCTTCAAGCAACCCTGCCCCTGTATAAACCAACGCCCTTTTGCTGCCGCTAACCCGCAGCAAAAGAGCTTTTTTCGCCATTAAAAATCCTTATCTTCTTAGCGCCTGTTCCTACAACAAAGCCAGAATCCAACTACGGGCACATAAAAAATCCACTGTTACGCTGAAACCAATCGCAGCACTTCGCTTCGATTTGTTGAACAGTGAGTTATCGAGAATGCAAATAAACTATACAAGCTATCGCTCAAAAAAAGGCTATAACAGCCGCGTTCGTTTTTTAGTCTTTCATTACACCGCCGGCAACTTCGCATCGTCCATCAATGCATTGACCGGCCCTTCCGTCAGCGCCCATTACCTGATTCCCGATTTTACCGACCCCACCTATTTGAAAGCGGGTTTCAAGGAACCACAGATTTTCAACCTGGTGGACGAGAACAAGCGTGCCTGGCATGCCGGGGTGAGCAGTTGGGGTAATCGCAGCAACCTGAACGACACCTCGATCGGCGTGGAGATTGTCAACCTGGCGACCGATAACCAGGGGCAATTTACCTTTCCGCCCTACAAGGCTGAGCAAATTGAGGCGATCGACTATCTGGCGGCGGATATTCTCAAGCGCTACCCGGACATCAGCCCGGTCAATGTGGTGGCACATTCGGACATTGCCGCCGGACGAAAGAGTGATCCGGGTCCGATGTTCCCCTGGCATGCGTTGTATCTCAAGGGCATTGGTGCATGGTTCGATGACGTCACTCAAAAAGAATTCATGCAGGCGTATCGGGCCAACGGAATTCCTCTTCGCGAACAATTGGTCGGTTTATTCAAACGATACGGCTATGACACTTCGGCGGCCACGACGGGTGCAGGTTTCCAGCGCCTCGTAAGAGCATTTCAGTTGCACTTTCGTCCGGCCAAATATGATGGGGTGATCGATATCGAGACCGCCGCGAACCTGGCGGCCCTGGTGAAAAAGTATTGTTCATGAGCACGGTCGCCGTGGCTGACGGCAACCGGCTCGGGCAATGAGGCTTAGATGGCGTGGCGTTGCAGGTTGGCCATCATCTCCTTCAAGGCTTCCAGGTTGTCGTTCGGGTGTACGGCATTTTCGAAGTCGCAGATCTGCTGCCAATGGGCGGCGACGTCTTCGGGCGAAAAACCTTTGCGTGGATCGAAGCCCGCCCCCAGGCTGCGCTCCCAGCGCACCTTGCCCATCCAGCCGCCGCCCACTTCGAACAAGCCGGAGGTTTCCTGGCAGGTTTCGCTGGCCAGGTACACCACCAACGGGCTGACGAGTTCGGGCTTGAGTTGTTCGAACACCTGCGGCGGGATCAGGCCTTCGGTCATGCGCGTGCCGCCGGTGGGGGCGATGGCATTGACCAGGATGTTGTTCTTGCGACCCTCGATGGCCAGGGTCCGGGTCAGGCCATAAAGGCCGAGCTTGGCCATGCCGTAGTTGGATTGGCCGAAGTTGCCATAAATGCCGGAGGTGGAAGCGGTGAAGATCACCCGCCCGTAGTTCTGCTCACGCAGGTGCGGCCACGCGGCGCGGGTCACCTTGTAGGCGCCCTCGACGTGGACGCGGTAGACCAGGTCCCAATCGGCGTCGTCCATTTTGTGGAACGTCTTGTCCCGCAGGATCCCGGCGTTGTTGACCACCACATCGACGCGACCGAACGCGTCGAGGGCATTTTGTACCAGCTTGTCGCCATCGGTCACCGAGTCGTGGTTGGCCTCGGCGATACCGCCCGCCTCGCGGATTTCAGCGACCACCCGGTCTGCTGCCGAGGCGTTGGCCCCTTCCCCTTGAGCCGAGCCACCCAGGTCGTTGACCAGCACTTTCGCACCTTGTCTGGCGAACAGCAGCGCATGGGCGCGTCCCAGGCCACCGCCGGCCCCCGTGACGATCACGACTTTATCTTCGAAGCGCACAGGCTCACTCATGGCAGAACTCCAGCAGGCGGATAGGACAATGGGCATGAGTGTCCGGCACAAGTCGGCCGGTCACAATCAACACGGTTGCAAGTGAATGGTGGGCGATAAGGTGAGGGGATGATGCAGGCCCAGGCCACGGCGGCACATTCGATTTTCCTGCTGGCAGATACACCGCCATCGCGAGCAGGCTCGCTCCCACACATGCCCGCTCCCACAGGTTACAGCAGCGCTAAGTCGTCATGAACAGGCCATTTGTCTGTGCGACGCGCCGATGGCTTCGCGAAACGCCAGGTAATGCTTGAGCACCTGGACCGGCGCCTCGGTGTGCGGGTAATGACCGATGTCGGGCAACAATACCGTGTCCGGGTTCGGGATCAGGGCCTCGTAGCGCGCCACCATGTGTTCACCGGAAATCGGGTCGACTGCGCCGTCGATCACCCGCAACGGCACGTCGCCGCGCTGCATCGCCTGCACCCAGCGATCGCGCTGCACGCGGCGTTCAGGAATATAGGCGATGAGTTTGTGCATGATCCGCGGACCGCGATGGGCTTCTACCAGGCTCCAGAAATCGTCCAGTTCGCTTTCCGTGGGGCCGGTCCTGGGACCGAAAATCTGTCGGAAGCTGCTGACCAGGCTTTCCCGGGAGAACGCCCGCCCCAGCAGCCAGCCCAGGGGGCTGAGCAAGAGTTTCTGAGCCCAGACCGGACGATGGGTTTCCGGGAACAGGCCGCCATTGAGAAAGACGCAACTGGCAAGATGGATGCGCGCTTCGTAATGCCGCGCCAGCAGTTCCTGGGCCACACTGTCACCGTAATCGTGGGCCAGCACATGCAGCGCCCCCCTCACATTCAGGTGCGCCAGCAAGGCCTGTTGCAGATCGGCCTGCTCCAGCAGGCTGTAGACGTGGTCCGTCGGTTTGGCGGAGTCGCCGAAACCGAGCATGTCACACGCGATCACCCGGTAGCGTTGCGCCAACGGTTGCCACAGGTAATGCCAATCCCAACTGGCGGTGGGGAAACCGTGGATCAGCAGCAGCGGCTCGCCCTGCCCGGCCACCCAGTAACGGATGGCATGGCCACGGAACATGAAAATCTGGCTGCGCTGGCGCCAGATACGCAGTGGAATCTGGGCCAGGGCCATCAACTTCTATACCCGGCATCTTGTTGATCGAGCTTGCGCAACAACGCCGGCCAGGCCAACGCGCCGCCCATGCCCTGAGCGCTTTTGGTTACCCCGGCGATCATCGCCCGGGCGCCGGCCAGGATCTGCGGCTCGATGGCAATCAGTTCGGCCCCGCCGCTCTGCGCCAGGACCTGGATGTCACAGGCCCGCTGAAAGGTGAACATCATCAGGAAGGTATCGGCGATGGTCCCGCCGCAGGTCAGCAGGCCATGGTTGTGCAGCATCAGGAAGTTGCTCTCGCCCAGGTCCGCCTGCAAGCGAGCCTTTTCTTCGTGATTCAAGGCCACCCCTTCGTAGGCGTGATAGGCCAGGCTCGACAGCACGAACAGCGATTGCTGGCTGATCGGCAGCACCCCCTGCTTCTGGGCCGATACCGCCACGCCAGCGGCGGTGTGGGTGTGCAGCACACAGGCCACATCATGGCGCACCTCATGCACGGCGCTGTGGATGGTGTAGCCGGCCGGGTTGATCTCGTAGGGGCTGTCCATCAAATTGTTGCCGGCCTGATCGACCTTGACCAGGCTCGAGGCGGTGATTTCATGGAACATCATCCCGAACGGGTTGATCAGGAAATCCTCGGTACCGGGAACCTTTGCGGAAATATGGGTAAAGATCAGGTCATCCCAACCATGCAGCGCGACAAGCCGATAACAGGCGGCAAGGTCCACCCGGGTTTGCCATTCGGCCGCACTGACCTGATCCTTGATGCTGAGTGTCGTTTGGATGGGCGCTACGCTCACGGCTCTGACCTCTGGTTTCTTGTTATATGTCTGGATCGAAACGTCGTACGCAAGAAAATCAGTCTAGTCAGCTCTTTCAGAGGCGGTAGTTGCATTGGCAGCCAGCTTACTGGCCAAACGGGTCAGCGCATCCGCTTCAAGGGCGCAACGCGTCGATCAACTCAGCGAGCCACGGCTCGGCGTCGGTTTCCGGCGTGACGCTTTCGCTGGCATCCAGACGCAGCATCGGCAGCACCTCGCGTACGCCCAATTCGACGAACAGCTCGCACATCTGCTCGCCACCGGCACAGAAGGTATCCCCATAGCTGGCGTCGCCCAGGCCGATCACCGCGCCAGGCAAACCGCGAAAAAAGCCAGGCAATTGGTCGCGGATGACCGAATACAACGGCATCAAATTGTCCGGCAACTCGCCCATGCCGGTGGTGGAAGTCACTGCCAGAACGGCCTCTGGTGCGAATGCCTGCACATCCGCCAGGGTCGCACGCGGGTCGTGCCAGGTATCAAAGCCTGCCTCGCGAAGCAGTTTGGCGGCGTGCCGGGCGACTTCTTCGGCGGTGCCATACACTGAGCCGGAAAGAATGGCGACTTTCATCAATCTGATCCTGAACCTGAAAAAAGAAGCCGGGATAGTAACAGTTGCACCTGTCAGGCTGCGAATGGCTCTCAACGACCCTAATGGCCAGTGGACAGCCTATCGATTTCTTTTAGAATGTTGCTCCTACAAGGACGTTTCAAAGGGTTATTCCATGATCAACGCTCAACTGATGCAACTGGTCATCAATGCTTCGAACGACGGGATTGTCATCGCCGAAAAAGAAGGTGAAGACAATATCCTGATCTACGTGAACCCAGCCTTCGAACGATTGACCGGTTATCACCGCGACGAAATCCTCTATCAGGATTGCCGGTTCCTGCAATCGGGTGATCGGGACCAGCCCTCGCTGGAGCCCATTCGCAAAGCCTTGAAAGAGGGCGGTGCCTGTCGTGAGGTGCTGCGCAACTACCGTAAGGACGGCAAGCCGTTCTGGAATGAGTTGTCACTGTCCACGGTCAAGAACCAGGCTGACGGGCATACCTATTTCGTGGGTGTGCAAAAAGACGTCACAGCCCAGGTCAAGGCTCAGCAACGCGTCGCCCAGCTGGAAAAGGAGCTGGCCGAAGCGCGGGAGACCATTGCCCGGCTTGAAGCGACGAACGGTTCAAACAAACCCACGAATTAACGGTCAGTCACTACAATCACCAGTGAACACGTAAATTATCCTTTCGAGCAGATCATGCAGCGCGATGCCCTCCTGACGCAGGATGAACTGGATTTCATCCGGACCATGCAACACAACCCGCAGTTGAACGAGCGGGATGTCACGTCGAGCTTGCTGGTAAACGGTGGGTCGCAGATCCGTGACTTGCTGACACGTCTGGCGGCAAATGAGCAGGTCACGCTGCAAGCCAATTTCGAAAACCAGCAAATGACCTTTCCGCTGCATCTGGTGGAAGACGAATTCCATGCGATGCACCTGCGCTTGGGTGTGCCGAGCATCTACGAGGACGGACCGAAGATACGCCCGTGGCGCCTGGCGCTCGAAGAGCCGGTGGCGCTGGAAAATATCAAGGGTCAGCCGGGACCGCTGTGGGTCCACGAAGTCTCCTGCAAAGGCGTGTTGGTGGAGAACCGCAGTCGAACCAAACCGCCGAAGCAGTTTGCCTTGTGGTTCAGCCCATCAGGCTACGAGAGAATTTCGTTGCGCGGCACCTTCGAACGGGAAACCGATCGCGGTCTGTTTGCCTACCACCTGAGCCAGAATGACCAGGACGAGACGGAGCGCCTGCGCCAGTACATCCTGCAGCAACATCGCCTGACGCATCCGACCATGCACCTCTGATTCAGGTATCCAGGTTGCCTGCCAGAAATTGGCGCAGGCGCTGGCGCATCACTGTCCCCTCATTGCCCAGGCAACCGATTGACGAGCCCGTCAGGCTTTCCTGCGCCAAGTCGGATACATCACCAGCGAGCATCAACGGACAATCCAGGCTCATCGCCAATTTGCCCAGGCGCTTGGACAAGTCTGGAGCCGGCGCGTGATTGGAAACCAGCACCAATGCCACAGGCTGGATCTTCTGGCACACCAGGGTCAGTTCCTCGAACGGCAGACCGGTGGACAACAGCCTGACGCCCACTTCCGCCTTGGACAGGAACAGCGCCGTAACGAGCAACTCCAGCTCTTGGCAATGATCGGCAATCGCGCAGACCAAAACACGCGGGGATTCACCTTCGCGCTTGAACAAAAGCCGCTGGATAATGCGCGAACGCAGGAAACCGTCGAAAAACACCCATTCACTGATCTGCCCGAACTCCGGTTGGCGATGCAGCAGTTGTCGCCAAAGCGGCATCAGGATGTCCTGGAAGACGATTGGCACGGTGTAGGTGGAAAAGACCTGCCCGTAGACGCGATCGAGTTCCACATCGTCAAAGTTGCTAACCGCGTCCGCCACCTGTTGTTGCCAGCGGGCATGATCGGCCCTGACCAGATCGGATGAGATCAGCGTGGAGACCGGTTGTACCGACTCGGTTTTCGCCAGGATCTTTCCCACTTTGCTGACGGCCACCCCGCGCTCTATCCAAGCCAGGATACTGCGCACTTTTTCAATATCGCCCAACGAATACAGGCGGTGCCCGCTTTCGGTGCGGGTGGGCTGGATCAGACCGTAGCGCCGCTCCCAGGCACGCAGGGTCACGGGATTCACGCCGGTCATGCGCGCGACTTCGCGAATGGGAAACAGGTCTTCCCGCTTCAAGGCACCTGATGCCTGGAAAACGAAGTCATCTTCTGTGATTACACTCATTTTGGCAGACAATTCCGGCTGGCAAATTGGATCCCATTTTCCTCCCCCAAGACACGTCATGACAAGGCCAAACGTATCCAAATATGCGGTTTTGTTGTTATACGCGCAATCGGGAATAATCCTTGCCTGATTTTTGACGACCAGACGCTACCCACCACCCCGGGGCGTCACCCGCAAACCTCCTATCCGGAGTTCTGCGCCTGTCTTACGGAGATACATAATGTCTACCTCACCCGTCACCCTGATGGTTGCTCGCCGCGTCGCCAATGGACGCTATCAGGATCTGATCGCCTGGTTGCGCGAAGGCGAACAACTGGCCACCGACTTTCCCGGCTACCTGGGTTCCGGCGTGCTCGCGCCACCGCCCCAGGACGATGAATTCCAGATCATCTTCCGTTTCGCCGACGAGCAGACGCTGCACGCCTGGGAACACTCTGCCTCGCGCACGGCCTGGCTGGGACGGGGCAGCGAGCTGTTTGCCCATCCCTCCGAACACCGGGTGCGGGGTATCGACGGCTGGTTCGGCGCGGTCGGCCAGCGTCCGCCCCGCTGGAAACAGGCCGTGGCCATCTGGCTGGCGTTCTTTCCCGTGTCGCTGTTGTTCAACTTCCTGTTGGGACCGCTGCTGGGCGAACTGGGCCTGTTGAGCCGCGTGTTCATCAGCACGCTGATCCTGACGCCACTGATGGTCTACCTGTTTATCCCGATGTCGACCCATCTGCTGGCGAACTGGCTCAATAGTGCGCCGCCGCGGGCGTTGCCGGCTACGCAGAATCATTGAAGCCGCCAGCCCAGACTCATGGGCGACAAAAAACCTGTGGGAGCGAGCTTGCTCGCGATGAGGCCACTACATCCACACCAGGCGTTACCCGTCAGTCCGCTATCGCGAGCAAGCTCGCTCCCACAGAGGAGCTCTGGATTCACCTTTGAACATAGGACGCGCCCCGTGTCGCTGTTATAGTTTTGCTCTTGCCGTGAACCGAGCCGTCCTATGTCCAGCGCCACCGCTCCGATCCTGATCACTGGCGCAGCCCAGCGCGTCGGCCTGCATTGCGCCCGGCGATTGCTGGAAGACGGGCAACCGCTGATCGCGACCTATCGCACCGAACGCCCTGGCGTGCAAACGCTGCGGGACCTGGGCGCGGTCATGGTGTTTGCCGACTTCTCCAGCGAAGCAGGGATCCTGGCCTTTATCGAACAACTCAAGCAGCACACCGACCGGCTGCGGGCCATCGTGCACAACGCCTCGGCCTGGCTCGCCGAGGACCCGGGCAGCGAAGCGGCGGCCTTCAACGCCATGTTCGGCGTGCACATGCTTGCGCCTTACCTGATCAACCTGCACTGCGCCGAGCTGCTGCAGCGCTCGACCCCGGCGGATATCGTGCACATCAGCGATGACGTCACCCGCAAGGGCAGCGCCCGGCATATCGCCTATTGCGCCACCAAGGCCGGCCTGGATAGCCTGACCCTGTCGTTCGCGGCGAAGTTCGCCCCGGCGATCAAGGTCAACGGCATCGCCCCAGCCCTGCTACTGTTCAACCCCGAGGACGACGCGGCTTATCGCGCCAAGGCCCTGGCCAAGTCCGCGCTGGGCATCGAACCCGGCAGCGAAGTGATCTACCAGAGCCTGCGTTATCTGCTGGACAACCCTTATGTCACCGGCACGACCCTGACCGTCAACGGCGGGCGGCACGTCAAATAGCCTTGTTTCGAGGATGCACCATGACGCTATCCCTGCCCCAGAACTACCGCGAGATCCTTATAGGCCTGGGGGAAAACCCCGAGCGCGAGGGCCTGCTCGATACCCCGGTCCGTGCCGCCAAGGCCATGCAGTACCTCTGCCATGGGTATGAACAAAGCGTCGAGCAGATCGTCAACGGTGCGCTGTTCGCTTCTGACAGCGATGAAATGGTGATCGTCGCCGACATCGAACTCTATTCGCTCTGCGAACATCACCTGTTGCCCTTCATCGGCAAGGCCCATGTCGCTTATATTCCTACCGGAAAGGTCCTGGGGTTGTCGAAGATTGCCCGGTTGGTGGACATGTTCGCCCGCCGCCTGCAGATCCAGGAGAACCTGACCCGGCAAATCGCCGACGCGGTGCAGCAGGTCACCCAGGCCGCCGGCGTGGCGGTGGTGATCGAGGCCCAGCACATGTGCATGATGATGCGCGGTGTCGAAAAACAGAATTCGACCATGAACACTTCGGTGATGCTCGGCGCCTTTCGCGATTCCAGCACCACGCGCCAGGAGTTCCTGCAATTGATTCGACGGAGCAAGTAAATGCCACAACTTCAGCCAGCCATGGCACGCATCAAGGTCAAGGACCTGCGCCTGCGCACCTTCATAGGCATCAACGAAGATGAAATCCTCAACAAGCAGGATGTGTTGATCAACCTGACCATCCTCTATGCCGCCCAGGAGGCGGTGCGCGACAACGACATCGACCACGCGCTGAACTACCGCACCATCACCAAGGCGATCATCGCCCACGTGGAAGGCAACCGCTTCGCCCTGCTCGAACGCCTGACCCAGGAATTGCTCGACCTGGTCATGGCCAACGAATCGGTGCTGTACGCCGAAGTTGAAGTTGACAAGCCCCACGCCTTGCGATTTGCCGAGTCGGTATCGATTACCCTTGCGGCAAGCCGGGCGGCTTCGTAGCCGCTACACGCTTCAAGCGGTAAACTTCAAGCCTGATCGACACCATCCAATTTGCAGCTTGAAGCTCGCCGCTTGTAGCTGCCCGTCAGGGAACACCATGAACGACCAACAACGCCTCGAGCTCGAAGCCGCCGCTTTCCGTCGGCTGGTAGCCCACCTGGACAGCCGCAAGGATGTGCAGAACATCGACCTGATGAACCTCGCCGGCTTCTGCCGCAACTGCCTGTCCAAGTGGTACAAGGCCGCCGCCGATGAACGCCAGGTCGAGGTCAGCCTCGACGACGCCCGCGAAGTGGTCTACGGCATGCCGTACGCCGAGTGGAAAGCCCAATACCAGAAAGAAGCCAGCGCCGAACAGCAAGCGGCGTTTGCCAAAGGAAAACCCGATGCCTGACCTGAACAACCTGCGCGCCAGTCTCAAGAGCGGCGAACACCTCTTTGCCGACACCCTGGCCTTTATCGCCGCCGGCTACGACTACCAGCCCCAGGCCTTCGACAACGGTGGCGTGCACAACGCCGCCGGGCAGAACGAAGGTTCGTGCAAGACCCTGGGCCTGGCGCTGCTCGAAGGCTTGAGCGATGACGAAGTGCTCCTGGCGTTCGGCGAACACTACCGTTCGGTGCAGGCCACGCCCGAAGGCAGCGATCACGGCAATATCCGCGCGCTGATGGCCCATGGGCTGGCCGGTGTGACGTTCGAGACGCAGCCGCTGCAACGGCGCTGATCGTCCGCTTTTGTGGCGAGGGAGCTTGCTCCCGCTTGAGTGCGCAGCACTCACAAAAGTAGCCGCGCCGCAGTTCAAGGCCAGCGCTTCGCACTGGAGCGGGAGCAAGCTCCCTCGCCACAAAAACGTTGTCGACACGCAAACAGTGCTCGCAAGACCGCATCTGCTCACATCCCGACTTTTAAGATTGACCCGGCAACTTTATTTCGTTTGCCGGGCCCCTCTGCTCGCGGCTTAGATAACGCAAATTTCTCCAGCGTCCGAGCCGTCATCCATGAGCAGCGAAACCATCAGCCAATCGATCTCCATCGTGCATCCCGTCAGCCTCAGCCACGGCAAGAATGCCGAGGTCTGGGACACCGACGGCAAACGCTACATCGATTTCGTCGGTGGCATCGGTGTGTTGAACCTCGGCCATTGCCACCCACGCATCGTCGAGGCGATCCGCGAACAGGCCACCCGGCTGACCCATTACGCATTCAACGCCGCGCCCCACGCGCCCTACATTGAATTGATGGAGCGCCTGGCGGCGTTTGTCCCGGTGGATTATCCGGTCAGCGGCATGCTCACCAACAGCGGCGCCGAGGCGGCGGAGAACGCCTTGAAAATCGTACGCGGCGCCACGGGCCGTACCGCCGTGATTGCGTTTGATGGCGCCTTTCACGGCCGCACCCTGGCGACCCTCAACCTCAACGGCAAGGTCGCGCCTTACAAGCAGAAAATCGGCGTACTGCCCGGGCCGGTGTATCACCTGCCGTACCCCAGCAAGGACAACGGCGTCACCGGCGAAGAAGCCTTGAAGGCCATGGAGCGGCTGTTCAGCGTCGAGATCGACGTGAATGACGTGGCCTGTTTCATTGTCGAGCCGGTGCAGGGCGAGGCCGGTTTCCTGGCGATGGACGTGCCCTTCGCCCAGACCCTGCGGCAGTTCTGCGACGACAAGGGCATTGTGCTGATCGCCGATGAAATCCAATCGGGCTTCGGCCGCACCGGCCAGCGCTTTGCTTTCTCGCGATTGGGCATCGAACCGGACCTGATCCTGCTCGGTAAAAGCATTGCCGGCGGCGTGCCCCTGGGCGCGGTGGTGGGACGCAAGGCGCTGCTGGACAACCTGCCCAAGGGCGGCCTGGGCGGCACTTATTCGGGCAACCCCATCGCCTGCGCCGCCGCCCTGGCGACCCTGGATGAAATGACCGACGCCAACCTGCACGCCTGGGGCTCGCAACAGGAGGAGGCGATCGTCAGCCGCTACCAATCCTGGCGCAGCCGTGGGCTGACGCCCTACCTCGGCCGCCTGACCGGCATCGGCGCGATGCGCGGCATCGAGCTGACCCACGCCGACGGCACCCCGGCCTCAGCGCAGTTGACGCAACTGTTGGCCCTGGCGCGGGAATCGGGGTTGCTGCTGATGCCCAGCGGAAAATCACGGCACATCATTCGGCTGCTGGCGCCGCTGACGACCGAGCCGGCGGTGTTGGAGGAAGGCCTGGATATCCTGGAGGCGTGCCTTGCGAGGCTGACTTGAACGGCAGAATGCGCTGGAGGACTGACGTAACGAATTTTGCTCGCTTGTGGTGCTGGACTTTCACTGGCAATACTGGCCGATTCCCCTTTTTCAGCCTGAAGAGATCGCCGCCACCCACAAGCCCGAGGCAATCATGTATCACGACAATATAATTTATAAGAAAAAGTCCAATGATCCTCACTTCCTGATCGGCGTCGCCGTGGTGCTGTTCCTCGGTTCATACCTGATGAACCTGGGCAACAGCCCCCTCAGCCAGGTTTTGCATCCGCTACTGGGCAGCACCCCGGACAGCCTGGCCGCCCGCAATATCGCCACCGGCCTGGCCATTGCCCTGCTGGGCACGCTGAACTTCCACATCCTGGGACGCTTGAAGTTCAAGGTGCAGACCACGGTGGTCTGGATAGAACTGCTGATCCTGTTCCTGGCGTTCTTCGACACCTTCAACCTCTCCTACAGTTTCATCCTCGACAAGGTCGGTTTCCTGATCGTCCAAGGGGCTGCAACGACCCTGTACATTTCCGCCGTGGCCATTGTGATTGCCTTTGTATTGGCATTGGTCGGCGCGGTGGCCAAGCTGTCGAACAACGGCCTGGCCAATGCCCTCGCTTCGTTCTATACCTCCTTTTTTCGCGGCGTGCCGCTGCTGATCCAGATCTACCTGATCTACCTGGGCCTGCCGCAATTGGGTTATGTGGTCGACGCCGTGCCCGCCGGCATCCTGGCGTTGGCGTTGTGCTACGGCGCCTACATGACCGAGATCTTCCGAGCAGGCATCCAGAGCATTCCGGTAGGCCAGTGGGAGGCCTCCCGGGCGCTGGGTATCAGCCCATTCAAGACCCTGAGCCGGGTAATCATGCCCCAGGCCCTGCGCGTCATCATCCCGCCCACCGGCAACCAGTTCATCGCCATGCTCAAGGACAGTTCGCTGGTGTCGGTGATTGGCGTCTGGGAACTGATGTACCTGGCCAAGACCCAGGGCCGTGCGGACTTCCGCCACCTGGAAATGCTGATCACCGCCGCGATGATCTACTGGGCCCTGTCGTTCATCCTCGAACGGGTGCAGGCGCGAATTGAAAAACGGGTCAATCGATCCACTGCAAGGGGTTGATGCATGATGACTCGAACCAATATCGCCGAGCGACTCGACCCGGCACCCGCTGCGCTGGCCGGCGCCCCGATGATCTCCATCACCGGCCTGAACAAGTGGTATGGCAACTTCCACGCGTTACGTGATGTCGACCTGAACGTCGCATCCGGCGAGATCCTGGTGGTCTGCGGCCCGTCAGGCTCGGGCAAATCGACGATGATCCGCTGTATCAACCACCTGGAAAACTTCCAGAAAGGCCACATCCAGGTCAACGGCATCACCCTCACCAGCGAGGCCGAGAGCGTCAGTGCGGTACGCCGTGAAATCGGCATGGTGTTCCAGAGCTTCAACCTGTTCCCACACTTGAGCGTCATGGACAACCTGACCCTGGCCCCGCAACTGGTGCAGGGCGTGTCCAGCGCCGAGGCGAAAAAACGTGCCCGGGTCTACTTGGAGCGGGTACGCATTGCCGAGCATGCCGACAAATATCCTGCGCAGCTGTCCGGCGGCCAGCAGCAACGCGTAGCGATTGCCCGGGCGTTGTGCATGAACCCCAAAGTGATGCTCTTCGACGAACCCACCTCGGCCCTGGACCCGGAAATGGTCCACGAGGTGTTGGATGTGATGGGCGAACTGGCCACCGACGGCATGACCATGATCTGCGTGACCCACGAAATGGGTTTCGCCAGCAAGGTCGCCGACCGCGTGCTGTTCATGGACCAGGGGCAGGTGATCGAACAGGCCACGCCCAGGGATTTTTTCAACAACCCGCAGACCGAACGCGCGCAGAAGTTCCTGTCGCAGATCGTCGGTCACTGAGAACCGCTTTACCCCCCCCATAACAATAACGAAAAGTGGAGATGCACATGCTCAGTCAAAAACGCGCGATCAACCTGGCAGCCGCTCTGTCGCTGCTGTTCGTTGGCACCGCCAACGCCGGGGCTGTACTGGACAAGATCCAGAGCAGCAAACAAATGACCGTCGCCACCTCGGCGACCTGGCCGCCACAAGGCTTTATCAACGACAAAAACGAAATCGATGGTTTCGATATCGACGTTTCCAAGGAAATCGCCAAGCGCCTGGGCGTTACGGTCAAATTCGTGACACCGGACTGGGACGTGATCACCGCCGGCAAGTGGAACGGACGCTGGGACATGTCCGTGGGTTCGATGACCGCCACCCGCAGCCGTGCGCGGATCCTCGATTTCCCGGCCACGTATTACTACGTACCTTACGTTTTCGCGGTGCACAACGACTCGAAACTCACTGAACGCAAGGCGCTCAACGGCAAGACCATTGGTGTCGAGGGCGGCACCACATCCGAAGACTATCTCAACCAGCAACTGGCCATCGAAGCAACGGATATGCCGCCGGTCAGCTACGACGTCAAGGCCGGCAAAATGAAAACCTACGCCGGCTCCCTCGCGCCGCTGGATGACCTGCGCCTGGGCAACGGTGTGCGTCTGGACGCGATCCTCACCCAGCGCAGCACCCTGGAAGCGGCTATCAAGAAAAACTACCCGTTGCGAGCGGTCGACGGTACAGCGGTATTCTACGAACCCCTGGCTATTGCCACCGACAAGGGTGACCCGGAACTGAAGGCCAAACTGGCCGAGATCATTGGCCAGATGCACAAGGACGGCACGCTGACGCAATTGTCGACCAAGTGGTACGGCGTCGATTACTCGGTCGTCAAATAGCACACCCGTGCCCTGTGGGAGCGGGCTTGCTCGCCCCCACAATGTTCCGGCTGGCTCCAAGGCCTGTGCCCATCGCCGCCACAAGAAACCACTTCAAGGATCGACCATGTCCTTTCCCACCACCTGGTATTCCCAAACCTCGCTGCCGCGCAAGGCCCGGCCCGAACTGCGTACCGATGAAACCTGCGACGTTTGCATCATCGGTGCGGGTATTGCCGGCCTCACCGCCGCGCTGGAGCTGACGCGGCGCGGCAAGCAGGTGATCCTGCTCGAAACCCATCAGGTCGGCTGGGGCGCTTCGGGACGCAACGGCGGCGTGGTGTCCCCGGGCTGGGCCGAAGGCTCGGGGGCGATTCGCAAGAAACTGGGTTTGGAGCAGGCCAGGACACTTTTCCAGATGTCAGTGGAGGGCGTGGAAATCGTGCGCCACAACATCACCGACCTGAACCTTGCCGGCTGCGATCCGTCCGCCGGCACGATTCGGGTCAAGCGCTACGACGACAGCGCCGGTGTGAAAAACCATATCGAAAGCATGCGGCGCGATTTCGGCTATGAACTCAATTTCCTCGACACCGCGAAAGTGCGCGAGCGGGCCCACACCCTGCGTTATTTCCAGGGAATCGAAGACCCCAGGGCCCTGCACTTCCACCCCCTCAATTACTGCCTGGGGCTGGCCTCGGCCATCGAAGCGGCCGGCGGGCGGATCTACGAAAACACAAAGATGCTCGCCTGGCACCGCGAAGGCACCGAGAAAAGCCTGCGCACCGCCCAGGGCTCCGTGCGCTGCAAGGACTTGGTGTTCTGCGCCGGCGGCTACGGCGGCCCGGAACTGCAAAAACTCAACCGCGCCTACCTGCCCATCGCCACCTATGTGGTGCTGACCGAACCTTTGGGCGACTCGATCAGACAGGTCCTGGACTCCAGCGCGGCCTTCTCCGACGACCGCCGCGCCTCGGATTACTATCGCGTCGTCGAAGGTGACCGCCTGCTCTGGGGTGGACGCATTACCACCCGCGACGAACAGGACGAAACAGCCCTGGCGGCGATGCTCAAGGCCGATATGGTGTCCGTTTATCCGCAATTGGCATCGGTGAAGATTGAACTGGCCTGGTCCGGCCTGATGGGCTATTCCACCAACAAAATGCCCAACCTGGGCCTGCTGGAGCCTGGCGTCTGGGCGTGTACTTCGTTTGGCGGCCACGGCTTGAACACCGGCTCCATCGCCGCCAGGGTGATCGCAGAAGCCATTTGCGGACAGAGCGAACGCTATAAAGCGTTCAAGCCTTATCTGCTGGACTGGAATGGCGGACCGTTTGGACGGGTGGCGGCAAATGCCATCTATCGATCCTTGAAAGTGATGGATTTTGTTCAGGAACGCTTGCGCGGGTGATGAGAGGCTGAGGCCGGTGTTAAACACCCGCCCATGAAAAAACCGGCCGAAGCCGGTTTTTTTGTGCCCGCTGAATCAGAACGAAGCGTTCTGCAGGCCATCCAGGTAGCGCTCGGTGTCCAGGGCTGCCATGCAACCGGCACCGGCCGAGGTGATCGCCTGGCGGTAGACGTGGTCGGCCACGTCGCCGGCCGCGAAGATGCCTTCGACGCTGGTGGCGGTGGCGTTGCCGTCGCGGCCGCCCTTGACCACCAGGTAGCCGTCCTTGAGTTCCAGCTGGCCTTCGAACAGCGAGGTGTTCGGGGTGTGGCCGATGGCGATGAAGACGCCGTCAACCTTGATCTCGTCGAAGCTGCCGTCGTTGTTCTTCAGGCGGGCACCGGTCACGCCCATGTTGTCGCCCAGCACTTCGTCCAGGGTCGCGTTGAGCTTGAGGATGATCTTGCCTTCGGCGACGCGGGCATTGAGCTTGTCGATCAGGATCTTCTCGGCGCGGAACGTCTCGCGGCGGTGGATCAGGGTGACCGTGCTGGCGATGTTGGCCAGGTACAGCGCCTCTTCAACGGCGGTGTTGCCGCCACCAACCACAGCCACAGGCTTGTTGCGGTAGAAGAAACCGTCGCAGGTGGCGCAGGCGGAAACGCCTTTGCCCATGAAGGCTTCTTCCGACGGCAGGCCCAGGTAACGAGCGCTGGCACCGGTGGCGATGATCAGGGCATCGCAGGTGTAGGTCGCGCTGTCACCGGTCAGGGTGTATGGCTTGGCGGCGAAATCCACGGCATTGATGTGGTCGAAAACGATCTCGGTCTCGAAGCGCTCGGCGTGTTCCTTCATGCGCTCCATCAAGGCCGGACCGGTCAGGCCGTGGACATCGCCCGGCCAGTTGTCGACTTCGGTGGTGGTGGTCAATTGACCGCCGGCCTGCATGCCGGTGATCAGCAGCGGCTTGAGGTTGGCACGGGCCGCATAAACCGCAGCGCTGTAACCGGCAGGGCCGGAACCGAGAATAATCACTCGCGAATGACGCACTTCAGACATGACCTGCTCCTGTTGACCGGACCTTGCGGGCCGGAACGCCGGGTGAGCGGCGCGAATAAAAAAGGACCGTTGATGCACTTGGGGAAGGCTTGGGTTCGACGATCCTGGAAAAGAATGGGTGCAGCGTATCGAGGGAGCGAAGATTAAGGAAATACGGTTTAACAATCCAGCTCATAGGTGAGCTCTATCCCCAGCGGTCGTTTCAATAGGTGCCTAAGTCTCAAGAAACGTTGTTACACCCCATGTCGCCGCTTTCCCGGGCGAGGCAAAGCCGGTAAGGTCGGCGCGTTTACCTTCGCTCGGAGCCACCTATGCCCGCCCCCGTCCTGTCCGGCCCGCAATATTTGCGAGAGGGCCTCAAGCTGGTCTTGAGCCCGGGCCTGCGCCTGTTCGTACTCTTGCCCCTGGCGATCAACCTGGTGCTGTTCGTCGGATTGATTTACCTGGCCGGCCATCAGTTCAGCCTGTGGGTCGATACGCTGATGCCGTCGCTGCCAGACTGGCTCAGTTTCCTCAGCTATGTCCTCTGGCCGCTGTTTGTGGTGCTCGTCGTGCTGATGGTGTTTTTTACCTTCACCATGCTCGCCAATGTCATCGCCGCACCGTTCAACGGCTTTCTTGCGGAAAAAGTCGAAGTGGTCATCCGTGGCACCGACGATTTCCCGGCCTTCAGCTGGGCCGAGTTGATCGCCATGGTCCCGCGGACCCTCGGCCGGGAAGCACGCAAGCTCGGCTATTTCCTGCCCCGCGCCCTGGGGCTGTTCGTGTTGTCGTTCATCCCCGTGGTCAACTTGGTGGCGGCACCGCTGTGGCTGCTGTTCGGCGTGTGGATGATGGCGATCCAGTACATCGATTACCCGGCGGACAACCACAAGCTGGGCTGGAACGAAATGCTCGCCTGGCTGCGGGAAAAACGCTGGCAGAGCCTGGGCTTTGGCGGCAGCGTGTACCTGGTGCTGCTGATCCCGGTGGTGAACATCCTGATGATGCCGGCAGCGGTGGCCGGGGCGACGTTGTTCTGGGTCCGTGAGCAAGGCGCCGAGACCGCGTTGGCCCGGCAAGGCTGAGTCGGTCACAAATCCATCATCCTGGCGTCACAATGACGAAATGGCCCCGGTCGACACTGGGGTCATGACCACACCTCTGCACATTACCCTGATCACCGAAACCTTCCCGCCGGAAATCAATGGCGTGGCCAACACCCTGGGCCGCCTGTACGACGGCCTGCGCGCCCGCGGGCATCAGGTCGAGCTGATACGGCCGCGCCAGGTCGACGACCAACGCCAGGCCAGTGACGAGCAATTGCTGCTGTGCCGGGGCTGGCCGTTGCCGGGCTATCCGGGTTTGCAATGGGGCCAGGCGTCGATGCACAAACTGCTCAGGCGCTGGAAACGCCATCGTCCGGACGTGCTGTACATCGCCACCGAAGGGCCGCTGGGTTTGTCGGCACTGCGCGCGGCACGACGCTTGGGCATTTCGGTGGTCAGTGGTTTCCACACCAATTTCCAGCAATACACCCAGCAGTACGGCCTCGGGCTGTTGAGTCGCGTGCTCACCCATTACCTGCGCTGGTTCCACAACCGCTCCAACCTGACCCTGGTGCCCAGCCTCAGCCAGCGCCTGGAACTGGAGCGACGGCATTTCGAGCGGGTGGCGCTGCTGTCGCGCGGCGTGGACAGCCAACTGTTTCATCCAGTCAAGCGCTCGGCGAGCCTGCGTGAAGCATGGGGCCTGGGTGACGATGACATCGCGGTGATCCACGTCGGACGCCTGGCTCCGGAGAAAAACCTTGGGCTGCTCAAGCGCAGTTTCGCCACGCTGTGCAGCGCTTTCCCGGGGCGACGGATGAAATTGGTGGTCATCGGCGACGGCCCGCAGCGCTGCGCCCTGGAGCAGGAACTGCCCGACGCGATCTTTTGTGGCTCGCAACGCGGCGAGGCGCTGGCCAGTCATTATGCGTCCGGGGATGTGTTTGTCTTTCCGAGCCTGACCGAAACCTTCGGCAATGTGGTGCTGGAGGCGCTCGCGTCCGGGCTGGGCGTGGTGGCCTACGATCAGGCTGCGGCGGCCCAACATATTCGCCACGGTTACAACGGCGTGTTGGCGATGCCGGGGGATGAAGAGGCGTTCTGCGATGCCGCCCGATGGCTGCTGGAGGAGCGCGAGACCTTGCGTTGCGTGCGGCTCAATGCGCGCCAGCATGCCAGTCGCCAGGGCTGGGCGGCGGTGATTGAGCAGTTCGAGGCGCAGTTGCGCGGGGTTTGCCCGGTTGAATCGTCGCTGCCCCAGGCCGTGTCGCCACGCTGAAAAGCATCGCGGGCAAGCCTTGCTCCCACAGGATTATCAGCGGCTCACAAGTGATGTGTTCACTGAAGATCCATGTGGGAGCAAGGCTTGCCCGCGATGGGCCCTACAAGGCGCCGCTTAAACCAGGGTCATCAACGCCTCGCGACTGAACGGCAGGATTTCCTGCTCCCGCCCTTCGCGCACTTTCTGCGCCCAGTCCGGATCCACCAGCAGCGCACGCCCCACCGCCACCAGGTCGAACTCATCGTTGTTCAGGCGCTCCAGCAGTTTTTCCAGGCTGGCCGGTTGCGCGACTTTGTCGGTGTTGACCATGAACTGCAGGAACTCGCCATCCAGGCCGACGCTGCCAACGGTGATGGTGGGCTTGCCGGTGAGCTTGCGGGTCCAGCCGGCCAGATTCAGCTCGGAGCCTTCGAACTCCGGCTCCCAGAAACGCCGAGTCGAACAGTGGAAAATGTCCACGCCCGCCTCGGACAGCGGCTTGAGGAATTCGCCCAGGGCTTCAGGGGTCTGCACCAGGCGTGCGCTGTAGTCCTGCTGTTTCCATTGGGAGAAGCGGAAAATGATCGGGAAGCCTTCGCCCACCGCCGCGCGTACAGCACGGATCAACTCGATCGCAAAACGCGAACGGTTGGCCAGGCTGCCGCCGTAACCGTCGGTGCGCTGGTTGCTGCCTTCCCAGAAGAACTGGTCCACCAGGTAGCCATGGGCGCCGTGGATTTCCACGCCGTCCATGCCGATGCTTTGAGCGTCTTTTGCCGCCTGGGCGAACGCGGCGATGACTTCGTCAATGTCCGCCTGGGTCATGCCGTGGACCACCACTTGACCGTCCTTTAGCTTTTCGGTCGGGCCATAGCCCGGCACGCTGGCGTCCGGCTCGGTGCCGATGCGTCGCACACTGCCCACATGCCACAGCTGCGGAACGATCTTGCCGCCTTCGGCGTGCACCGCATCAACCACTTTTTTCCAGCCGGCCAGCGCGGCGTCGCCATAGAAATGCGGCACGTTCGGGTAGCCGTTCGAGGCCTTGTGCCCAACCGTCGTGCCCTCGGTGATAATCAGGCCGACCCCGGCCGCCGCGCGGCGACGGTAATACTCGATGACCTTGGCATTGGGCACGCCGCCCGGCGAAAACGAACGGGTCATCGGCGCCATCACCACCCGGGTCGGCAGCTCGAGCGCGCCGAGGTGGAAAGGTTTGAACAGGGCTTTTGCAGGCATGGGGCACTCCACGGGACAAGGTCGCAGTCGATATGACGATGATAATATGTGGAGTCGGTGGCGCTCGGTAGCACTATTGATTGGAGTGATTAAGGATCAAAAGGGCGCAGCGAGTATCACCGCCTTCGGCTCGTTCAAGCGCATCCCCTGTGGCGAGGGAGCTTGCTCCCGCTGGGCTGCGTAGCGGCCCTGGCTTTTTGCGGTCGCTACGCAACCG
>NZ_CAKKMI010000017.1:0-91918 GCF_918698105.1 Pseudomonas brassicacearum | reverse complement strand
CTCAATACACCCCCCGACAAAGGCCCCCTCAAAATGCCCACCGCCCACGTTTTCATCGCCACCAGCCTGGATGGCTTCATCTCCCGCCCCGACGGTGACATCGACTGGCTTCTACAGCGCGACGACCCGTCCGAAGACCACGGCTATCCAGCCTTCATCGCCGACAAGGACGTGATCGTGATGGGGCGCGGGAGCTATGAAAAGGTGCGGACCTTCGACACCTGGTTCTACGATCGGCCCGTGGTGGTGCTGTCCGAGCAGTTGGCCGGTTCGCCAGTGCCCGAGGCGTTGAAGGGCAAGCTGCGTTTCTCCAATCTGGCCCCCAAGGATTTGATGGCGGAGCTGGCGAGCCAAGGCGTGCAGCGTGTCTATGTGGATGGTGGGCGGGTGGTGCAGTCGTTCCTGCGCGAGGGGTTGGTCACCGATATAGTGATCACCACCGTTCCCGTGTTGATCGGCTCGGGACGGCCGTTGTTCGGCGGGCTTGAGCGGGATGTGGATTTGAAACTGGTATCCAGCCGCTGCTTTCCTTCAGGGCTGGTGCAGTCCACCTACCGACTGGTTCCATGACTGGCGATTCAATGCCGCACAACCGGTGGGGCTTGACAGCCCTGGGATACTCAAAGCGTAGCCGCATCCATCGCGGTACATCCCATCACCATGCAAAGGAAGATGCTCTCCATGCGCAATGAAGAACTCAAGGCCCTATTCGACCAGCAGGCCGCCAGCTACGACAAGCAATGGTCGGGAATGGCACCCATTCGTGACGCCCTGTACACCCTGCTTGACGCGGTGTTCGCTGACTTACCGGAAAACGCCCGGATACTCTGCGTCGGCGTAGGCACCGGTGCGGAGCTGGCCCACCTGGCCAAGCATAACCCCGGCTGGCATTTCACCGCTGTTGACCCCTCGGGCGCCATGCTCGATATCTGCCGGCAGAAAGCGGTGAAGGAGGGCTTCCTCTCGCGTTGCAGTTTTCATCAGGGTTACCTTGATGCGCTGCCTGCCGAGCCTGAACACGACGGCGCCACCTGTTTTCTGGTGTCTCAGTTTTTGCTTGAGCCACAGGCCCGTATAACGTTCTTTCACGAGATCGCCCGCCGGCTTAAAGCGGGTGGAATACTGGCAAACACCGACCTCGCTGCTGACACCGAATCTCCTGCCTATGAGGCACTACTGCGCAACTGGATGACGCTGATGTCCTCTGCAGGCGTACAGCCGCAAATGCTGGCAAGAGCTCGTGCCGCCTACGCCCGAGACGTGGCTATCCTGCCGACACAGCAGGTCGCCGGTCTCATCGAGGCTGCCGGGTTCGAGGCTGCGGTGCAGTTCTACCAGGCGGGCCTGATGCATGGATGGTTTTGCCCGCGCAAGGCAAACATCTCTTGAGTTTGACGTGACCTTGACTTTTAACGCACCCGGTCGCGGCTTTGTGCGGCCAAGTCCAGGGCCTTTTGCATGTCCAGCCGCGCCGAGCGGCCGACGTCTTTGTCGTTGAGTTGGTAGCGGCGCTCTGACGGCAGGATTGGCGCAGTGAGGTCTTCGCCGTCCATCTGTTCGAAGTCGTGATTTTCACCAATGGTCATGGCGCTGCGGCGTAGCAGCATGCGCAGTTGCTCGGGTTGCAGTTGCGGGTTGATGGACAGCATTGCCGCCAGCAGGCCAGCGACCATGGGCGTGGCGTAGGACGTGCCGCAATGCACCGCGCTGTCCTGGCCGGCGTTGGTCGTCGAGGCGTGGGCGCAAGCGGCGGCGGTGATGTCAACGCGCATGTCGATGTTCGAAGAACTGCGCTTGACTGCATAGGCCGGATCATCGACGGCAACGCCGGTGCGCTCGCTGCGCTGGTGCCCGCCGACCACCAGCAATTGCTCGGTGATGAAGGAGGAAGGCAGGCGGTATTCGTCGCTGCCCGAGAACGAAGATCCATTGCCGGCGGAGTTCACTACGATGACGTCGGGATGTTCCTTGCGCAGCCAGAGGAAGAACTCCTCCAGCAACTCCTCGTACCCGCCCATGGCGATGCCCGAGCGCAGCAGCGAGTCGACGTCATCGCCCTTGATGTCTTTGGCGCCGACGCGGTGGATGCCCCAGCTCCAGTTGAGCACGCGCACACCGTCCTCCACGAGGTTGACGGAGGCGGCGATGTTGGCGGTGATCCCGGCATCGGAATTGCGCTCGACGATAACTTCGAAGCCACCGCTGGTCTTGTCCAGGCCTCGGAGAAAACCGGTGTTGCCGCTGTCGTCCCAGCGCGCGGCGAGAATGCCGGCGACGGTCGTGCCGTGGTTGTCCGGTTTGTCCGCATCGCGCGCATAGACGCAGGTGCGCGGCGGCGAGCAGGCGCCGAGGTAGTCGGCGAAATCCGTCGTGTCGAAATCCACATCACGCTCGATCAGGCCGATGCGCACCGGTTGCGGCTGGATGGGCGGTTGTCGCCCGGGGATGCGTCGTTGGTAATAATTCACCGCGTCGAGAAAGCGATTCGCGGCCCACTCATCGGAGTCCAGGGCTGGCTTCTTCGGTTCTTCAGGCTGGGCTGCGGCTTGCTCGGTTTCTTCGGCCGAGGATTCTTCGATGACCACGGCGTCCACGCTGGTCTCGCTGCCCAGGCGCAGCACCAGGGCGTCGCGCTGCACCAAGTCCTTGGCCGGCAGGCGAAGTTGGTACAGGTTCAGCGGCGCGATGCTGCCGACCACCGTTGCCCCGTACTTGCGGGCCAGGCGCTCGGCTTCCTGGCGGCCATCACGGTCTTCCTCGATCAGCACGCTGACCAGGTCGACGTAGGTGGTCAGGCCATCCATGTTCTTCGCTACTTCGTCCGCTCCGGCGGCCAGTACGTGACTGTTGCGCAAGGTCAGCCAGGCGGCATTGCTGGCGCGTGGGCCGTCCTGCAGCCAGAGCGGGCCGCTCTGGTAGTCGGCGCTGTCCAGGCGCACGCGCAGGTTGTTCCCTTCGCGTTGGATCGTGTCTGCGGGTATTACTTTCGCGCCCAGCTTCAGTTGCGGCGTTGCGTCGCCCAGTCCGTGTACGGTCAGGCACCAGTCCTGCCGCTGGCTTTGCAGCAGGTCGCCGCAGCGTTTCAGGCTTTCCAGGCGCAGCGGTTCAGGTGCTGCGGCTGCCGTGCCGGCAGCCAGAGTGAACAACGTTGCGAAGACAGCGGATCGTAGGGGCATGAGCCAGGGTTCTTTGCCGAGGGTCTTGTTGCTCCGACTATTGTGTTGCTCGCTTCGTTCAGCGTAATAACGCTACCCAGCGATTACGCCTCTTTGCTCAGAAGCTATCGAGGCGCACACCCAACATGAACGCGATACCTGATATCCCGATCAAAACTGTCTTCCGGGTTTTCATAAGCTTCCAGTACTTCCAAGAACCCTGTGCGCTCAAGACTCACCAAGTCCTCAAGGGTCCAATCAAAGGGAAAGTCACTGGAGAAACTTTCACCCTGATGTTCAATCCATTGAGAAACCGGGAAGGGCAGGTAACCGAGCCACTCTGACCGATAGGTGATCTCGTCGGACTCGCTGCTCGTCACCACGGCGTGGATCTTGTTCTTGATGGTTGCTTGGCGTTCATCCATGGTGTTTCGATCCTGGTTGTTGATTGACCTACCGCTAGCTTATGGCCGATTGCATTGCGTTGAGCAACGAAGTTGTTCGGCTGCTGGCAATCATCGACGACGTGCCTCGTATCCTGTGTAGAATCCTTTTTTTCCAGTTTTCAAAGGATTGAGCCCATGATTACTTGCCATGTCAGGTACGTCATTGACCCCTACCAGATCCCAGCTTTCGAGAGCTACTCCCGCCAATGGATTGAAGTAGTGACCCGAATGGGGGGAGAGCATCACGGCAATTTTCTACCCGCCGAAGGCGCCAACAATATCGCCTACTGCCTGTTCAGTTTTGCCAGCCTGGCCGAATACGAAACCTATCGAAGGAACGCCGAACAGGATCCAGAGTGCGTTGAATTGGTGACCCAGGCGACGGAACAACGATTCATCCTGAGTTATGAGCGTAGTTTCCTGCGCCCTGTCCTTGATTGAGCAGGTGGATGCTTGAATCAATGCCATATCTCACATCACCCCACAAACGGACATCACAACGACACGGAGTGTCACAACATGAAAACCATTGATCGTGCTCTGCTAGGCTCCGGAATACTGATTCCATTCTGGCTGTTTTTGGGTGTTGCGCTGACTGCGCGGGCCTACCCAGGCTACAGCCATCTGGATCAAGCCATGAGCCAACTAGGCGCTGTTGGAGCACCAACCCACAGCTTCTCTGCCTGGGTGAACAATTTTCCGCTGGGCGTGATGTTCGTGCTTTTCGCAATAGGCGTGGCGAGACGGTTCAAGGCGTCGCCGATGGCCTTGCTTAGTGCGGCACTGATTCTCATCCATGGCTTGGCAAGCTTTACGGCCGGCTATTTTTCCTGCGATCAAGGCTGCGCGCCGGTTCAACCGTCGGTCTCGCAACAGAGCCACAATCTTGCGGGGCTGGTGATGTTCATCTCGCTCACTCTGACGGGGGCGCTGTGGACGTTCCTTGGCAAGTCGCTGCTTTCATCTGCCAGGTTCGCCATGTTCTCGGCGATCTGCGTAGTCCTGGCCATCGTGACGGTTATGCTGATGGCGACCGCATTGGCCGACGGTCACTTGTTCGGCCTGTACCAGCGACTCAATTACGGGGTTTCGGTGGTCTGGATTGCTTCATTGGCCGTAACTGCCCTTCAGGACGGACCCGATGTGAAAGCAGCTTACGTTCGTTAAAGTCCTGCATCACACCGAAGACCTATTACTATCGCTGCACCTAGATAGACTTCTGGTTAACACGTTTGGAGAGCGCTTCGGCGCTTTCCTTGCGCTCGGAGTAGCGGTCGACCAAATAGGCTTCTCTGCCGCACCAGCAAGGTGAACTTCATCAGTTCCTCCATGACATCGACGACCCGGTCGTAATAGGACGAGGGCTTCATGCGCCCGGCTTCGTCGAACTCAAGGAAGGCTTTGGGGACGGAGGATTGATTGGGGATCGTGACCATGCGCATCCAGCGACCCAGCACGCGAAGTTGGTTCACGGTGTTGAAGGATTGCGAGCCGCCGCATACCTGCATCACCGCCAGTGTCTTGCCTTGGGAAGGACGAACCGCGCCCAATGCGAGCGGGATCCAGTCGATCTGTGCCTTGAACACCGCCGACATCGAGCCGTGGCGTTCTGGCGAGCACCAGACCTGGCCTTCCGACCACATCACCAAGTCACGCAGTTCCTGCACCTTGGGGTGATCGACGGGCGCATCGTCCGGCAGTGGCAACCCGGACGGGTCGAAGATAGCGGTTTCGGCGCCCATGAGCTCCAACAGGCGCGCCGCTTCGCGGGTCAGCAACTGACTGAAAGAGCGTTCGCGGGTTGATCCGTACAGTAAAAGTATGCGCGGTTTATGTTCTGGTTCTGCGCTCTTGGCGAGTTTGTCCGCTGTTGGTGCGTCGAAGAGTGACAGGTCAAGATTTGGGAAGTCATGCGGGGTTTCGCTGGAGAACTCGGTCATTACACAGCTCCAATTCGGTCCAGAACATATGGGAAAAAGCATATTCGTATTTCCATATGTTTATCGCAAGCCACAATTCGCTGACTGCGCAAATTCTGCTGATGGAAAGCGATATTCCTTATGGGAATGCTGCGCATAAAATTAATGAATTTTTATTATCCATAAGCGCGGTGTAGCTTGATTTCAGCACACGGAGAACTGCGCTTTGAAATCATCCTCGTTCACCTCAGCGGAAAAATTTGATACCTCACGGGCCAACGAGTACGCCCGGCAGAGCCGCATTGCGCTCGCTGGATACGACGCCTGCCAGGACCTGGCGGCGTGCATGCTGGCGGCGACCGTTGGGAATGTGAGCGCGGCGAAAATACTGGTGGTGGGCGCCGGCGGTACGGCGCAAGAGATCATTGCAATGGCCAAGCTGGAGCCGGGTTGGCGCTTCACTGCCGTCGATCCGTCCGGGCCGATGCTGGAGGCCGCGAAGCAGCAGCTCGCCGCAAACAACTTGCTTGAAAGAACCGCCATGCACCTTGGGCATGTTGAAGACCTGGTAGCCAACGGGTCGTACGATGCCGCTACCTTGATCGGTGTAATCCATCATCTCGATGGGGATGACGCCAAGTTGAAAATATTACGGTCCATCCAGGCACATCTGAAGCCGGGAGCGCCGCTGATTGTCGCTGGAAACCAATATGCGTATGCCAGCCAGCCATTACTCCTCGCGGCCTGGGGGCAACGGTGGCGACAGCATGGCGCCAGCGCGGAAGAAGTGACGGTCAAGCTTGGAAAAATTCTTCAAGGCGCCGACCCTCCACATTCCGAGGCTGCGGTTCAAAAACTGTTGAATGATGCAGGATTCGGCCGTGCTACCCGGTTCTTCAGCAGTCTTTTCTGGGGCGCCTGGCTAACGTGCAAACGGTCTGAGGATGGAGCTCAAGCGTCGTAGATCAGCTTTCCGGGGGCGTGATGGGCGCGTCACTGGCTTCAGCCGCCAGTTTCAGTCGGTCGGCTTTGCTGATGTATTGAGGCTTGTTTTTGGGGGCCAGCTTGGCACTGGCTTTTTTGGCGTTCGCCTTCAATAACTGGTTTATTTTCTTGCGGCGATTCATTTCGTTCTGCTCAGCATGTCAATTTCCGGATGGTATCAGCTTTCCGTTTTCGCTGGATTTTTCCTGACGTCGGTAATGGGTTTCACGCGGTGCTCGAAAATGATCGAGTCATTTGGGTCTCCAACCGGATCGCCGGAGTTTGAAGGTAAAAAAGCTTCTTGAAATGTCGGTCTTCAGACTGCCTTAAGACTTCGCCTGCAAGTTGGCAGCATCGGTTCCCAGCGACCGGATCGGGGCTGGCGAATGAGTCGGCAGTCCTTCAGACCTTCACGAGGCGCGTTATGACCCGCGATATTGCCGTAAACCGTTATGGAAAACTGTCGATGACCCTGCACTGGTTGATGCTGGCGCTGTTCGTCGGTGTGTATGCCTGCATCGAGATCAAGGGTTTGTTGCCCCGTGGCAGCACCGGGCGAAGCCTGTTCCTGGGGTTGCACGGGCTCTTCGGGCTGAGCATTTTTGCACTGGTTTGGGTCCGCCTGTTCGGGCGCCTGACACCGCGCCCGCCGGTCACACCCGCGCCGCCGGCCTGGCAGACGGGTATTTCCCACCTGATGCATGCGGCCCTGTATGGCCTGATGATCGCGACACCGGTGCTGGCCTGGTTGATGCTGGCCGCCGGCGGTAAGCCCGTGCCGTATTTCGGGTTCTTCTTGCCGGCCCCCGTGGCGGTGGATCCCGATTTGGCCAAACAGCTCAAGTATTGGCACGAATTGCTCGGCAGCAGCGGCTACTGGTTGATCGGCCTGCATGCGGCGGCGGGTTTGTTCCATCATTACTGGGTGGGTGACAACACCCTGGCTCGGATGCTGCCGGGGCGAAACCGCTCTTGATGGACGAGTTCTGCTTGGTAGCAAGCGGATCGCGCGTCATTGGCAGTAGTTGCCATTCGGCCGAACGCTACCTCGCATAGTACTTATCCCAAAGTTTGTTCCGGAATCGTTTGTCCGGATCGAACCGTGCCTTGAGTGCGAACAACCGTTGTGCGCCAGGGTAGGCACGCGAGAATTGCTGTCGCGTTGCATGCGATTGATAGGGCAGGTAGTAAGTGCCCCCGAACGCCAGGGCAATATCGATCAGCTCGCGTGTCCATGCGCCGACCTTCTCGCGGTCGGCCACGCCAACGCGTTGCCAGTAATAAAGTACGAATGAAAAGACTTCCTCCCGTGCCCAGGACAGGCACGAATGAGGGGCGGACGGCGAGTGTCGGATGGAGATGTTGATCGCATCAACGTCATGGGCTTTCAATAGATTGGCCATTTGCATGGCAAACGCGTTGAAATGGGCGACCGGTACGAAATATTCCTGCAACGCATAGGTGCTGTTGTGGGTAGCGATCGGTCCGAGCGAGGCGACGTCCCTGCTGGCCTCGTAATTGCGACGTACCACTGGGTGACTGAGGTAACGCAATGGATCGACCACATCCTTGCGAATCAGCGGGCCACCGGGGAGTCTGGCCACGCCCCACATGATGGTTTGATCCAGTGTGTACGATTGCCCCGGTGCGACCAGCCGATCTTCGACAGTCAGCTCTTTTTCCGTGGTGCACCAGGTGATGGCGGTGGCTTGGTCGAAGTGGGGCGGCGCCAGGTCGGCGTTGTGCAGGATTGCCTGGTCGTTTCCGCGGATCCGGTCATTGAAGAACCTGGGGTAATCGGCAACCGGCATAGGGTGTACTTGGCGCTCCATCGTGACGTTGGGTACCAGGTCCAGTTCGATCTCGGTGATGACCCCCATCGCGCCATAGCTACCGATGGCTGCGTGAAACAGATCGGTATTTTCAAAGCGAGAGGCTTCCACTACGGAGCCGTCGGCGAGCACCAGTTGCAGGGCGCGTACCGAGTTGCTCATCGGCCCGGCACCCACGTAACGCCCATGAGCATTGACTGACAGCGCCCCGCCGACGGTGAAGTTGGCATAGCTCTGCATGATCTTTACCGAAAGATCGTCCGGGTCGATGACGGTCTGCAGGTCGCGCCAGCGCATGCCTGACTGTACGCGTATGACCTTGTGCTCAGGCGAATAGCGGATGACTTGATTGAACTGACGCATATCGAGGTGCAGGCTGTCTTCGGTGGCAATCTGTCCGCCCATGCTGTAGCGGCCACCACCGATGCTCACCGGGCCCGTCCATAGGACCAATGCCTGGCGGATCTCATCGGTGGTGCGCGGAGCGAGCAGGCGATTCACCCAGACCGGGTTGAGCCATGTCATATCGTTGACCAGGACGCCCGAAGAGGCCGCCCATGACGACCAGGGCGACAGTACGCCGAAGGCAATCGCGGTCATGCCAGCCTGAAGCAGGCTGCGCCGGGTGAGACAGGGCGACGGTCCTGGAAGGGTAGGCGCTCGCGCGTCGTTGATCATGCAGCACCACTCAATCGGGAATCGAAAACCACGCGTACGTGCGGACTTCGAAGTAGGCTGGCCGGAGTGACAGTACGACGTCGCCACGGAATTCGACCGAAGTACCACAGCCGCCAGAAAGCGAGATTCGGATTGGCGTTATCGTGCAGCAAGGTCGCAAATGTCTCCACTTCGCCGAGCTGGATGTTCGTCGCTTCACCAATAACCTCACGAACGAAGCGAGAACAGAACTGGCGCCGCGAACTTATGTTGAAGCCTGTGTCATAGAACGTACCTAAGCGATGACCAGCGGCGTTCTGAAGTGCCGTGCGTTGTGTGTCCGTGAGGGGTAAAGCGAGCCTCGCGACGGTGCAGCGTCCATGCTCGGAGCGTTTGAGAAACTGGGTCAGCGAGGTGGTTCGCGCCAGCGGAAATGTACTTTCCGCAATCAACGGTTCATCGCCAAGGTCGTCAACCACCACACCCACATGGTTCGTCCATGAGTTCGTCGCATTGGCGACCTCCAGGAACGGGCGGGCGGTGACGCGGATGAACACAATATCTCCAATCTGCAAATCGCCTGTTGGTGGTCCGCCGGGTGTTGGGGGAACGTGCACTACGGTTTTGATAGACATGCTGACCTCTCGGCTCCTCTGAGCCTCAAGCATCCGAGGAGGTGGCGAAATACGCAACGTTTTAGTTAGTATTTCGCTAAGCTGATACCTCTAGTATCGGATATCAATACTTATGACCCAGATTACTCAACTCATCTTCACCCTGAAACAACGCCTCAAGGCCGCCGGCATGACCTATCGCGACGTAGCTCAAGCGCTCGACCTGTCGGAGCCCAGCGTGAAGCGCCTGCTGGCCAGCGGTCGCCTGACGCTCGAACGCCTTGCCCAATTCTGTGAGTTGCTGGGCCTGACGATGGCGGAATTGCTTCAGGAGGCAGAGCGATCGACCCCACGCCTGCAAACGCTGACACGTGAACAGGAAGCGCAGCTGGTCTCCAACGAAAAGTTGTTGCTGGTGGCGGTGTGTGCACTCAATCACTGGTCGCTGGAAGACATCGTGTCCGCCTACTGCGTGTCAAAAGCCGAGTGCATCAAGCATTTGCTGGTGTTGGAGCGGATGGGCCTGGCGGATCTGAAGCCGGGCAATCGCATCAGGTTGCTGGTTGCGCGGGATTTCGATTGGCTGCCGGACGGCCCTATCCGAGGGTTCTTCCTGCGACAGGGCCTGCCGGATTTCATGGCGAGCCGATTCGACGTCCCCGATGAAACCCTGCACTTTGCCCATGGCATGCTGACCAAGCCCGCTTACGCCCAGTTGCAAGTCGAAATTCACAAGTTGCGCAGCAAACTGGCGGCGCTTCACAACGAATCGTTGAGCGCGCCGCTGTCCGAAAAACGTGGGACTGGGCTGTTGCTGGCGATGCGGGTTTGGGAGCCGCAGGTGTTCAGGAAGCTTAAGCGGGGGTAGACCGATAGGTCATTTCGGCGTGGGTATTCTGGTCTGGATGTGTTGCTTTTGTGGCGAGGCGGGAGTCCTATTTTCTTGGAGATCTATGGACTGGTAAGAACTGCTGCATTGAAACCGTGCGCTCAAATACCTCTAAAGAAACGTTACGGCTCGGGGCAAGCCGTAACGTTTAGTAATTCACATGCTAGCCCTTATGAGAACCTCGATATCCACCAAGTGATATAGGTTTCAAGGTGATTGTTTGACCATGATATGTATTTCAATCCTTGGTAGTTGGTCAGGTGTTTTACAGTCAGTGTCTCGGATTTACTTGCTGGATGTCTTTCGAATACAGTGTCTGATGCTTTCGGAAAGTAGGAAATGGCAAATAATCGTCCATTTACAAAGCTGAATTGCGCAGGGCCAGTATTGTTGTCTATTTTGTAATTTGGTACTTCAAATATTTTTAAAGAGAATTTTTTTCGCAGAAGGCCGCTGTGTTTTTCTGAACTTTCTAGAATTGCAGGTTTATAACCTTCCGTCTCAAGAGAATTCAATGTCTGATCAACAAGGCTGCAGCTATTTAAGTTGTTTATTAGCAGAGGTGGAGAGCCTTCGCAAACACGGTCAATGTTCAGAGGTTCTTGGTATCTGAGTCCAATGGCAGCAAAAATCACAGTCACCAGAGCAATCAGTGCTGCTGTTTTTTTCGATAGTTTAAGAGTGGTATTAATAGTGTGCACCTTCAGAGCTTGCCTCTGTCCTTAAAATTCCATTGTTAAGAAGTGTCATGCAGCTTTGGGGGCAGTTTTCAGGAGGGTTTTTGCCCTTGGCTGCGCATATGCCTGCTTGGTTGTTAAAGTCATCCATGGCTCTTTCGCTGGGATTTTGCCCGAAATTTGATATTTCATTTGCCCAGCCTGCTAACTGACTTACTGTTTCTCCCCAATTCGATGAGGCGATCATGCAGGATGCAACACAATGTCTATACGCATCTTGAGGCCCATTGTGCATGCCAGGTAATTTTACTATTTTGCGCTTCGGTTTCAGCTTTTGCGGACCACTCAAAAATAGATTCCAAGCCTAATGGGTCAACGTGTTTTAGCGGGTTACCATTACATAACTGTAGGTGTTCAGCCCACCCGCCAAACCAATCGGATAGCTCTGCATGTAGCGTCCAGTTTTCGGGTCGTAATCACGAAAATAGTTATAGTGGAGTCCAGTCTCGACATCGTAGTACTGACCGGGAAAGCGCAGGTTGATTTCCAGTTGTCCGCTGGCTTCCTTTGTACCAAATGCATCGGAAACCCACTCCCATATCTTGGTTCGCGCCGCGTTCGTTGCGATTCGCGGTGTGTTGAGGTGGTCGCTATGGAGGTAGAATGCGGCGCTGTTTGCTGGCGCGCCCGTTGCACCGTAGCTCACACTGATCCCGCCCAAGGGCACCCCTTCGAGCCAGATATAAAACTGACTTCTCAGCTTCTTGCCTTGGTTATCGAATACGTGCTCGCCAAGAAGTTCGCCACTCAACCCGTAGATAAATGTTGTAGTGCCTTGAGAGGTGATTTTTTTGGTTCGTTGGCCGAAAGCGTTGTAGCGGAACCGAGCCTTGACAGCACCCTTGATTTTCACTTCGCTCAGGCGATTCTGCTCGTCGTAGGAAAACTGACGATGGGCGCGGTCTGCCGTCAGGTTGCCAGCCGCGTCGAAGTCTACCGAGTGGGTGCCTGCCTGCGTCAACCGATTGTTGCTCGCCCCATACTGATAAGACGTGCCAGCGGTGACACGCAACTCGCTGTCAATCAACGTGCTGAGCGCTTTTCGGGTGCGGTTACCCGCGGGATCATAAACGTAATTCATCCGGTTGAAAGCAGTAGATTCTCCTACCAGGCGATCCAGCGGGTCATAGCTGTAGCCATGGTTGTCGACTGAGTCGCGTTGCATTTGAGTCATGTTTCCCAGGCCGTCGTATTGATATTGAGTGGTTACACCACGTGGGTCACGGACTTGCGTGAGGTTATCTTGAACGTCGTACTCAAGTTGAGTGATGCCACTGAGCGGGTCAGTATTCGTCACCAATCGGTTCAGTGAGTCAAAGGCCCGTTGATGACTGTGATTGCGGGGATTGGTCAGCGCGATCGGATTATCGTTGAGGTCGTACTGTGTCAGGCTTGTCTGGCCGGCCGCACCCACTGAGCGCAGCAAGCGACCCAGTTCGTCATATACCCATTGATGTTGTTTGGTCAGATGAGCGGTTAAGCGTTACGGCTTGGTGCAAGCCGTAACGCTAGGAAACTGATAGGTGGGGCATCAAGTTTAAATTATTATTTCCAATTTTTCCTTGTGCTCACTCTGGCTTTTTCATGGTTCCAACGGCTCCCACTATCCAAACATTTAACTATTTCAATCTGTTCGAGTAATTAGTATGAGAAATAATGGTTTCATTTGTTTAATGTCTGTCGTTTAGTCCGTTTGGCTTGAAGGGGGAGCGCAAAGCCGTTTCGATGCAATGAGCGTCGCAAAGCTATATTCTTGTCGCAGGTTGCTGGTTTTTACATTAAATTAAGTGCCGCATTTGGCTGCAATCCGCTGCCGCCAAGTTATAGAGAATGTGTAGAAGCCTATGTCGGGGTTGAACTCAACCCCTGCACGCAATACCCCCTTGCAGTACTCACTGATGAGACCACTACCATCTATACGACTCCATCCAGTTGACTCGAGACCTGATTTGTAATAATCGAAAATTTGGCTTTGAGTCAGCGCGGTCTTATATCGTTTTGAAACTATTGCTGTGCTCATCTTGTGATTGCTCCATTCGTTTATGAGTACAGCACCACTAGGAGGGCGTACTTTCTCAACTTCACGAATAAGGACTGAAATCCCCACGTAGCTATTTTTTTGCTCTCTTTGACTTGTAGCCCAGTAAAAAATAGTGGATAGGATAATCAAGGCAAGAATGGCCTTGGCCGACAGAATGAGGTGGTTTGCTTTGTGCTTCATTATTTGTTTATCTGGCTGTTAACTGACCCAGGAGTTGCCGCACCACCACCAATCCCAACTCCGACATTTACTGCTGCGCCGGCAGCGTTTCCAGCAAAAGCACCGCCAAAACCGTAGTAATAGCTAGCCGATGCTCCATGGCCAGTCAAATAGTCATTCAGCTGAGGTTTTGATGGCATGAGCGGGGATAGAAGAAAACCAGCTGATGCATTTATGCCAAACCCACTGCTCGGGTATCCGCGTGTAATACCGCAGCCACAAAATCCGTCACCATATCTGGTGTAAGTCACGCTGCATGTCATCATATAAACACTTGCCTCGGCAGAGACATAATCTGGCGCATAAAAATTCTGCCATGTTGAGGCTCCCCTTGCTTGTGCAGCCTGAACTGTGGGTGAACTCATAGTAGATTGCGCTTTCCCGTAGTTAGAAAGTTGATCCGCACTCATACCGCCGACTCCTGGGAATGCTGATTGCAGCCCCCAGAAATCGAACTTGGAAATTGGGTTCCCCTCTACGTACCCATAGGTATTAAGGCCACCATTGAGCCCAATCGGATCACTCTGCATGTAGCGTCCAGTTTTCGGGTCGTAATCACGAAAATAGTTATAGTGGAGTCCAGTCTCGACATCGTAGTACTGACCGGGAAATCGCAGGTTGATTTCCAGTTGTCCGCTGGCTTCCTTTGTACCAAATGCATCGGAAACCCACTCCCATATCTTGGTTCGCGCCGCGTTCGTTGCGATTCGCGGTGTGTTGAGGTGGTCGCTATGGAGGTAGAATGCGGCGCTGTTTGCTGGCGCGCCCGTTGCACCGTAGCTCACACTGATCCCGCCCAAGGGCACCCCTTCGAGCCAGATGTAAAACTGACTTCTCAGCTTCTTGCCTTGGTTATCGAATACGTGCTCGCCAAGAAGTTCACCACTCAACCCGTAGATAAATGTTGTAGTGCCTTGAGAGGTGATTTTTTTGGTTCGTTGGCCGAAAGCGTTGTAGCGGAACCGAGCCTTGACAGCACCCTTGATTTTCACTTCGCTCAGGCGATTCTGCTCGTCGTAGGAAAACTGACGATGGGCGCGGTCTGCCGTCAGGTTGCCAGCCGCGTCGAAGTCTACCGAGTGGGTGCCTGCCTGCGTCAACCGATTGTTGCTCGCCCCATACTGATAAGACGTGCCAGCGGTGACACGCAACTCGCTGTCAATCAACGTGCTGAGCGCTTTTCGGGTGCGGTTACCCGCGGGATCATAAACGTAAGTCATCCGGTTGAAAGCAGTAGATTCTCCTACCAGGCGATCCAGCGGGTCATAGCTGTAGCCATGGTTGTCGACTGAGTCGCGTTGCATTTGAGTCATGTTTCCCTGGCCGTCGTAGGTATAGGCGTTGCTCTGGCCTGCAACGGTTTGAGCGGTCAGCCGGTAGTCCAGATCGAAGGTACGTTGAAGCGTAGTCCCGTTGGCCCAGGTCAGGTTTTTAAGCGGACCGAAAGGTTGATACGTGATGTTGCTGGCGAACGCGGTCGGCTGCCCCGTGCCCTGCCGAATTTGTACTTGGCTGATTTGTCCTGTGGTGTTGCGCAAGTAGACGATGCTGAAACCTGTTGGATAATCGATCCTGCTCAACCGATTGGCGACATCGTATCCATAGCCGATTTGTTCTGGTTGAGTCGCTGTGTTTGCGGGCGCTGTTTGCCGCTGGGTCGTAACGTTGCCTTGGGCGTCGTAGGTGTAATTCAGCACCCCGGTGATGTCCTCCAAGGCGGTCAGTCGGCTCATGCCTTTGTTACCTGCGGCAATCGAATCGTAGTGGAACTGAACGTCCAGTGCCGGGTTCGTCGGATAGCGGCGGGCGGTCAAGCGATTGAGCGCATCGTAGGTAAAAGTCGTGACCACACCACGCGCGTCCACCTGTTGCGTTACGTTGCCTGCGGCATCGTACTGGTAGTCAGTGGCGCCGCTATCAGGGCTGTTCAACCGCGTCAGGTTTCCCAGGCCGTCGTATTGATATTGAGTGGTTGCACCACGTGGGTCGCGGACTTGCGTGAGGTTGTCTTGAGTGTCGTACTCAAGTTGAGTAATGCCATTAAGCGGGTCAGTATTCGTCACCAATCGGTTCAGTGAGTCAAAGGCCCGTTGATGGCTGTAATTGCGGGGATTGGTCAGCTCGATTGGATTATCGTTGAGGTCGTACTGTGTCTGGCTTGTCTGGCCGGCCGCACCCACTGAGCGTAGCAAACGTCCCAGTTCGTCATACACCCATTGATGTTGTTTGGTCAGATGACCGGTTTTGTCCTTGATCCGTACCGCAGTGCGGTTTCCCATCGGGTCGAGATCAAATTCGATCTGTTCCCCTGCGTTATTGGTCACTCGAATGAGCCGCCTTGCGTCGTCCCAGGTGAAAGTCGACCAACTATTGTCTGCGCGAATGATTTCGGTGATGTCGCCCACGGCGTTGTGTTCAAGGCGAACTGTGCCGGTAGCGGTACTCAGCGATTTCACCCAGCCTTGTGACGCATAGGTCAGGTTTGTAATAACCCCATTGGGATCGACAACTGTCTCAGGGTTGCCGGCGACGTCAAAGTTGGAAAATGTGGTGGTGTGCCCGAGCGCGTTGATAATGCGTGCCAGATGTCCTTTGGCATCGTATTCATAGCGTGTAATGTCACTTACATCTGTTCGGGGCCCATCTGACGACTCCAACTGCCCCTGGGTATTATAGGTGAACGACCAGCCACGTTCAGCAGCTTGGCAAAGAGGAAGGGTGGTAATGGTTCCGCCCAAAGCGAGGGCGAGCAGAGCAACCTTGCATGTCAATGTGTTCATATTCAGATCCTTCTGAATTAACGTGAAATGATTGTTTTACTGAGCTGGCGCCCTTGAATGTCGTAGGTGTATTGAATGGAGCGATCCGGTTCGTTGATGCGCACTGGGGAATACAGCGTCGGGTGCCATTCGGTGGTGGTCGTTCTCGCTTGAGAAGTGCCGCTCGCTTCCGTGCGAGAGGTTTCCAGGCCTCGGTCGTTGTAGAGATAGGTGGTTATATTGCCGTTGTTGTCTGTTTTTGTTGTCAGCAGACCGCGGGCGTCGTAAGTGAAACTTGAGTTGCTATCGGGACAGTTGGCCGATGGAAACCCTGTAATGGACTTGATGCGTTTGATGTTTTGAATCAATTCAAATTGATAGTGCGTCTGCTTGCCCAACGCGTTAGTGACCGTGGACGATCCATCGCTGTTGTAGCTGACCAGGACTTTTTCAGCTCCAGCAGCGTGCTCACCTGAAATGGCGCGTCCTTGTTCATCATAGGTCCATGTGGCGTAACGCACCCCGCGTTCATCGATAATGCCGGTCAGCAGTCTGCTGTCGTTGGGGTCTTGATAGAGGTATTGTTTGTTTTTAGTGTGGTTTGGATGGTTTTTGGTCATCGAAGTAAGTTGTTTGTAATCATTATAGGTGTAGCTAATGTTTATGTTGTCCGCTGTGACGGTAAGAGGTTGCTTCTTTACGTCCTCGGTAAACGTTAAGGTATTGCCAAAGCCATCAGTGACAGTTGCAACGGTATTTAAGTATGTGATGTTTAATGCGATCCCTGATTTGATAAGCGCTATGAGCCTTCCGTCGCTATCAAACTCAAGCACCTGGTTGTTGGAGGCACGATAGCTCCAGCGGTCTGACAGGCGGGTGAGCTTGCCTGTTTCTGGTGGCTTACCCTTATACGACGCACCTTCCTTTTCGAAATAGGAGCGATTTCCATTATGATGAATAAACGTGATCAGGTTCTCTTCGAAACTTAGCCAGGATGAATAACCATGTCGCCATGCTCCATCGGCGCTTCTGTAGGACTTTGAAAACTCGAGTGGATTTAAAGCTGAATGTGAGTTCGAAATAGAGTAGTCATTTTCGAGTTGTATTTTATAGCCTGTTGCGAAATTTATCGGATTTCCCGTGAGACTTGAAGGGCAGCTGTTGTCCACCCCTTGGGCTTCGCATTGTTCGGTAAAGTTATTAAAAGTTTTCCCGCCTTCGCATGAGTTGCCATGCCTGTATATCGATATGGCTAGATTGTCATCGGGGACGTTGCCATAGAAAAGGTTACAGGTCCATTGATTTTCCCTTGAGGTGGGAGTGGCAGAGCCGTATTCATATATTTCGTAGTCAGTGTTTTCGTGCAGAAATCGACAGGCTAGTTCCGGAGATAGATGATTTTTCTGTGGTCCGTGCCAATCCCAAGCTTCCGGTTGAATGTGCCAATAATATTCCTCTGCTGTTGTGTTAAAACAGGTGGCAAGCAGTGAGAGTGACAGAGAGTATGAGGCGAGTATTTTGGGTGACATTGGGCGTCCTTGCGGTTTTTAGGTTTTAAACTCCCTTAATGATCTCTCGGTGCGGCGCTGTGAAAACGATACATATATATTGTGTTTGTAACCTTGTGTTGTGATCCAGCAAAGCACTCGCCACGCTGGCAGTCAGGAAAACGGCCAGTAGCCACCGATCGCCGTGCGTCGCCTACAATCACTTGTGTATTTGACTTCCCGCGGACGCAGGACAACTTTTCACGCCAAGTCGCTTTCAGAACACGTTTCGTCGTCCATGTGCAATCGCCAACCCCCGGGAGTGGCAAGCTGTGAGGATGCCCCGGACCAAGTGCGCCAAAGACACTGGCCGGAGAGCGAGAATGGCGATCGGATGTGCCACGCTACCGTGACGTGGGTCGGTCGCCGCAGCCAAGACTCCGGACGGCTGCCGCTATGCGGCGGTGGCGTTCGAGATGCCGAGGTACGTTTATGCCCGATGAGACGCTTCACCTGCCTTTGATCCATAGCGTGCTTGCGCGCGAAAAGGACACCCCCGGTGCCTTGCTGCCTATTCTCCATGCCATCCAGGCAGGCTGCGGGTATGTCCCCGACAGCGCCGTCCCGGAGATCGCCCACGCCCTGAACCTCAGCCAGGCTGAAGTGCGCGGGGTCATCAGCTTCTACCACGATTTCCGCACCACACCGCCGGCGCGCCATACGCTGCGCCTGTGCCGGGCCGAGTCCTGCAAAAGCATGGGCGCCGAGACCCTGGCGGCGCAGTTGCGCGAGCAACTGGCGCTGGACGATCACGGCACCAGCGCCGATGGAAGCATCAGCCTGCGGCCGGTCTATTGCCTGGGTGCCTGCGTCTGCTCGCCGGCCTTGGAGCTGGACGGGGAGCTGCATGCGCGGATCACGCCCGAGCGTCTGCGTCAGTTGGTCAATGATTGCATGGAGGAGGGCGCATGCTGACGCTCTGTGTCCCCCGCGATTCGGTAGCCCGTGCCGTGGGCGCGGACAAGGTGGCCGATGCGTTGGCCCTTGAGGCTGAGCGTCGACAGTTGCCGTTGACGGTGTTGCGCACCAGTTCCCGTGGCCTCTATTGGCTGGAGCCGCTGGTGGAGCTTGAAAGCGCCGGCGTCCGGCTGGGCTTTGGCCCTGTCACACCGGCCGATGTGCCGGGTTTGCTGGATGCGCTGGCAGGCGATCCCGGCAGCCATCCGCTGGCCCTGGGGCCGGTGGAGGAGATTCCCTATCTCAAGAGCCAACAGCGTCTGTTGTTCGCGCGCGCCGGCATCACGCAACCGCTGTCCCTGGATGACTATCGTGCCCGGGGCGGCTTCCTGGGCCTGGCCCGGTCCCTCCAGATGGATGGCGCAGAGGTGGTCGCCAGCGTGTTGGACTCCGGCCTGCGTGGCCGGGGTGGCGCGGCGTTCCCGGCGGGCATCAAGTGGCGCACCGTGCGTGATGCCGTGGGTGCGCAGAAGTATGTGGTGTGTAACGCCGATGAAGGCGACTCCGGTACGTTTGCCGACCGCATGCTGATGGAGGGTGACCCCTTCCTGCTGATCGAAGGCATGATCATCGCCGGCATCGCCGTCGGCGCGACGATGGGCTACATCTATGTGCGTTCGGAATACCCAGCCGCCATCAGTACGCTGAACGAAGCGCTGCGCATTGCGCGCGAAGCCGGCTATCTGGGGGCGAGCGTGAGCGGTAGCGGCTGCGCCTTCGACATTGAGGTGCGTGTCGGGGCCGGCGCCTATATCTGTGGCGAAGAAACGGCACTGCTGGAATCCCTCGAGGGCAAGCGCGGTACGGTTCGCGCCAAGCCGCCACTGCCAGCGATTCAAGGCCTGTTCGGGCTGCCGACCCTGGTGCACAACGTGGTGACCCTGGCCTCGGTGCCGATCATCCTGGAGAAGGGCGCGCAGTTCTATCGCGACTTCGGCATGGGCCGCTCCCTGGGCACGATGCCGTTCCAACTGGCCGGCAATGTCCGTCACGGTGGCCTGGTGGAGCGCGCCTTCGGCCTGAGCCTGCGTGAACTGGTGGAAGGCTATGGCGGCGGTACTGCAAGCGGTCGATCCCTGAAGGCCGCGCAAGTGGGCGGGCCGTTGGGTGCCTGGGTGCCGCCTGCGCAATTCGATACGCCGCTGGACTACGAAGCGTTCGCCGCCATGGGCGCGATGCTCGGCCACGGTGGCGTGGTGGTTGCCGACGACAGCCTGGACATGGCCCAGATGGCGCGGTTCGCCTTGCAGTTCTGCGCCGAGGAATCCTGCGGCAAGTGCACGCCGTGCCGGATCGGCTCCACCCGCGGGGTGGAAGTGGTGGATCGCTTGATCGCCAGCACTGAAACCGCTGCTCGTCAGGAACAGGCCCTGCTGTTGCAGGATCTGTGCGATACCCTGCAATACGGTTCGCTCTGTGCCCTCGGTGGGATGACGTCCTACCCTGTCGCCAGCGCCCTCAAGCATTTCCCCGCCGACTTCGGTCTGGCGACCACGGAGGCCGACCAATGATCACTATCTTCGACCCCAGCAGCGATATCGACCTGGGCACCCCGGCGCGCGAAAGCGACGTGCAGGTCAGCCTGACCATCGACGGGCGCGAAATCAGCGTCGCCTCCGGCACCTCGGTCATGCGTGCCGCCGCCTTGCTCGGCACCACCATCCCCAAACTCTGCGCCACCGACAGCCTGGAAGCCTTCGGCTCCTGCCGCATGTGCCTGGTAGAGATCGACGGCATGCGCGGTTATCCGGCGTCCTGCACCACGCCGGTAACCGAGGGCATGGTGGTGCGCACCCAGACCTCCAAACTCGCCGATTTGCGCCGCAACGTGATGGAGCTGTACATCTCCGACCACCCGCTGGACTGCCTGACATGTGCAGCCAACGGCAACTGTGAATTGCAGACCGTGGCGGGGCAGGTGGGCTTGCGCGAAGTGCGCTATGGCTACGACGGCGCCAATCACCTGGATGAAGCCAAGGACGTTTCCAACCCCTATTTCGAGTACGACCCGAGCAAGTGCATCGTCTGCAACCGCTGCGTGCGTGCCTGCGAGGAAATCCAGGGGACCTTCGCCCTGACGATCACCGGACGCGGTTTTGACTCTCGAGTGGCGGCGGCCGGCGGTGACAACTTCCTCGATTCCGAATGCGTGTCCTGCGGCGCCTGCGTGCAGGCATGCCCGACGGCTACCCTGATCGACAAGAGCGTCGTGGAGATCGGCCAGCCGGAGCGCAGCGTCATCACCACGTGCGCCTACTGCGGCGTGGGTTGCTCGTTCCGCGCCGAGATGAAAGGCGAACAACTGGTGCGCATGGTCCCGGACAAGAACGGCCAGGCCAACCACGGCCACTCCTGCGTCAAGGGCCGTTTCGCCTGGGGCTACGCCACGCACCCGGACCGCATCACCAAGCCGATGATCCGCAAGCACATCAACGATCCGTGGCAGGAAGTCAGTTGGGACGAGGCGGTCACCTACGCCGCCAGCGAATTGCGCCGGATCCAGCTCAAGTACGGGCGCGACTCCATCGGCGGCATCACCTCCAGCCGCTGCACCAACGAAGAAACCTACCTGGTGCAAAAACTGGTGCGCACCGCGTTTGGCAACAACAACGTCGACACCTGTGCTCGTGTTTGCCATTCGCCTACCGGTTACGGCCTCAAGCAGACCTTGGGCGAATCCGCCGGCACCCAGAATTTCGACTCGGTGATGAAGGCCGACGTCATCCTGGTGATGGGCGCCAACCCGACTGACGCGCACCCGGTGTTCGGCTCCCAGCTCAAGCGTCGCCTGCGCCAGGGCGCACGGTTGATCGTCATCGACCCACGGCGCATCGACCTGGTGGATTCGCCTCATGCCCGCGCCGAGCTGCACTTGCAACTGCGTCCGGGCACCAACGTGGCAATGCTCAATGCGTTGGGTCATGTGATTGCCACCGAAGGCTTGATTGACCAGCCTTTTGTCGAGGCACGCTGCGAGGCGGCGGACTTCGCCCGCTGGCGCGATTTCGTCAGCCTGCCGGAAAACTCTCCTGAGGTCCTGGGCCCGGTGTGCGGCGTGCCTGCCGAGCAGATCCGCGCCGCCGCACGGCTCTACGCCACCGGAGGCAACGCGGCCATCTACTACGGCCTCGGCGTCACCGAGCACAGCCAGGGCAGCACCTCGGTCATGGGCATCGCCAACCTGGCCATGGCCACCGGCAACATCGGTCGCGAAGGCGTCGGGGTGAACCCGCTGCGTGGGCAGAACAACGTCCAGGGCTCCTGCGACATGGGCTCGTTCCCCCACGAGCTGCCGGGTTATCGGCACATTTCCAACGAGGCGGTACGCGCCGAGTTCGAGCAGGCGTGGAACGTCACCTTGCAACCCGACCCGGGCCTGCGCATTCCCAACATGTTCGAGGCGGCCCTGGACGGCACCTTCAAGGCGCTTTACTGCCAGGGTGAGGACATTGCCCAGAGCGACCCCAACACGCAGCATGTGACGGCCGCGTTGTCTGCGTTGGAATGTGTGATCGTCCAGGACATCTTTCTCAACGAGACGGCCAAGTTCGCCCACGTGTTCCTGCCGGGCAGCTCGTTCCTGGAGAAGGACGGCACCTTCACCAACGCCGAACGCCGCATCTCCCGCGTTCGCAAGGTGATGGACCCGCTGGCCGGCAAGGCCGACTGGGAAGCCACCATCGCCCTGGCCGACGCCCTGGGCTACAAGATGCACTACAACCATCCTTCGGAAATCATGGATGAAATCGCCCGCCTGACGCCAACGTTCACCCGCGTCAGCTACGCCGAACTGGATCGTCACGGCAGCCTGCAATGGCCTTGCAACGATGCCGCACCGGACGGCACGCCGACCATGCACATCGACCAGTTCGTGCGCGGCAAAGGGCGCTTCATGCTCACCGGCTACGTGCCCACCGAGGAAAAGGTCAACAGCCGCTATCCACTGCTGCTGACCACCGGACGTATCCTCAGCCAGTACAACGTCGGCGCCCAGACCCGGCGCACCGACAACGTGGCCTGGCACGAGGAGGACCGGTTGGAGATTCACCCAACCGACGCCGAGAACCGCGGGATCGTCGACGAAGACTGGGTGGGTATCGGCAGTCGTGCCGGGCAAACGGTGCTGCGTGCGAAGGTGACCGAGCGGGTGGCACCGGGCGTGGTCTACACCACGTTCCACTTCCCTGAATCGGGCGCCAACGTGATCACCACCGACAACTCCGACTGGGCCACCAACTGCCCGGAATACAAGGTGACGGCGGTCGAGATCGTGCGGGTCAGCCAGCCTTCGGAATGGCAGAAGCGCTACCAGGCGTTCAGTGATGAACAGGGACGCTTGCTCAGGGAACGTCGCCATGCCGAGAAAGCCGAGGTGCGTCGATGAGCTCTGACAGCTTGATCAAGATGGCCAACCAGATTGCCCAGTACTTCGCCAGCGAGCCGGATCACACATTGGCGGTGAATGGCGTGCGCCAGCACATCAAGAGCTTCTGGACGCCGGGCATGCGCCGTGATTTGGCGGCCTGGCAAACGAAACATCCTGATGCTGTCTTGCACCCGTTGGTGTTGGCGGCGCTGACGGAGCCACAGGTAAGCGCCTAGTGAGCCACGGGGGCACGCGCCCCCGTGGCGAGATAGAGTGGCGGCTCAGGTTTCGGATTGATGAGCCGTCCACTGTTTCATCTCTTCAGCAATGAAGTGAGTCACCAGGTCGCGGTACATCTTCTCGATGGCATCCGGGCTCAAGCCTTCGACCTCGGCCCACTCGCGCCGTGTTGCCAACATCGCCTTGAAGCGTTCCGGTGCCTGCACCGAAGATGCGGAGGTCTTGAATTTCGAGGCCGCGAGCACGTATTGATAGCGCTTGCCCAGCAGCGTGATGACCGCCTTGTCGAGGGCATCGATTTCGCGTCGGATGTCCTCCATGTTTGCGCATTGCGAGGGTTGCAACGGGTCCATGCTGTGAGCTCCGCTTGTTGAACAAGATCGGCCCAATGTGAGCCGATCTTCTGATGGAGTTTAGAAGCACCAGTCCTCAGCGCGAACGACACGACAGAAGGCGCCGGCCAGGGTTGCGTTGTGATGGGCGACGATCATTTCCGCCTTCAATTCAGGCGTGTCGGAGCAGGTATGACCGTCGGCGATCAGGACCGTGTCGAACCCCAGGTCCCGAGCGGCTCGGCAGGTGCTGTCGATACAATACTGGGTTTTCATACCGGTGATGACCAGGCCTTCAGCATCGCAAGCCTTTAGCCGCTCTGCCAGGCCTGTCTGGGTGAAGGCGTTGGGGCGGTTTTTTTCGAAGATGACTTCGTCACCCTCCAACTGCAGTTCCTGCACCAGTTGCGTCAGCGGGCTTGCAGGCTCGATGGGCGAGCCGGGCGGGCCTACGTGGCGAGCCAGGAAAACCGGTGCGCCAGCCTTCCGGGCCTTGAGCAGCAAGCCATTCAACGTGTCCAGCAACGCTTCGCCGGCCCAGGGTTTATCCGGGCCGTGAAACAACCCAACTTGCATATCGAGAATCAACAGAGCGTGCATGGTGCTTTCCTTGCGTTTGGGCCAGCGACGCAAGGGCAAAAGAAAAGGCCCTTACCATCACTGGCGGGCCTTTGAGATACGTGTGTTATTGACTCACGACACCTCACGACCCGCCTTGGCGGTCGTGGTTGTGGTGGACGGGGCGATCTGAGAAAGATTCATGGCCTGACAGTACCTGTAGGCAATCCAGCCTGGCAAGTCTTGCTTGCGCATGTATACGGCCCCTGTTTGGCCCAAGGGACAGGGACAGGGGCATTGTGGCGAGGGAGCTTGCTCCCACTCGGCTGCGCAGCAGTCGTAAAACCGGCTGGTGCGGTTTACCTGTTGTACTGCGGTGCCTGGTGTTGGGGTTGCTTCGCAACCCAGCGGGAGCAAGCTCCCTCGCCACAAAGGCTGGCTAGCCTTCGAGGCCGCGCTGTTCGATCACGCCGAACACATCCGCCACGTCCTGCACCAGGATCCGGGCGACGTTGGTGATGGTGTTGATGTCACTCGATGCCGAATCACGCAGGCTGCCGCACGCCACCAAAGTCAGGTAATCAAGCGTGGCGTGCAGGCGCTCGCTGGCGCAAGCGTGGAGTTCGGGGAGTGGGGCTTGGGTGTCGATCAGCAGGACGGGGTGGGTGGTGGCGGTTTGGGTCAGGGGGGTGAAGCGTTGATCCAAAGGATTCTGGCGCATAGTTACTAATTCCTCATATCAAGAAAGATAGCTACTGCAATTCGCTGCGAAACGAACGGGTGGTAGCTGCATGTGGGTTCGCAGACCGAGGATACGAGGAACTCGGCAGACCCGAAGATCTCCCACACACAGCCACCATAAGTGACGTTGAACGCCAAACGCGCCCATTGTTACTTTTATGATGCCTGGTTGCCAGCGTATCTATCGGGCTGCGAAACCCAGCCACCGGCCAAAGCCAGCGACGACCCAACTATAGAAGTCGATCCCGGCACCCACAACCGACCTGTAGGACGCCCCCGTCCCCTGTGGCGAGGGAGCTTGCTCCCGCTCGGCTGCGCAGCAGTCGTAAAACCGGTACCTGCGGAGCACCTGGCGAAAAGAGGTGCCTGGTTTGGGGCCGCTTCGCAGCCCAGCGGGAGCAAGCTCCCTCGCCACGGGAAGTAAATTCCTACGAGATATTCGGATCGTTTTTTGCCGCTACCACTGGAGTGCACGGCTTGCTGTGGTGGGAGCAAAGCTTGCTCGCGATGCAGGCACCTCGCTTCCCCGGAAAACCGCGTCGTCTTCATCGCGGGCAAGCCTTGCTCCCACAGGCGGCCTGCTTATTCAGACCTCTTGTGGTTAGGAGAAGTGAAACGTCGCACCGCTCAGCTCAGCTCAGCTGCGCAGCAGTCGTAAACCAGTTGGCATGAATTACCTGCCAATTCTGTCATCCAAAAGTTCTTCACATCTTAGCGAGGCTGAATGACAATGCTCGCTCCGCTCCGGGGTAGTTCAGCGGTAGAACACCTGGCTCTTAACCGGGTGGGCGCTGGTTCGAATCCAGCCCCCGGACCCATTCCATCGCAAGGTCATGAGGACGCATGCTCAGGGACGGTACTCGATCTGACGGAACGCCTGGCATGGGCTATGCAATCTTCCAATTGTCGAAGGCGCTGATCGCCCAGGACGCTGATCCTGAGTCAGAAAACCACGCCAAAGCGATTCAGCGGATTGCACGCTGGCAGCAGGTGTTGGCGCATGCAGTGCAGGGTACTGCGCAGTACGGATCGCGTATGCCGCTGGCGGATATTCCCGTCTGGGTGACGCTGGAGGTCGCTACTGGCGGCTTTGCCACGGGTCACCTGCTGGCGGGTGGTGACCTGAACGAGCACGAACGAGCGCTGGCCGCATCGATCCCGGGTATCCGTCCGGGCTTCGAGCGTCTGGATATCAATGCATGGTATCTGTCGGATGAAGGTCTCGAAGTATTGCGGGGATATCTGGCGAAGGGCAATTACCGAGTCAATGTTCCAGAAGAGTCCGCCCTGCTGAGTGTGGCTTGGCTGTTAGGACAACAGCAAGTGGATGAGGCCTGGGCGCTGATAGAATCGATCACACCTTTCTTCGACCGCCTGCGCTTCTTTCCAACACCCTGTGAAAAGCTGCAATTTTCTGCGGCGCAGATACATGTATTTAACGTCGATGAGATTCGGCAGCGGCTCTTGACGTTGCGCGGTCAACCACGTGTGGCGATCCAGAAACAGGTTATCGAAGTCTGCTTACCCCTGTACGACTCTGTCGTTTCCCACTTCCTTTTGACTTATCAGGACGAGTGGCCGTGTAGGGTTTATCCAGAGGGATGGCACGAGCAGGCTGCTTCGCTTTGCATTCGGTTCAATGCCGTTCGCGAAGCGCAAGGGCCCATCGTAGGCGGCTCCAAGCGACGCCTCTTGGAACTGTTTGCGTTGCTCGAACAATGCTCTGGCGATTCGAACTCGCTTACGGGACGTCAAGTCGGTCGCATTCGTCAGATTGTTGATGATTTCGTGCGCAAGCATGGTCTGCCCGACTCCAGCGCCCATCGTGAGTACCGATCAAAGCAGCGCGAGCATGTAGCGGCGCCGGGTCATCACGTCGTCGCCAAGGCTGTGGCCATGCGAATGGAGCGTTATCCGGCCAACGACGGCGTCTCGGATTTGGCTCCCTTGCTTGAGCCGATTAGCAACGAAGAAGCAAACGTATTTGCCCTGACGGACGGAGCCGATCTTCCACGGGCGATTTGCCGGCGCGTAGAGCGCTGCCGCAGCGGTACGATTGCCGAGTTGATCGATCACGGTTTGATTACTTCGGGCGACACCGTCGCGCGAGTGTTGCCAGCGATGACCGCTGAAATACGTAGCTCCGGATTTTCCGATCCCGCATTAGGTAATCTATACGCCGCTACTTATCGTGCCTTTCGCCAACGTCGCTCGTTGTTATTGCTCAACCTGCAAAGCCAGGTCAGGCTGGGTGAGTTGCCCTGGGTCGCGGCCGTCGAAGGCTATCGTCAACGTGACCCCGTCGATGCGAACATCGCCCGGCAGGCGGTTATCGAGTCGTCAGCGCTGACTCTATCTGCCTTTCCCCAGGCGATTCTTCCCAACAAGCTGCTTAAAGAACTGCGCGCCCTCGCCGAAACGGCCAGGCTGGATCTTCCATTGGTGGACGAAGTCGCTTCGGACATATTCATGGGGGAGTTTTCAAACAAGTTCATCGACGCTGCCAGGCGTGCGGCCAAGGCGCTGACAGGTACCCTGTACGCCCGTTACTACGATATTGAAACTGACATGCTGGCGACGCTTCCCGATAGACCCAAATCGAGAGCGCCCCAATCCTTCTGGCGGCGCTCGTCAACAAGGCGCGACGCTTTGACAACCTTGTGCGCGCAGCGCGCAAACGCAGAACTTGATACATGGCGTCCCTCAACCAACGGCACCATTATTGAACAGCAGCAGATATTGACCACGCAGAATCTCTCAAGCCTGTTCTGCGAGCTTGATTTGAAAACACTGTTGTATCCGCGCTTGAGCTCACTCGCCCAGGTCTGTTTTGAATGGATCTGCAGGCGTCAGCAGATGCGAATAGAGCACTATCATGGGCGCTTGATTATGCTCAAGAACACGGCATACGCCTGGCGTCAGATGATTTTTTACTTGTCGATGCTCGACGAATCCGAAATGGGTTCGGCTATCGAGGGCATCGAAGCGCATTACGCTCGGCAGCCAGGTGCTTTCCGGGAGAAATTCCTACCTGTGATGATTGGACTGCGCATGGCCGCAGCGGGTCGTCGCCTGCCGCAACATAAACTGACCGCCGAAGGTGCGCGTGTTTTTCTGGGGTGGACAACGGAGTCGCATTGGCTGCGGTAAAGATTCCAGTCGAGGGAGTGTGATTAAGGCCCAGGAACATCTTCGATTCGATCAACGCCAATCCCGAAAAAACGCCCTGATATCCTCCGCCAACAACCCCGGCTGCTCCAACGCGGCAAAGTGACCACCGCGGGGCATGATGGTCCAGCGATCCACGTTAAAGCAGCGCTCCACCCAGCTCCTCGGCGGCATGGGCAGTTCCTCGGGAAACATCGCCACTCCACCGGCGGTTTCAGTCGCTCGCCGTGGTTGAACAGCAACGGCCGCTTGCTACCTTCCACATACTGGCGAAACGACGAGCCGATGCAGTTAGTCAGCCAGTACAGCGTGACGTTGGTCAGCAGCCAGTCACGATCGATGGCGGGTTGGGTATCGCACCAGGACAGGATCTTTTCGCCCATCCACGCCAACAGTCCGGCCGGTGAATCATTCAAGCCCACGGCCAGGCTTTGCGGCTTGGTTCTTTGGAGGTGTGCGTAGGCGCCTTCGGCATCGGCAAATGCCCCGGCATGTTGCAGGAACGCGGTTTCCGCCGCTGTCTGCGCGGGTTCGGTTTCGCCAAGGGGAGGGCGATAGGAACCCGGGATGTAATTGAGGTGAATGCCGGTCACCCGCTCGGGGAAACGCACGCCCAACCACGTCGACACGCCTGCGCCAATATCCCCACCCTGGGCGCCAAACCGGTCATAGCCTAGCCCCGTCATCAACTCACCCCACAAACCGGCGACCTCATAAGGCCCCATGCCAGATTGCTGGAACGGTGCGGAAAAGGTGTAGCCGGGCAGCGACGGCACCACCACATCGAAGGCGTCCGCAGGATCACCGCCATGGCGGGCCGGGTCCGTCAGCAATGGGATGATGCGCTGCATCTCGATGAACGAGCCGGGCCAGCCGTGGGTGAGGATGAGCGGCATCGGCTTCGGACCGATGCCGCGCTGATGAACAAAATGGACCCTTTGCCCGTCGACGTGGGTGACAAACTGCGGCAGGCGATTCAGCGCGACTTCCTGGGCACGCCAATCGAACGTGTTCGACCAATAGGCGAGAAGCTCCCGAAGCACATCCATGTCCATGCCTTCGCTCCAGCCTTGGCCGGGCAAGGGCTCAGGCAGCCTTGTGCTCAACAGGCGGTGGCGGAGGTCTTCGAGAGCGCTGTCAGGGATGTTGATGGAGAAAGGTTCGATGAGCATGATTACGCCTTCGGTTGAGCGGTGGCTGGCTGCTGGATCTGATAAAACAACCAATCAACAAAAACCTGCGTCTCAGCCACCGCATCCCCGGACACCCCGTAGTAATAGCGGGCCAACGGCAGGCGTAACGACGGCAGTGGGCAGGTCAGGCGCCCGTTGGACAAATCCCTGCCCAGCAGCGAAGCCGGACATAACGCCACGCCCAGCCCATCGACGGCGGCCTGCAGCACGAGGTGCATGTGATCGAATTGCAGGGTCGGCGAGTTGTTCAATGGATTGATCCCTGCGTGTTCCGCCCAGTCTTGCCAATCGCTGCTGCGCGTCCTGCCCGACAACAAGGTGTGCCGAGCCAGGTCGTGGACATTTTCCAATGGCACGCTTTGCAGTAACGCCGGTGCGGCGACCAGCAGCAGGTCGTCTTCCAGCAATACCGTGGGCTGCAGATTGGCCGACCAGCCGGCGTGCCCGCGACGGATGACCACGTCGAACGTTTCCCGTGATGGATCGGGCGGCCGCGTGCTGGTGACGACGTTGGGCTTGATGTCTGGATGGAGCGCCATGAAGTCGGGCAGCCGCGGGATCAGCCAACGCACCGCGAAGGAGGGGCGCACGTTGATGGTCACTTTGCGCTGGGCCGCATTGCGTGTCAGTGCGGTGGCGGCGTTGGCGATTTGGGTCAGGGCCTCGCTGACCTGCTCGTAGAAAGCCCGGCCGGCCGGGGTGAGCACGGACTGGCGTGTTCGACGTTCGAACAGCAGCACGCCCAGGCGCTCTTCGAGCAACTTTACGTGGCGGCTGACGGCGCTGTGGCTCACGTGCAGTTCTTCGGCGGCGCGGCTGAAACTCTGGTGGCGAGCGGCAGCGGCGAAGGCGCGGACGGCGTTCAACGGCGGGAGGTTGGCGATCATGTGTCTAATTTAGTCACATATGAGCTGCAATTAAAGCGTTTGTCAGCGTCCCGGTGCCACGCCACCCTGAAGGCCACAGCAATTCGCCTTCAATGTGGAGTGATGCATGGCCGGTTACGGACTTTTTCTGATCCTGGCGACCCTGACGGTGCTCAGCCCGGGGCCCGGTGTGGTGTTGACGATTTCCAATGCCTTGCGCCATGGCTGGCGCGGTGCGCTGCCGGGCATTTTCGGGATCGCGTCGGGCGCGGTTATCGTGGCGGGTATCTGCGCCAGCAGCTTGGGGTTGATCCTGGCCGCCTCGGCGACGGCCTTCACGCTTTTGAAATACGTCGGCGCGCTGTACTTGTTGTACCTGGGCATCAAGATGTGGCGTACCCAACGCTTCGTGCCCGAACTCACGGTCACGGCCACGCGCCCGTGGCGGCGATTCGGCGAGGCGCTGTCGATCCAGTTGCTCAACCCCAAGGCCGGGTTTTTCTTCCTCGCCGTGTTCCCCCAATTCATCAAGCCGGCGGGTGACTACTTCAGCCAGTTCTTCTTGCTGGTGTCGTCCTATGCCGGGCTGGTCGTCCTGATCCATTGCGGTTATGCGCTCATGGCCAATGGCGCCAGGGGCTGGCTCTCCTCGAGCCAGGGCGCCAGGATTGTCGGCAAACTGTCGGGCATCACCTTCCTGGGCTTTGGTGTGTTGATGGCGTCTGCCAGCAAGTGACGAGTACAGGTCAACGCCGCCCCGTGCGCGTACTCACATCCACCCACACCGCCAGCACCAGGATGCTGCCTTTGACGATCATCTGCCAGTAGCTGTCGACGTCGAGCATGGACATGCCGTTGTCCAGGCTGGTGATCACCAGCGCGCCGAGGAGGGCGCCGTAGACCGTGCCGGAGCCGCCGCGCATGGAGGTGCCACCGATGAAGCAGGCGGCAATGGCGTCGAGTTCGCCCATGTTGCCGGCCGAGGGTGAGCCGGCGGCCAGGCGTGCGGTGTTGACCACGCCGGCGAGGGCGCACATTACGCCCATGATGCCGAAGATCCACAGCTTCACGGCCTGTACGTTGATGCCGGACAGGCGCGTGGCTTCCATGTTGCTGCCCACCGAGTAGACACGGCGGCCGAACACGGTCTGGCTGGTGACGTAGCTGAACACACCCAGCAGGATCAGCAGGAGCAGCACCGGTACCGGGATGCCGTCGTAGCTGTTGAGGGTATAGACGAATCCGGCCAGCACCGCGCCGATCATCACCACGCGCAACACGTCACGCACCAGGGAGTGGGCCGTCAGGCCATGGAGGGCACGGTTGCGCCGCTGTTTCCAGGTCAGGAACAGGGTCAGGGCGAACAGCAGGATGCCGAGCCCGGTCCCGACCGTGTGCGGCAAGTAACCTTGGCCGACGTAGACCAGTTCCGGTGACACCGGGGCAATGGTGGTACCGCCAGTCACCCCCAGCAGGACGCCGCGAAACGCGAGCATGCCACCCAGGCCAACGATGAACGACGGGATACGCAAGTAGGCGGTCATGTAGCCGTTGCCCAAGCCAATCACCAAACCGCACAGGGCCACCAGGCTCAGGTTCGCCAGCAGCGGAAAGTGATAGACCACGTCGAGAATCGCCGCCAGGCCACCGAGCAGCCCAAGCAATGAACCCACCGACAAATCGATCTCGCCGCTGATGATCACCAGCACCATGCCGCAGGCGAGGATCCCGGTGATGGACATCTGCCGCAGCAAGTTGGAGAGGTTGCGCGGGGTCACGAACCCACCCTCGGTCTGCCAACTGAAAAACAGCCAGATCATCGCCACGGCGATCACCAGCGCAAGCATCTTGTAGCGGGAAAACAGCTGTTTGACCTGATTCATCTACGCGGACTTCCGATCATTATTGTTATGGCCATCGGGATGGCTGAGCGCGGCGGCGAGCACCTGTTCCTGGGTCAGTTCGTGGTTGATGAAGTCGCCGCGCAACTGGCCGTCGCCGATCACCAGGACGCGGTCGGAAACCCCCAGGACTTCGGCCAGTTCCGAGGACACCATGATGATCGACACGCCTTCGGCCGCCAGCGCACCCATCAACTTGTAGATCTCGTACTTGGCGCCAACGTCCACGCCGCGGGTGGGTTCATCGAGAATCAGCACCCGGGGTTTGGTCAGGAGCATTTTCGCCAGCACGGCTTTTTGCTGGTTGCCGCCGGAGAGACTGGTGATCGGCAGGAACGGGCTCGCGGTCTTGAGGTGCATGCGCGCGATCTCCTTGTCGATGCTGCCCAGTTCGGCTTCGGCGTCGATGCGGGTCATTTTCGAATAGTTGTCCAGCACCGCCAGGGTGATGTTCTGGCCCACGCCCAAGTCGGGGATAATGCCTTGGCGCTTGCGATCTTCGGGGACCATGCACAGGCCGGCACGAATCGACTTGAGCGGCGTGCGCGTGTCGATGTGTTGGCCGTTGAGCCAGACTTCGCCTTCGTAACGGCCGGGGTAGGCACCGAACAGCGCTGACACCAGTTCCGTACGGCCGGCACCGACCAGCCCGGCGATGCCGAGGATTTCCCCGCGCTTGAGGACGAAGGAAATGTCGTCGACCCGTTTGCGCTTGGGGTTGTCGACGTCGTAGCAGGTGAAGTGGCGCGCCTCGAAAATCACCTCGCCGACATCATGGGGTTCGGTGGGGTAGAGGTTGCTCATCTCCCGTCCGACCATCTGGGTGATGATCTTCGGGATGCTCATGTCTGCCATGGCGGTGGTAGCGATGTGTTTGCCGTCGCGGATCACCGAGATGGTGTCGCACACGGCGGCCACTTCATCGAGCTTGTGCGAGATGTAGACGCAGGCGACGCCCTTGGCCTTGAGGTCGCGGATGATGTCCAGCAGCACCTCGATCTCCGAACGAGTCAGGGCCGAGGAGGGCTCATCGAGAATCAATAACCGCGCCTGCTTGTTCAGCGCCTTGGCGATTTCCACCAGTTGCTGGTAGCCGCCGCCGTACTGCGAAACCGGCAGCGAGACGTTCATGTCCGGCACTTTGAGTTCACGCATCAGGGCTTCGGCGCGGTGGATCATCGCCGGGTAGTTCATGCGCCCGCCGGGCAGTGTGAGTTCGTGGCCCATGAAGATGTTTTCAGCCACCGACAGGTCGGGGACCAGGGTCAGCTCCTGGTGAATGATGACGATCCCGGCGGCTTCGGTTTCGCTGATGGACTGCGCCTTGAGCGGCTGGCCGTCCCAAAGAATCTCACCCTCCCAAGTGCCGTAGGGATAGACCGCCGACAGCACTTTCATGAGCGTGGATTTGCCGGCGCCGTTCTCACCGCACAGGCCGACACACTCCCCCGGCCTGACCTTGATGTCGATGCCGTTCAGGGCTTTGACACCGCCAAAGGTTTTGACGATGCCGTTCATTTGCAGCAGGTAGTCGGACATGGCAAGGACTCATGAAAAAGGGCTCACACGTCAGCAGTGGGGCAGGCAGCCAAGCCATGTGACCAGTGGGAGCGAGCTTGCTCGCGATAGCGGTAGTTCAGCTTGCATCAATGTTGGATGTGCTGCCGTCATCGCGAGCAAGCTCGCTCCCACAGAGGGCTTGGTTGACTGGTCAGGTCACTGCCCGGCGATCTGTGCCTTGGTGTAGAACCCGTCCTTTTCCAGCAGGTCGATATTGTCCTTGGTCAACGCAGTAGGGGTGAGCAGGATGGTGTCGACTTTCTTGCTGCCATTGTCGTATTGCGAGCTGAAGGTCGGTTTCTCGTTGCGCGCCAGTTGCACCGAGAGCTTGGCGGCTTCGGAGGCGATCAGTTTCAGCGGCTTGTAGACGGTCATGGTCTGGGTGCCATCGATCACGCGCTTGACCGCTGCCAGGTCAGCGTCCTGGCCCGAGATCGGCACCTTGCCGGCCATTTTCTGGGCGGCCAGGGCCTGGATGGCGCCGCCGGCGGTGGCGTCGTTGGAAGCGACGATGCCATCGATCTTGTTGTTGTTCCGGGTCAGGGCGTTTTCCACGATGCTCAAGGCTTCGGTGGGGTTCCATTCCTTCACCCACTGCTGGCCGACGATCTTGATATCACCCTTGTCGATGGCCGGTTGCAACACCTTCATCTGGCCTTCACGCAGGACCTTGGCGTTGTTGTCCGTGGGCGCGCCACCGAGCAGGAAGTAGTTGCCCTTGGGCGCGGCTTTCAGCACGCCGCTGGCCTGCATTTCGCCGACCTTTTCGTTATCGAAGGAAATGTAGGCGTCGATATCGGCATTGAGGATCAGTCGGTCGTAGGACACGACCTTGATCCCGGCCTTCTTGGCTTCGGCAATGGCGTTGGTCAGCACGGTGGCGTTGAAGGGCACGATGACGATCACATCGACGCCGCGGGAAATCAGGTTTTCGATCTGCGAGATCTGCTTCTGCTCGTTGGCATCGGCGGACTGGACGAAGACCTTGGCGTCGAGTTTTTCCGCCGCCGCGACGAAGTAGTCGCGGTCCCGCGACCAGCGTTCCAGGCGCAGGTCATCGATGGAGAAACCGATTTTCGGATGGGCCGCATCGGCCATGACCGGAAGCGAGAGCAGGGCGAGGGCGCCGGCGAGCAGGGTACGTTTGAATGTATTCATGTGGTGCGTCCTTTTATTGTTGTTTGAAAGACACTGCCTGACGATGAGCGTGATACCGGGTAGAACTGTAGAGCGTTGCAGAGCGCCGTGGGCACAGATTTGTCGCGCGAATGTAACAGCCCCTGTGCCCCGGCCATTGCCCGTTGTCAGGGGTAGATGAACCGATTGACCACGTTCTCGAGCATCTCCTGCCGGCCGCTGACGGCTTGGGGGGCCAGCTCGTGTTCGAAGGCATGCTCGGCCAGTGATTCAAGGCTGAAGTCACCGGCCAGCACGGCTTTGCCAAGCGGTTGTTGCCAGCCGGCATAGCGCTGGTCCTTGAACTGTTGCAATTGATCGTTCTGCACCATGGCCGCCGCGCGCTCCAGGGCGAGGGCCAGGACGTCCATGGCGGCGACGTGGCCGTGGAACAGGTCGATATCGTCCAGGCTCTGGCGCCGGACCTTGGAATCGAAGTTGAACCCGCCATTGCTGAAACCGCCGGCCTTGAGGATTTCGTAGGTGGCCAGGGTCATTTCCTCGACGCTGTTGGGGAACTGGTCGGTGTCCCAGCCGTTCTGCGGATCGCCACGGTTGGCGTCGATGCTGCCGAAGATGCCCAGGGAGACGGCCGTGGCGATCTCGTGGTGGAAGCTGTGGCCGGCCAGGGTGGCGTGGTTGGCTTCGATGTTGACCTTGATCTCGTTTTCCAGGCCGAACTGTTGCAGGAAGCCGAACACCGTGGCGCTGTCGTAATCGTACTGGTGCTTGGTCGGCTCCTGGGGCTTGGGTTCGATCAGCAGGTCGCCCTTGAAGCCGATCTTGTGTTTGTGCTCGACCACCATGCGCATGAAGCGGCCCAGCTGTTCGCGCTCTTGTTTCAGGTCGGTATTGAGCAGGGTTTCGTAGCCTTCACGGCCGCCCCACAGCACGTAGTTGGAGCCCTTGAGGCGTTGGGTGGCGTTCATGGCGCTGAACACCTGGGCGGCGGCGCAGGCGAACACCTCCGGGTCCGGGTTGCTGGCGGCGCCGGCGGCAAAACGTGGGTTGCTGAAGCAGTTGGCGGTGCCCCACAACAGCTTGATCCCGGTCTCTTCCTGATGGCGCTCCAGGTGGTCGACCATCTGGGCGAAGTGGTTGCGGTACTCCTTGAGCGAGTTGCCTTCCGGGGCGACATCGGTGTCGTGGAAGCAGTAGTAGTCGATGCCCAGCTTGGAGAAGAACTCGAAGGCCGCTTCGGCCTTGCCGATGGCCAGTTCCATGGGCTCCCCGGCATGCTGCCACGGGCGCTTGAACGTGCCGGCACCAAACACATCCGACCCCGGCCAGACGAAGGTATGCCAGTAGCAGACCGCCATGCGCAGGTGCTCGCGCATGGGTTTGCCGAGCACCACTTTGTTGGCGTCGTAGTGACGGAAGGCAAGCGGCGAATCGCTGTTGGAGCCCTCGTAGCGAATCTTGTCGACACCGGGGAAGTACGGCATGTGCAATTTCCTTTTTATTCTTGGCGGTGTCTCGATACTAACGCCGGCCCCGTGGCTGCTGATTATGAAAATCACCAATAGGGTGTTCGATTTTGAGTATTGAGGTTCGCCGCTTGCGCGCCTAGTCTGTGTGCATCGGCATAGGGTTAAACCAATGAAAACCGTCCCGCCCGTTCACCGCATTGCACTGTTGTTCAACGGCAGCAAGATCTACGACCGTGGCATCATCAGCGGCATCGGCAATTACCTGAGCAGCACGCGTGCGTCCTGGGACTTGTTCCTCGAGGAAGACTTTCTCTGCCGCTTGAAAGGCATCGAGCGCTGGCAGGGCGACGGGATCATCGCCGACTTCGACGACCCGCTGATCGGCGAGGCGCTGGCCGGGATCAAGCTGCCGGTGGTGGCGGTGGGCGGCTCCTATCAGGATGAGCGCGCCTATCCCAAGGGCATTCCCTATGTCGCCACCGACAATGATGCGTTGATGACAGTGGCCTACGAGCACCTGATCGAGGCGGGGCTAACGCGTTTTGCCTGTTTCAGCCTGCCTGAAGCACAAGCCAATCGCTGGGCCCAGGAACGGGAAAAAGCCTTTCGCCGGCTGGTGCAGCGCGACGGCCTGCACGCCGAGGTCTATCGCGGCATGGGCACCAGCGCACCGCTGTGGGACAGCGCCGTCGAACAGCAGATCGCCTGGCTGCAAAGCCTGCCCAAACCCATCGGCATCATCGCCGTCAGCGATGCCCGCGCCCGGCAGCTGCTGCAAGCCTGCCTGACCGCCGGGATCGCCGTGCCCGAGCAAGTGGCGTTGATCGGCATCGACAACGACCCCCTGACCCGCAGCCTGACGCGGGTGCCGCTGAGCTCGGTGATCCAGGGCACCGAGACCATGGGCCGCACCGCCGCACGCCTGCTCCACCAGATGCTGCACGGCATGCCGTCCACCGGCACACAGATTCTGGTCCCGCCGGATGCGATCAATGTGCAGGTATCGAGCCTGCATCAACCGTTGGGCAACCCTTATGTCATGCAGGCACTGCTCTTCATCCGCCAATACGCCTGCCAGGGCATCAAGACGGCCCAGGTGGCGGGCTACGTGGGAGTGTCGCGCTCCTCGCTGGAAGCGCATTTTCGCAAGGAACGGGGCTGCAGCGTCCACGACGAAATCCTGCGCTTCAAACTGGCCGCCGCCGCCAGCGGATTGGAAAATACCGACGCGCCGATTGCCGACATCGCCCAGAATTGCGGCTTCAAATCGGCGCAATACCTGCACACCGTGTTTCGCCGCGAGTTCGGCTGCACCCCTCGGGAGTATCAGCAGGGGGCCAATGCGGCCGCTCACTGACCTCCTGCCGAACCGCTCTTGTGGCGAGGGAGCAAGCTCCCTCGCCACAAAGGGATAGTGACCCACCGCAGGGGGTACACCACCGAGCCTTCCTTGTGGCAAGGTTGCGGGCTTCATCGAATATTTAGGGACGGATGGAATGACGCTCAGGGTCATGGTGGTCGGTGGGTATGGAAATTTCGGCAGTATCGTTTCCAGGCACCTGGTGGTGATGCCAGGTGTACAGCTGGTGATTTCGGGGCGCGACGCCCAAAAACTGCAGCGCAAAGTCGAGGAGTTGAACGCTCAATCGGGCACGGTGTGTGAAAGTTGGTGCGGCGATGCCATGGGCGCGGGCTTCAAATCTGTCCTGGGCTTGATGAACATCCAATGGGTCATCCATACCGGCGGCCCCTTTCAAGGGCAATCCTATGCCGTTGCCGAGAGCTGCATCGAGGCCGGCGTAAACTACTGCGACCTGTCCGATTCCAGAGCCTTCGTCACCGGCATCAGCGCACTCGACGCCCGGGCAAAACAGGCAGGCGTGGCGATCCTCAGTGGTTGCAGCTCAGTGCCGACGCTCTCGGCCGCCCTCATTGATCAGCAGCGGCATCGCTTTAAACGTATCGACTCGATCGAGCATGGTATTTCCTCATCGGCCAAGATGCCGGGGTTGTCCACCGTCGAAGGCGTTCTGGCCTATGCAGGCAAGCCGATCAAGCAACTTCGGAATGGCCGGGTGCATGAGGTCCTGGGATGGCAGGATCTGACGCTTCGCAGAATGCGGTACATGGGGACCCGGGTACTGGCCAATGTCGACGTGCCGGACATGGATATCTTCGCCGACCGCTATGGTGCCCAGAACCTGAGCTTCAAGGCCGGCGCAGGCCTGAAGCTCGGCGGCATTGCCAACTACTTGCTGGCCCAGGCAATGAGGATGGGGCTGGTGCGTGACCATGTTATCTGGGCCGCCAGGCTTCATCGATGGGGGCTCTGGTTCGAACGATTTGGCGATGGCAAAAGCGCAATGTACATCGACGTCCACGGCATGGGGGCCAATGGCGAACCGTTGTCGATGAACGTGCAGCTCACCGCCATGAACGACAAGGGGCCGGAGATTCCCAGCTGTGCAGCCGTCGCCTTGGCGGCAAAGGTCGCCCAAGGGTATCTGCCCGAACCTGGTGCTCGGGCCTGCGTGGGTGAAATCACCGACGACGAATACATGACCGCCATCAACGACCCCGAAAACTTGAGCCTGTCGGTACACTTCTCTGGCGAGCAGGGCTGACAGATGCTCTATCTTTGCCTGAAGTACCTCCACATCATTGCTGCCATTTTCCTCTTCGGCTTCGGCATGGGGTCCTATCTCTACCTGATCGCGGCCAGCCGCACCGCCAACCCGCAGGTCATTGCCCACGTCGCCAGGACGGTCGTCCAGTTCGACACTTGGATTACCACGCCGGCGGGCTTTATTCAGATTGGGACGGGCTACCTGCTAATGAGGCTGGCCGGACTTCCCCTGACCACGGAATGGATAATGACGTCGTTGATCATTTTCCTTTGCGTGGGGGCGCTGTGGCTTCCTGTGCTGGTGCTCCAGAAGCGCTTATACGTGATGGCTTCGAGCGCGGCTGGGGACGGGCGGGCGCTCGATGATCGATACTCATCGGTGTATCAAAAATGGTTCTGGATGGGCGTTCTGGGCTTTTTGGGGATGTTTGTCATTGTGCTGATCATGGTGACGAAGATGACGCCACCTCAGTGGATCGAGCTACTGACGGGCTAAGTACCGATCCGTTCCACCGGATTGCTCCCAGGTGTCGGAGCTTTCAAGAAACGCCGCTCATGATCCGGGCTCGGCAAAAGGCATACGTCGTATTTGCCAAACAGCCGATAACGATTCAGGGCAATGCGATCATAGGCCCAGTCCCGAAGCCTGCGGGGGATGTAGCGCAGCAGTTTTACCGGGTCCCAGATCCGGGGCAGCAGGGCTACGACTTCAAAAATCGCATCCGAACGCACCCAGTAATGCTGATCGCGAACCACGGCCATGGTGTCGAACTGCTGCAGGGGCAGGCCCGCCCAGGCAAGCAGGGCTTGCCCTTCGGGCGACTGTACGGAGGCCAACCGCACGCGTCGGGCATGGTCATGGCGGATCAGGAACTTTGCCCAGCCATTGCACAGTTTACAAACGCCGTCGAACAGGACCACGGTCTCGCCTGGCTTGAGCAAGGGCGCGGGTGAGGGGCGAGTTTGGGAGCTGGGCATGAATGGGTGTCTACAGGGCGCCTGGTTATCCGGATAATACGCCTGTTCCAGCGTCAGGGGCGACCCGAAGGGTTGCTCGACCATGATGACTTCAAGGGCATGATCCGATCCATGAGCGATGACACCTACACCCTGTACATGCGCTTCCAGACGCCCGACCCTGACATCGGCCCCCGGGAGCAGGCGCCGATGCTGGCGCAGGAGCTGGCCTGGGCGCGTGAGCGCGCGACCCAGCATCGCTTCAGCTGGATCGAGGTGCTGGTGCCGCCGTTGTGCCTGGGCCCGGTGCTGCCGGGCATCGCGTTTTCGCTGGGGCTGTTGGTCTATCAGGGGTTATCCGCCCCAGGCGTCGACCTTGACCGGATCGTCGGGGATTCCCTTGGTTGGCTTGTGCTTGCCACCTTGCTGTTCATGGCGGCGTGGGGCCTGCACAACTTCTTGCGCGATAAGCGCGACCCGACCAAGCGCTATTGGCAAGCGATGCCCGATCAAGGGCTGGTCGAGCTCGAACGCCACACCCTCATCTGCGGCATCAGCCTGTGGTCCAACGACTATGACCCGGACTGCAACACCCTCATGCAGTGGACCGACGGCAAGTTGAAGTGCGTGCAAGACAGTGGTGTATCGCAATGGATTCTGGCCAAGACCACGGCGGGGCATTGGCTGGTGCTCAAGGAGCAATTTTCGGGCGACTTCAGCTATGGACGGGAAGGGCAAGTGCCGGCGCCGGACAAGCTGCTGCAACCCCGCCAGCAACTGGCGTTCACTTTCGCCCCCGGCACAAACCTGCAACTGGGCCGGCGTTTCGACGGTGCGCCGATGCCATTGGTGGATACGCCGTACTGGCTGTCTGCCGATGAGCTCAAGCGCCTTGCCGACGCCGCCCATCACTGGAATTTTCTACCGCCGAACCGCTATGGGGTGATCAATGACCAGGATGCCGCGTGGGTGCAACGGCTGGTGGACCGGGCGCAGGCCAGTGTCGGACCTGTAGGAGCTGTCGAGCGAAGCGAGGCTGCGATCTTTCCCAGACACTTGAGCCTCAAGTGAAAGATTAAGAGATCGTCCGGACGCGGCCTGAGCCTTCGGCAGCGCCTACAGCGCAGCCCAGCGGGAGCAAGCTCCCTTGCCACGATGAATCCAGTCGAGAGCTAAAGCCACGTATTCACCACCCGCCGATCCAGCTCCTCCCAATCCGCCATGCCCAGTACCCGAGTGGTGTTCAGCCCGCGCAAATAACCGCGCAGTTGATTGGCCGTGGCGCGCCGGAGCTCCGGGTCGGGTTCGGTGCTGCTCAGCAGTACGCTCTCGTACTGGATCAGGTAATCAGCCACCCGCTCACGGAAGTCGGGCAATACCGCGTCGCGAATCAGATCAAACGTTCTCATGGCGATGCCTCATCAATCTTTCTCGGCTTGCAACTATTGCTAGGAGTAATAGTGACCATTACGAAATGCAAGTTCTGCTTTGCCGACAATCGTTGGAAAATCAGCGCCATCGAACACGCAGACCACTATTTTATTTTCAGGACCCCACCCATGCGCCCTTTATTTTTGCTTCCCCTGGCGTTTTCCCCGTTGTTGCTGGTCGGTTGTGCCTCGGCACCGAACAATCCGACCCTGACCTTGCAGACCAGCAAGACACCGGCCCAATACGCTGAATGCGTCGTACCGAAATTGCAGGGCAACCCGATGGTCTCGCAGACCCAGCGCAGCTACCGCATCGTGGTGCCGAGCAAAGTCTCCGCGGACAACGTGCTGGAAGCCTACAAGGCGGGCAGCGGCGGCAAGGTGTTCATCTACGAGCGGCATTTGCTGGCCTCCAACCTCCTGCCTTCGAGTTTTGAACGCGCCGCACAGGAATGCATCTGACCGGCCCGTAAACGTTTTTCACTGTGCTCCTTTGGTTGGCCGCAACCAACCAATTCCCCTTGCCCCGCACCGTATTCGGTCGCGGGGTTTTTTTTTGCCTGCTGGTTTCAGGTTGGCCAATCATCTGCGCGGATGAACTCGATGAATGCTTTCAGGGCCGGTGGCACATGGCGTCGGCTGGGGTAGTAGAGAAAAAACCGGCTTGGCGGAGCTTTCCATTGCGCAAGCAATTCCGTGAGCTGCCCGTTGCGGATGTCATCGCGCACCAGCTCCTCGTAGACGTAGGCAATCCCGGCGCCATCTTTTGCTGCCTGGATCATCAGCGCATCGTCTTCAAGAATGAGCGGGCCGGTGACGGACAAGCGGATCGGTTGCCCTTGCGCCTGATACTCCCAGGCATAGAGTTTGCCGCTGGGAAAACGTCGGGCGATACAGGCATGGTCGAGCAAGTCCCGTGGAGCCTGGACGCTCCCCCTTGCGGCCAGATAAGCCTGTGAAGCGACGGTCACGAACGATTGAGGAGGGCCGACAGGGACGGCGATCATGTCGCCGGCCAGGCTTTCACCAAAACGCACACCAGCGTCAAACCCGCCGTTCACGATGTCGGTCAAGCCATCATCGGTGACCAGGTCCAGTTGAATACGTGGAAACCTGGCCACGAATGACGCGAGCACTTTCGCAAATACCGCACGCGCCGCCGGACGCGCCACGTTGAGGCGAAGCTTGCCGGTGGGCACTTCCTGCATCGAGGTCAGTTGCGCCAGCGCATCGGCAACCTGCTGCAGGGTCGGGGCCAGCGTTGCCAATAGCTGGTGGCCGGCCTCGGTCGGGGTAACACTGCGCGTGGTTCGGTTGAGCAGCCTGACACCCAGGCGTGCTTCCAGTGCACGCATCGCGTGACTCAAGGCAGAAGCCGAAACGCCACGCTCGTCGGCGGCTTTGCGAAAGCTGCGATGGCGAGCGACGGCCGCAAAGGCATCCAGTTCGGAAAGATCGGGGTGCTGACTCATGAATGCTGTTCAGTAGTTCAAATACGATTACCCATCTTATCGTCATGAGATCGCTCGCGGATACTGGCCCCATCATCTGTGGAGAACTCGCTATGCAAAAGAATCGTCTTGGATCATCGGATTTTCTGATTTCGCCCATTGGCCTGGGAACGTGGGCCATTGCCGGCACCGGCTGGGAATACAGTTGGGGCGCGCAGGATGACGAGGACAGCCTGGGTGCTCTTGAATATGCTGTCGAACGCGGTGTGAACTGGATCGATACGGCGGCGGTTTATGGCTTGGGCCACGCCGAGCAACTGGTTGGGCAACTGTTGCGTCGGGTACCAGCTTCACGGCGTCCGTTGGTGTTCACCAAGGGCAGTCTGGTCTGGGACCCGGTCACCAAAGCGATCTCGCACTCGCTGGCGCCTCGATCGCTGCTCGCCGAGGTCGAGGCAAGCTTGCGCCGGCTGCACGTCGAAACCATCGATCTTTATCAAATCCACTGGCCGGCCTTTCCTGCCGACGGCAGCAGTGAAGGAATCGAGAGTGCGCTTTCGGCGTTGGCCACCGCGCGCGAACAGGGAAAAATCCGCGCGATCGGCGTGTCCAATTTCGATGTCGCGCAACTTAAGCGGGCCCAGGCGATAACCGAGATCGTCTCACTCCAGCCGCCTTATTCCGCCCTGATGCGAGATATCGAGCAAGACGTCCTGCCATTTTGCGAGTCGGAGGGAATGGGGGTCCTGGCCTATTCCACCCTTCAATCGGGACTGCTTTCCGGAAGCATGACGCGCGCGCGCATCGCCCAATTGCCCGACGACGATTGGCGCAAGGCCCGAAGCGCGGACTTCCAGGAGCCGCGTTTGAGTGCGAACCTGGCGCTGGTCGAGGTCTTGGCCGGTATCGGCGAACGGCATGGCGTGAGCGCGGCGGCAGTCGCCATCGCCTGGGTGCTGCGCAAACCGGTGGTGACCGGGGCCATCGTTGGTGCCCGCCGTTCCGCGCAGGTCGATGGACTGATTGCCGGCGCACAACTGCGCCTCAGTGCCGAGGAAATCGACGAGATTCAACCTTTCCTGCCCTTGGGCATGGGCACCAATGTCCCCGCGAGCGCTTGATCTTTAACGTTTGACGGCCCGCTTGAACGAGCGGGTTTGACGCCTCGCTGCATAATCGGCACTATCTGCTCGTTTATGATCATTGGTGCTCGTTTATGCAGGTTGTACTGTCATGACTTCTCCTCACGAAGCGTTCCCTGGCGAACGCCAGCAATTGATCAGCCAGCGTCTTGCCCGGTATGGGCGGGTGATCGCAGCCGACTTGGCCAGCGAATTCAATGTATCCGAGCATTCGATACGGCGTGACCTGGGCGCATTGGCAGCGGCGGGGGTGTGCAAGCGCGTTTATGGCGGCGCGATACTCGTGCCCGCTGCCGAAGGGCCGATGGAGGTACGCGTGCGCAAAGACCCGGCGCGCAAGGGCAGTCTCGGCCAAGCAGCCGCTGCACTGTTGCGCGCGGGGCAGCATGTGTTCATCGACGCCGGGTCGACCAACCTAGCGATCGCCTGCGCCATCGATCCGCAGCTTCAGTTGACCCTCACCACCAATTCGCCGCTGATTGCGGTTCAGTTGATGAAGCTGCCCCGCGCCGAGGTCATCCTGTTGGGTGGCCGCTTGAATCCAATCGCCGGTGGCGTGATCGGGTTGACGGCTGTCCAGCAATTGCGTCAGTTCAGTTTTGACGTGTGCTTGCTCGGTGCCTGCGCCATCGATCCGGACAATGGCGTCACGGCGTTCGGCCTGGATGACGCGGAGTTCAAGCGCGCGGTGGTCGCGGCAAGCGGGCAGGTGATCGCGGCGGTGACCAATGAGAAGCTCTCCAGCGTTGCCCACTATCAGGTGGCCGCCTGCGAAGAAGTCGCCACCCTGGTGGTGGAGCACGATGCGCCGCGTGAGCGACTCGAACCCTTCTTCGGCCGGGTGACCAATGTCGTGACTGCAGCCAGTGAGCGGCGGCACAGCTGAGGTCTTTGCGGCACGGCTGTTGCCCCATTGCGCAGGACAATCGTCTAGATACTGCACGGCCCCCATTGTCCGCCGGGCGATTTGCGTCTAGTTTGCTGGCCGATCACAAGTACAAAAATCAGGAGTCATTGATGCAACCGATTCGTCTCGGGCTGGTGGGCTACGGCAAGATTGCCCAGGATCAACACGTTCCAGCCATCCACGCCAACCCCGCATTCCAACTGGTCGCTGTCGCCACGCAAGGGCAGCCCTGCGCCGGGGTGGAGAACTTCCGCTCCCTGGGCGAACTGCTCGAAAACGGTCCGCAGGTCGATGCCATTGCATTCTGCACACCGCCACAAGGTCGATTCGCCCTGGTGCAACAGGCGCTGGCGGCAGGCAAACACGTGCTGGTGGAAAAACCGCCGTGCGCCACGCTGGGTGAAGCCATGGCCTTGGTGGAGCAGGTCCGCGAGCAAGGCGTCAGCGGCCTGTACGCCTGGCATTCGCGTTACGCGCCGGGCATCGCAGCCGCCCGTGACTGGCTGGCGAGTCGCACCTTGCAGAGCGTGCAGATCGACTGGAAGGAAGACGTGCGCAAGTGGCACCCCGGCCAGGCGTGGATCTGGCAACCCGGTGGCCTGGGCGTCTTCGATCCGGGCATCAATGCCTTGTCGATTGTGACTCATCTGTTGGCGCTGCCGCTGTTCGTGGAGTCCGCCGAGTTGCGCGTGCCGGACAACTGCCAGTCGCCGATTGCCGCCAGCATCAAGATGGCCGACGCGCGCCACCTCGATATTCGTGCTGAGTTCGATTTCGACCATGGCCATGACGAGCTTTGGAGTATCGAGATTCGCTGCGCCGAAGGCGTCCTGCGCCTGGACAACGGCGGTGCACTGTTGAGCATCGACGGCGTGCGTCAGGCTGTATCCGAGGAAGGCGAGTACGCGGCGGTGTATCGACATTTTCAACAACTGATTGCCGACCAAACCAGCGACATGGACCTGCAGCCGCTGCGGTTGGTCGCGGACAGTTTTTTTGTCGGCAGTCGGACGGCGGTCGAGCCGTTCTACGATTAATCCAGGGAACTGCAGTTGAACGAACAGACCTTGTCCATGCGCCTGGAGCGCGTGGCGGCGCATATGCCCGCGGGTGCGCGCCTGGCCGATATCGGCTCGGATCACGCTTACCTGCCGGTGGCCTTGCTGCGCCGTGGCGCCATCGCGATGGCGGTGGCCGGTGAGGTGGCGCTGACGCCGTTTCGCGCCGCCGAACGCACCGTGGGCGAGAACGGCCTGGAACAGCAGATCAGCGTGCGCCTGGCCAATGGCTTGGCGGCGATCGAGCCGGAAGACGGGATCACGGCGATCAGCCTCTGCGGCATGGGCGGCGAGACGATCCGCGACATTCTCGACAGTGGCAAGGCGCAGTTGAGCGGCCAGGAACGCCTGATCCTGCAACCCAACGGCGGCGAGCAACCGCTGCGCCAATGGCTGATGGAGAACGACTACCGCATCCTCTGCGAGGAGGTGCTGCGCGAAAACCGTTTCTACTACGAGATCATCGTCGCCGAGCGCACCGGGCCGGTGGCGTACACCGCCGAGCAGCTGTACTTCGGCCCGCTGCAGCTGCAAGCTCGCACCCCGATCTTCCTGGCCAAGTGGCAGCGCCTGCTGCGCCAGAAGCAAAAGACCCTCGCCAGTTTCGCCAAGGCACGGCAAGCGGTGCCGGAAGAGAAGCTGCACGACATAGCCAGGCAGGCCCGCTGGATCACTGAGCTGTTGGCTTGAGTGGCATTGAGGTTGGCTGTGCCGATGTCATCGCGAGCAAGCTCGCTTCCACAGGGTTGCGCAAGTCCTTTTGTGGGAGCGAGCCTGCTCGCGATGAGGCCATTAGCTAAACGCCAGGATCTCCAGGCGCCTGATTATCGACCCACCACCGGGTAGTGCTTGATACGACACGCATAGGAATTGCCGTCACCTTTACAAACGCCATCCAGGTAGCGGTAGTCGACCTGTAGCGACTGTCCTTTCCTGGGCCATTGCCGGCGGGGCAGCGTGGCTTGGTAGTCCGGGGTTTCCGGGGTGAAGGTGAGCAACGTGCCTTGTGCCGGACACTCCACCGAGGCGGATTTCGGCCTGGCTTTCACGACCTGCGCCTGGAGTTGCGGATAGGGTTGTTTCAGCACCTCGACGACACGCAGCTCCATCTGGCAGATCTGCCATGTCGAGGCCTGGACGGGCTCGCATAGGAAGGCGAGCGTCAAGGCAAACAGTCCGAGGTACGCTGCGTGAGAGTTCATGGCTGCCCTTGTTTTTGAGGTGCTGACGTTTGCGAAATCATAGCGTGGCATTGCGCTTTTGCCTGGCTCAACCGTAAAGCCCCATCAGCGAGAAAGACTTGTCAGTGGTCAGTGCAACTATTTCCGCCAGCGAATGCAGGAGCACCGGCACCAGCAGGCCACCGCTGGCCACCCTGGCGACGGCGAGCACGCCGCCACAAGCGAAGATCAGCACGACGGTTATCCAATTTCCGTACTGGATGTGCATGCCGGCGAAGATGGCCGACGTGACGATGACCGCGATCCATGTCCAGGCACGGCTGTTTTCGTAGGGAAACAGTCGGAACATGTAATGGCGGAAAAATAATTCTTCGGCGATGGGTGGCAGCACAATCAGCGAGGCAATCTTGATCGCGGCCTGCCAACCGTTGAGACCGTCCAGGAGTTCGGCCATGAACACCTCACGCGGCAACCCGAGCACGAAGGCGGCGACCCCGAAAAGCAGGTAGACCCCGATGATGCCCACGGCTCCCCATTGCAGGGGTTTGCTGATGGAATGACCGCGCCACTGGGGCCGTAAATCGGTGCGGTATTGCAAGGCGAAAAGGGCGAGGAGAAGGAGCGCGGTGATACCTGAGGTGGTCGTGAATGTCAGGTAGGCCTGCATGTCCGCGGGGACGAAAAGGATCTCGGGCATCGCCGCCAGGAAGGCGATCACGGTAGCCAGCACCAACATCCCGAGCCGGGGGAAGAAGCGGTAGCGCGATAAAGTGGAGGCGGGTGCAAACTCAGGGGCGGCACTTAGATTCGTCACAGTCACTCCATGAGTGCAAGGAAAACGGCATGATGCCAGTGTTTTGATTGTCTGGGATGAGTTCGTGTCGGCTTTGTGGAGAGGTCGGCAATTGGCCCGGTACATTGGCGTTTGCCGGGAGGAGGCGTTCTTGAGGGTCGTGTGTATATCCGTTACCGCAGCAACGGATATACACACCAACCCACCTACTCAAAGCTGCTTGGACCCCCCGCCAATCTGCCAGACATACGGCGGTTCCGTCCCATTGATCTCCCAATCACCAATAATGCGCTCCTTGTAGATCAACGGATTGTGCGAGGCGGCAGTGCGGGCATTGCGCCAGTGGCGGTCGAGGGCCTTGCTGGTGCTGGTGGCCGACGCACCGAGGGCATTGAACAAGTCACTGGTGGCGCGTAACACCAGATCGGAAATCACCACCTGGGCCTGGGCCGACTCCAGTTCGGCGGCGATGTTGGCGCTGTGTTCGGTCTCGGCGTTCTGACTGAAGCGGCTTTCGTAGGCGCGTTGGGAGGCGCTCGCGGCTCGCAGGGCGGTGGCTTCGGCGGCATAGACCTGGGCCGAGGCCCTACCGACCACTTGCTGCACCTGCACGTCCTGGCTCACTTCGCTGGCATTGCCGGTGCTGAAGACCCGCGTGCGCTGGCGCACTTGCTCGGTGATGTCGTGAACCGCAGCGCGGCCGGCACCGGTCAGCACGGCCAGCAACACCAGTTGATAAAACGCGGTCTGGTATTTGAAGCGGGTAGAGAAATCGATAAGGTTCTGCGCCTCGACCAACGCATTCTCGAACGACGACGTCCCGCTGCCAGTGGTGCGTTGACCAAACCCATCCCAATCATCGCTTTGCCTGACGCCCGGCTGGTGCACGCGCACGGCGGCAATCACGTCGGCGCCGTTGTCGTCGCGTTGGGCATACACGTCGATCCAATCGGCGAAGATGCTGCCGGTGCTGTAGTACTTGGTGCCATTGACCACCCATTGATCACCTTGCCGGGAAACCCGGGTGCCGACGTCGCCGATTTTCACGGCGCCGACTTCCGTCCAGGCATTGCCCACCAGCTCACCCTCGACGAAGCGCTTGAACCAGATGTCTTGCGGGCTGCTGGCATGGGCGTTGAGGCGGTCCTCGACAAATGCAAAGTGCCCGCGCAGCGCCTGGGGCAGGTTGGAATCGGCTTCGGCCAGTTCGATCAGCAGTTGCAACAGCTGCGGCAACGAAGCCCCGGCGCCGCCATATTCGACCGGCACGCGAATGGCACCAAAGCCGGCTTGCTTCAGCCATTTCACCGGTTCAAAGGGCAGGCTGCGCGTCTGCTCACGCTCCAGGGCGCCGGCCTGGATGCGTGCAAAGATCGGCCGAAAGCGTTCGGCCAAGGGCTCATAGTCGGTGCCGGTGGAAAGGATCGGCGGCAGGTGTTGTTGCTGTGCGGTCATGGCGATGTTCCTTCTTATGACGAATAGGTGGGCAGGGAGAAAACCTGCCGATGCCAGTGGCTATTGCACAGTCCATGCCCGAGACCCAACGCCCGTAAATGGGGGGCTTGTACCGCATTCATCGCGAAAGGGCTGTCCTTGCTGCGGACAATCTGTTGCGCAACTGTGTGCCCGGCAACAGTTGCTGCCACAGACATCGACGCAGTGAATGTTCGCCAGGCAACAGTGGATCAACAGCTTGTCCGTCGAGCGACAGCGACGTGATCCGGTTAAGACTCTAAGCATTTGATTAATAAGTGAATATTCAACTGGCACGGTTGCTGCTCTACACCTTGTGCAGACGCTGAGGTGGCGTCTCCAGGCATGGGGTAAGCAATGAGCAAGCAATTCAAAGTGGTGGCGGTGTCAGGCAGCGTGCAGCACCCGTCACGCACGCTGGTCCTGCTCCAGGCATTGGTGGACAGGCTCGGGCAGCAACTGCCGATCGAGCTGCGCTTGATCGAACTGGCCAAGGTCGGCCCCCAGTTCGCCGGGGTCTTGCGTCGCGAGGCGTTGCCGGCTGCCGTGCAGGAGGATCTGCAGGCCATTGAGTCGGCTGATCTGTTGATCGCCGCCAGCCCGGTGTATCGGGCCTCGTACACCGGTTTGTTCAAGCATCTGTTCGATTTCGTCCATCACGAAGCCCTCAAGAATGTACCGGTGCTGCTGGCCGCGACGGGAGGCTCGGATCGCCATGCCTTGATCATTGATCACCAACTGCGCCCCCTGTTCGGCTTCTTCCAGGCCCTGAGCCTGCCGGTGGGGGTCTATGCCAGCGAAACCGATTTCAGCCAATACCGGATCTCCAGTGCGCAGGTGCTGGAGCGTATCGAGCGCGCCGTCGAGTCGGCGTTGCTGAGCCTGGTCCCGAGTGTTCGACGCGACGCCAGTGCCGCCTGATCAATTTCTTCCTTTCAAAACGAGCCGTGGAGTACATGCAATGAGCCAGGACACGATCAAATTTGCCTACTGGGTGCCCAACGTGAGTGGCGGGTTGGTGGTCAGCAAAATCGAGCAACGCACCGACTGGGGCATCGACTACAACCGCAAGCTGGCCCAGATCGCTGAAGCGGCCGGCTTTGACTACGCCCTGTCCCAGGTGCGCTTCACCGCCGGTTATGGCGCCGAATACCAGCACGAATCCGTGGCGTTCAGTCATGCCTTGCTCGCCGCCACCTCGCGCCTGAAAGTCATCGCGGCGGTGTTGCCTGGGCCGTGGACGCCGTCGGTGTTGGCCAAGCAGATCGCAACCATCGATCACCTGACCGGCGGCCGGGTGGCGGTCAACATCGTGTCGGGCTGGTTCAAGGGCGAGTTCACTGCCATTGGCGAACCCTGGTTGGAACACGATGAGCGCTATCGCCGCTCCGAAGAATTCATCACCGCGCTGAAGGGCATCTGGACCACGGACAACTTCACCTTGCGCGGTGACTTCTACCGCTTCCACGACTACACCCTCAAGCCAAAACCCCTGCAGCAGCACCCGGAGATCTTCCAGGGCGGTAGCTCGCGTGCGGCGCGGGACATGGCCGCCCGGGTATCGGACTGGTATTTCACCAACGGCAATACCGTGGAAGGCGTCAAGGCGCAGATCGATGACCTCCAGGCGAAAGCCGCGGCCAACAACCATAAGGTCAAGGTCGGCGTGAACGCCTTCGTCATTGCTCGCGACACCGAAGAAGAGGCGCGGGCGGTCCTCGCGCAGATCATCGACCAGGCCGATCCCGAGGCCGTCAATGCCTTTGGCGATGCGGCGAAGCAGGCCGGCAAGTCCAGCCCCGAAGGTGAGGGCAACTGGGCCAAGTCCAGCTTCGAGGACCTGGTGCAGTACAACGATGGCTTCAAGACCAACCTGATCGGCACACCGCAGCAGATCGCCGAACGCATCGTCGCGCTCAAGGCCGTGGGTGTGGATCTGGTGCTCGCCGGTTTCCTGCACTTCCAGGAAGAAGTCGAGTATTTCGGCCGCAAGGTGCTGCCGCTGGTGCGTGAGTTGGAGCAACGCAAAGTGGCAGCCAAAACGGCGGCGGTCGCTTAGGCGTCGTAGGAGCTGGCGAAGGCTCGGGCTGCGTTCGGACGATCTTTTGACTTTTCGCTTGGGACTCAAGTGCCTGGGGAAAGATCGCAGCCTCGCTTCGCTCGACAGCTCCTACAGGGCGCGCGGGGCCAAGCTTCCTCGCCACGGGGTGTGGGCTAGGTCGACAGGTTGATCACCCGGCCATCCCGCGTGTCCAGTGCCGGGCGGCGTCGATTGACTACCAGCTCGCCAATCCTGATCAGCAACGTGCGGGTGACATTGCGGCTCAGGCCCAGCAGGCTGGCGGTGTGGACCTGATTGCAATGGGCGTAGCGGTAGGCGGTGCGCAGCAACTCGGCTTCGACCTTTTCATACAAGTCGCCATGTTCTTGCTCGAGCAGTTTCTCGAAGGCTTTGTGCAAGAGCGCCTCTGCGCTTTGAGGGGGCGCCTGCGGCGGGCTGTCCTGGCGTTCGATGCGCAAGTTCGACAGGTGCAGGTCGTGCACGCCGATCACGTTGCTGCGGCGAATCAACAGGGTGTGGTGGATGACGTTTTCCAGCTCGCGGATGTTCCCTGGCCAGGAATAGTCGAGCAATTTGCGCTGCGCCTGGGCATCCAGCGTTACTTCGCCGTGACCGAGCCTGCGGCTGTACTCGGCAATGAAGTGGCGGATCAGCGGCAGGATGTCACCGGGGCGTTCGCGCAGCGGCTTGAGCACCAGGCTGACCACGTTCAGACGGTAATAGAGGTCTTCGCGAAAGTGCCCGGCGTTGATGGCTTTTTCCAGCTGCACGTTGGTGGCCGCCAACACGCGCACATTGATCTTGATGCTCTTGCGCGAACCCAGCCGGACCACCTCGCGCTCCTGTAGCACCCGCAGCAACTTGACCTGGATCGGCAACGGCAAATCACCGATTTCATCCAGGAACAGCGTGCCGCCATCCGCTTCCTCGAACCACCCGGCCTTGGCCGCCAGTGCGCCGGTGAACGCGCCTTTCTCGTGGCCGAACAGCTCGGCCTCCACCAGGGTTTCGGAAAACGCCCCGCAGTTGACCGCAACAAACGGCTTGTGGCGACGAGCGCTGAGGTTGTGTACGTGGCGCGCCACCAGTTCCTTGCCGGTCCCGGTCTGGCCGATGATCAGCACGCTGGCGTCACTGGGCGCGACTTGTTGCAGGTGAGCCAGCAAAGCGCGGGAGGTGGGGTCCTTGAAGACCTGGGCCGTGGCACGAATCGAGGTGGCCAGGCCGGGGGAGGGAGGTAGCGTTAGAAGCTGCATGACGGTGGCCCATTAATGAGATTGCCGTGACTGAGGATCGGTAAATACCAACGTTCTTGAGGCACTACCGCGAAGCCATAGGGCTTAAGACTTAATCTAGATGATCTAAAAAACAGACAACAAATAACCTTTAGTTATGTGCTTAAGACTTTCATCCGAGCATTCAGCACAGATCCATTGGTTTTGCCGCTGCTGAAAGCATGAATTGGATTGACGGTAAAAAGTTTTATTGACTAAAAAATAACACCGAGTAATTATTTCCCTGCATCTGCTTTCACGCAGAGTCATTTTGCAGGGGCAACCCGATGAATCAGAACACCGTGCCTTCACTGGCCAGTCTTTACGTCGAGACTCACGAATCGCCATTTGACGCACGCCTGGCGCCTTCACTCATGCAAGGCTTTCCCGCCGAACCCCAGCGCCGGGTCACCTGGCACAACTGGATGAGCCCACCGTTCAACCAATGGGGCTTCCGCAACCTGGCGCGCTTGCGGCCTTCCATCGATGTGCAGGCCGGCAGCGGGCCGGTCAGCGCGTTCAAGCAGGCGCTCCAGCCGCTGGATGAGCTGCATTTCGACAGCGAATGTGGCTTGAGCATCAGTGTGATCGATCACCTGGTCGCCAGCCAGACCGATGCTTTCCTGGTCTTGCAGGGCGACACCGTACTGTTCGAACGCTACTTCAACGGCCAGCGTCCTCAGGACCGACACATCATGTTTTCAGTGACCAAGTCGCTGATCGGCGCCCTGGGCGAGCAACTGGTTTGCGAAGGCCTGCTGGACCCGACCCTGATGGCCGCCCATTACGTACCGGAACTGACGGGCAGCGCGTTCGGCGATGCGACGGTGCGCCAGCTGTTCGACATGGCAGTGGCCGTGGATTACAGCGAGGTCTATGAGGATCCGGATTCAGAGAGTTCCCAATACGGTTACGCCTGCGGTTTCCAGCCAGCGCCAGCGCAGTACACGACGTTCGAATCCCTGTATCAGTACTTGCCCTCACTGAGGAAGCGCGGCAGTCACGGCGGCTTTTTCCATTACGTCACGGCCACCACCGAGGCGTTGGCCTGGGTCATGGAACGGGCGTCAGGCAAGGCCTGTCATCAGTTGCTGCAAGAGATCTGGAGCCAGTTGGGCTGTGAGCGTGACGGCTACTTCCTGGCCGATCCCTGGGGCCGCAGCGTCGCCGGCGCCGGTTTCAACGCGACCTTGCGTGACATGGCGCGCTTCGGCCGCCTGCTGGCCAACGATGGCCGCCAGGAGGGCCGACAACTGCTCTCGGCCGAGGCGCTCGCTGGGATCGCCGCCGGGGCCGACCCCGCGATCTATGCCGCATGCGCCGACTTTTCGAGCTGGACCCCCGGCGCGTCCTACCGCAGCCAATGGTATGTCTTCAACGACCACAGCCAGGCGCTCATGGCCGGTGGCATCCATGGCCAATACCTGTTCATCGACAAGCCGTCCGGCGTGGTGATCGTCAAGCAGTCCTCCCTGGGCGAGGCCGTCAGCCCATTCGATGGCGACAGCGTGCGCATGCTGCGTGCCATCGCGGCGCACCTGACGCCCTGACTTCATCCGACAAACACAAGAATTTCGTTCCGTTCACCTGGCCCGGCCAGGTGTTGGCGCGGGTTTGCGCCGCCATTCACTGCCCTGTAACAACAATAATCAACAGGAGCTCCATATGGTTTCCATGATGCGTTTGTCCCGAACATTCCTCGTGCTCGGGTTACCCTTGACCGCCCAGGTTGCCTGGGCGGGCTACACCTTCGAGGAGGGCAATCTCAAAGGCGAGGTCAACTTGACGGCCGGTGGCGCAATCCTTTCTACCCGCAACGTCAACTTTGGCGGCGGCGCGGTGGACATGCGCAGCGGCAAGAATCGCGGCACGAAAATCGACTGGCAGGAGTTCTACGTCAAGCCGGGCGTCAAGTTGGAATACGCCGTGCAACCGGATTTCAGCTTGCTGGCCGGCGGCTCCCTGGTGGGGGCGACCACCTTCGGTGATGGCGATGCCGGTGGTTTCACCCGTAGCTCCGACGGCAAGCTGTCGACCGAAGAGTTCTATGGCGGTTTCCGGGCCGGTGAGTGGACGGTCACGGGCGGTCGCCAGAATTACATGATCGGCAACGGTTTCATCGTGATGGATGGCAACCTCGACCAGTTGAACGACGGTGCCTACTGGCTCGCCCCACGCACCGCCTTCAAGGATTCGGCGGTGGTCGCCTGGGACCATGGCGCGTTGAAGGTCCAGGGCTTCAGCCTGGGCACCGACAGCGACCTGGGTGATTTTCGCATGAGCGGTGCGAACCTGGACTACAACCTCGACGATCAGGTGACGCTGGGCGCCACCGCGTTGAAGGTCAAGGCCATGGGGCCCAAGGGCAGCACGTTACCGCGGCGTCGCGATGGCATGCTGGTGTACAACGTCAGGGCCCTGAACGCCAAGCTCCCGGGCATCCCGGACCTGACCCTCAATGGCGAATATGCCCTGGAACGAGGCAGCGGCGAAGGCGTGGACTACGATGCCAAGGCCTGGTACGGCCAGGCGGATTACGCCTTCAGCACACTGCCGTTGACCCCGGTGATTGGCTACCGCTACGCGAGTTTTTCCGGCGACGACAACCTCACCGACAACCGACAGAAAGCCTGGGATCCGTTGAGCAAGGGCTTCGTCGACTGGAGCACCTGGCTGATCGGCGATGTCGTCGGCAACTATCTGCTGTTCAACAGCAACGAAAATGTCCAGCAGTTCTCACTCAAGACCCACCTCAACGAAACCCTTACGCTCGGTGCGATCCACTACCAGTTCTGGCTCGACGAAAAAAACTACATGGGCGCTGCCGTCAGCGACAAACGGTTTGCCGACGAGAGTGTAGTCTTCCTCGATTGGGCGCCTTCGAAGTCGCTGTCCACCTCGCTGTCCTATAACTGGGTCAAGCCCATGGCAGCGGCCAAACAAGTCTTTGGCGACGACCGGAAATTCAGCGCGCTGGAACTCTACTTCACCTACCGCTATTAAGTGCCGCGAGCCTTCGCGGCCGCGCTGGAGTGTTTGATCATGAGCCTGTTTTTGCGCAACACCTTGCTGGGCGCTGTTGTTTCGATGCTGGTCAGTGGCGCGAGCCTGGCCGAAGAGCGGACGGTGCGAATCTACAACTGGATCGAGTACCTGCCGCCTGAAATCCTCAAGAGCTTCCAGGAGGAAACCGGCATCCGTCCCATCTATGACGTGTTCGACAGTGTAGAGACCTTGGAGTCCAAGCTGCTGACCGGCAACTCCGGGTATGACGTGGTCTACCCGAGCAGTTCCAACGTCAGTCACCTGATTGCCGCCGGTGCCGTCCAGCCCCTGGACCGCAGCCAACTACCGAACTGGCAGCATCTGGACCCCGAGTTCATGAAGTCCCTGGAGGCGGTGGGCGATCCGGGTAACCGCTATGCGGCGCCGTACCTGTGGGGCACGACCCTGATCGGCTACAACGTCGACAAGGTGCGCCAGGTGCTGGGCGCCGATGTGCAAATGAACACTTGGGACATCCTTTTCAAGGAAGAGAACATGGCCAAGCTGGCCAGTTGTGGTGTGGGTCTGCTGGACGCCGCCAACGAGATCGTGCCCATCGCCTTGCACTACGAAGGGCTCGACCCCAACAGCCAGAAACGTGAGGACTACGCAAAGGCGCAGGCCGCGATGCTCAAGGTTCGCCCCTACATCACCTACTTCAACTCGTCACGCTACGGCATGGACCTGGCCAACGGCGAGATCTGCGTAGGGGTGGGTTGGTCCGGTGGGGTGGCCCTGGCCAAGCGACTGGCGCAGGACGCAGGGAAGGGGGTCAAGGTGGAAATGGCGCTGCCCAAGGAAGGTGCGCCGATGTGGTCGGACGTCATGATGGTGCCCACCAACGCCCCTCATAGCCAAGAGGCCTACGCGTTCATCAACTACATCTTGCGTCCCGATGTCATTGCGCGGATCAGCAACAAGATCGGTTACCCCAACCCGAACAAGGAAGCCACGGCGCTGGTCAATGCCGAAATTCGCAACAACCCCGCCATGTATGTGCCGGACGAAGCGCGCAAGACCCTGTTCGCGTTAGAGCCGGTGCCGGCCGCGTTGGAGCGGATCCGCACCCGCACCTGGACCAGCATCAAGACCCATCGCTGATCAGCGTGACCCGGCGTTGCGGCGCCGGGTCCGTATCGGTGGGGTGTTCGCTCAGGCGCGCATGCCCAGGAAGAGCAATTCGGTAATGCGCCGGACCTGGGCGGAGTGGGCCTCGATGTCCGGTTGTTCCTGGTTGACCAACCTGAACAGCTGCAAGTGCGAATAGTCGTTCAACAGGAACGCGGCCAACTCGACATCGAGGTCGGCGCGCAACTTGCCAGCTTGTTGCAATTCCCTGATCAGCCCACTGATTTCGGCCCTGAGCGCATCGTTCATGGCGCGATACCCCTCGGGCAGCCCGTTGTCGCCGCCAAACAGGATCAGCGGCAGCAACTCGCGCCACAGGCTCGGGTGCATGACCTCCAGTGCGTAACCGGTCAGCAGCCGCTCCAGATAGCACAGCGCTTCGACCGGGTCGTCGATTTCAGGCATCTGGCTGCGGGTGTCCGTGAGTGCGCGCTGGTCGGCGTCGTGCAGGATCTCCAGGATGATCTCCTGCTTGTTGCCGAAATACTTGAAGACAGTAGGCGCCGATACGCCGGCCTGGCTGGCGATCTGTTCGATGGTGGTGTTCTGGAAACCTTGGCGCTCGAACAGTTCGATCGCCGCCTTGCTGATGGCTTGGCGGCGTTCGGCTTTTTGACGTTCACGCAGTCCGCTCACGGGAGGTCCTTGTTGGAAAGAAAGCAGCGGTTAAAGGCCTTGGCGCACCAACCCTGTGGGAGCGAGCTTGCTCGCGATAGCGTTGGATCAGCCGCATTGAAGTCGACTGAAATACCGCCATCGCGAGCAAGCTCGCTCCCACAGGGTTCCTGGTTAACAACAGGCCGGGTATAGGTATGCAAAATACTTAACCCAGTAAAGTTTTTAAAGGGCTTATTTCATGGCTCCCCCTCAAGGACAAGGCTGAATGCCGCGGTCCAGACACTTGGCAGGAGGCAAAATGCCATGCCCTGGTTGGCGAAATCAGGCACGGGGATGGCGCGTTCAGGTAACTAACTTGGGAGGGAAGACAGGTAACGTGGCGCGACTTTTCAACGGCCATGCACACGTTCGCGACGGGAACCGTCTTCAGGAGGGGATGAAACCACAAGCACCGACCGTCCCTCAGCACGCCTCAATGTTCGATCACAAGAGAATAAGAAAATGACCAGCCCCAGCTTCAAGGACTCGAACGGCCATCTGGCACAGGGCTTCAAGCCTCGTCACGTCACCATGCTGTCCATTGCCGGAATCATCGGTGCGGGTCTGTTCGTGGGATCGGGCCATGCCATTGCCGCCGCCGGCCCGGCGGTCATGTTGGCCTATTTGTTTTCCGGGCTGTTGGTGGTCCTGGTCATGCGCATGCTGGGGGAAATGGCGGTTGCCAATCCGGACACTGGCTCTTTCTCTACCTATGCCGACCAGGCCATCGGACGCTGGGCAGGTTTCACCATCGGTTGGCTCTACTGGTGGTTCTGGGTGTTGGTAATTCCCATCGAAGCGTTGGCCGCCGGCCATGTGTTGAACCAGTGGTTTCCCGCCATTGACGCCTGGCTGTTCGCCTCGGTGTCGATCGTTCTGCTGGCCGTGACGAATCTTTTCGGCGTGGCCAAATATGGCGAGTTCGAATTCTGGTTCGCCATGGCCAAGGTCGTGGCGATTATCGGCTTCATCTCCCTGGGTTTCGCGGTGCTGATGGGCTGGATTCCCGAGCGTGAAGCCAGTGGCCTGAGTCGATTGATGGAGGAGCATGGTGGGTTCGCACCCAATGGCCTGTCGGCGGTGGTAGGCGCGTTCATCACCATCATGTTCAGCTTCATCGGTACGGAGGCGGTGACGATCGCGGCCGCTGAATCCAACAATCCTGCGCAGAACATTGCCAAGGCCACCCGCTCGGTGATCTGGCGCATTGGTGTGTTCTATTTGTTGTCGATTTTCGTGGTCATTTCCGTGGTGCCTTGGAACGATCCACTCCTGGCTTCAGTGGGCTCCTACCAGCGAGCGCTGGAGCTGATGAACATTCCCTACGCCAAATTCATGGTGGATGTGGTGGTGCTGATCGCGGTGGCCAGCTGCATGAACTCCTCGATCTACATCGCCTCGCGGATGTTGTACTCGCTAGGGCGTCGCGGCGATGCGCCAAAGGCCTTGAAGGTGACGTCTTCGGCCGGTGTCCCAAGGTCCGCGGTGATTGCCAGTACCGTGCTGGGCGCGGGCGTCACCTTGTTCAGCTACTTCATGCCCGCCGGCCTGTTTCAGTTCCTGCTCGCCAGCTCCGGCGCCATCGCCTTGCTGGTGTATCTGGTGATCGCCATTTCGCAACTGCGCATGCGCCGGATGTTGCTTCGCCAGAATGTCGAGCTGACTTTTCGCATGTGGCTGTTCCCCTGGCTGACCTGGTTGGTCATCGTGTTCATCTCGGCTGCGCTGGCGGTCATGATGGTCACGCCCGAGCACCGCAGCGAGGTCAGTACTACCCTGGGCCTGGCGCTGGTCATTTCCTTTATCGGCCTGGTGACGTCGCGGCATTCGCCCCGGCCTGAGAGCGTCGCGTCCCTCGGCTAGCCTGTCATTTTTGCCCTGTTGACGTCACGTTACTGGCGTCAACAAAACCGTCTTTCAAGCCCATTCAGGACGCAAAAACCTCCGTCTTGAAGCGCGGCCCTTCCGCCTGTCACCCACTTGCAAACCCAGCCTTGCGAACCGGCACTAACCCGCGGCCGCGTTGTCAGTAATTGGCGTCTGTAGGGATGAGGATCGTCCCTGGTATCGGCACATCAGCTGGACAGTTTTTTCTTGAGCATGCTCGGGGGAAAAAAGCCTCGCGAAGGATTGCGTCCTAGACCGACAATTTCTCTTGCAGGCGATTTTCCCATGGGGTTTCTACTCGATCCGCGTCATGACATTGATGCCGCCTTATTGAGCTACCGCCGGGTGTTCTGGGCCCTGGCATTGTTCAGTGGCGTGATCAATCTGTTGGTGCTGGTACCTTCGCTCTACATGATGCAGGTCTACGACCGAGTCCTGACCAGCCGCAACGAAACCACCTTGTTCATGCTCACCTTGATGGCCCTGGGACTGTTCATGTTCAGTGCCCTGATCGAGTGGGTCCGTGGCGAGGTGATGATTCGCATGAGCGCGGGGCTGGACGAAGCCTTGGGCGAGCGGATCTTCGACGCCGCCTTCGCCCGCAGCCTGCGCGAGCACAACGCCAACCCGGCGCAAGTGCTCACCGACCTGGCGACGCTGCGCCAGTTGATTACCGGGCAGGGCCTGATCGCCTTGCTCGATGCACCCTGGCTGCCGATCTTCCTGCTGGTGGCGTTCATCTTTCACCCCTGGTTCGGCGTGCTGACGTTGGTGTTGGCCTTGGTGCTGATCGGCCTGGCGCTGTGGGGAGAGCTGGCGACGCGAGCACGCCTGGGGGAGGCCAATCGACTGGGGGTGCAGTCGTCGATCTATGTGAACAGCACGCTGCACAATGCCGAAGTCATCCAGGCCCTGGGTATGCTCGGGCCGCTGCGTCAGCGCTGGAGCCTGTTGCAGCAACGGATCATTGCCGCCCAGGCCCATGCCAGCGACCGCAGCGCGCGTATCACCTCGACGACCCGTTTCGTGCGTATCTCCGGGCAATCCCTGGCCTTGGGCTTGGGCGCTTTGCTGGTGCTTGAAGGCCAATTGTCAGCGGGCATGATGATTGCGATGTCGCTGTTGCTGGGGCGCGCCCTGGCGCCCGTGGAAATCGCCATCGGCTCATGGAAGCAATTCAACGCCGGACGCCAGAGCTACCAGCGCCTGAGCCAACTCCTGGCCCAGCATCCCCGCGAGCGCCTGCGCATGCCATTGCCACCGCCCACCGGCGCGGTGCGCCTGGAACAGTTGTATGTCGGTCCGCCGGGGGCTTCACAGCCGATCCTGCGCGGGATCAATTTCAGCCTCGCCAAGGGCGATGTGCTCGCGGTGGTCGGGCCCAGCGCCAGCGGTAAATCGACACTGGCGCGCGCGCTGGTCGGGGTCTGGCCGGCCATGGGCGGGTCGGTGCGCCTGGACGATGCCGAGATCAGCCAGTGGTCCCACGACGCCTTGGGTCCCTACCTTGGATACTTGCCACAGGACATTGAGTTGTTCGATGGCACCGTCGCCGACAACATCGCCCGCTTCGGTGAACAGGACGCCGACAAGATCATCGCCGCCGGGCGTCATGCCGGCATTCACGAAATGATCTTGCGCTTTCCCAAGGGCTACGACACGCCGTTGGGCCCCGGAGGGCTTGGCTTGTCCGGTGGGCAAAAACAACGCCTGGGCCTGGCTCGCGCGCTCTACGGGCGGCCATCGCTGATCGTGCTCGATGAACCCAACTCCAATCTCGATGACGCCGGTGAGCTGGCGCTGGTGCAGGCCATCAGCGCACTCAAGGCGGCCGGCAGCACCGTGGTGTTGATCACTCACCGGCCCAGTGTGTTAGCGGTGGTCGATCACATCCTGGTGCTCAAGGACGGTACTCAACAGGCGTTTGGCCCACGGGACCGGGTGCTCAAGGCATTGATGCCGGGGCCGCGACCGGCCGCGGTCAGGGAGGCGGGCGGCGATGCGTGATCTGGCGCCAGGGGCACAAGCGTATAGCGAACAGGGGCTGAGCGTGCGCAGCACCACGACACTGCCCAGCGCCAGTACCGACGCCGGGAGCGCGGCGCGTTATGGCGTGGGATTCCTGGTCCTGACGCTGGGTGGTTTCCTGCTCTGGGCTTGCCTGGCGCCGCTCGACCAGGGGGTGGTAGGCAGCGGCACCGTGGTGGTGGCGGGGGAGCGCAAGGCCGTGCAGTCGCTGGTCGGTGGGGTGGTGGAAAAACTGCTGGTCAGCGATGGCGACCGCGTCACCCAAGGGCAATTGCTCGTGCAGCTCAATACGGTGCAGGCGCAGTCGCAACTGGACGTGACCCTGGGCAAGCTGCTCAATGATCGCAGCATCGAGGCGCGCTTGATTGCCGAGCGCCTGGGCAGTGCCGAGATCCAATGGCCCGCGGAACTGCTGGCGCACGCTGACGAACCGCGAGTCAAGGCGGCCATGGCCTTGCAGAGCCAGCTGTTCGTCACCCGCCGCGCCGAGCTGGGCAGCCGTTTGCAGATCATCGAGCACGAAGCTGCGGCCTTGCAGCAGCAATTGCTTGGCTACGAAGGCGTCAAGCGCAACTACGATGCGCAGATGCGTTTCCAGCAGCAGGAGCTCGAAGGCCTGCGCGATTTGGCCCGGGAAGGTTACGTCCCGCGCAACAAGCTCTTCGAGGCCGAGCGCAACGCGGCTCAGTTGGCGGGGCAGATCGCCTCGGGTGTGGGCGATGTCGGCCGGACTCGCCAGGCGATCAATGAAAGCCGGCTCAAGGCCTTGCAGGCGCAGCAGGAGTTCCGCCGCGATGCCGAAACCCAGCTCAGCGAAGTCTCGGCTGAGGCCGCTGGTTATGCCGATCAGATTCGCGCCTTGCAGTTCGAAGTCGACAACGGTGCGATCCGTGCGCCGGTGGCCGGGCAGGTCATGGACGTGAGCATTCATACCGTCGGCGGCGTGGCGCAGGCCGGCCAGACCCTGATGCAAGTGGTGCCGCTGGATGCGCCGATGGCGATCACCGCGCGTTTCGAGCCGCTGATGGCCAACAAACTGCGCCCGGGCCTACCGGTGCATGTGCATTTCACCGCGCTGCAACGGGTGGATACGCCGACGGTCACCGGCACGGTGACGACGGTGTCGGCGGACCAGTTGATCAATGAGCAGACACATCAACCGTACTTCTCCGCCAAGGTCGAGATTCCCGCCGACACCGTGGTTGCGTTGCAGAGCGCCGGCCTGCTGGTGCGCCCGGGGATGCTCGCCGACGTCACGGTGGTGACGGGCGAGCGCACCTTGATGAATTACCTGATGAAGCCTTTGCGTGAACGCTTGCTTGCAGCCTTCAAGGAGGAATGAGCGTGGTCGACCGTTGCCGCTACCGTTTGTGTGTATTGCTGAGCCTGTGTGCGGGGTGGGCGGTGCTCAATCCGGCGCGGGCCGCCGAGGGTGGCCTGAGCCTGACCGCCGCTTATGATGCCTCGCGCCTCAACGATCCGACCGTGCAGTCGGCTGCCCACGCCTTTGAAGCTTCGCGGCATGAAGAGGACATCGGGCGTGGCGGTCTTTACCCGCAAGTGTCGCTGACCTCGCGCTACGGCTACGGCGGGCGGACCGACGGCGGTGACGACAACACCTACGTCAACAGCAATGATTACCAGGCGAATAACGTGACCCTGGCGGCGCAACAGCCGCTCTATGACAAGGCACGCTGGGCGGCGTATCAGGAGGGCAAGGCGCGCGGTCAACTGGGCACCCAGGTGTTCGATGTGGCTGGCCAGACCCTGTATGACCGGGTGGCGAAGGGGTATTTCGACGTCGCCCGGGCCGAGAACGAGATCAAGTTGATCGTCCAGCAGAAGAGCGCCATCCAAGGCTTGGTCGTTCAAAGTAAAAAGCTTTATGAGGGCGGCCAAGGCGCGATCACCGATATCGACGAAGCCCAGGCGCGACTCGATCTGGTCCAAGCCCAGGAGGCTGAAGCCCAGGCGCGCCGCGTGGCGGCGTTGCGGGCCTTGTCCGGGCGTGCCAGCGTGCCCATCGACGACATCCAGCCGATGCGCGAAGAATTGGCCGCCGGTAGCCCGATCCCGCCGGAGCAGGACTTGCCGTACTGGACGGCGATTGCCCGTGAAGCCAGCCCCGAGCTGGCCGCCCGGCTGGCGGCGGTGAAAGTGGCCGAGGCCCAGGCCGACAGCCAGCGCGCCGGGCATTATCCAACCTTGTCGCTGACCACCCAGTTGACCCGCCGGGAAACCCGTCAATACCAGGAACTCGACCCGCGCCAGGACACTTACTACGTGGGCGTGCAACTGGACATTCCGTTGTATCGCGGCGGGGCGGTACGGGCGTCGGTGGCCAAGGCCGAAGCGCAACTGGCCGGCGCCCAGTCCGACTACGACGTGCAACGCCAGCAACTGGCCGAGGATATCGAGGCCGATTACCTGGGCGTCGTGGCCGGGTTTGCCAAGAGCAAGGCGATGCAACGGGCGGTGGAGTCCAATCAGCGAGCACTGACCTCGACGGAAAAAGGCTTCCAGGGCGGCGTGCGTTCCACGGTGGATATTCTTGACGCGCAGCAGCGGCTGTTCCAGGCCCGCCGAGACCTGCTCAACACCAAGCTCGACATGCTGCAAAGCTATGTAAGCCTGCACACCCACACCGGCCAGATGAACCGCACGGTGCTGGAGCAGGTGCAGAGTTTGTTCTAGACAATCCAGGGTTTGTCCCTGTGGCGAGGGAGCTTGCTCCCGCTGGGCTGCGAAGCAGCCCCAAGCCCAGACAATGAGTGGTATCAGGCAGACCGAGTCCACCGATTCACGACTGCTGCGCAGCCGAGCGGGAGCAAGCTCCCTCGCCACAAAAACGGTCCAGGCCCAGTGCTTGCCTTCAAGCACAACATGCCCCCCTGTGGGAGCGAGCTTGCTCGCGATAGCGGTGGGTCAGCTTGAGTCCATGCTAGATGTGCCGGCGCCTTCGCGAGCAAGCTCGCTCCCACATTTTTGATCTACGGCTGACCTGGGTTTTTCTGGCACAGCAAGCCCCCTGTGGGGGGCTTGATTCAGGCGGTGAAGTCGCTGGCGTGCAGCTCCTTGACGCCGACCAGTTCGAATTCGAACTCGGGGGTGGCGTCGGCGTTGGTGCTGCCGGAGAGGATGCCATCGACGAAGCGCAGCTGGCCGGTGGCGTTGGTGGGGTCGAAGGCATTGCTGCCAATGAACGTGAAGGCATCGACTGTGGCGGTCAGCGGGTTGGCGTCCAGGCTGGTGAGGTCCAACTTGTCGAACTCCGCGCTCTTGAAACCGTTGATCACATCGCGCAGGGCCCCGACGCCCATGTCCGACAGCGCACCAAACACGTAGGTGTCCGCGCCGGTGCCACCGGTAAGGTTGTCGGTGCCTGCGCCGCCGATCAACCGGTCATCGCCCGAACCGCCCACCAGCGTATCGTTGCCGGCCCCTCCGTCGAGGACGTTCGCCGCACTGTTGCCCGACAGCGTGTCGGCGTAGGCGCTTCCCTTCAGGTTCTCGATGAACTTCAAGGTGTCCAGCCCGGACCCCACGGTGTTCTGTTGCGCCGACGTCGAGAGGTTGACGGTCACGCTGGACAGCGCGCGCTCGAAGCTCGCCGTATCAATGCCATCGCGCCCATCCAGCACATTGTTGCCCGCGCCGGCGAACAGCGTATTGTCCAGCGCGTTGCCGGTGCCATTGGCGGCGCCGGTGCTATCGACATACAGGTTCTCGACGTTGTTGCCCAAGGTATAGGCCGCCAGGCTGCTGTGCACGCTGTCGATCCCGCCGGTCACGGTATTGCTGTTGGTCTCGATCACGCTGTCGTCGGCGTTGTCGACAAAGTAGCTGTCGTTGCCGTCGCCACCGCTCATGCTGTCGGCCCCTGCGGCGCCGTCCAGCACGTTATTGGCGGCATTGCCGGTGATGAAATTGCGCCGTTCATTGCCGGTGCCGTCGATGTCCGACACACCGGTGAGCACCAGGTTTTCCAGGTTGGCGCCCAGGGTCCAAGTGACCGAGGCTTGCACTGTGTCGATCTGCGAGAGCGAGGTGTTGGTTTCCACCACGCTGTCGAAGGCATTGTCGACCACGTAGATGTCGTTGCCGTCGCCACCGGTGAGGGTGTCGGCGCCGAGGTCGCCGTTCAGCGTGTCGTTGCCCGAACTGCCCACCAGGGTGTCGTCCTGGTCAGTACCGGAGATCATCCCGCCCTGGTTCTGGGCGTTGTCGAAAATGTCCTGCACGCTGTTGTTGTCGTTGGGGTTGCCCTGGAAGCCCAGGTCATCGGCAATGTAGTCCGCCAGGCGTTGGCCGACGATTTCCGCCGATTCCTCGTGCAGGTGCCAGACGTCATCGGGGTACACCAGCGGGTCGACTTCGTAGCGCAAGGGCAGGTCGGTGTAGTCCACCGCCAGCTTGACGTCGGCGCGCTCGGCGGCGATGGCTTCCTGGGCGGCGCGCACATAACCGACGCCCTCGACGATGGAAGCGATCTTCTCTTCCGAATAACCCCGGGCCCGGGCCGCGTCCTCCGAGTAATGACCGGTTTCCATCAAGTAGACGCTGAAATTGCCGAACTGGGCATGCAAGTAATCGAACACCTTCAAAGTCGCGGCCTTGTACGCCGCAGCCGCCGCTGCCTTGTCGGTGGCGCGGGCGATTTCCTGGGCGGCTTCCTCGCCCTGGCCCCAGATGATGCCCATGGTGACGTTATCAATCGCTTGCAGTTCGGTGCGCTGGTCGCGCAGCAATGTCACCGCCCGCAGCAGTGCCGGCCCCGGTTGGTTGGTGTCGGTCAGCCACCAGCACAACTGGAGTTCCTCGGCGCTGAGGGTGGACAGGCCGTTGACCGTGCTACCGCCCACCGCGATGTCGATGCCATTGCCGTCGGCATCGGTGAACTGGCTGCGCACGTCGTAGGTGGTGTAGCGGTCCAGGTCGTTGACCAGCATCGAGGTGCCGGACTGGTTGTCATCCTCGGTCATGCGCAGCAGGCGCGCATTGGATTGGCCGAGGGTCGGCAGGTACAGAATGTCCTGCTGGGCGCGCTCGCCGAAGACGAAGTCATTGGCGGTAAGGGTGTTGAGGTAGTTGCCGTTGAGGGCGATCTCGAAGCGATTGCCATCGGCGTCGGCTTCGGCGGACTTGACGTAGGTCTTGTCGCCAGCCGCGTTCAGGGTCATGTACAGCGTGCCGTTGCTGCCATCGCCGAGACCGAGGAAGCCCAGCCCCGAGACATCGATTTTGTCGACGCCGACGGTGAAGTCATAAATCGTGTCGGTGGCCGTGACGCCGCCGGTGTCGTAGTCACGGTAGCTGTCGGACAGGTTGCTGTAGCGGAACGTGTCGGCACCGTCACCGCCGTACAACGAGTCCCGTCCGGCACCGCCGTCGACGATGTCCGCGCCGGTGCCGGCCTTGATCGTGTCGTTGCCGCCCAGGCCAAGGATCAGGTCCGCGCCTGTCGTGCCATTGAGGGTCTCGGCGTTGTTGGTGCCGGTGATGGTGTTGGCCGGCGCATCGGCCACCACCAGGCTGAAGTTGTCGCTGACCGAAGCGCCCGAGGGGTCGGTGGCCTTGACCAGCACGTCGTAGTTGCCTGCCGCGGTGCTGGTCGGCGTGCCGCTGAAGGTCAGGCTGGTGGCATTGAAACTCAGCCAGGCGGGCAGGGCATTGCCGTTGGCGAGGGTCGCGGTGTAGGTCAGCACATCCTGGTTGGCGTCGGTGAAGCTGTTGCTCGCCACGGTATAGCTGAACGGCGTGCTTTCACTGGCGTTCTGGTCCAGCAGTGGGGTGGCCACGACCGGCGCCACGTTGGTGGGGTTGGTCTGGTCGGCGAAGACGAAGTGATTGGCTGTCAGGCTGCTGACGAAGTTGCCCGCCAGCGAGACCTCGAACCGGTTGCCGTTGGCGTCGACCGTCAGGTCCTTGAGGTAGGTGCGGTTGGTCGACGAACTGTAAGTGACCTGCAGGGTGCCGTTGAGCCCGTTACCCAGGCCGGTATAGCCAAGCGCCGCCACATCGATCTTGTCCGCCGTCAGGTCGAAATCGAGGATCTGGTCACTGACGCTGGTGGAGCTGGTGCGGTAGCTGTCGAGTTTCGAGGTGTAGCGGAACACATCGGCACCGGTGCCGCCGGTGAGCTTGTCGACGCCGGTGCCACCGACCAGGATGTCGTTGCCGGCGCCGCCGTTGAGGGTGTCGTTGCCCGCGCCTCCGAACAATTGCTCATTGGCTGCGGTGCCGGTCAGCGTGTCGTTGTTCGGCGTGCCATTGATCACAATGGCGGTGGGGACGTCCTGCACGGCGAGGGTAAAGCTGTCGCTGACGGTGGCGTTGCTGCCGTCGCTCGCGGTGACCTGGATGGCGTAGGTGCCCGACGCGGTGTCGGGGGGCGTGCCGCTGAAGGTGCGGGTGGCGGCATCGAAGACCAGCCAGCTGGGCAGGGCGCTGCCGTTGGCGAGTTTGGCGGTGTAGCTCAGGCTGTCGTTGTCCGGATCGGTGAAGCTGGTGGCCGGCACCACGTAGCTGAATGGGGTGTTTTCGGTGGCGTTCTGGTCCAGCAGCGGCGTCGCCACCACGGGCGCCTGGTTGGTCGGCGAGGTGGTGGCGAAGACGAAGTTGGCGCTGGTCAGGGTGTTGAGGTAATTGCCGTCCAGCGCTACTTCGAAGCGGTTGCCATTGGCGTCGGCCTCCAGGGATTTGATGTAGGTCTTGGTGCCGGCACTGTTGAGCACCAGATACACGGTGTTGTTCTTGCCGTCCCCCAGGCCGGTGAAGCCCATGGCCGAGAGGTCGATCTTGTCGGCGCTGATGTTGAAGTCGGTGATCAGGTCGCCGAGGTTGGCGCCGCCGGTGTTGTAGTTGCGGTAGCTGTCCAGGCGATTGGCGAACACGAAGGTGTCCGCCCCGGCGCCACCGGTGAGGGTGTCCATGCCGGCACCGCCGTCGAGTTTGTCGTCGCCGGCGCCGCCACTGAGGCTGTCGTTGCCCGCCAGGCCGAGCAGGGTGTCGGCCGCATCGCTCCCCAGCAGTGAGTCGCTGCCGCTGGTGCCGGTGATCACCCGGTTGAAGATGAAGTTGCTGGCGGTCAGGGTGCTGGCAAGGTTGCCCGTGAGGATCAGCTCGAAGCGATTGCCGCTGGCATCGGCGTCGAAATCCTTGATGTAGGTGCGGTTGTTGCTGGCGCTGTAGCTGACCTGCAGGGTGCCGCCACGGCCATTGCCCAGGCCGGTGAAACCGAGGCCGGCGAGGTCGATCTTGTCCTGGGTGACGTCGAAGTCGGTGATGGTGTCATCGAAACTGGTGGTCGCGTTGCGGTAACTGTCCGACTGGGCGACGAAGCGGAACGTATCGGCGCCGGTGCCACCGGTGAGTTTGTCGACGCCCGCGCCACCGACCAGGATGTCGCTTCCGGCCCCGGCGTTGATGGTGTCGTTGCCCGCCGCGCCATAGAAAAGCTCGCTGGCGCTGGTGCCCGTAAGGATGTCGTTACCCGCCGTGCCCTGCACGGTGGTCATGGGCACTGTGGCGCTGACGTAGCTGCCGTCGCCATAGACCAGCGTGGCGCCCTTGCTCGTGTGGCTGATGGTGTTGGCGATGATCGCATTGCGGTCGGTGCCGTCTTCGTTGCGCTCCGCCACGCCATAGGTCGACAGGTCGCTGCCGCTGATAATGTTGCCCTGGATGAGGTTGTCGCTGCCGTTGAAGTACTTGCCGGACACGCCCAGGGTGTCGTCATAGGACTGGATGATGATTTCCGGTACGGCACTGCCCAGGGCGTTGTTGTTGAGGGTGTTGTCGATGACATCGACGTGGTTGCTGCCGTAGATGCGGATCCCGGCGCTGGTGTTGTCGTGGATGTCGACGCCGGTGACGGTCACTTCGCTGGAGAGCTTGACCAGCACGCCTTCGGCGCCGTTGCCATACACCTCGCCGCCGGTGATGGTGATGTTGCTGGGGGAGGGGATGTCCTCGCTGCCGCGCTGGACCACGATGCCATTGCCGCCGTTGTCGTAGGCGACGTTATTGGTCATGGTGAAATCGTGGGTGCTGGTGACGACGTTGAAACCATGGCGGTCGTTGTTATAGGCGACGTTGTTTTCGAAGGTGCTGTCGCTGAGGAAGTCGGCGACGAAGCCGTCCAGGCCGTTGCCGTGGGACACGCTGTTCTTGATGACCATGTTGACGGTTTGCTCGTGGGGGTCGAAACCGTACCCGGAGCAATCCTTGATCTCGACGCTGTCGAGGGTGACGTTGGAGTCGTAGCCTTCTTCGCCGGGAATGTAGCCGTTGAACCAGCCGTCGACCTTGCCGGTGGTGCTGTCGCGGTTGCCGTCGATGGTGAGGTTGCTGACGCCGAAGTCGTGGGTTTCCTCGCCATAGGCCGAGCGGATGATCCCGGTGATCTTGGTGTCGGAGCCATCGGCCAGCTGGACCGTGGTCTCGCCCATGCCGTCGCCGTACAGGTAGACATTGCTCTTGAGCATCAGGCAGCCATCGGAAGGTTCCTCTCCCCCCGACACGATGTACGTGCCGGTCGGCATGTACACCTGCCCACCGCCGGCCGCGGCCGCCGCATCAATCGCACTCTGAATGGCTGCCGTGTCGTCCGTGATGCCATCTCCTTTGGCGCCAAAATTTTGTACGTTGAAAATCATGAGCTTATCTCCGTATCAGGCTTAAACCTAAGTAGACGTCAACATTCCATCGACGGCCTTCGTGTTATGACCCAACGGAGCGCAAAAGTTGTGACCGAATATCGGGGAAAGTGTCAAAAAGCCGGACTAACTGATCAGCGGTTGTGTGGAGATGGGCGGAAATAACGTTTCGTTGACGCTTAAGGCCGACGACACTCCCTGTGGGAGCGAGCTTGCTCGCGATGGCGTCGGATCAGTTGCATCGATATGGACTGACACACCGCTATCGCGAGCAAGCTCGCTCCCACAGGGGTTCGGTGTTGGGGCGGACAGGCGGTTTCCTTGATTGGCATCAACCTCACTTTCGGGACGGCGCGATAACCTCGAATAAACCATCGCCCCGCTGAAGAGGGCGACCGAGGAAGCTCATGATTTATCCGCTGTTTCTGACCTTGCACCTGTTTGCCGCTCTGGTTTTCATCGGCACGGTTTTCTTCGAAGTCCTGTTCCTGGAGAGCATCCGCAAGCAACTGCCCACCAAGGTCATGGTGCTGCTGGAGCAAGGCATCAGCCAACGCGCCCGGCAGTTGATGCCGTGGGTGCTGCTGGTGCTGTTCGGTGCGGGCATTGGCATGGTCTGGCTGCGCTATTGGCCGGTGCTCTCCTCACCGTTGCAGTCATCCTTCGGTTTGCTGCTGGGGTTGAAGATCCTGTTGGCGGGCAGTGTGCTGGGGCATTTTCTCTGGGCCATGTGGCTGTTCCGTAGCGGGCGCATGAACGCCCGCTATGTGCAGATCATCCATACCAGCGTGTTCCTGCATATGGTCGCGATCGTGCTGCTGGCCAAGGCCATGTTCTACGTCACCTGGTAAGCGCTGGCGCGTGGTTCCAAGGCGCTTGATACAGGTCAAGGTGCCCCGGCGGGTTACCCCGCAAACTGCTTCCGCACAGCCACTCGGAGATTGTCATGTTCGACCCGTTCCATAGCCTCGGTGAGCGACCTTCGGGTCGTGCGCCTGTGGTGGCTGATTTCGATTGTCCGGTCGGTACACGTAGATTCCACACAGGCATCGGCTCGCTCGACCTGCTTCGAGGGTTGCGCAGCAGCCGTCAAAAACGACGGCCCCTGTCCCTGGCAGTGCACCTGCCTTCGCGCTTGCGGCTGGCGTCGTGTTCGACCCTGGCCAGTGACTGCCGCTGCGGTGAGATCGAGGGTTATCTGCAACGCCTGACGTATGAGATGGGCTTGGTCGGTTGCCACCTGGGCACAGGGCGGCGCGTCGAGCAGTTCTGCCTGACCGGGGGCACACCGGTGATCGCTCATCTGCAGAAGCTGATGAGTGACCTGCGCAAGCGCTTCGACTTCAATGAATACGACGGCGGCGACCACAGCATCGAGGTGGACCTGCACCACACCGACTGGTCGACCATGGGCCTGATTCGTGACCAGGGTTTCACCCATGTCAGCATCGGGGTCCCCGACATTGGCGTCGACAGCGACCTGTCGGTCGATTGCTACCAGAATCCGGCACCGATCCATTCGTTGATCGATGCAGCGCGCACGTTTGGTTTTCGCTCCATCAACATTGACCTGGGCTACGGCCACGCCTGGCAGACGCCGAGCAGTTTCGCCCTGAAACTGGCGACGCTGATCGAACTGGAACCGGACCGCCTGCACGTTTTTGACTATGCCCGCGCGCCTTATCGTTACCGCTCGAAGAACGCCGGAGTGGCCGGCGACTTTTGCAGCCCGGCCGACAAGGACGCCATGCGGCGGATCTGCTGCGAGCAACTGATTGGCGCCGGTTATCACTACATCGGCCTGGGCCAGTTCGTCAGGGCCGACGATGACCTAGCGGTGGCCCAGGAGCACGGACGCCTGCATCGCAATTGCCAGGGTTTTACCCGTCACGGTTGCTGTGATCACGTGGGCTTCGGGTTGTCGGCCATCACGCAGATCGAGCATCTGTACGTACAGAACACCGACGACCTGCATCAATATTGCCAACAGCTGGACGCCGGGCAGTTGCCGGTCTATCGCGGCTGGCGCTGTGAAGCGCAGGATCAGGTCAAGGCCTGCGTGACCGAGCAGCTTTCCTGTGACCTGGAGCTGGATATCCCGGCCATCGAGGCACGCTTCGGCCTGGTGTTTCGCGAGCATTTCGCCTCTGTCTGGCCGTCGCTGGAAGCGTTGCATGACCAGGGATTGATCGAACTGTCGAGCCGGTTTATCGGCATCCTGCCCGCCGGGCGCTTGAACGTCGATGCGATCTGCAATCTGTTCGACCCAGGACTGGATGACGCAGGCCCACACCCTTTTGAAAAGTTGAACCCATCATGAATGCTGCATCCGGTTTCAATCGTGCCCTGGTGGAGAAATATGACCGCCCGGGGCCGCGCTACACCTCTTATCCAACGGCGCCGCAGTTCCACCAGGCCTTTGCCATGGACGAATACCAGCAGGCTGCCCAACGCAGCAACCAGGCGCCGCTGCCCAAGTCGCTGTCGGTGTACATCCATATCCCGTTCTGCCAGAGCCTTTGCTATTACTGCGCGTGCAACAAGATCATCACGCGCAAGACCCATCGCGCCGTCGAGTACCTGACCTATCTCAAGCGCGAAATAGCCCTGCAGGCGACCTTGTTCGATCGCTCGCGCAAACTGACTCAACTGCACCTGGGCGGGGGCACGCCGACTTACCTGACCCATGAGCAGCTGGCCGACCTGATGGACTGCCTGCACCAGTCGTTCGACATGGACGACAGCGACGCCCATGAGTTTTCCATCGAGGTCGATCCGCGGACCATCGACGCGCAACAGATCCAAGGCTTGCGCCAGCTGGGGTTCAACCGCCTGAGCTTTGGCGTCCAGGATTTCGATGCTCAGGTGCAGATCGCCGTCAATCGAGTGCAAAGCGAAGCCCAGGTCGTCGAGCTGGTGGAAGCCGCGCGCCTGGCGCGCTTCAAGTCGGTCAGCGTCGATCTCATCTATGGCCTGCCGTTGCAGACCATCGCCAGTTTCGATGTCACCTTGAGCAAGATCATCGCCCTGCGTCCGGACCGGATCGCAGCCTACAGCTACGCCCACCTGCCGCAACGGGTGCGGGCGCAACGGATGATCCGGCCCGAAGACATGCCGCCGCCAGAGCGCAAGTTGGAGTTGCTGGAACTGACCATCAATCGCCTGACTGAAGCTGGCTACGTCTACATCGGCATGGACCACTTTGCCTTGCCGGATGACGAACTGGTACGCGCCCGTGCCCAGGGCAGCCTGCAGCGCAATTTCCAGGGGTATTCCACCCACGCTGATTGCGACCTGATTGGCCTGGGGGTGTCGTCGATCGGCAAGGTGGGCGACAGCTACAACCAGAACGTCAAGGAGCTTTCCCAGTATTACGCGCGGTTGGATCAAGGTTTGCTGGCGGTGCAGCGTGGCTATCGGCTGAGCGACGATGACCGGCTGCGGCGCGAGGTCATCAGCGAACTGATGTGTCATGGGCGCATCGATTTTGGCCAGATCGAGAGCGCCCACGGCATTCGATTTACCGAGTACTTCGCCGATGCCCTGGACCGGCTCCAGGAGCTGGTGCGCGATGGGTTGCTGGACCTTCGCGACGACGAGCTGGTGTTGTTGCCCCAGGGGCAACTGATGATGCGCAACGTGGCCATGGCTTTCGACGCGTACCTGGGGGCGGACCAGACGGTTCAGTATTCGCGTACGGTCTGATAACCGCTCTTGTGGCGAGGGAGCTTGCTCCCGCTGGGCTGCGCTTGCAGGAGCTGTGTAGGAGCTGTCGAGTGCAACGAGGCTGCGATCTTTCCCCTGGCAATTGAGTCCCAAGCGAAAGATCAAGATCAAAAGATCGCAGGCTTCGCCAGCTCCTACAGGGTCCAGCGGGAGCAAGCTCCCTCGCCACAAGAGCGGTGAGCCAGGCTTTATCTTCCGGGCTGCAAAGCCCTTTTCAGAAACTCCGCCGTCCGGCTTTCCCGGCAGGCCGCGACTTCCTCCGGCGCCCCGCAGGCCACGACGTTCCCACCTTGGGAACCCGCGCCTGGGCCGATGTCGATGACCCAGTCACTCTGCGCCACAACGCGCATGTCATGTTCCACCACCACCACCGTATGACCTTCCTCCACCAGGCGATTCAACTGCACCAGCAAACGGTCCACGTCCTGGGGATGCAGCCCGTTGGTGGGCTCATCCAACACATACAACGTCGCCCCCCGGGCCTTGCGCTGCAGTTCCGTCGCCAGCTTGATCCGCTGGGCTTCGCCGCCGGACAGTTCCGTGGCCGGTTGGCCCAGGCGCAGGTAGCCCAACCCGATATCCTGCAGCACCTGCAATGAGCGCCTGGCCGCCGCTTGCTCGGCAAACACCTCGAGTGCCTGGTTCACGGTCAGTTGCAGCACCTGGGAAATGTCCAGGCCTTGCCAGCGAACCTCCAGCGTCTGCGGGTTGTAGCGCGCGCCATGGCAGGTGGGGCAGGGGGCGTACACGCTGGGCATGAACAACAATTCCACGCTGACGAAACCTTCACCTTCGCAGGTCTCGCACCGGCCCTTGGCGACGTTGAAGGAAAACCGTCCGGCATCGAATCCCAATGCTTGCGCCTGGTCTGTCGCGGCGAACAGTTTGCGCACGTGATCGAACAACCCGGTGTAGGTGGCGAGGTTGGAGCGCGGGGTGCGGCCGATGGGTTTCTGGTCCACTTGCACCAGCCGCTTGACCGCGTCGAGTCCGGCGGTGACGCGCCCTGCGCTGGTTTGCACGGGTTCGTCTTCCAGGCTTTGCTCATCAGGTTCGGCGTTGGGGCTGGCCTGGCCCAGGTGGGCGCCGACCAGATCCAGCAGGGCCTGGCTGACGAGGCTGGATTTGCCTGAGCCGGAGATGCCGGTCACAGCGGTGAAGCAACCCAAGGGGAAGGCCGCGCTCAGGTTGTCGAGGTTGTTGCGGGTGATGCCTTCCAGGCGCAGCCAATCCCTGGGTGTCCGAGGGCTGCGTACCGCAACGTGTTCCTCATCAAAGAGGTACGCGCGGGTGCGTGATTCCGGCACTTGGCCAAGGCCTGCCGGCGGACCGCTGTAGAGGACTTTCCCGCCTTGTTCGCCAGCGTCCGGGCCGACGTCGATGAGCCAGTCGGCGCGGCGCATGGTATCGAGGTCGTGTTCGACCACAAACACCGAGTTGCCCGCAGCCTTGAGGCGTTGCAGGGCGCCAAACAGCGCCTCGCTGTCGGCCGGGTGCAGGCCGGCGGAGGGTTCGTCCAGCACGTAGATCACCCCGAACAGCTGGGAATTGAGTTGTGTCGCCAGGCGCAGGCGTTGCAGTTCGCCGGACGAAAGCGTCGGCGTGCTGCGTTCCAGGGCAAGGTAGCCCAGGCCCAGGTCGATCAAGGTAACGATCCGTTCCAGCAGCTCGGCGGCGATGCGTTGGGCGGCCAGGCGTTTCTCCAGGGAGAGGTTGGGGGTGTGGCGCGCGTCGGGCCCACCCGCGTGGGGGTTGTCACCCCTGGCGGCGCGTTGCTCGCGGGCCTCTCGGGTTTGCTGGTGGCTGAGGACGTCTCCCGTTGCTTCGGCCTGTTCCAGGTAATCAGGCGCCAGGACGCCCTTGAGCACGTCGGCCAGCTCAAGCAACGGCAGGTGCGACAGCTCGGCAATGTCCAGGCCGGCAAAGGTCACGGTCAACGCCTGGCGTTTGAGGCGCTTGCCCTCGCACACCGGGCAGGGGCTGGCGCGCATGTATTGCGCCACGCGTTTGCGCATCTGCGCGCTTTGCGAGTGCATGAAGGTGTGCAGCAGGTAGCGTCGAGCGCCGCTGAACGTGCCCTGGTAGCTCGGTTCGAGCTTGCGCTTGAGGGCGGCGCGGGTCTGGGCCGGGGTGAGCCCGGCGTATACGGGAACGGTGGGGGTTTCTTCGGTGAAGAGAATCCAGTCCCGCTGCTTCTTCGGCAGGTCGCGCCAGGGGATGTCGACGTCATAGCCCAGGGTCACCAGGATGTCCCGCAGGTTCTGGCCCTGCCAAGCCATGGGCCAGGCGGCCACGGCGCGCTCGCGGATGGTCAGCGACGGGTCCGGCACCATGGACGCTTCGGTCACCTCATAGACCCGGCCCAGGCCATGGCATTGCTGGCAGGCGCCCTGTGGCGTGTTCGGCGAGAAGTCTTCGGCATAGAGCATCGGCTGGTCGGCCGGGTAGCTGCCAGCGCGGGAGTAGAGCATGCGAATCAGGCTCGACAGGGTGGTGACGCTGCCCACCGACGAACGTGCGCTGGGGGTGCCGCGCTGTTGTTGCAAGGCAACTGCCGGCGGCAGGCCCTCGATGCTGTCCACGTCCGGCACGCCCACTTGGTCGATCAGCCGACGTGCATAAGGTGCAACGGACTCGAAATAACGACGCTGGGCTTCGGCGTAGAGCGTGGAGAAGGCCAGCGACGACTTGCCCGAGCCCGACACGCCGGTAAACACCACCAGGGCATCGCGGGGGATGTCCACGTCGACATTCTTGAGGTTGTGTTCGCGGGCGCCACGCACCCGGACGAAACCGGTGCCTTGCGGCAAGTCTGCGGTTGAAGCGGGGGCGGAGCGTGGGGGCATCGGGCATTCCTTCTGTACGTCGGTGCAACGCTTGGAGACGTTATGGCAATGGGAAAGTGGACTGGATCACAGCGCCGACAATTATGCGACCGAGTTCAACCGTTCGCGTGCGATAAAAATTTACTCCGGGCGCAAGAGATGAGAAAAGCTCTGCAGATTTTTCCCATGGATTCGGACGCCTCATGCCTCGATCGAAGTTGTTCTCCACACTGTTTGTCGCGCTGCTGGCCGGTGCCGCGCTCTGGTACATCTGGATGATTGCCAGCGCCAAGCTGGAGTTGGGCGGCAACAGTCCTGACGAGCAAACAGTCGGTGAAGTGAAGGACACCCAGTTGCGGGCGATGGCCTCGTATTGCACGGGCGTGACGGTGACGCCACAGGGAACCTGGCTGGTGGCGCGCCTGGAGAGGGAGGCCCGAGAGCTCGACCCGTCCGTTGACGTGTTGGACCTGGATGCGCTGGTCTATGGCCAGCCGAAGCAGCCCAATGAAGCGGAAGAGTCTGGAGCCTTTGCCGGTTTGTTTTCTCATGGTGACAAGGAAACCACCTTCATTTCCCGCCTGGATGCCCACGGGCAATTTCAGCTCGTGGCACATGTCAGCGGCGCTGCTTGTCTGGTGGCCAGCCCCGACGGCACCAGTGTGTTCCTGCTCACGGGCCTTCGTCGGCCTGAAACGGCGAATACCCAGGAGCCCGATCAGACCGTGGTCTTTCGCAGCGATGATCAAGGCCAGCGCTGGACCTGGTTGACCAAGGGCTGGTTTCCCGAGGCCGAATCGTTGGCCTGGAGCTTGGCTCCCTATTTCCACGGTTCGAATGAAGTCTGGGCCGCAGGCACGCCGGACGCGGTGGATGAAGACAGTGGTGAAGAGAAGCCGACTGCCGTTTCCACCGGCGTCTTCTACTCGGCTGATCGGGGGGCGAACAGCGCGCCGATAATGGCGCCCGAGTCGCTGCTGGTGCCCGCCCAATACGCCCACGGCAAACGCCCTGACATCACTGATTGGGGCACGAATGTAGATGAGCATGGGGAAATCCAGACCAATGTCCTGCAGCTGGATGCGCAGACGGCCTTTATCTGGGTGTCCCAACGCTTCTGGGGCGCCCATCCGGATGGCGTCAGCGACAATATCGCGATCAATGTCACGACACGGGCCCGGTTGCAAGCCAAGGCCGGGCAATGGCAGGTAGTGGACGTACAGCGTGACGACAACCTGTTTGTGAGCAAGCTGATACAGAACGACGCCGGGCGGGTGATTGGGCTGATTGACCAAGGTGACCGCGGGCGAGATGTTGTCGCCGAACTGGACACCGCCGCGCTGACCTGGAAGACCATGGGTGACCTGCCCAGTGTGTTTGCACCCCTGGCAGCGCAGACCCAGGTGCGTGGCGACAATCTCTGGCTGGGCCAGAACACCCTGCTGATCAACACCACCAGCGAGCACCATCCACCGCGCTGGCTCTACTGGTGGTCGGACGCGAACATCTCCGCCGATGGGGTGTTCTATTCCAAGGATTGGGGACGCTCCTGGCAGCGCCTCGCCATTGACGGTTACCTCGGCATTCTCGGCTTTCAATCGGCGCAGGACCGGGTGTTCTGGGCCAATGGCAATTGGTACGACAATAATGACGGCCGTATCTATTCCTATGGGTTGCGCTGAGTACCAACGGTGAACATGGCACAAAAGTGGGCACGGTCCTGTGGCGAGGGAGCAAGCTCCCTCGCCACAAGAGCGGTTTGGCGCTGTGCCAATAAGGTCGATGCGCACGGTCGCCGTCACCAGCAACATCCACGACCTTGATATGGAACACCTTTGGGGCAAGGCTTAAGTTTTTCCCAAGTTGATTTCAATCAAGGGCCGAAGAAGGGGCCGGCCCCTACCATGATCGCCAAGATCCTGTCTTTAAGCCCTGGCGTCCATGACCCCTCCCTTTGTAATGCTGCACCTATCCCGCTTCTGGCTCCGTGGGTTGTTCGTTTTCCTGCTGTTGTTCACAGGCCTGGCCCAGGCCAAGGACTACGGTGACGTCCCGCAACAACGCATCCAGCATGTCCTGAAACAGACCGACTCGATCTCCGAGCCCGAAGGGCGGTTCAAGGTGCGCACGCTGTCCGCTGCCGGCAAGGTCGTGGGCTATGTGTTCCAGAGCCTGGACGTGGTGGACATTCCCGCCTATTCAGGCAAGCCGATCAACGTCCAGGTCATTCTCGATCCGGCCGGTGTGATTCTCGATGCCTATGTGCTCGAACACCATGAGCCGATCCTGCTGATCGGCATCGCCGAAGAAAAACTCCACGCGTTCAGCGCGCGCTACAGCGGCATCAAGGTCAACCAACGGGTGGTAGTGGGGCATTCCAGCGATCCGAATGCCGTGACCGTGGATGCCATCGCCGGGGCCACCGTGACGGCGATGGTGGTCAACGAAGTCATCATGCGTGCCGCCCACGATGTCGCGGTGTCCCTGGGCCTGGTCAAGGGCGATGCGGGGTTGGCCGTGGCGCCGGCGCGTGTGCGCGAGGACATCTACGAGCCCGCCGACTGGAAGACCCTGACCGGCAACGGCGCTGTCCGCCGTCTACTCCTGACCCGTGGCCAGGTCGACGCTTCCTTCAAAGGCACTGAGGCCGAACAGGTCGAGACCGCCAGCGGCGAGCAGGTGAACGACACCTTCATCGACCTCTATGCCACCCACCTCAACCCGCCCACCATCGGTCGCAACCTGCTGGGTGAGGCGCAATACCGCACACTGATGGCCGAGCTCAAGCCGGGCGAGCAGGCCATCGCGGTGATGGGCAGCGGTCGTTATTCCTTCAAGGGTTCGGGATACGTGCGTGGCGGCATCTTCGACCGGGTGCAACTGCGTCAGTCCGGCGACACCATCAGCTTTCGCGACTTGGATTTTCAGCGCCTGAATGATGTGGCCCTCGACGACATGCCGGACTTCGATGAAATGGCGATTTTCATCATCCGTGCCTCCCACCGTTTCGACCCTGGCTCACCCTGGACCCTGGAACTGCTGGTGCGCCGCCAGACCGGACCGGTCAGCGGCACCTTCAGCAGTTTCGAGTTGGCCTATCAACTGCCCGAACCTTACCTGGAACGGCCATTGCCCACCGCCGAGCAACTGGCGGCCGCCGAAGAAGCCAGCCGGCCGATGTGGCTGACGCTCTGGTACCAGAAAAGTGTCGAAATCAGCGTGCTTGGCGTAGCCCTGCTGGTGCTGACGGCGATCCTGTTTTTCCAGGATTCACTGGCCCGGCGGCCGAGGCTGTTGCATTGGCTGCGCCGCGGCTACCTGGTCTTCACAGTAGTGTTTCTCGGCGGCTACGCGCTGGCGCAGTTATCCGTGGTCAACGTGCTGACCTTCGTCCACGCCTTGTTCGAAGGCTTTCGCTGGGAGCTGTTCCTCACCGATCCGCTGATCTTCATTCTCTGGGTGTTCACCGCCGGCAGCATCCTGCTGTGGGGGCGTGGGGTGTTCTGCGGCTGGCTGTGTCCGTTCGGCGCGTTGCAGGAGTTGATCAACGAACTGGCGCGCAAGCTCAAGGTGCCCCAATACGAGTTGCCGTTCGCCGTGCATGAGCGGCTGTGGGCGATCAAGTACATCATTTTGCTGGTGCTGTTCGGCGTTTCGCTGGAGTCGATGGCCACCGCTGAACGGCTGGCCGAAGTGGAACCCTTCAAGACCGCCATCACCCTCAGGTTCGACCGCCAGTGGTGGTTCGTGGCCTACGCAGTGGGACTGCTGGTGATCAATATCTTTACCCGCAAAGTCTATTGCCGCTACGTCTGCCCGCTGGGCGCGGCCCTGGCGATGCCGACCCGGCTGCGGCTGTTCGACTGGCTCAAGCGCCGCAAGGAATGTGGCAACCCCTGCCAACTGTGCGCCAAGGAATGCGAGATCCAGGCGATTCATCCCGATGGCCGGATCAATGCCAACGAATGCCATTACTGCCTCGACTGCCAGATGACCTGGCACAACGAAAACAAATGCCCCCCGCTGATCAACAAGCGCAAGAAGCGCGGCAAGGCGACCGTGACCGATGCGCAACTGATTCCCGTGGTGCAGGTGACCCCGGCGCCTTGAGGCACCCCAATGACCTGTCCCTTGACCGTTTAATTCTTCATGGAGCACACAGCATGAGCGATAAGAAAAACCAGACCCCAGGCGCGGTGGAAGAACCCAGGGGTGTCAGCCGGCGCACTTTTCTCGGCACCGGCGCGGTAACCGGTGCCGTACTGGCCGGTGCGACGGCGCTGGGGGCCGGGACGTTCACCCGTGAGTCCTGGGCCGCGGCGGCCAAGGAGGCCAAGTCCAAGATCCACGTCGGGCCCGGGGAACTCGACGAATACTACGGTTTCTGGAGCGGCGGCCACCAAGGCGAGGTACGGGTGCTGGGCGTACCGTCGATGCGTGAGCTGATGCGCATCCCGGTGTTCAACGTCGATTCGGCCACCGGTTGGGGCCTGACCAACGAAAGCAAGCGCATCCTGGGCGACAGCGCCAAGTACCAGAACGGCGATTGCCACCACCCGCACATCTCCATGACCGACGGCAAGTACGACGGCAAATACCTGTTCATCAACGACAAGGCCAACTCCCGGGTCGCGCGCATTCGCCTGGACATCATGAAGTGCGACAAGATGCTCACGGTGCCCAACGTGCAAGCCATCCACGGCCTGCGCCTGCAAAAGGTGCCGTACACCAAGTACGTGTTCGCCAACGCTGAGTTCGTGATCCCGCACCCCAACGACGGCCATACCTTCGACCTGCAGGACAAGAACAGCTTCACGATGTTCAACGCCATCGATGCCGAAAAAATGGAAATGGCCTTCCAGGTGATCGTCGACGGCAACCTGGACAACACCGATGCCGACTACACCGGCAAATACGCCGCGAGCACCTGCTACAACTCCGAAAAGGCCTACGACCTGGGCGGCATGATGCGCAACGAGCGCGACTGGGTGGTGGTGTACAACATTCCGCGCATCGAGGCAGCGATCAAGGCCGGCAAGTTCATCACCCTGGACGGTTCCAAGGTGCCGGTGGTCGATGGCCGCAAAATCGATGGCAAGGACTCCGAATTCACCCGCTACATTCCCGTGCCGAAGAACCCCCATGGGCTCAACACCTCGTCGGACGGCAAATACTTCATCGCCAACGGCAAGCTGTCGCCTACGGTCTCGATGATTGCCATCGACCGCCTGGACGATTTGTTCGCCGACCGCTTCAAGGACCCACGCGAAGTGATCGTCGCCGAGCCGGAACTGGGGCTTGGACCGCTGCACACCACGTTCGACGGGCGCGGCAATGCCTATACCACCTTGTTCATCGACAGCCAGGTGGTGAAGTGGAACATGGACGAGGCCATCCGCGCCTACAAGGGCGAGAAGGTCAACTACATCAAGCAGAAACTCGACGTCCAGTACCAGCCCGGCCACAACCATGCGTCCCTGACCGAAACCAGCGAGGCGGACGGCAAGTGGCTGGTGGTGTTGTGCAAATTCTCCAAGGACCGCTTCCTGCCCACCGGCCCATTGCACCCGGAAAACGATCAACTGATCGACATTTCCGGTGAAGAAATGAAGCTGGTGCACGACGGCCCGGCCTTCGCCGAACCCCATGACTGCATTCTCGCCCGGCGCGACCAGATCAAGACCCAGAAAATCTGGAGCCGCAACGACCCGTTTTTCGCCGACACCGTGACCCGGGCGAAGAAGGACGGCATCAACCTGGAAACCGACAACAAGGTCATCCGCGACGGCAACAAGGTGCGGGTGTACATGACCTCGATGGCGCCGGCCTATGGCTTGACGGAGTTCACCGTCAAGCAAGGCAACGAGGTGACGGTGACCATCACCAACATCGACCAGATCGAAGACGTGTCCCACGGTTTTGTCATGACCAACCACGGCGCCAGCATGGAGATCAGCCCGCAACAGACCTCGTCGATCACCTTCACCGCCGACAAGGCCGGTTTGCATTGGTACTACTGCAGCTGGTTCTGCCACGCCCTGCACATGGAAATGGTCGGGCGCATGCTGGTTGAAAAAGCCTGAGTCATTCACTAGGGAGACAGGCGCAATGACCGCGAATACGCAGCATCCAAACGTTCGTCGACCGGTCATTGCCCTGTTGTTCTGCCTGCTGTCGGGCGGCGCGTTCGGCGCGCCGCAGCCGATCACTAATTTGCCTTTGCAGGCCGAGGGCGACCAGCAATGGCGCCTGCCTGCGGGCCAGTACCGGGGCTCGTTCAGCATCGACCAGCCCATGACCCTCACCTGTGCGCCGCAGGCGATATTCCAGGGCCAGGGCGAGGGCAATGGCCTGATCATTCGCGCCCCGAACGTGCGGATCCAGGGCTGTACCTTCCTGGACTGGGGCCACGACCTGACGGCCATGAACGCGGCCGTGTTCATCCAACCGGTTGCTCAAGGGGCGGTGGTGCGTGGCAACCGGATGCAGGGCCAGGGCTTCGGTATCTGGGTCGATGGCACGCGGGACGTCAGCCTGATCGACAACCGCATCCAGGGCGACCCCAGCCTGCGCTCCCAGGACCGTGGCAATGGCATTCATTTGTATGCCGTACACGGCGCCCGGGTCATCGGTAATCAGGTACGCGAAACCCGCGACGGCATCTACATCGACACCTCCAATGGCAACCTGCTCCAGGGCAATGTCCTGGAGGACCTGCGCTACGGCGTGCATTACATGTTCGCCAACGATAACCGCTTGCTGGATAACGTCACCCGGCGTACCCGCACCGGTTATGCCTTGATGCAAAGCCGCCAGTTGACGGTCATCGGCAATCGCTCCGAACAGGATCAGAACTACGGGATCCTGATGAACTACATCACCTATTCCACACTGCGCGACAACTTCGTCACCGACGTGCGCGACGGGTCCACCGGCGACACCATGATCACCGGCGCCGAGGGCAAGGCCCTGTTCATCTACAACTCGTTGTTCAACCGCATCGAAGGCAACCATTTCGAGCGCAGCGCCGTGGGTATCCACCTGACGGCCGGCTCGGAGGATAACCGCATCGCCGGTAATGCCTTCGTCCACAACCAGCGCCAGGTCAAGTATGTGGCCACGCGGTTGCAAGAATGGTCGGCGGACGGCCGCGGCAATTACTGGAGCGACTACCTGGGCTGGGATCGCAACGGCGATGGCCTGGGCGATGTCGCCTATGAACCCAACGACAACGTCGATCGCCTGCTGTGGCTGTATCCCCAGGTGCGCTTGTTGATGAACAGCCCGGGGATCGAACTGCTGCGTTGGGTGCAGCGAGCCTTCCCGGTGATGAAATCCCCCGGGGTGATGGACAGTCATCCGCTGATGGAAACGCCTGTCCAACCCCCGCCACGCAACAGTGCCCAGGAGGACGCGTCTTGAACGTCGTCGAGATCGAAGGGGTCAGCCAGTACTATGGCGATGTCGCCGTGCTGCGCGGGCTGGACTTGAACCTGGCCCAGGGCGAAGTGCTCGGCCTGTTCGGGCATAACGGTGCGGGCAAGACCACCACCATGAAACTGATCCTCGGTTTGCTGCGGGCCAGCGAGGGGCAGGTACGTGTCTTCGGCCGCGCGCCCAGCGACCCGAGCGTGCGGCAGATGCTCGGTTATCTGCCCGAGAACGTGATGTTTTATCCGCAATTGAGCGGGCTGGAAACCTTGCGCCATTTTGCCCGGCTCAAAGGCGCTGCGCCGGAGCAAGTGCAGCGCTTGCTGGAAGAGGTCGGGCTGGCGGGTGCCGCGACACGGCGCGTGAAGACGTATTCCAAGGGCATGCGCCAGCGTCTCGGTCTGGCCCAGGCGCTGCTCGGCCAACCGCGCCTGTTATTGCTGGATGAACCGACCGTGGGCCTGGACCCCATCGCCACCCAGGACCTCTATCAGTTGCTCGACCGCCTGCGTTGGCAGGGCACCAGCATCATTCTCTGCTCTCACGTCTTGCCTGGCGTGGAAGCTCACATCAACCGCGCCGCGATTCTCACCCGCGGGCGCCTGTTGGCCCTGGGCAGCCTGGCCCGGCTGCGCGAGGACGCCGGGCTGCCGACGCTGATCCGCGCCTCGGGCCTGTCGCGGGCCGACTGGCTTCGCCAGCATTGGCGCAGTGAAGGGCACGCCACCCAGGGCTGGGGCGCCGAAGGGGTGCAGGTGTCCGCGCCGGATGGCAGCAAACTTAAATTGCTGCGCCAGCTGCTGGCCCAGGATGACCCGTCGGATGTCGAGATCAAGCCGCCGTCGCTGGAGGATTTGTACCGTCATTACATGGTCCGTGCGGCGGCCGAGGAGACGCGCCTATGAATCCGGTCTGGAACATGGCCCGCAAGGAATTCAGCGATGGCCTGCGCAATCGCTGGTTGTTGGCGATCAGCCTGTTGTTCGCGGTGCTGGCGATCGGCATCGCCTGGCTCGGCGCGGCGGCGTCCGGTCAACTGGGGTTCACCTCGGTACCCGCCACGGTGGCGAGCCTGTCCAGCCTGGCGACCTTCCTGATGCCCTTGATTGCCTTGCTGCTGGCCTATGACGCGATTGTCGGCGAGGACGAAAGCGGCACCTTGTTGCTGTTACTGACCTACCCGTTGGGCCGCGGCCAATTGCTGCTGGGCAAGTTTGTCGGGCACGGCTTGATCCTGGCCCTGGCCACCTTCATCGGTTTTGGCTGCGCGATGCTTGCCATCGCCCTGTTGGTGGACGATGTCCAGTTGAGCCTGCTGCTCTGGGCCTTCGGTCGGTTCATGGTGTCCAGCACGCTGCTGGGCTGGGTGTTCCTCGGGTTGGCCTATGTGCTGAGCAGCCTGTCGGCGGAGAAATCCACCGCCGCCGGATTGGCGCTGGGGGTTTGGTTTTTCTTCGTGCTGGTGTTCGACCTGGCCTTGCTGGCGTTGCTGGTGCTGAGCGAAGGGCGCTTCAGCCCGGAACTGTTGCCATGGCTGTTGCTGTTCAACCCAACGGATGTGTATCGGCTGATCAACCTGTCCGGGTTCGATGCGGCGTCCAGCGGCGCCGCGGTGCTGACTTTGGGCAGCGACCTGCCGGTGTCGGCGCGGTTGCTCTGGCTGTGCCTGGGCCTGTGGATGGCGGTGCCGTTGTGGTTGGCTTATCGGTTGTTCAATCGCCGATGCCCATGAATTTCTAAATTTGATCAAGGAGCATGTAACGATGAACAGGGTGTACTTCAAGGTGGGCCGCCTCTTGGCCGGATTAACGATGTGCTTGGCGCTGGCGGCTTGCGACAAGGCCGAGCCACCTGCGGCCAGCGAGGCGGCGCTGGGGTTCCATTCCAGTGACGAGTGCCATGTGTGTGGCATGGTCATCAATGACTTCCCCGGGCCCAAGGGCGCGGCGGTCGGGGCAGGGGGTGTGAAGAAATTCTGCTCGCCGGCGGAGATGCTGGGCTGGTGGTTGCAGCCGGAAAACCATCGGGCCGACGTCAAGCTGTATGTCCACGACATGGGCCGCAGCCATTGGGACACGCCGGATGACGCCCACCTGATCGACGCCCGCACCGCCTACTTCGTCATTGGCAGCGGGCTCAAAGGTGCCATGGGCGTGGTACTGGCCTCGTTCTCCGACCCCCAGGCGGCACAAAAACTCGCCAGCGACACCGGCGGCCGGGTGCTGCGCCTGGAAGACATCGACCAGAAACTGCTGGGGCAGGCGACTGCCATGGCGCCGATGAGTCACTGATACCTGGCAATCTTACTTGTATGCCGAACCGCCTTTGTGGCGAGGGAGCAAGCTCCCTCGCCACGTTGTGCATCAATCTCATCCCATGGAAGCGTCCACCCGCTACCCAAGTAGCATTCGTGGACTCGACGCAGCTTCGTACACTCAGGGTTCCTATCACGCACCCGGCGGAGGCGAAGATGCAGCAGGCCCAGAGCGAAGGTGTGGTGAGCGCCATGTCCCAGGCGACGGACGTCCAGCAGGTGGCCCAGGAGTTGGCGCGGCAGTTGTTGCACCCGCACCTGGGCTTCGTGCTGTTTTTCTGTTCCGCCGAATACGACCTGCCGGCCCTGGGCCAGGCCCTGTCCCAGAGTTTCGGCGGGATTCGCCTGGTGGGCTGTACCAGCGCCGGTGAAATCACCGCCCAGGGCTATGGTCGCAACTGTGTGACGGCGGTGGGTTTCGATCATCGGCACTTCTCCATTGCCGCCGAGCTGATCGGTGAAATGGAGCGCTTCAGCCTGATCGACGCCCAGCAAATGGTCGAGCGCCTGGCGAGCGGCTGTCGCAGTAACGCCTTGGCACCGATCAAGGGTCACAGTTTCGCCTTGACCTTGCTCGATGGCCTGTCCAGCCGCGAGGAAATGGTGCTGGCGGCCTTGAGCGCCGCGCTGGGGGACATCCCGCATTTCGGCGGTTCGGCCGGCGACGACAACTACCTGACCCACACCCACGTGTACTTCGAAGGTCAGTTCCACAGCGGCGCGGCCGTGGTGGTACTGATCAACACCTGGTTGGAATTCGAAGTCTTCACCACCCATCACATCCTGCCCCGGGAGGAAAAACTGGTGGTGACCGGCGCCGACAGCGCCTCGCGACGGGTCTACGAGCTCAACGCCGAACCCGCCGCCGAAGAATACGCCCGGCACATCGGCGTGCCGGTGAGCGCCCTCGACTACCGGGTCTTCGCCGCCCATCCCTTGGCGGTGCGCATCAACGACCAGTACTACGTGCGGGCGATCCAGCAGGTGCACCCGGACCTGAGCCTGAGTTTCTACTGTGCGGTGGAAAACGGCATCGTTCTCACCGCCATGACCCCCGGGCCCTTGCTGCACAACCTGCAAACGCTGTTCGACGGTTTGCAGGCACGCCTCGGTGACTTGCTGCTGACCATCGGCTGCGATTGCTTTCTCCGGCGCCTGGAGCTGGAAGATCGCGGCGGCCTGGAGCAGATCGGCCAGTTCCTGCGCGAACAACGGGTGATGGGGTTCAACACCTATGGAGAACAGTTCAATGGCATGCACATCAACCAGACGTTCACCGGAGTTGCCATTGCCCGCCATCGCGTCCCCGGCCATCGTTGAGCTGCAGGCCCAGCTCGCTGCCCTGCAGCATGAAAATCGCAAATTGCGGCGCATCAACGAGGCGCTGATCGAACGGGTGGAGTCCGGCGTAACCCGGGGCAACGACCCGTATGCGGCGTTCCAGCATTCGGTGGTGCTGGCCGAGCAGGTACGCGAGCGCACTGACGCGCTGAACCAGGCCATGGCTGAACTCAAGGCCGGCAATCACTTGCTGGGCGAGGCGCGGCTGCGGGCAGAAACCGCCCACCGGCACCTGATCGACGCCATCGAAAGCATCTCCGATGCGTTTGTGCTGTTCGACGAGCAGCAACGCATCGTCCTGTTCAACAGCCGCTTCAAGGCTTTCTGGGCCAACAGCCGGGTGCGCATCATTGCCGGCATGCGCCTCTCCGAGGTCAAGCGCTTGATGACCGCCAACGGGTTGTTCAGCGAAGAGCCCCGGGGCCAGGCCGACGAACACGTGCTGTATCGCTTGCAGAACGGGCGCTGGCTGCAAGTCAGCGAGCGGCCGACCCAGGAGGGCGGCCGGGTCATCCTGTTTACCGACATCACCGACGTCAAGCTCAGCGAAACCGTGCGTCGCGAGCAGGCCATCGCGCAGAAATCCCACCTGTTGCAGCGGGCGGTGGACAACCTGTCCCAGGGCGTGGCGATGGTCAACGCCCAAGGCGTGCTGGAGTTGTGGAACCGGCGCTTCCTCGAACTCAGCGGCCTGGCCCCGGTAGCGGCGCACCGGCCATTCAACGAAGTGATTGCCGACAGTGAATTGCAACTGCTGACCCCGGCCAGTCGCGACAGCAACGGCCGGCTGATCCACGAATCCGAGCAGCGCCTGTCCGATGGCCGGGTCCTGGAGATCCGTACGCATCCGTTGCCCACCGGCGGTTACGTCAACACCTTCACCGACATCACCGAACGCTACCAGCACGCCGAGGCGCTGAGTGAAAGCGAGCGCTGGATCCGCCTGATCACCGACCATGTGCCGGCATTGATCGCCTACCTCAACGCCGACCTGGTCTACGAATTCACCAACAAGGTCTACGAGCAATGGTATTGCTGGCCCCGTGGCGTGATGCTCGGCCAGAGCCTGCGCGAAGCCCACAGCGAGCAGCATTACCAGCGCCTGGAGGCCTACGTGGCGCGGGCGTTGGCGGGTGAGAGCGTCACCTTCGAATTCGCCGAGACCAACATCAACAACCAGGAGCGCTACATGCTGCGCTCCTATGTGCCCAACCGCTTGGCCAACGGCGAAGTGGTGGGGATTTTCGTGCTGATCCGCGACATCACCGAACGCCGGCGTACCGCCGAAGCGCTGCACCAGGCCTACCAGAACCTGGAACAACGCGTGCAGGAACGCACGGCGGAACTGACCACCCTCAACGACCAGTTGCTGCGCGAGATCGATGAGCGCAGCCGGGTGGAGTTGCGCCTGCGGGAGGCCAAGCGCGAGGCCGAGCAGGCCAACCTGTCGAAGACCAAGTTTCTCGCAGCGGTCAGCCATGACCTGCTGCAACCGCTCAACGCCGCCCGGCTGTTCACCAGTGCTTTGCTGGAGCGCCGCGAGCCGGTCGCCAACGCGCAACTGGTGCGCAACGTTAGCAATTCACTGCAGGACGTCGAGAACCTGCTGGGCACCCTGGTGGACATCTCCAAGCTCGACGCCGGGGTGATCAAGGCCGATGTCGCGCCGTTTGGCCTCAGCGAGTTGCTCGACAACCTGGCCGCCGAATATGCCCAGGTCGCCCGCAGCGAAGGGCTAGAGCTGCACTTTGTCGGCTGTTCGGTGCTGGTGCGCAGCGACATGCAATTGCTCGCGCGCATCCTGCGCAACCTGCTGAGCAACGCCATTCGCTATACCCCCAACGGCCGGGTGGTGCTGGGTTGCCGCCGACATCGCCAGCGCGTGTCGATCCAGGTCTGGGACAGCGGCATCGGCATTGCCGAAAACCGCCTGGAGGAAATATTCCAGGAGTTCAAGCGCGGCGACGTGCAGCGCCCGAACCAGGACCGTGGGTTGGGCCTGGGCCTGGCGATTGTCGAGAAAATCGCCGGGATCCTCGGGCACCGGATCCAGGTGCGCTCCTGGCCGGGCAAGGGCTCGATGTTCTCTATCGACGTGCCCTTGAGCGCCACCGCGCCCAAGCCGCTGCCGTGCCTGGACATGAGCGAGCCGATGCTCGAACGCCTGCGTGGGGCGCGGGTCTGGGTGCTGGATAACGATGCGGCGATCTGTGCCGGCATGCGTACGTTGCTGGAGGGCTGGGGTTGCCAGGTAGTCACCGCGTTGTCGGAACAGGACCTGGCCCGCCAGGTGGACAACTACCACGCCGAGGCCGACTTGCTGATCGCCGATTATCACCTGGACCACGATCAGAACGGCGTCGATGCGGTGGCCAGGATCAACGCCCGCCGTGCCTCACCGATCCCGGCCATGATGATCACCGCCAACTACAGCAACGAACTCAAGCAGCAGATCCGCGAACGCGGGCACACCCTGATGCATAAGCCGGTGCGGCCGATGAAGCTGAAGATTGCGATGAGTCATCTGTTGGGCCAGGCCCAGAGCCATTGAGCCGAATGGCTTTTGTGGCAAGGGAGCTTGCTCCCGCTGGCGCTGCAGGAGCTGTGTAGGAGCTGTGTAGGAGCTGTCGAGTGCAACGAGGCTGCGATCTTGTCCCAGACAGTTGAGTCTCAAGCGAAAGATCAAGATCAAGATCAAGATCAAAAGATCGCAGGCTTCGCCAGCTCCTACAGAGCCCAGCGGGAGCAACCGCCCTCGCCACAGGGACATGTGTCAACGCCGCAAATAAGCCCCGAAATCAATATCCCCGGCACTGAGGATCGCCTGCACCCGGTTGTGCACGTTGAGTTTGCGCAGGATCGCCGAGACGTGGGCCTTGACCGTGGTTTCGGCGATGTCCAGGGTGTAGGCGATCTGTTTGTTCGATTCGCCCTTGGTCATGCGTTCGAGCACCAGCAATTGCTTGCGGGTCAAGGCCTGGAGCAGTTCCGGCGGGAAGCTCGGGTTTTCGTTCAGGCGCCGGCCCATCGGGCTTTTTTGCGTGCGAATGATGTCGGGCGGCAGGTACACGTTGCCGTTGAGGATCTGCTCGATGGCGTCGGTCATCTGCGAGCGTGGCGAGGATTTGGTGATGAAACCCACCGCACCATAGGTGATGGCTTGCAGCACCACCTGCTTGTCCTGCTCGGCGGAGACAATCACCACGGGGATGGTCGGCGCCTCGTTGCGCAGGTTGATCAGGCCATTGAGCCCGTGCATGCCGGGCATGTTCAGGTCCAGCAGGATCAGGTCCAGGTCGTCGTGCTCGGCTGTCAAGGCCAGGGCACTGTCCAGGTCGGCGGTCTCCATGACCTCGCTGCCAGGAAAGCCGTCGCTGATGACGTTGTGGATGGCTTCGCGAAACAGTGGGTGATCGTCGGCTATCAGGATTTTATACATGGCCATTCACCTCGTTATTGTCGTGTGGGGCAGGGCAGTTGCACGCGTTTCTTAGCAAAGTCAGGGGAAGGGTTCGGGCCGGGCCGCTTGCAGGGGCAGGTTGGCCGCCTCCCAGGCATCGAGGCCATCGCGATACCAGTACACTTGCTTATAGCCCATGGCGGCGGCGCGTTTTACCGCGTTCCAGCTCAACCAGCAATCGGCGCGGCAATAAAAGACCAGCGGTAGATCCAGCCGCCCGCCGGTGGCCGTGCGCAGGTGATGGCTGAAGTAGTCCTGCCAGGTCGGGTCGAGCTCGCCGTCACCGGTATTGGCCAGCCACAGGCTGCCGGGGAGGTTGGCGTGGGGTTCGTTGTCGATGAAACGTCCTTGGAGCCACGGCCGACGATAAACGTCGATCAGCACCGGAGGCTGGGCTTGACCGAGCAGACGTTGCAGGGCCTGGGTGTCGAGGGTCTGGGCGCCGTCGACGGTGGCGGGCGTCGGGCTGCGGTATTGGGCGATGCGATAGCCCTGCGCTGAAAACAGCGCGGTCTCGGCCTGCGCGACATTCAGCGCCAGGCCCAGCAGGAGGATCGCCAGCAAACGGGGCATAGGATTTATCCTTTTTGTTATGCGCCCATTACATGCCAGGGTCGAGGTCTTGTGAATGCGACCATAGACACGAAAACCAGTACTAAAGTAGTAATTTTGGCCATGGGCCCTGCACAGAACCCTTGTGGAGAAACTTCTGGGAGCGAGCTTGCTCGCGATAGCGGCGGATCACTCAGCAATGATGTTGACTGATACACCGCTATCG
>NZ_CAKKMI010000016.1:0-92622 GCF_918698105.1 Pseudomonas brassicacearum | reverse complement strand
CCGCCCAACCCTCGCCGATTATCGGCCCGGACGGCAGCAGGCCACGGCTGGGCTTGAACCCGAACACGCCACAGCAAGACGCCGGCACGCGCAATGAACCGCCACCGTCGTTGCCGTGGGCGAACGGCACCACACGGGCCGCCACAAGGGCCGCCGCGCCACCGCTCGAACCTCCGGCGCTGTGGTCGGTGCTCCAGGGATTGCGCGTGGCGCCAAAACGCGCGGACTCAGTGGAGTACGACGTGCCGAACTCCGGCGAGGTGCTGGTGCCCATCACCTGGCACCCGGCACGCCGCAACCGCGCCACGACTTCCGATTCGAAGTCCGCACGGAAATCGCCCAGCGCGCGTGATCCGTTAGTCATCGCCGCGCCGAGGACCGGTGAAAACAGGTCTTTGATCAAGGTCGGCACACCGGCCAGCAGGCCCTGGCCAACCTCCGGCGTGTGCGCCGCCTCCCGGGCCGAATCGTACAAGCGCTCGGCCACGGCATTGAGCTGCGGCTCGACCTGTTCGAGGCGCTCGATGGCCGTCTCCAGCAGTTCGCCGGGCTGAACCTCGCCACGCCTGACCCACTCGGCCAGCGCCGTGGCATCTTCACTGTCCATCAAATGGTGGATGTCTTGCATACCCATGTTTCAGGTTCCTTATGTCATGACGATTGATGTGATCCGACCGTGCTCGCCTGCCCTTGGCCCCGTGCTCGCAGGCCGGCAACGACCCAGAGCAGCGCCAGGCCAAAACTGGCCAGGGCCAGCCACTGGATGGCGTGACGCAAGTCGCCAGCGAAGACGACCACCGAGGCCACCACCAGCGGGCTGACGAACTGGCCGACATACAGGCACGAGGTAAACCCGCCCAAGCCCCGGCCACGGGTGCTGGCGGTCAAGGCATTCATCACCGGCGCCATCACGTTGGGCACCAGCAACCCGGCCCCCAGGCCCTGGATGAACACCGCCACCAGCACGGCGTTGTAGCTCTGCCCGCGCATCAGCAGCCACAGCCCCAAGCCCATCAGGCCAAGCAACAGCGCGTTGCAACCAGCGATGCCGAAGCGGCGACGCAGCAACGGCCACATCAGCGAACCACCCAAGGTCGCCAACAGGCTCAACCCCGCGGCCAGGCCGATCATCGTGCTGGAGGTGATGCCCAGGCTGACCAACAGCGTCGGCGCCTGGATCGGCATGATGAATGTCAGGACCATGCCGCCCAGGATCATCAGGTAGCCGACCAGCAGTTGCAGCAAGGCGACCTTGGCCGGACCCGGTTCATCGATGCGCTGCTCGACCATCTGCGGCTTAGCCCGCGGCGGCTCCCACAGCACCTTCAGCATGGCCGGCACCAGCAGCAACGGCAGCAAATACAGAAGGAACGGCGCACGCCACGAATGCTCGCCGAGCACACCGCCCACCACGAAAAACAGCGCCCCCACCAGGCCGATGGTCACCACCTGCCGGTTGACGTAGCGCAACCGCTCCTCGCCCTGCCAATAGTCAGCGATCAGGGTTGCGCAGCACGTCATCACCGCCGCCTCCGTGCAACCGAACAACAGCCGCGCACCGACAATCGAGGGCAGGCTGTCGAGCAGCGCCGGCAGTGCGCCAAGCAAGGCATAGAGCACCGTGGCGATCACCAGCAAGGCCTTGCGCCCGACGCGGTCGGCCAACCAGCCGGCCAACGGTGCGCACACGGCAATCGCCAAAGCCGGGCCGGTAATCGCCAACGGCACCAGCAGATCTGCGCGCGGTTCCAAGGGGCCGAATTCGGCGCCCAACCTGGGCAGGATGGGCGTGACCATCACCGCCCCCATGATCGTCAGGCTGCTGCCCAGCATCAGCACCAGCCCTTCACCCCAACTGGCCTGGCGCGACGGGCTGGCCGCCGTTGAAACGGAACTTGATTGGTTCATGGCGAGCCCCTTTAGAAACTGTGAGAGATGCGCAGCGCCGCGGTATAGCCCTCGGCGCGGTTACGCGCATCGAGCTCTTTGTAGACATGCAGCCACACCGGTGGGATGCCGGGCTTGAAGTAGCTCACTGCCGGCCCGACCGCCAACACCCGGGCGCGATTGCCCGCTTCCAGGCCCGGCGCATCGTCATCGGTGAACTGCCGGTAGTAATAGCCGCCCACACCCACCGTCCACGGGCCGACGTGTTGGCCCACAGCGAATTCGTGACGGTACTCGACGCCATTCTTGTAGTCGGTGGCGTGGTTGCGGGTGTTGATGTCGGCTTCGAAACTGGAAGACACCTCGAAGCCGCTGTCGGAGAGGTAGGTGGCGTTGAGGATCGGCGAGAAGGTCCAGTGGTTGAGGCCCGGTGAGATCAAGCGATCCTTGTCGTAGTCGCCGGTGGGGGCCTGGATCTGGAATTGGGCGTTGACGAATACATTCGGTGAAAGGGTCCACTGCAGGATCACCGGCAACACCTGGATATCGGCCATGCGAAACGGATCGGCCGCAAGGTCCAGCGGGCCGACAGGCGTCTGCACCTGTACCGAGGCGTCCATCTGGAAAAACGGCACGACGGTGCCGAAGCCATACTTGGCGCCCAGCACGGTGTAATCGGTCATGCGCATGTAGGCGACGCCGATGGACAAGACATCCAGGGAAAAATTGTTGTCCGCAGACTTGCCGTGGCGATCTTTCTGCACATTGGCCGAATAGAACGCGGTGCGCAGGCCGACGGTGCCAAAGGGCGTGGCCGGCGGCATCATGCCCGCACCGAAATCGTAGACCCCGACCGCCGTGGTCGGCGCGCCATTTTCGGTGCCATGGGCAGCGCTACAAACAGTGATCAACCCCAAGCTCAACCAGGTACAGCGCAAGACGTTGGTTTTATTATTTTGATACATCGAATGCCCCTCCAACCAAGTGGTGTTGGGGTCATCCTAGGGAGCCGGCCGGTCAGCCGTTATCCGTTTTCAGCACAGATGCGTGCGACGCAGGGTTTGTGAAGGGGTCTCGCCGAACAGCACCCGATAGTCGCTGGAAAATCGGCTCAAATGCCAGAAGCCCCAGCGTGCCGCCACCTCCTGCACACCCTGGGCGTGGCCGCCGCTGCGCAATTCACGGCGCACGGCATTGAGGCGCAACGCCCGCAAATAGGCCACGGGGTTGATGCCCAGCGTCTCCTGGAAGCAATACTGCAGTTTTCGTCGGCTGGCACCGATGTGGTTGCACAGGTCGAGGATCGACAGCGGCTCATCGACATGGGCCAAGGCATATTCCCGGGCGCGGTCGACCATGCGCTTGCGCGCCGTGGGATTGAGCGGCGGCGCCTCATCCGGCGCCACCAGTTCCAGCATGTGCAACATCACCGTGTCACGCAGGCCACGGCGAATCGATTCGTAACCCAGCAACGAATCACGCCCCTGCCCGCCACCTTCAAGCTCATCGAACAGCGCCGCAAGCTCGGCGGGCAACGTCGAGTTGCCGAGACGGTAACACTTGGGAAGATCGGTAATTCTAAAACGACTGCCCTGTCGTTCCAGCACATGCTCCAACGCCTGCTCCTCAATGGCGATACCGAGCAAATCGAGGTGCTGGGGCGTGCGCAGCTCGGGCAGGTTCTGGCCTCGGGCGACCATCAGGCTGGGCTCGATAATCGGGTGCCCGGAGCAAAAGACCGGCCCATCGGCACTCAGCGGCACGCTGAAAGTGATGGCGCCTTCCCAGGCCATGCCTTGCTTGGTCAGTGCCTGGTTAGAGCGGTCGCGCACCAGTTGCATCCAGTCCGAGCGAAACTCGATCAACTCACCTTCGAAGCGTCCGGGGGTCAACTGGTCATAGCACACCTGCCAGCCGCCCATGTTGCGAGCGTGTTCGTCGATGTCTGCGGTACGGAACCGGTTGATCGGCAACGTCGGCAAAAGGTCCGACGAGCCCGCTGGCTGCGCCATGTTGGAGTTGTTCATTGACCCGACCTTTGAGGATTCCAGGGCTTACGGGTCAAAGCTCAGGCAAGTTCCATTCCGCCCCGTGGACCGGTCGTTCAATTGTGCCGAAATCGGATAGTCGATCAGGATTCTGCCTGGGGCTGGACGCCTGCCGCTGGGCCAGCGGTCCGGACCTTGTCGGTGAAGTCCTTGAGGCCTTCACGTTCGGGTCCCAAGCCAGTCTGAATATCGTCACTGCCCAGCAAAATCCGTATCAATACCCGCACCCTGCTCCAAGTGCACAAGGTAAGGTAGGCAGAAACCATCCGGATCGAGGTGTGCCGTGGCGTCCTATTCCCTGCGTCAGCTGAAATACTTCGTCACCACCGTCGAATGTGGCAGCGTCGCCGAAGCATCCCGCAAGCTGTACATCGCCCAGCCATCGATTGCCACCGCCATCAAAGGGCTGGAGGACAGCTTTGGCGTGCAACTGCTCATCCGTCATCACGCCCAGGGCGTATCGTTGACGCCCGGTGGCGCGCGCTTCTATCGCAAGGCCCAGGAGCTGTTGCGCATGGCCCGGGAGTTCGAGCAGAACGCCCTGGCCGATAACGATGTGGTCAGCGGGCAGATCGACATCGGCTGCTTCGAAACCGTCGCCCCGCTCTACCTGCCGCGCCTGATCGCGGGTTTTCGCCAGCGCTTCCCGGGGGTGGAAATCCGCGTGCAGGACGGCGAGCAACAGGAGCTGGTGCAAGGCTTGACGGGGGGGCGTTTCGACCTGGCGATTTTCTATGAGCACGACCTCGACAGCACCATCGAGACCGAAGCCCTGACGGCACCGCAACGGCCCTATGCGTTATTGCCGGCGGGGCATCGCTTCGCCGATCAGGCCCAGGTGTCGCTGCGCGACCTGGCGCTGGAACCGATGATCCTGCTGGACGTGCAGCCCAGTCGCACCTATTTCGTGAGCATTTTCGAGGAGCTGGGCCTGACGCCCAACATTGTCTTGAGCTCGCCGTCCATCGAGATGGTCCGTGGCATGGTCGGCCAGTCTTTCGGTTTTGCCGTACTGGTGACCCGACCGCACTCCACCTGCACCTACGATGGGCAACACCTGGTGTGCGTCGACATCGCCGAGGACGTGACTGGTTCGGCCCTGGTGGCGGGTTGGCTCAAACGCACGCACCTGACCAAACCGGCCCAGTTGTTCGTGGATTACTGCAAGGAACAGTTCAGGCAATGGCTGGCCTGACGCCACACCACCGCCCTGCCAAACACTAAACCCCGTGGCGAGGGAGCTTGCTCCCGCTGGGGTGCGAAGCGCCCCCAAACCAGGCGAACTGGATCAACCTGGCACACTGCGATAACAGTGTTGGGACTGCTGCGCAGCCCAGCGGGAGCAAGCTCCCTCGCCACAAAGGCTGTGTGCGCCACAAGGGCGGTTCGCTGCCTAGCGAGCCGCCCAGGCGTTGAAACGTTGTTCCAACTCCTCGCCATGGTCGACCCAGAACTCGGCATCCACGGCTTGCGCTTCAGCCAGGTTGGCCTCGGCGGTGGGCAATTGCTCCTGTATCGCCGTCGGCAACAGCGCCAGCGTCTTGCGGTGCACCGGCCCATAGGGGATGTTGTCTGAAAACACCTTTTGGGTCTGCGGCTGGCTGGCGAAGGCAATGAACTGCTCGGCCAGGGCCTTGTTCGGCGTGCCCTTGACCACGGCCCAGTACTCCGGGTCGTACAGGCTCTGCGGCCAGACAATGCTCAGCTTCATGCCTTCCTTTTGCGCCGACGCGATGCGCCCGTTATAGGCGGCACTCATCGCCACGTCCCCCGCCACCAGCCATTGCGCCGGTTGGGCACCGGCTTCCCACCATTGGATATTGGGCTTGATCTGATCCAGCTTGGCGAAGGCCCGGGACACGCCCTCCGGTGTGTTCAACACCTTGTACAAGTCCTGCGACTTGACCCCATCGGCCAGCAAGGCGATTTCCAAGGTGTACTTGGCCCCTTTGCGCAGCCCGCGCTTGCCCGGGTACTGGGCGACGTTCCAGAAGTCCGCCCAGGAGCTGGGCGCCTTGGCGAGCTTGCTCTGGTCATAGGCCAGGACCATCGACCAGACGTAGGTAGCGACACCACACTCATTGAGTGCGCCGGGCACATAGTTGGCCGGGTCGCCAAGGCCTGACAGGTCAAGCTTTTCGAACAAGCCTTCCTCACAGCCTCGCAGCAACTCGGGGCTTTCCACTTCGACCACGTCCCAACTGGTGTGACCGGCGGCAACCATGGCCTTGATCTTCGACAGCTCCCCGTTGTATTCGCCGGCCACGATGCTTCCTGCACCGCTGGCGTTGAAGGGTTGGAAGTAGGCCTTGTCCTGGGCCTGTTTGGTGGCGCCGCCAAAGGAAATCACGGTCAAGCTCTGGGGCGCAGCCATGACGCTGGAACTCAACAACGCCAACGCACACGCAATATTGCAACGCAAGGATCTGGACATGAAGCGGTTCCTCGAAAATGCCGGCTCGCCCGCACGAGCCGGCGACGGGACTCAAGGGTGGCCGTAAGCGCGGGCGGTGTGGTCTACAGCAATAAGGCTCTTGTCGGCCCATTCGTTGAGGCCGGCATGACGGGCCGCCAGGATTTTCCTGAGGTAGAAATCGTTCACTTCGGACACCTCGTGGTCACAGCTCATCGGGCTCGGCGAGATAGCGCGCCAACCGATCCATCAAGCGATCGCAGGCGGCCATTTGTTCAACGCTCACGTATTCGTCGGGCTTGTGCCCCTGGTCCATGCTGCCGGGGCCGCAGACCACCGTTGGCACGCCGGCCTGGTGAAACAGGCCGCCTTCGGTGCCGAAAGCGACGGTGCCGAACGCGTCACTGCCGCACAGTCGTGCAACCAGTTGTGCAGCAGCGCTGTCAGGCGAGGTCGCCAGGCCCGGGTAGGCGGACAGTGGTTCAAAACGAATTGCCGTATCGCCCGCCACCGCCTGCATCGCCGGCAGCAGTGCCTGTTCGGCAAAGTCCTGCAATTGCTCGGCCACCCCCTGGGGATTGAAATCCGGCAAGGCGCGCACTTCGAAATCGAAACGGCAATCGGCCGGGACAATGTTCAGCGCCGTGCCGCCATGGATCACCCCGACCTGCACCGTGGAAAACGGCGGATCGAAGCGCGAGTCATGCCGTGAGGGTTCGGCCAGCTGTGCACCGATCTCGCCCAAGCGAACCATCAGGCGCGCCGCCTGCTCGATGGCGTTGACCCCGTAAGGTGCATAGGCCGAATGACAAGCCGCCCCCCGGACATGACAACGCATCGCCAGCTTGCCTTTGTGCCCCAGCACCGGTTGCAGTTGGGTGGGTTCGCCAATCAGGCACAGCGCCGGTTGGGGAATTCGTCGAACCAACACTTCCAACAGGCTTTGAACGCCCAGGCAACCCACCTCTTCGTCATAGGAAAACGCCAGGTGCAGCGGTCGACGAAGCGCGCTGGCGAGGAACATCGGCACCGCTGCCAGCACCGACGCCAGATATCCCTTCATGTCCGCCGTACCACGCCCGAACCATTTGCCGTCCCTCTCGGTCAGGCAGAACGGCTCGACTGTCCAGGCCTGCCCATCCACCGGCACCACATCGGTGTGCCCGGACAACACCACGCCACCGGGCACCGCTGGGCCCATGCTCGCCAGCAGGTTGGCCTTGGTTCGCTCGGCGTTGTAGATCAGCTCGCTGTCCACGCCCAGCCCTTGCAGGTAATCGCGCACGAACTCGATCAACGCCAGGTTCGACTCGCGACTGACCGTGGCAAAGCCCACCAGTTCGGCAAGCAGGGCGCGGCTGCGTAGCTCACTCATCGCCCGGCACTCCATAACTGGGCGCCAGGGTCGGGTCGAGCGCGCGGGTCAGGTAATCCTGCAATTGCGGCTGATAGGCGAGCCAAAGCTTTTCCAGTTCGCCGATGGGATTTTCCTCAGCCCAGTCCACCCGCAGATCGACGATGGGCCAGGTCAGGTCATCGACCACCGACAGCGCCGCCGAATGCACCGCCCCGGCCTCCCCGCCCGCCGCCTGCCCAGCCTGCAACGCGCTCACCAAGCGGGCTGCAAGGCAACCGCCGCTATGCTCGAAAGCCGCTACCATGGCCTCGATCACCGCAGCGTTGGCCAACAGATTCCCAGCCGCCACACATTGCTCACCGGCCACGGCGTTGTGGATGCCCAGGGTATGCTCGCCACTGAAAATCGCCGTGCGCCCCTCGGCATCGATCACCGCCACCTGGCGATACTGGCTGTAGCCATTGCGCGCCAGGGTCCGTTCCAGCGCCGCTTGCGCCACCAGGCCGCCGGCCAGTTCATCAAGGATCTGCGGCCCCAGCGCCGGCAGGGTAATGTTCTGGCTCGACACCGCGCCGACACCCGCGCGCAACCAAGGGCAACGGGCGCCGACGGCAATGCTCGAGGAACTGATGGCGATGCCCAACTGGCCGGTTTCGGCACAGCGTCCAACGATGGAAAACGTCATGCTCCGCTCCTTATTCAGGGATCACCGCGATCACGTCGATTTCCATCAGCCACTGCGGCTGGCCCAGGGCACTGACCACCAACCCGGTGGAGATCGGAAACACGCCCTTGAGCCACTTGCCAACCTCTTGGTAAACCGGCTCGCGGTAACGCGGGTCGATCAGGTAAGTGGTGGTCTTGACGATATGGCTCAGGTCGCTGCCGGCCTCTTCCAGCAATTGCTTGACGTTGCGCATGGCCTGCTCGGCCTGGGCGCGTGGATCGCCCAGGCCCACCAGTTGGCCGTTGAAATCGGTGCCGACCTGGCCGCGCACATAGACCGTGTTGCCGGCGCGCACGGCCTGGCACAGGTCGTTGTCCAGCGTCTGGTTCGGGTAGGTATCCTTGGTGTTGAACATGCGAATACGTGTGTGAGTAGGCATCAACGAACTCCCGTGAGACTGGTTTTCGAACGATACGAATCGCTGTCGCGCGCAGGGGCCTGGCGCTGGGCAGCATCTTGGTAGGCGAGGTAAATGCGTTGCTTCACGATGTGATCGGCAATATGCCGGGCGTCATGCCAGACGCCCCAGATGAACGCCGAGCCTCGTCGCGACAACCAGGGCAAGCCGACGAAATACAAGCCCGGCTCGCTGGAAACGCCGCGCTGATGCCGAGGCTTGCCGTTGGCACCGAGGGCGTCGACCTTCAGCCAGCTGTAATCCACCGAATAGCCGGTGGCCCAGATGACGCTGGTCACACCGGCGGCAACCAGGTCCAGCGCCAGGATCGGCTGGGTCAGGCATTGCGGGTCGGGCAGCTGGTCGCGGGCTTGAGGTTCGAGCGGCAGGTCCAGGCCATTGCGGGCAATGTAGGCATCGGCGGCATCCAGCAGCGCCAAGTAGTTCTCGTCGCCACGGGCGATGTTTTCGGCAAGATTCGGTTCAAAGGTCACTACGCTGCCGTTGAACGATTTCGTCAGCCCCACCAGGGTGATGCCCTCGTGGGCCAGCCGGCGAAAATCCACGGTATGGCCGCCACGGGCACCGCTCACCGCAATGGTGACGTGCTCCTTGCCGGGCTTGACCGCTTCCGCATCCCACTCGCCCAGCACGCCCAGCCACCAGCAGAAATCGCGGTTGCGATAGGCCCGCGGTGGACGATCGTGGGCACCCACCGAGAGGTAGACCTGCTTGCCGGCGCGTCGCAGTTCATCGGCGATCTGCACCCCCGACGATCCGGCGCCTACCACCAGCACCGCCCCCTCGGGCAATTGCCGGGGGTTGCGGTACTGGGCCGAATGCAGCTGGGCAACTGTCGCCATGTCCGGCGCAATCGGTGGAATCACCGGCCGCTGGAAGGGCCCGGTGGCGACAACCACATGGATCGCCTCGATCAGGCCTTCAGAGGTCTCCACGGTGAAACCGGGGCGGCCGACATTGCGCTCGACGCGCCGGACGTCCACGCCGGTACGGATCGGTGCGTTGAACTTGCTGGCATAGGCTTCGAAATAATCGGCCACCTGGTCCTTCGTGGCGAAGGCATCCGGGTCGAGCCCGTCGAATTCCAGCCCCGGGAAACGGTCGTGCCAGGCCGGCCCGTTGGCCACCAGCGAATCCCAACGTGAGGTGCGCCAGGCTTCGGCAATGCGGCTTCGCTCCACCACCAGATGCGGCACGCCTTGCCGGCTCAGGTGCTCACTCATGGCGATGCCGGCCTGGCCGGCGCCTATAACAAGCGTATCGATGCGTAGGGTTTCAACGAGCATGTCTGTGCACTTCCGGCAGTAGGTTTGGTTCAGGCCGGCCTAGCGCCGCCTCGGGTTCTGATTTTTTATTGTTCTGCGCTTGCAGCTATCGAGATCAGGTGTCGAGGCGATTGTGTTGGCGGGGGGAGATTTGCGAAACGAGGGTTTTTATCGTTGCTGGCAAGGAAAAAACTGGGGAGCGACTGGCCTGGGTATCGAAGTTTTTTCTGGCCGTGGAAGGTGGTGCTCAGCCGCTATGGCTGGCTTTCTGTGCGCGCCTCGCTTGGGCTCGTACAAAATAGTGAAATTACTTGTACAAAAACCTTTAATTTGTACAAGGCCTGCAGTAGGCTTCTGAAAACTTGTACAGAGATCATTTCCTGTACAACAATCGGAGCCTATTGCATGTCCGTCTACCTCCAGCGTTTCGCCCACGCTTTCGCCGAGCTGGACGCCAGTCGCCTGGCTGAACTCGATGAGCTCTACAGCGCCGACATACAGTTCCAAGACCCTCTGCACCGGGTCGAAGGCCTGCCGGCCCTGCGCACTTACTTTGCCCAGCTGTACGCCAACGTCAGCAACCTGCGTTATGACTTCCACGCCTTCGATGAAGTCGGTCCCGGCGAGGGCTACCTGCGCTGGACCCTGCACTTCAGCCATCCTCGCCTGGCGCAAGGAGCCCCCATCGCGCTGCATGGCTGCAGCTACCTGCGCTGGAATGATCGCGTCTACCTGCATCAAGACTTTTTCGACGCAGGCGCCCTGCTCTACGAACATCTACCGCTACTTGGATCGGTGATTCGCTGGCTCAAGCGGAGGCTGGCATGAGCCGTGTCTGGCTGACCGGCGCCAGCAGCGGCATTGGCGCGGCATTGGCGGCTGTGCTTCTGGAACAGGGGCATCAACTGGCTGTGAGTGCGCGCCGGACGCAACCCCTGGAGACGTTGGCTACACGCTATCCAGACCGGATATTGGTGCTACCGGGCGACCTGACCGACCCGCTTCAGGTCGCCATGATCTGCCAACAGATTGACCTGCATTGGGGGGCGCTCGACCTGGTGATCCTCAATGCAGGCACCTGCGAATACCTGGAGCCGGGGCACTTCGACACCCGCCTGGTCGAACGGCTCATCAACACCAACCTGCTGGGGACTTGCCATTGCCTGGAGGCCGCCCTGCCCTTGCTGCGCCGGGGCCAGCGTCCACACCTGGTGGCGGTGAGCAGCGCGGTCACCTGGCTGGCCCTGCCTCGCGCCGGCGCCTACGGTGCATCCAAAGCCGCGTTGCGTTATCTGATCGAATCCTTGCGCATCGACCTGGCCGCCGAGGGTATCGATGTCACCTTGGTCAGCCCAGGCTTCGTCGACACGCCACTGACCCAACGCAACGACTTTCCCATGCCCATGCGCTGGTCGGCGCAACGAGCCGCCCGCCATATCGCGCAACGCCTGCCGGCGCGCCCGCTGGGCATTGCGTTTCCATGGTCCTTCACGCTGGTCCTGCGCTTGCTCGGGCATTTGCCCGCCCGCTGGCGGCTGGCTCTTGGCCAACGCCTGGCACGCCCCTCCAAGGAGTCTTGAAGCATGCGCATCGCGATCATCGGCAGCGGCATTTCCGGGCTGACATGTGCTTACCTGTTGGCCCGCAGGCACCCGATTACCCTGTTCGAGGCCGACGACAGGATCGGTGGCCACACCCATACCGTGGATGTCGATTGGCAGGGGCAGCGCTATGGCGTAGACACCGGCTTCATTGTGTACAACGACTGGACCTACCCGAATTTCATCCGTCTGCTGGACCAGTTGGGCGTCGCGTCTCGCCCCACTGAAATGAGCTTCTCGGTGCATGATCCGGCCACCGGCCAGGAGTATAAGGGGCACACCCTGCGCAGCCTGTTCGCCCGTCGCCGCAATCTGTTTTCGCCCCGGTTCTGGGGCATGCTGTGGGACATACTCAGGTTCAATCGGCAGGCCACCGCCGACCTGCAGGCGCAGCGCATCGACCGCAGCGCCCGGCTCGGCGACTACCTGCACAGCCAAGGGTATAGCCAGCGTTTCATCGATCACTACATCGTCCCCATGGGCGCAGCAATCTGGTCGATGTCCCCCGCCGGGATGCTGGACTTCCCGCTTGAGTTCTTTGTGCGCTTTTGCCACAACCACGGCCTCATGTCGGTCAATCAGCGCCCCCAGTGGCGAGTGATCGCGGGCGGCTCACGCGGTTACATCGAGCCTTTGTGTGCATCCTTTCGCGAACACATCCGGCTCGACTGTGCCGTGCAGCGTGTGAGTCGCAACGCTGCCGGGGTAAGCGTGATCAGCAGCGCCGGCACCGAGCACTTCGACAAGGTGGTGTTCGCCTGCCACAGCGACCAGGCCCTCGCCCTGCTCGAGGCGCCCAGCATGGCAGAGCGTGAAGTACTCGGCGCCCTGGCCTACGCCAGCAATGAAGTGCTGCTGCACACCGACACTCGCCTGCTTCCCCGGCGCCCCAAGGCCTGGGCGAGCTGGAACTATCGCCTCGGCGGCCCTGCGCAAGCACCTGCCGCGGTGACCTACAACATGAACCTGCTCCAGGGCCTGGACGCCCCGGTGACCTTCTGCGTAAGCCTCAACCAGGGCGACGTGGTCGACCCGGCCAAGGTGCTTGCGCGCTTCGATTATGCGCACCCTCAGTACAGCCTCGCCGCCATTGCCGCCCAGGCCCGTCAAAGTGATCTGCAAGGGCATCAGCACAGCTATTTCTGCGGCGCCTACTGGGCCAACGGCTTCCATGAGGATGGCGTGGTCAGTGCGCTCGACGTGGCCAAGCATTTCGGAGAACAGCTTTGAACAGCAGTGTGTGTCGCGGCTGGATCGATCATCGGCGCCATACGCCGCAAATCCACGCCTTCCGCTATCGGATCGGCATGCTTTACCTGGACCTCGCCGAACAGGAACACATGCTGGGGTTGTCGCGCCTGCTGCGGCCCTGGACCTGGGCCCCCCTGTGCTGGCGCGAGCGCGACTACCTGCCATCGCACACCCGCCGTGGGGTTCCCTTGGTCGATGCCGTGCGCCAGGTCCTCGACGAAGCCCTGGGTGCCGCTCCCCAAGGAGCGATTCACCTGCTGACCCAACCGCGCAGCTGGGGCCTGTCGTTCAACCCGGTGAGTTTCTATTTCTGCCATGAAGCCAATGGGCGCCTGGCGGCGATCCTCTGTGAAGTGCGCAACACCCCATGGCGCGAGCGTTATCACTATGTGTTGCCGGTGCCTGCTGGCGAGCCCTGTGCCTTCAGGGTGGCCAAGGCGTTTCACGTATCGCCGTTCCTGCCCCGGGATATGGACTATCACATGGGGTTCCTGGTCCAGGACACGCACATCCGCATACGCATGGAGAACTGGCGCGACGGCCACAAGGTGTTCGAGGCCGACCTGGCGCTCAAGCGCCAACCCCTCGACGCCTCCTCGCTGCGCCGACATGTCCTGGCCTTCCCCTGGATGAGCCTGCGCACCGTAAGCGCCATTTACTGGCAGGCCCTGCGCCTGCTTTTCAAACGCACGCCCCTCTACGCCCACCAGGCCAGCGAAGACGGCCTGAGCCTGGGTCAAACCGCCCACAAGGATCCCGATCATGCCCGAACCGACCCTGAGCGCTACCAAGGCTGGTAGTTGCGACCTCTCTAACGGAGGCTTTTTCAAGCAAGCCGTGCTGGGTCAGTTGCGCCGCCTGCGTCACGGCCACCTGCGGCTGCTACTCAATGGCGAGCCATTGAGCTTCGGCGACCTGGGCAGCCCCTTGATGGCCGAGGTCGAGATCCTCGACGACGCTGCCTGGGGCATGATTGCCTGCAACGGTTCCATCGGCGCTGGCGAGGCTTATGTCCACGGCTATTGGCGCAGCAGCGACCTGACGGCTGTGACGCGCCTGTTCGTTGCCAACCTGGATGTGCTCGATGCCATGGACAGCGGCCTGGCACGCCTCGGCCGCCCGCTGTTGCGCTGGCTGCACTGGCTCAACCGCAACAGTCGACGGGGTTCGCGGCGCAATATCATTGCCCATTACGACCTGGGCAATGCGCTGTTCGAGCGCCTGCTCGACCCCACCATGATGTATTCAGCCGCCCTGTTCGAAAGCCCGGAACAGAGCCTGGAAGAGGCCCAGCTCAACAAGCTCGCCCGTATCTGCCGCAAACTCGACCTGCGCCCCGGCGACCATTTGCTAGAGATCGGCACGGGCTGGGGCAGCCTCGCCATTTATGCAGCCAGCCATTATGGCTGCCAGGTGACCACCACCACGCTGTCCCTGGAGCAATACACCCACACCTGTCGACGTGTCGAAGAATTGGGCTTGCAACAGCAGGTTCAAGTGTTGCGTAAGGACTACCGTGACTTGCAAGGGCGCTACGACAAGCTGGTGTCCATTGAAATGATCGAAGCCGTCGGGCATCGCTATCTGCCCGAGTACTTCCGACGCTGCGCCGCGCTGCTCAAGGATGACGGGCTGATGCTGCTGCAATCGATCACCATCCGCGACCAGCGTTACGAGCAGGCCCGACGCTCGGTGGACTTTATCCAGCGCCATGTGTTTCCCGGTGGCGCGTTACCGTCACTGTCGGTCCTGTTGAACATTGCCAGCACCCAGACGCCGCTCAACCTCTTGCATCTCGAGGATTTCGGGGCGCACTACGCCCGCACGCTGCGGCACTGGCACGACAACTTTCGCCAATCGCACCAGGCGCTGGCGCAGTTGGGCTACGACGAAACCTTCCAGCGCCTGTGGGAGTTCTACCTGTGCTACTGCGAAGGCGGGTTCATCGAGCGTGCCATCGGCGTGGCCCAACTGCTCTTCGCCGGGCCCGGCGCCCGTCGACCCGCCCTGCTGGAGTACCAGGATACGTGATGAGCCGCACTGGCCTGATCGTCAATGCCCTCTGGTTGCAACTGGGTTGGTGGGGCTGTGTGCTCGGGGCTCAGGAGCCGTGGTGGCTGTTGCTGGTGGTCATCGGCTTGCTGGTCCACCTGTGGCTGTGTCCTGCTCCCCGGGCAGAGCTGTTTGCAGTGATGCGTGTCGGGCTCAGTGGCATGCTGCTGGACTGGAGCCTGGGCGCGCAAGGCTTGTTCATCTTCAAGCAAACCCCACTGCCGCTCTGGCTGGCGCTGCTCTGGCTGGTGTTTGCCACAGGCTTGCGTCATAGCCTGGCCTGGGCCATGCGGCCGGTATCGCGTGGTGTATTGCTCGGTTTGGTCGGCGGCCCGCTGGCCTATTGCGTGGGAGCGCCGCTGGCGGGCGTCGCCTTGCCACTGGGAGTCGTTGGCACTGCCCTGTTCCTGGCACCGCTCTGGGCATTATGGCTACCCCTGGCGTTGCGCCTGGCCGAACCGAACTGAGCTGGACTGCGCCCGGAACGTCGTCGCTACCAGGGTTCGTCGAGGAAAAGCGGCATGCGCAGCGGCTCGATCGCCCCCTCCCGCTGGCCGCACATCTCATCATGGACAACGTGTTGCACCAACGTGCAGGGCAGCCGCGGGACGAAACGCAGCAGCTCACGCAAATGGGTGGTGGAACGGATATGCAAAGTCTTTCCAGACTCATCGAGCAACGTACGCAGGCCGCCGTCCAGTCGGGCGCGCAGCACGTAGAAGCCACCCTCCAGCGACAACAACTCCAGTTCATGGATCCGCCCGTCAATGGCCAAGTCCGTAAGCGCCTGCAAGTTCATGGCGAACTCACGGCCTGACGACGGAAAAACAGGGTCACCTGCCCCAATTCGACACCCAGCTTGCTCATGCTGGAGCGGTTGATCAGCGTGTCCTCATCCATCAGGTACATCCAGTCATCAAACTCCACCTCGTAGGTCGAGCCATCGACCGGCAGGTTCAACCGATAACGCCAGCGCAGGGCATTGCCGGCCACTTCTCCGCGCGCCTGGCCGATCACATCGTCAGCGCGACCACGCCACAGGCCCGGGCCGTCGGGCGTCAGCGTCCAGACCCGTCGCTGACGGCTGCCGTCGCTGTAGAGGAAGCGCTCATCGAGGATCAGGTGCTCTCCCTCGTGACGGCTGGAAATGTCCACCTCAAAGCGCTTGATCACTTCGCCCGAGCGCTTTTGATAGATCCCCCAGGCCTTGACGGGCTGGCTGAAGAAGCGCTCCAGATCCAGTCGGGGTTGCTGGTCGGCATAACGTTCGACGTTCACATTCCCGCAACCGGTCAGGCCCAGTACCAGCAGCAACGCCATCAAAAAATGCCTCATTGATTCTCTCTCCCCTCACTTGAAGTGTGTATCCCAAGTAATTGATTTCTAAGCTCAGGCTCTCGGGTACCAGGATCAAGCCAGATGGCAAAAAATGCCCGGGCGAATAAGGGGTCCGTGACCGCCAGAGACAGTTTCTCACCCACATAGAAACGACAACCCTGCCCCGGCAGGTACAGGCCGGTGATACGACTTCCGGGTTTCACATCAATAAAGGCACGGCGCATTTGAGCGGCCCACTCGTCCCGGCGCTTGGCGTCCAGGGGCACAGCGTTGAGACGCTGCATTTCCTTCAGGCTCGTTTCGACCAAAGACTCTTTGTCGATGGCGCGTCGGTAATTGAGCTCCAGGGCAAACGCCGTTTCCAGGCTTGGCGCAGCGGCCGCACTCCAGAGCCTGGCCTGATAGATATCGAACCCATACCACTGGAAATCGGCTTGCCCGACCAGGCGCGCGCCTGGCAATACGCCGCGCCAGTCCGACAAGGCTTGAGTGCAATAAAGCGTAGACATGCAAAGCGCTATGGCGACCAGGCTTTTCCTGAGCGCGAACGACTGGGCCATGAGGGCGTTACCCGTTTATCAAGGGAGCCCTGATAATTGTACAAGAATTTATATTTGTACAGCTTTTTGAGAAGGCATCGCTTGGTGGTCCGCGCCGATACGTATCTCAAGCCAACCGTGTTCATCATGGGAGCAATGACACGATCCGCGGCTCGATCACCTGGTCACTCACCGCGAGCAGCGCCAGCGTCACCGGTAGCTTGAACCGTCGGCGGCCGGCGCTGCCGGGGTTGAGATAGAGGCGCTCGCCACGCCATTCGATCGATGGTTTATGGGAGTGGCCGGTGATCACCAGTCTTACGCTGGAGTCAAGCGACGCGGGCACGTCCCTGATGTCATGGACCAGTAGTACCTGCCATCCGCCCAGGTCGAATTGCAAGCAATCGGCAAGGTGTTCTGCCCAATCGGCGTGCAGGTCGTTATTGCCGCGCACCACGTGCAATGGCGCAATCGACGCCAATTGATCCAGGATCTCCGGGCTGCCGATGTCACCGGCATGGATGATCCGCTCACACCCCTGCAAGGCTGCCAGCGCCTCAGGGCGCAGCAGACCGTGGGTGTCGGAAATGACGCCAACTTTCATGAAACCTTTCTCCCCAAACGTGTACCGCCGGTTATAGCCGCCTCGTCGCAGCGAGCTAACGTGCTGAAATCAAATAGGATAGGCTGCGCATCAATAGTGCGCAGACCCGTCGTAAAAGGAAATGTTGATGCTCGGACGCAAACGGCCAGAGCCAAAGATTGAAAACCCTGATGAGGCCTTTTCTCCCCAGAGCACACGGGCAGGAGCGGCATTGCGACTGACCGTGAGTTTCATGCTGGTGGTCATCATCGCGTTTCTGGCCGTCGAAGGCTGGCGCACCTGGCGCGATTACCGCGCGGCTTTTTCGGCCGCCCGGGATTCGGTGACGAACCTGGCACGGGCGACGGCCCAGCACGCCGAAGATACCATTCGACAAGTGGATGTGGTCACCGCCGCCCTCAGTGAGCGGGTGGAAGGCGATGGCCTGCAGAACATGGACGTTGCACGCATCCATAAGCTATTGGTGCAACAGGCCGCCATCATGCCGCAACTGCACGGGTTGTTTATCTATGGCCCGGACGGCCAATGGCTGGTGACGGACAAGGAAGTCATCCCGGAAACGGCGAACAACGCCGACCGCGACTACTTCCAATACCACCGCACCCACGAAGACCGGGGCGTGCGCATCGGCGAAGTGATCAAGAGCCGATCCACCCACGACCTGATCATTCCTGTGTCCCGTCGCTTGAACAATCCCGACGGTTCGTTCGCCGGTGTGCTGCTCGGAACGGTCAAGGTCAGCTATTTCGTCGACTACTACGGCGACTTCAAGATCGACGACAAGGGTGCGCTGGTCCTGGCCACACGCAGCGGGACCATCCTGGTACGGCGCCCCTTCGTCGAGTCGGTGATCGGCAAGAGCCTGGTCAACAGCGTGATCTTCCGGAGCTACCTGCCCACCTCGAACCAGGGCACCGCCGAGGCCAGGGCCGTGGTCGACGACACCGAGCGGCTGTATGGCTATCGGGCCCTGACCACCTACCCGCTGGTGGTAGAAGCCGGGTTGTCGCGCGATTCCATCATCGCCCCCTGGCGTCGCGACCTGTTCAAGACCAGCTTGGTGCTGATTTTCCTGATCGTGATCCTCGTCGGCTTCGGGCTCATCGTGCTGAGCCAGTTGCGCCACCGGATGACCATGGAAAAGCAGATTCGCAGCGCCCACCAGACCATGCGCGACATGGCGCTGACCGACAGCCTGACCGGGCTGGGCAACCGCAGGCGGCTGGACATCGCCTTGGCCGACGAGATTCGCCTGGCCAAGCGTCACGGTTCTTCACTGGCGCTGATCATGCTCGATGTCGATTACTTCAAGCGCTTCAACGACAGATACGGCCACGCTGCCGGCGACGATTGCCTGCGCGCGATTGCCGCCGCGGTCAGGCAGACCATCAAAAGGCCGGGCGACCTGGCGGTCCGCTATGGCGGTGAAGAGTTCACCGTGTTGCTGCCCAACACCGACAGCACCGGTGCCGCCAAGGTCACGCAGCAAATCCTCGAAGCCCTCAGGGCCCTGAGCATTGAACATGGCGATCATCCCTTGGGCATCGTGACCATCAGCGCGGGCATCACCACCAGCCAGCCGAGCGGCGAGGACGTCACCCCGGCCATGCTGATCAAGGCGGCGGACGCCTTCTTGTACCTGGCCAAGAACACCGGGCGCAACCGTTGGTGCAGCGCCGGTTCGACGTCTGGGTGACCCCTGCGGGACCGCCGCGTATCGGTCAGGGGCGTGCAAAACCAAGTCCACAGGTGCCTGCAAGGCGCCTGCCGGCTACAATGCTTGCTTCGACCGTGACCAGCCTGACTAAAAACAAATGTCCTTGCCCAAACATCATCTGGAATTGCTCAGCCCCGCCCGCGACGTGACCATCGCCCGCGAGGCCATCCTGCATGGCGCCGACGCCGTGTACATCGGTGGCCCGAGTTTCGGCGCGCGTCACAACGCTTGCAACGAAGTGGGCGATATTGCCCGGCTGGTGGAGTTCGCCCATCGCTACCACGCCCGGGTGTTCACGACCATCAACACCATTTTGCACGACAACGAGCTGGAGCCGGCCCGCCAACTGATCCACCAGTTGTACGATGCCGGCGTCGATGCGCTGATCGTCCAGGACCTGGGGGTGATGGAGCTGGATATTCCGCCCATCGAACTGCACGCCAGCACCCAGACCGACATCCGTACCCTGGCCCGGGCCAAGTTCCTCGACCAGGCCGGCTTCTCGCAACTGGTCTTGGCCCGCGAGCTGAACCTGCAGGAAATCCGCGCCATCGCCGATGAGACCGACGCGGCCATCGAGTTCTTTATCCACGGCGCGCTGTGCGTGGCGTTTTCCGGCCAGTGCAACATCTCCCACGCCCAGAACGGCCGCAGCGCCAACCGTGGCGACTGTTCCCAGGCCTGTCGCCTGCCCTACACCCTCAAGGACGACCAGGGCCGGGTGGTCGCCTACGAAAAACACCTGCTGTCGATGAAAGACAACAACCAGAGCGCCAACATCCGCGCCCTGGTCGAGGCCGGCGTGCGTTCGTTCAAGATCGAAGGCCGCTACAAGGACATGGGCTATGTGAAGAACATCACCGCCTATTACCGCCAGCGCCTGGACGATGTCCTCGAAGACCGTCCGGACCTGGCCCGCGCGTCCAGCGGCCGCACCGCGCACTTCTTCGTCCCCGACCCGGACAAGACCTTCCACCGTGGCAGCACCGACTATTTCGTCAGCGAACGCAAGATCGACATTGGCGCCTTCGATTCGCCGACCTTTACCGGCGTGCCGGTGGGCGTGGTGGAAAAAGTCGGCAAGCGCGACCTGCAAGTGGTGACCTTCGATCCGCTGTCCAACGGCGATGGCCTCAACGTGCTGGTCAAGCGCGAAGTCGTCGGTTTCCGCGCCAACATCGCCGAGCCCAAGGGTGAATTCGAAGAAGACGGCCAGAAGCGCTACCGCTACCGCGTCGAACCCAACGAGATGCCGGCCGGCATGTATCAATTGCGCCCCAACCACCCGTTGAGCCGCAACCTGGACCACAACTGGCAGCAGGCGTTGCTCAAGACTTCCTCCGAACGCCGCGTCGGCCTGGCCTGGGTGGCACGCCTGCGCGAAGCGCGCCTGGAACTGACCGCTACCAGCGAGGAAGGCATCAGCGCCAGCGTTGCCCTGGACGGACCGTTCGGCCAGGCCAACAAGCCGGAACAGGCCCTGGAGCAATTGCACGACCTGCTCGGCCAACTGGGCACCACCGAATACCACGCCACCGCGATCGAGCTGGATGCGCCCCAGGCGTTCTTCGTCCCCAACTCGCAGCTCAAGGCCTTGCGCCGCGAAGCCATCGAAGCCCTGACCGCCGCCCGCCTCAACGCCCACCCACGCGGTGGCCGCAAGGCCGAGACCAACCCGCCGCCGGTGTACCCGGAGTCGCACCTGTCGTTCCTGGCCAACGTCTACAACCAGAAGGCCCGGGACTTCTACCATCGCCACGGCGTCAAGCTGATCGACGCGGCGTTCGAGGCCCACGAGGAAACCGGTGAAGTGCCGGTGATGATCACCAAGCACTGCCTGCGCTTCTCGTTCAACCTCTGCCCCAAGCAGGCCAAGGGCGTCACCGGCGTGCGCACCAAGGTGGCGCCGATGCAGCTGATACACGGCGATGAAGTGCTGACGCTGAAGTTCGATTGCAAACCCTGCGAGATGCATGTGGTGGGCAAGATCAAGGGCCACATCCTCGACCTGCCATTGCCCGGCAGCACGGCGCAGCCCGTGGTCGGCCACATCAGCCCTGAAGACTTGCTCAAGACGATTCCCCGCGCACCGCATTGAGCAATGCGCACCTGAGGGAGCGAGCTTGTTCGCAATAGCGGTGGGCGTGCTTGCATTGATGTTGAATGTATCGCCGTCATCGCGAGCAAGCTCGCTCCCACAGTGGGTTGCGGGTGTTCACAGCACTTGTGTCCGCCACCGATCTTCTGTGGGAGCGAGCTTGCTCGCGATAGCGGTGGGCCTGCTTGCAATCAGGTGTTTGATGGCCCTGCGCCATTTTTCATTTCTGCGCCGTTTTTACTTCACTGTGCGACAGATTCCCCCGCAAGACTCCCCTGCCCCGCGCGCGCCTGTTAGGTTGTAAATGTTTGTGTCATCAAATCAGACATTTCCCTCCTACCGCCTGCAAAGGAATGCCCAGCAATGGACTTCTCGCTCAAACACTTGGCCGTGACCACCCTGCTGTTGTCCAGCCTCGCTTCGATCACCACACCAGCGTTCGCCAACATCTCCGCCCAACAGGGCGCGATCATCGTCAAAACCTTCTCCAACACCTCCATCACCGATTTCAGGCAGTTCCTGGCAGAGGTGGCCAAAAGCGACCTCGCCAAAACCGCCAACCTCGGCCCGGCCATCAACGCCTTCCAGGGCAACAAAACCCTTTCAGCTGAACAGCAGAATGAAATCCATCGCCTGCTGGGCCTCTATGCCCGGGTGAAATACGGCCAAGCGGCCACCGAGACGCTGAAGGAACTGGTCGCCATCCCGACCTTTCGCAAGGACGGCGTTGCCCAGCACGAGAACCTGGAATTCCTCAAGATCGCCGACAAGATCAAAAGCCTGGCCGAGGCGTTCAACCTCAACTTCCGCAACATCGACAACCGCGTCTACGAAATTTCCCTCGAAGGCAGCGGCGACGAAGTCGTCGGCATCCACGCCCATGCCGACGTGGTGCCGGTAACGCCGGAAAACTGGGTGTTGAAAGATGGCACCCGCCTCGACCCGTTCAAGGTCACCCTGGTGGGCGACCGCATGTATGGCCGCGGTACCGAGGACGACAAGAACGGCATCGTGGTCGCGCTCTATGCCATGAAAATCATCAAGGAAGAGAAACTGCCGCTGGCGCGCAACTTCAAGCTGTTGGTCGACACCACCGAGGAAACCACTGGCGACGCCATTCCCTATTATTTCGAACGCAACCCGACGCCCAACTACAACCTGGCGCTGGATGGCGGCTACCCTGTGGTGATTGCCGAGAAAGGCTATGGCACCGTCATGGCGAACTTCACCCGGCGCACCGCGCAGGGCAAGGGGGCAGAAATTACCGCGCTGACGGGCGGCCTGGCGACCAATCAGATTCCGTCGACGTCCGTTGCCACCTTCGCCAGCGACAAGCCCGCCGAACTGGCTACCAGCCTGCTCAAGGCCGGTACCGACTATGCCAAGCGCAATGGCGGTAACTTCGAGGTGGCCAGCCAAGTCGTCGGCAAGGACGTTCAACTGACCTTCACCGGCGTGTCCGCCCACTCCTCCGAGCCCGAGTCAGGCGTCAACCCGGTGGCGAGGATGCTGGACTTCATCAACAGCCTGGATGGCAAGGTCGCGCTCAAACACAACCACATCACCGACGCTGCCCGCTATGCCGCTGACAACTGGGGCCTGGACTATCTGGGTAGCAAACTGGGAATCGGCTTTTCCGATGCCTTCATGGGCCCGCTGACCGCGTCCCTGACCTACGTCGGCATGGATGAGAAGACCTTCAAGCTGGCGGTCAACCTGCGGGTGCCGGTGGGCAAGACCACCGCAGCCCTCAAGACTGACATCGCCGACAAACTGGCCGCCTGGAGCAAGAAATCCCAGGTCGACGTAGCCTTCGATTATTCCATTGATGAGCCGATGTACCGCAACCCTGAGGGTGAATGGGTCAAGGCACTGTTGGCGGTGGCGAGTGAAAACCTGGGCATGGAACACAAATACGGCACCTCTGCCGGCGCCACGTCGGTTCATGACTTGCCCAACGGCGTGCAATTCGGCCTGGCCATGCCCGACGTCAAGTACACCGGCCACAACGACAACGAGTTCAAGACGGTCGAGCAGTTCCTGTTGGACTTGCAGATCGTGACCGAGATGATGGGGCGGATCGGGCAGTTGCCGAAGCTTTAAGGCGCGTGTGATCCATTGTGGCGAGGGAGCTTGCTCCCGCTGGGCTGCGCAGCGGCCCCAAGATTTTGCGGTCGCTGCGCAACCGAGCGGGGATAAATCCCCTCGCCACCGGTTTACCCTTATTCCTTCGGGTAAGTGGCGCTTGGATCGATGACCTTGGCGGTAATGTCGAGCAGTTCCAACCCCCAATCGCCATGCATGTACCAATCCTCGCCGATCATCTCTGCCGGGTGCATCGTGCGATCGGCGCCGTTGCCACAGGCCAGCGCACTGGTCGGACAGTAACGATCACACCCCCAGCAAATGCGCTCGGGATGTTTGGGACTGATGGGAAAGGGCTTTGCCATGACGACCCCGTATAACTGATGGGTGTACCCGTACCCTACCGCGTCGGGGCGCCTTGCCCCTTGATCCTGATCAAGAACAACCACGTGGGAATGAGCCGGCATTCGCCGTTAGAAGTTTCGCGCTAAAAATTGACAAGAATCATTATTATTCGCAGCAAAGCTTCCTAGACTCGGCGCCATCATTTAGCCAACCAGGAAGTCATCATGCGCACACTTGCCACTCTGCCTCTCGCCCTGCTGTTTCTCGCGCCGCTGGCCCAGGCCAAGGAATACCCCATCGGCGAACCGCAACTGTGCCCGGGGCTGGAGGTCGGCGCGGTGTATTTGCAGCCGATTGAAATGGCTCCAGCCGGGATGATGCGGCCCACGGCCGATTCCGACGTGCACCTGGAAGCGGACATCCGCGCCACTGCAGACAACCAGCAAGGCTTTCAGGAAGGCAGTTTCGTGCCTTACCTCAATGTGTCGTTCCAACTGAAGAAACAAGGCAACGACACCGAGCTCAAGGGTGACTTCCACGCCATGGTCGCCAACGACGGGCCGCACTACGGCGACAACGTCAAGCTGCTCGGCCCTGGCAAATATCAACTGACCTTCACCCTCCTGCCGCCCGGTGGCCATGGCTCCCTCGGTCGTCATACCGACAAGGAAACCGGCGTGGCGCCATGGTTCGAACGTTGCGAACTGCATTACGAATTCGTCTACGCCGGGATCGGTAAAAAAGGCGGGTACTGAGCATGAGTCGCCGATCCTGGCCGTCATGCCTGGCCTGGCTGGCGCTGGCCGGTCTGCTGCTGCCCTCGATCGCCCATGCCGAACTGCCGACCTACGAGCTGAGCATACGCGACGGGCATTTCACGCCGGCGCAACTGCAAGTGCCGGCCGGGCAACGGTTCAAGATCGTGCTGAAGAACATCGGCCAGGGCCCGGCGGAGTTCGAGAGCACGCCTTTGCGCGTCGAGAAAGTGCTCTCGCCCGGCGTCACCACCTTCGTGGTTATCCACCCGCTGCGTCCCGGGCATTATCCGTTTTTCGACGAATTCAATCCGCAACTGCCCGAGGGCGGGATTCTCGCCCAGTAATCGGTCAGCAGGAGGCGTTTGCATGACTCAATCGATGTTTATTGTCTGGCGCGAAAGCGTCGAGGCGTTGTTGGTGATCGGGATTCTCCAAGCCTGGGTCAGCCGACAACACCAGGCCAGCCAGCTGTTGCGCTATGTATGGACCGGCGCGGCGCTGGGCCTGTTGCTTTCGGGCGTGCTGGCCGGCCTGATCCTGCTGGCCGGCGAGGCCATGAGCGGGACGGCCAATGAATGGTTCCAGGCGTCGTTGGCGCTGGTCGCCAGCCTGCTGATCGTGCAGATGGTCGGCTGGATGCACCGAAACGCGAGGACGCTCAAGCAGGACCTGACACGCCACGCCGACCAGCGTCTGAGCCGTCAGGGCGGCCTGGGGTTGTTGCTCCTGGCGCTGCTGGCGGTCAGCCGCGAAGGCAGTGAAACCGTGGTGTTCCTGTATGGCGCTGGCGCGCGCCTGCAAGGGCCACAACTGGGTTTGTTCGCCGTCGGCGCGCTGGCTGGGCTGGCGCTGTCGCTGCTGACCGTTTCCTTGCTGCACAGCAGTCGCCGGTTCATCTCGTGGCCGCGTTTCTTTGCCATCAGCGAGGCGATCCTGCTGCTGTTGGGGGCGGCGTTGCTGGTCAGCGGTATCGAGCGGGTCAGCGGGCAACTGCTCGCGATGGATTGGCCTGAGGCGGTGTATCGCGGCATTGGCGACGCGCTGTGGGACAGCAGCGCGTTACTCGACGACGGCCATGGTTTCGGTGGGTTCCTGGCCGATTTCACCGGTTATCGGGCCAGCCCGAGTGCGATGACGCTGCTGGTGTGGCTGGGCTATTGGGGCGTCGTCGCGGGCTGGCTGCGGCCGCGCAAGGCGGAAAACCTGCCATGCCCGACCTGAACCCGTGGCTCCAACGCCTGGGCGACGGCATGCGGCGCCACGGTGCAACCATTCGTGCCGTGCAATGGGCGGTGGTGCTGTTCTATGCGGTGCTGCTGGTGGTGCCGGCCCTGCTGCCATTGCCCAGCGGCCAGGCACGCCTGTTCGACAATCTCACGCTGCTGGCGCAATTTCTTTTCTGGGGCCTGTGGTGGCCGTTCGTGTTGCTGTCGATCGTGTTGTTCGGGCGGCTCTGGTGTGGCGTGCTGTGCCCGGAAGGCGCCTTGAGCGAATGGGCCAGCCAGTACGGCAAGGGCCTGGGGGTACCGCGTGGATTGCGCTGGGCTGGCTGGCCGACCTTGGCGTTCTGCCTGACCACCCTCTACGGTCAACTGATCAGCGTCTATGACTACGCCCAGGCTGCGTTACTGATCCTGGGCGGCTCGACCGTCGCCGCGGTGATCGTCGGCCTGTTGTTCGCCCGGGGCAAGCGGGTGTGGTGCCGTTACCTGTGCCCGGTCAGCGGCGTCTTTTCCCTGCTCGCTCGCTTGGCACCGGTGCACTTTCAAGTGGACGAACGACGCTGGCTGGAAAACCCCGCACCGCGGCGCCCTCCTCCCAACTGCGCGCCCTTGCTGGACATCCGCCGTATGCGCGGCGCCGCCGATTGCCACGCCTGTGGGCGCTGCAGCGGCCAGCGAGATGCGGTGCGGCTGATTGCCCGCTCCAGCAGCGAGGAAATCCTGCACTCGACGGCTGACACCCTCTCGCCCTGGGATGTTCGCCTGCTGTTGTTCGGTGTCATCGGCCTGGCCATGGGCGCCTTCCAGTGGACCGTCAGCCCCTGGTTCATCGCCCTAAAGCAAAGCCTGGCGCAATGGCTGGTCAGTCATGATTGGCTCTGGGCACTCCAGGACAATGCGCCCTGGTGGCTGTTGACGCACTATCCGCAACTCAATGACAGTTTCAGTTGGCTCGACGGTTTTTGCATCGTCGCGTACCTGGGCATGAGTGCGCTGCTGATCGGCACTTCGCTGATGCTGCTGATGCGCCTGGCGGCACGTCTCTCGGGGGATAGCGCACAATATTGGCCCTTAGCCATCACCCTGACGCCCCTTGGCGGTGCGGGGTTGTTCCTCGGCCTGTCGGCCACCACGGTCAAACTGCTGCGCTATGAAGGACTGCTGCTGGAATGGGTACAACCGGCACGCGCCGGGTTGTTGGTAGCGGCGATAGCCTGGAGTCTGTGGCTGGGCTGCAAACGCCTGCAGCAAACGGGAGGATCACCGACGCAACGCCTGTCAGCCATGGCATGCCTGGTCTTGGCCAGTAGCCTGGTGGGTTATGGCTGGTGGTTGCAATTCTGGGGATGGTGATCAAGGAATTGCGAGTGCTCACTGCATCCGCATTCGACACAAAACCCTTGTGGGAGCGAGCCTGCTCGCGAAGGCGCCGGCAAGGCCAACATCACCACAAACTGACCCACCGCTTTCGCGAGCGGGCTCGCTCCCACAGGGGGTTACGGGTATTCACAGCATCCGGATTCGACGCAAAATCCTTGTGGGAGCGAGCTTGCTCGCGAAGGCGCCGGCACATCCAACATCACCACAAACTGACCCTCCGCTATCGCGAGCAAGCTCGCTCCCACAGGGGGATTGCGGGTGTTCACAACACCGGACACCCATACAAAATCCTTGTGGGAGCGAGCCTGCTCGCGAAGACGTCGGCACATCCACCATCACCACAAGCTGACCCTCCGCTTTCGCGAGCAGGCTCGCTCCCACAGGGGGATTGCGGGTGTTCACAGCATCCGGATTCGACGCAAAATCCTTGTGGGAGCGAGCTTGCTCGCGAAGGCGCCGGCACATCCAACATCACCACAAGCTGGCCCACCGCTTTCGCGAGCAAGCTCGCTCCCACAGGGGGATTGCGGGTGTTCACAACACCGGACACCATACAAAATCCTTGTGGGAGCGAGCCTGCTCGCGAAGACGTCGGCACATCCACCATCACCACAAGCTGACCCTCCGCTTTCGCGAGCGGGCTCGCTCCCACAGGGGGATTGCGGGTGTTCACAGCATCCGGATTCGACGCAAAATCCTTGTGGGAGCGAGCCTGCTCGCGAAGGCGCCGGCACAGCCAACATCACCATCAGCTGGCCCACCGCTTTCGCGAGCAAGCCCGCTCCCACAAGGGGTTGTGGGCTGACGCTCCGACATTGCCCCGCCTACACCTTGAACCGCGCCACCGTCTCATGCAGTGACCCGGCCATCTGCGCCAGGTCCTGGCCGGCGGTATCGGTATGCCGGGCGCCCAGCATGACTTGTTCGGACAGGTTGCGAATGCCCACCAGGTTGCGGTCTACCTCACGGGCCACCAAAGCCTGCTGTTCCGTGGCGCTGGCGATCATCAGGTTGCGCTCATTGATCTGCGAGATCGAATGGGCAATTTCATCCAGGGCATCGCCGGAACGCCGGGCCACTATCAGCGTGGCCTGCACCAGTTCGCTGTTGTTCTGCATGGAACTCACCGCGTGCCCGCTGTCCAGGCGGATGTTACCGATCATGCCCTCGATTTCCCGAGTCGAATCCTGGGTCCGATGAGCCAGCGCCCGGACTTCATCGGCCACCACCGCAAAGCCACGCCCGGCATCACCGGCACGGGCGGCTTCGATGGCGGCGTTCAGTGCCAGAAGATTGGTCTGCTCGGCAATGCTGCGGATCACGTCCAGCACCGAACTGATGTCCTGCACCCGTCCGGCCAATTGCTGGATTCGCCCGGAACTGTCCGTCACCCCTTCGGCCAGCGCGGTAATGGAAGCCACCGTTTCCTGGACCTGTTCACGTCCGCGCTGGGCGGTTTGCTCGGACACTCGCGAAGCTTCACTGGTGCTCACCGCATTGCGCGCCACTTCATCCACCGCAGCGGTCATCTGGTTCACCGCCGCGGCCGCCTGTTCGATTTCATGCCCTTGCAACTGCAAGGTGCTGCTGGTCTGGCTGCTCACCGCGCTCAGCTCTTCGGAGGAGCTGGCCACCCGATCCACCGAGGCCGCAATGTGCCGGACCATGCTGTTGAGGCTCTGCTGCATGTCGTGCATGTTGCTCATCACGCTGTCATTGGCGCCGACGCCCACCGGCACGCGGATCGTCAGGTCGCCCTGGGCGATGAGGTTGAGCACCCGCGCCGCGTCATTGGGTTCACCGCCCAGGGGACGGGTCACGCTGCGGGTCACCAGGATCGCCACGGTCGTCACCAGGGCCAGGCAAGCCAGCACCAACGCCAACATGTTGCGCCGCGCATCGTTGTAGCGCGCCTGGGCCAATTGCTCACGCTCGACAAAGACCTTGCCCTGCATCGCCATCATCCCGTCGAGGCTTTTGTACACCTCAAGCTCCGCCGGAATCACCCCTTGCTTGAGCTGCGTCATCGCCTCGTCCGTCGCGCCCTGGCGGATCAACGCCTGCACCTGGACGAACGCCGCCACATAGGCCTCGCGACGCTTCTTCAACTCGGCATAGGCGGCCTTGCCTTCAGGCTGATCGAACAGCGGTTCCAGCGTGGCGAAGGCCTGGGTAATCCGCTGCCGGGTGGCGTCGATGGACTGCTGGACTTGCGCGTTGTTCTTGTCGATCAGCAAGTCCCGCGTGTTCCTGGCGTTGTCGCGCACCCCCGTGGCGATCACCATGATCGGGTCGATCTTCGGCCAATCCTGCCTGACGATCTGCTCGGCCTGGTCGCGCAGCATCGCCAGGTCGCTCAAGGCGTACAGCGCCAAGGCGATCAAGGCCAGTGGCGCGATGGCAAAGCCGATCACGATGCGTTGGGCGGTGGTGAGTCTGGTCATATCAAATGCTCCCTGTTCAACTACCTGCCGGTTGGCAGCGCATTTGAAAACCATAAAAAAGTGTGGCCCGGTCATCCCGGGCCGCTATCGGTCGTTCATCCCCGCGCCCACTCAACTGCGTAAGACGAACGAGGGGAACAATTCGCGCATGGCGGCCCACAGCTCAGGCTGCAAGGCTTGTGCCGAGACGCTGGAAAGATGGGGATCGAGCATCCGCGCGGTGCGCACCAGTTGCACGGCGAAACGCGTGACACCGCGTTCGCGCAAGCGCTGGGCCAGGGTCAGCAAGCGCTCGGGGTCGAACAGATGCCAGTGCACCGTGGTGCGACATTCATAGTCCACGCCGCTGGCCAGCAGGTGGTCGAGGCTGCGCCAGTTGGCGGCGCCGCTGCCTTCGACCCGGGTCACGTCGAGGGCATCTTCGGGCAAGGCCTTGACGTCGAAGCCCACCCAGTCGGCAAGCCCGACCACCTTGGCGAAGGCCGCCGGCTTGATGCCGGCGCTGTGCAGGCCGATGCGAAAACCCATCTGCCGCACTTCCTCCATGGCCGGTGCCAGGCCGTCCTGCAAGGTTGGCTCGCCGCCGCTGAACACCACGGCGTCGAGCAGATCCTGACGGCGTTGCAGGAATGCCAATACCCGGCACCAATCCACCTCCTCGCTGCCGCGCGGCGGGATCAGTTGCGGGTTATGGCAATAACGACAACGCCAGGCACAGCCCTGGCAAAACAGCACGCACGCCAGTTGGCCCGGATAATCGAGGGTGGTCAGGGGCACCATGCCCCCGACCCGTAGCACTCGACTCATGGACGCCCGGCCGCGCGTTCGGTGAAATGCACCCGCTCGCGATGCTCGGACTGCTTGCCTGGGTTGAAGGCCGCCACCGGGCGGTGATAACCCATCACTCGGGTCCAGACTTCGCAACGTTGACGCTGTGCCTGTGGCAGGGTTTGTGATGCGTTCATGGATGAAGCTCCTTGCGGTCGATGGATCGGATCAGTGGACGCTGCCCGCCAACTGCTGTTGCAGCAGCAAGGCCTCGTCGCATTTGGGGCAAAACTCGTGTTCGCCGGCCAGGTAGCCGTGCACAGGGCAGATGGAAAAGGTCGGCGTGATGGTCAGGTACGGCAGGCGGAAACGCCCCAGCGCCTTGCGCACCAGTTGCTTGCAGGCCTGCGTGGAGGAAATCTGCTCGGCCATGTACAGGTGCAACACGGTGCCGCCGGTGTATTTGCATTGCAGTTCGTCTTGCAGCTCCAGGGCCTCGAACGGGTCTTCGGTGAAGCCCACCGGCAGTTGCGACGAGTTGGTGTAGTACGGTGCGACCGGGCTGCCGGCCTGCAAGATGTCCGGGTAGCGCTTGAGGTCTTCCTTGGCGAAGCGGTACGTGGTGCCTTCGGCGGGCGTGGCTTCGAGGTTGTAGAGGTGGCCGGTTTCTTCCTGGAATCGCAGCAGCGTGGCCCGCACGTGATCCAGCAGTTTCAGGGCAAATTCACGGCCTTGCTCGGTGTGCAGGCCTTGCTGGTCATCGGTGAAATTGCGCAGCATTTCGTGCAGGCCATTCACGCCGATGGTGGAGAAGTGATTGCGCAAGGTGCCCAGGTAGCGCTTGGTGTAAGGGTACAAACCGGCATCCATGTGATGCTGGATGACCTTGCGCTTGACCTCCAGGCTCTCTTTCGCCAGTTCCATCAGGGTGTCGATGCGTTGCAGCAACGCGCTGGTGTCGCCTTTGTACAAGTAACCCAGGCGCGCGCAGTTGATCGTCACCACGCCAAGGGAACCGGTCTGTTCCGCCGAGCCGAACAGGCCGCCGCCGCGCTTGAGCAGCTCACGCACGTCCAGTTGCAGGCGGCAGCACATCGACCGCACTTGATTGGGCTGCATGTCCGAGTTGAGGAAATTCTGGAAATACGGCAAGCCGTAGCGGGCGGTCATTTCGAACAGCCGGTCGGCATTCTCGCTGTCCCACGGGAAGTCGTGGGTGATGTTGTAGGTCGGGATCGGGAAGGTGAACACCCGCCCTTTCGCATCGCCGGCCTGCATCACCTCGATGTAGGCGCGGTTGATCAGCTCCATTTCCGTTTGCAGGTCACCGTAGGCGAACGGCATCTCCTCGCCACCGATAATCGGGATCTGTTCGCGCAGATCCTCCGGGCAGACCCAGTCGAACGTCAGGTTGGTAAACGGGGTTTGCGTGCCCCAGCGCGACGGTACGTTGAGGTTGTAGATGAACTCCTGCAACGACTGGCGGACCTCGTCGTAGCTGAGCTGGTCCTTGCGCACATAGGGCGCCAGATAAGTGTCGAACGAGCTGAACGCCTGGGCGCCGGCCCATTCGTTCTGCAGGGTGCCGAGGAAATTCACCATCTGCCCCAGGGCACTGCTCAGATGCTTGGGCGGCCCGGCCTCGACCCGCCCCGGTACGCCGTTGAGGCCTTCGTGCAACAGCGTGCGCAAGGACCAGCCGGCACAGTAGCCGGCGAGCATGTCCAGGTCGTGGATATGCAGGTCAGCTTCACGGTGCGCCTCGCCGATGGCCTGGCTGTAGACCTCGTCGAGCCAGTAGTTGGCGGTGACCTTGCCCGAAACGTTGAGGATCAGCCCGCCGAGGGAATACCCCTGGTTGGCATTGGCCTGCACGCGCCAGTCTTCGCGATCCAGGTATTCATTCATCGACGTGGCGACTTCCACCAGCGTACGGCGATCCCGACGCAGGCGTCCGTGTTGCTCGCGATAGACGATGTAGGCACGCATGGAGAGAAAGAAACCGGCGTCCATCAGCACCCGTTCGACACGGTCCTGGATCTGCTCGACGTTCAACCGCGTCTGCCCTTCCAACCGCGCCAACACCGCCTCCAGCAACGCCTCGGCCTCGGCTTCGGCATATTCGCCGGTGGCCTTGCCGGCGGCGATCAGCGCCTGGCGGATCTTGTCCGCATCAAAGGCAACCACGCTGCCATCGCGCTTGTGCAAGCGGTTACACCCTACTGAAATCAACGTGCTCTGCATTTCGGCTCCAGACACTACATATAGGCTTTTAGAGATCTTTAAACACAATATGCAGTGGAGAGTACGGGCAAAAGGCAGGGTTGCAATTGATCGACATCAAGAATCGGGAGTGACCCACATTCAGGCGCGAAAAGTCGTTCTTGCAAGCGCCGCAGATCCCCTGTGGGAGCGAGCTTGCTCGCGAAGAGGCCAGCACATTCAACATCAATGCAAGCTGACCCACCGTCATCGCGAGCAAGCTCGCTCCCACATTGGTTTCGGGTGACTGCAAGGTCTGTATCCACCACAGGTCCCTTTGTGGGACCTGTGTACTGCTCACCCCCCACTCATGTTCATGAACCGCACGATCTGCACCTCCCCACCCGGGTTGAAGTCATGGCGCAAGGGCTTGCCACGCAACGCCCGTTGTACCGCCTGGATCACCGGTTGGTCGTCCAGCGGATAACGCCGCAGCAAGCCGCGCAGGTCGAGGGAGTCTTCTTGTCCCAGGCACAGCAGCAAGCGCCCTTCGACGGTCATGCGCACGCGGTTGCAACTGGCGCAGAAGTTGTGGGTGTTGGGCGAAATGAAACCGATCCGGGTATCCGGATGACGCTCCAGGCGCACATAGCGCGCTGGCCCGCCGCTGTTTTCGGTGCTGTCGAGCAGGCGGTGATGACGGGCGATCTCGGCCCGTACCTCATCGCTGGAACAGAACGACTCGCCCCGGGAACGCCCCACCTCCCCCAACGGCATTTCCTCGATGAAGCTGATGTCGATGCGCTGCTCGATGGCGTATTGCACCAACGCCGGGACTTCATCGAAGTTGCGTCCCTTCATGACCACGCAGTTGAGCTTGATTCGTTCGAACCCGGCGACCTTCGCCGCTTCGATGCCGGCCAGCACCTGGTCCAGGTTGCCATTGCGGGTGATCGCCCGAAAACGGTCGCCGTCCAGGCTGTCGAGGCTGATGTTCATGCGCTTGACCCCGGCCTCGACCAGCGGCTGGGCCAGTCGCCCCAGCTGCGAGCCGTTGCTGGTCATCACCAGTTCGTGCAGGCCGGGCAATGCCGCGATCTCGCGACACAGCCCGACGATGCCCGGACGGATCAGCGGCTCGCCACCGGTCAGGCGGATTTTCTTCACCCCCAGGCCGACGAACAGCCGCGCCATGCGCTGCAACTCCTCCAAGGTCAACACTTGCTGACGCGGCAGGAAAGTCATGTTTTTCGCCATGCAGTACACACAACGAAAATCACAACGATCGGTCACCGACATCCGCAAATAATCGATCTGGCGCCCAAATCCGTCCTGCAACACCGCATTCATGAAGATCTCCCGATTGAGCCCGTGCTCACTGCACCAGCGGCGAGTCGGCGCCCTGAAGGTGAATGCCGCGAATGTCAGCCGCACCGATCAGGGTTTGCAGGTACTGCACCAGCGCTTTTTGCCACACGCCCTGCTGCAACTGGGTACGAATCGCCGTCGCCACCGCCTCGTACGGCAATGGTTGGCCATCGATTCGCTGGTCGATGCTGATCACGTGCCAGCCATAGCGACTTTCCAGCGGTTTGCTGGCCAGGCCCGCCGGCAGGGTGAACAACTGACGCTCCAGTTCAGGCACGGTCTGGCCCTTGCTGATCTGCCCCAGCGAGCCGCCCTGCGCCTTGGATGGACACGCTGAATGCTTCAGCGCCAACTCGGCAAAACTGCCTGGGAACTGGTCCAGCCGCTCCAGCAGCAGCTCGGCCTGGACATGGGCCAGGCTGCGCGCCTCGGCATCGTCCGGCGCACATTCGAGCAGGATATGCCGCACCGCCAGCAACGGCGCGCTGTGAAAGCGCGCCCGGTTGCTTTCGTAATAACGCAGGCAGGTGGCCTCGTCGCACTGCGGCACCTGCACCTCACGTTCGAGCAGCAGCCGCGTGGCCGCTTCCTCTTCGTTTTCACCGGCGCCGACCTGCAACGCCAGGCCCAGTTCGGCGATACGTTGCTGCAACAACTCACGGATCACCAGGGCCCGTGCCGCTTGGTAAACCGCCTCTTCACGACTGTCAGCCGGGTGATACTGGAGCTCCAGGGCCATCGCCTGCGGGGTGATCGACACCCCGTTGACGCTGATGATCGGCCACTCCTGCTCACTGCTGGCAATCAACTGTGGCGCTTCATCTTCCGCCACCGGCCCGGCCTGGGCCGGCTCGAACTGCACCGCCCCCGCCGGTTCGGCATCGGCCACCGGCGCGATCACCGGTGCCGCTTTTGCCGAAGAACCGCAGCCGCCGCTGCCGCCACCACTACCGCCACATCCGCATCCACTCGCCATGATCTTCTCCTCAGAACTTCTGCCGAACGATTTGATAACGACGCCCCAGGTACCAGACCGGCGCACTGACGATATGGACCAGACGAGTGAAGGGGAACAACACGAACAGGGTCAGGCCCAACACTACGTGGAGCTTGTAGACCAGGCCCACCGGCGCTATCGCGGTAGCGGCTTCAACCGGACGCAACAGCACGGTGTTCTGGGCCCAGTCGGCCAGCATCACCATCACCGAGCCGTCCATGTGGGCGGTGGACGCCACGATGGTCATCAGCCCCAGCACCAGTTGCACCAGCAACACCACCAACACCAGGATGTCCGACGTACTGGAAGTGGCGCGCACCCGTGGATCGGTCAGGCGGCGGTTGAGCAGCATCACCAGGCCGATCAGGCCCAGCACGCCGAAGAAACCGCCGGAGACCATCGCCAGCAACTGCTTGTTCTCGGTGCTCAACACATGGTGATAGATCGCCGAGGGTGTCAGCAGGCCGACGAAGTGCCCGGCCAGCACGAACAACACGCCGATGTGAAACAGGTTGCTGGCCACGCGCATGCCGCGCTTGTTCAGCATCTGGCTGGAACCGGCCTTCCAGGTGTACTGGGACAGATCAAAGCGTGCCCAACTGCCAAGCAGGCAAATCGCCAAGGCGACATAGGGGTAGACCCCGAACAACAACAGATCCCATTTAGACATTACCCACCTCCCCGGCTGGCGCTGCGGCCAACCCTTCATGCTGAAAATCCACCCAGTGCAACGGCACCGCACTTTCGTCCCGCGCCTTGCCCGGCGCGCTGGGCAGTGAACTGCAACGGTCCTGCTGTTCGGCCTGCATGAAATCCACCGCCTCTTCTTCCCATATCTTGTCCAGGGCTTCGAGGGAGTCGTCCCGTGGTTCGGCCTTCACTTGCTCACGCAACTCGGCCACGGCCACTTGGGGCTCGGCCCCGGCGATTTGCAGCAAGGCCCGGAAGCAACTGGCGTAGGCGCTTTCACGCTCGTCCAGGCGCGCCGCGAGCAAGGCCAGCAGGTGCGCGACATCGGCCAGGCCCTCGCGGGCCTCAATGTCTTCACGAGTGGACAGAAACTCCAGGTACAGCGGGATGTAGTCGGGCAATTCCTTGACGCCGATGGCGAAACCGGCCTCTTCGTACTGCGCCATCATGTCGACCATGGCCTGGCCACGGTCACGGGATTCGCCGTGGACATGTTCGAACAACAGCAGCGACAGCGAGCGACCGCGGCCGAACAGCGCACCGTAGTGCTCCTGGCCATCCATCAGGTCCTTGCCGCAGATCACCTCCAGCAACTCGAACAATCCGGCGCGCTGGTTGGGGCTGATTTCCCGCGCTTGGAGAATCGCTTGTTCCAGCTCATCCCGACCGGCCACCAAGGTCTCGGTCGGGTAGTCGAGCAGCAACGAAATCACCTTGAGAATGCGCATGCTCATTCCTCCCACAACTGCACGGTTTTGATCACGTCGCGGCGGTTGGCCTTCTTGCCACCGAACATGTTGGTGTCGGAGCTGCCACTGCAACCGCTGCCGAAGCTGAAACCACAACCGGAGCGTTCGGCGAACGCGTCGCTCATGGCGTCTTCACGGTGGGCGCTTGGCACGACGAAACGATCCTCGTAGTTGGCGATGGCCAGGTAGCGGTACATCTCTTCCACCTGGTTCACGCTCAAGCCGACGTCGGCCAGCACTTGCAGGTCCTGCACGCCGTCGACCTGCTCGGAGCGCTTGTAGGCACGCATCGCCAGCAAGCGTTTCAGCGCCAGCTTGACCGGTTTTTCATCACCGGCGGTGAGCATGTTCGCCAGGTAGCGCAGCGGGATACGCAGGCTGTCGACGTCCGGGATCACCCCGTTCATGCCCACGGTGCCGGCCGTCGCGGCGTTCTGGATCGGCGACAGTGGCGGCACGTACCAGACCATTGGCAAGGTGCGGTATTCCGGGTGCAGCGGCAGTGCGAGTTTCCAGTCCACGGCCATTTTGTAGACCGGCGAGCGTTGCGCCGAATCGATCACCGACTGCGGTACGCCATCGGCCAGGGCCTGGCGAATCACCGCCGGGTCGTTCGGGTCGAGGAAGATCTCCAGTTGCTTCTGGTACAGGTCCTGCTCATTGGCGGTGCTTGCCACTTCGCTGATGCGATCGGCGTCATACAGCAACACGCCGAGGTAACGGATGCGGCCAACGCAGGTTTCGGCGCAGACGGTCGGCATCCCGGCTTCGATGCGCGGGTAGCAGAAGATGCATTTTTCCGACTTGCCGCTCTTCCAGTTGAAGTAGATCTTCTTGTACGGGCAGCCGCTGATGCACATGCGCCAGCCGCGGCACTTCTCCTGGTCGATCAGGACGATGCCGTCCTCCTCGCGCTTGTAGATCGCGCCGCTCGGGCACGATGCCGCGCACGTCGGGTTCAGGCAGTGCTCGCACAGGCGCGGCAGGTACATCATGAAAGTGTTTTCGTACTCGCCGTAGATGTCCGCCTGGATCTTGTCGAAGTTCTTGTCCTTGCGCCGCTTGGCGAATTCGGTGCCGAGGATTTCCTCCCAGTTCGGGCCCCATTCGATTTTCTCCATGCGCTTGCCGGACACCACCGAGCGTGGTCGCGCGGTGGGCTGGTGCTCGCCCAGCGGTGCGGTGTGCAGGTGCTGGTAGTCAAAGTCGAACGGTTCGTAGTAATCGTCCAGGCTCGGCAGGTCCGGGTTGGCGAAGATGTTCGCCAGTACGCGGAACTTGCCGCCGATGCGTGGGTTGATCGAACCGTCAGCGTTGCGGATCCAGCCGCCTTTCCACTTGTCCTGGTTTTCCCACTCCTTGGGATAGCCGATGCCAGGCTTGGATTCGACGTTGTTGAACCAGGCGTATTCCATGCCTTCGCGGCTGGTCCAGACGTTCTTGCAGGTAATCGAGCAGGTGTGGCAGCCGATGCATTTGTCCAGGTTCAGGACCATGCCGATTTGTGAGCGAATCTTCATCTCAGTTCTCCTCGATATCAGTCGGCAGTGGACGCGGCAAATCATCGCCACTGGAACCATCGAGCCAATCGACCTTGACCATCTTGCGCACCACGACGAATTCGTCGCGGTTGCAACCGACCGTGCCGTAATAGTTGAAGCCGTAGGCCTGTTGGGCGTAACCGCCAATCATGTGGGTGGGCTTGAGCACCACGCGGGTCACCGAGTTGTGGTGGCCGCCACGGGTCTTGGTGGTTTCCGAACCCGGCACGTTCACGATCCGTTCCTGGGCGTGATACATCATCACCATGCCTTCCTTGACCCGTTGGCTGACCACCGCACGGGCGGTCAGCGCGCCGTTGACGTTGAAGCATTCGATCCAGTCGTTGTCCTCGATACCGGCGCGCTTGGCGTCGATTTCCGAGAGCCAGACAATCGGTCCGCCACGGCTCAGGGTCAGCATCAGCAGGTTGTCGCTGTAGGTGCTGTGAATGCCCCACTTCTGGTGCGGGGTGATCCAGTTCAGGACGATCTCGGTCTCGCCATTACTGCGCTTGCCCTTCACGCCGGCGATGGTGCGGGTGTTGACCGGTGGCCGATAGCTCATCAGCTGCTCGCCGAACGCCTGCATCCATGGGTGATCCTGGTAGAACTGCTGGCGACCGGTGATGGTGCGCCATGGGATCGACTCGTGGACGTTGGTGTAGCCGGCGTTGTAGCTCACGTGATCGTCTTCCAGGCCAGACCAGGTCGGGCTGGAAATGATCTTGCGCGGCTGGGCCTGGATGTCGCGGAAGCGAATCGCCTCGTGCTCCTTGGAGATGGCCAGATGGCTGTGGTCGATGCCAGTGAATTCCGACAGCGCTGCCCAGGCTTTCACCGCGACATGGCCGTTGGTTTCCGGCGCCAGGGACAGGATCACTTCGGCAGCGTCGATGGCACTGTCGATCTTCGGCCGCCCTTGGCTGATACCCGCCTCGACTTCCTTGTGGTTCAGCTCACCAAGGAATTTCACTTCAGTGTCGGTGTTCCAGTTGATGCCCTTGCCGCCGTTGCCCAGTTTCTCCAGCATCGGGCCCAGGGAGGTGAACTGCTTGTAGATGTTCGGGTAGTCGCGTTCCACCACGTGCAGGTTCGGCGCGTTCTTGCCCGGGACCGGCGCCACACCGGCGCTTTTCCAGTCGGTGCCGCCGAATGGCTGGGCCAGTTCGCCGACGCTGTCGTGCATCAGCGGTACGGTGACCAGGTCTTTCTCGACACCCAGGTGGCCGACCGACATGGCGGAAAACGCCTTGGCGATGCCCTTGTAGATTTCCCAGTCCGAACGCGATTCCCAGGCCGGATCGATGGCGGCCGACAGTGGGTGAATGAACGGATGCATGTCCGAGGTGTTCATGTCGTCTTTTTCGTACCAGGTAGCGGTCGGCAAGACGATGTCGGAATACACGCAGGTCGAGGACATGCGGAAGTCCAGGGTGGTCACCAGGTCGAGCTTGCCAATGGCGCCCTCGTCGACCCATTCGGCTTCGGTGGGCTTGCACTCGGTGCTATGGCCGATGTCTTCGTTCATCACGCCGTTCTTGGTGCCCAGCAGGTACTTGAGCATGTACTCGTGGCCCTTGCCCGAGGAGCCCAGCAGGTTGGAACGCCAGATGAACATGTTGCGCGGGAAGTTCACCGGGCTGTCCGGCTGCTCGCAGGCAAAGCGCAGGGAACCGTCCTGCAGCGACTTGACCACGTAGTCCTTGGGGTCCATGCCCGCGGCGGCGGCATCGCGGCAGATGTGCAGCGGGTTGGTGTTGAGCTGCGGTGCGCTCGGCAACCAGCCGGCCCGTTCGGCGCGGATGTTGTAGTCCAGGGCGTGCTCGGGGAATAGCGATTTGTCGGCCAGGGGCGAGAGCACATCGTGCATGCTCATCTTCTCGTGGCGCCATTGCGAACTGTGGCCGTAGAAGAAGCTGGTGCCGTTCATCTGCCGTGGCGGACGGTTCCAGTCCAGGCCAAAGGCCAGGGGCAGCCAGCCGCATTGCGGACGGAGTTTTTCCTGGCCGACATAGTGGGCCCAGCCGCCGCCGGTCTGGCCGACGCAACCGCAGAGCATGAGCATGTTGATCAGCCCGCGGTAGTTCATGTCCATGTGGTACCAGTGGTTCATCGCCGCACCGACGATGATCATCGAGCGTCCACGGGTCTTGTCGGCGTTGTCGGCAAACTCGCGGGCGATCTGGATCGCCTTCTCGCGGCTTACGCCAGTGATCTGCTCCTGCCAGGCCGGGGTGCCAGGCACCGAAGCATCGTCATAGTCCTTGGCAACGTTGGCGCCGCCCAGGCCACGGTCGATCGCCAGGTTGGCCGCCGACAGGTCGAACACCGTGGCGACTTTCGCCACGCTGCCATCGGCCAGTACCACGCTGTGCACCGGCACCCGCCGGAACTGCACCGCATCACCGGCCACGTGCTGGAAGTACTCCTGGGCTTCGCCGGCGAAGTACGGGAACGCCACCTCGGCGACGTCGCCGCCGATCAGGCTCAGCTTGAGGTCGATCTCACGGCCCTCGCCGCCCTCACGCGGCAGGATGTTCCACTTGCCCTTCTCGCCCCAGCGATAGCCGATGGAGCCTTGGGGCGAAACCAGTTCGCCGCTGGCATCCAGGGCGATGGTTTTCCATTCCGGGTTGTTTTCCTGGCCAAGGTTGTCGGTCAGGTCGCTGGCCCGCAGGAAACGGTCCGGCTGGTAACCCGCACCCGGCGCCGCGCCGAGCATTGGCTTGAGCATCACCAGCACCGGCAGGTCGGTGTAGCGTTTGGCGTATTCGGTGAAATAGGCGCTCGGCTTGTCCAGGTGGAATTCTTTGAAGATCACATGGTTGAAGGCTTGGGCCAACGCGGCGTCGGTGCCCTGCTTGGGGTTGAGCCACAGGTCGGTGAGCTTGGCGACTTCCGAATAGTCCGGGGTGATCGCCACGGTCTTGGTGCCCTTGTAGCGCACCTCGGTGAAGAAGTGGGCGTCAGGGGTACGGGTCTGCGGGACGTTGGAGCCCCAGGCAATGATGTAGTTGGAGTTGTACCAGTCGGCCGATTCCGGCACGTCGGTCTGCTCGCCCCAAACCATCGGCGACGCTGGCGGCAAGTCGCAATACCAGTCATAGAAGCTCAGGCACACGCCACCGATCAGCGACAGGTAACGCGAGCCCGCGGCGTAGCTGACCATCGACATGGCCGGGATCGGCGAGAAGCCCACCACCCGGTCCGGGCCGTGTTCCTTGACGGTGTAGACGTTGGCGGCGGCGATGATCTCGTTGACTTCTTCCCAGTTGGAACGGATGAAGCCGCCCATGCCGCGCTTGCTTTTATAGGAGTCGGCCTTGACCTTGTCCTCGACGATGCTGGCCCAGGCTTCCACTGGCGGCAGGGTCTGCCGGGCTTCGCGCCACAGTTTGAGCAATGGCTTGCGGATCTTCGGGTACTTGAGCCGGTTGGCGCTGTAGATGTACCAGCTGTAGCTGGCGCCACGAGGGCAGCCGCGTGGTTCGTGGTTGGGCAGGTCGTTGCGGGTCCGCGGATAGTCGGTCTGCTGGGTTTCCCAGGTGATCAGGCCGTTCTTGACGTAGATTTTCCACGAGCACGAACCGGTGCAGTTCACCCCATGGGTGGACCGCACGATCTTGTCGTACTGCCAGCGCGAACGGTAGACGTTCTCCCAATCGCGGGACTCCTTGCGGGTCTCGCCGTGACCATCGGAAAACTCGCCTTGCTTGCGGTTGAAAAACCGCAGTTGATCCAATAAATGACTCACAGTGTGTTCCTCTCAGGCTTGCTCCGCGGGGTCTGCGCCCCGCCCACGCAGGTTTAGGTTCGGCTTAGCAAGGTGTCGCGGCGCCCTTGCGGGCATACCACCACCAGGTCACCACGATGCAGCTCAGGTAAAAGCCGACGAACATGTAGAAGGCCATCTCCGGGCCGCCGGTCAGGGCCATCGAAGTGCCGAATGATTTGGGAATGAAGAAGGCTCCGAAGGCGCCCATGGCCGAGCTGAAACCCAGCACGGCGGCCGATTCCTTGCCGGCGTTCTTGATCGCTTGTTCACGCATCTCGGGCTTTTTGCCCAGGGCGGCTTTCTCATGCAGGGTGCGGAAGATCACCGGGATCATGCGGAAGGTCGAACCGTTGCCCACGCCAGTGGTGATGAACAGCAACATGAACATGCCCAGGAAGCCGTAGAAGCTGCCGCCCTCGCCGTTCTGTGGAAGAAAGTGCAAGACGCCGAACACCATCACGATCATCAACACGAAGTTCCACAGGGTGACTTTCGCGCCACCGAGCTTGTCCGCCAACCAGCCGCCCAGCGGCCGTACCAGCGCACCCACCAGCGGGCCGAGGAAGGCGAATTTCAGGGCGATGACTTCCGGGAACGAGGTCTTGATCAGCAGCGGGAACGCGGCGGAGAAACCGATGAACGAGCCGAAGGTGGCCAGGTACAGCCAGCACATCAGCCAGTTGTGCTTGCGCTTGAAGATCACCGCCTGTTCGCTGAACGAGGCGCGGGCGCTGGACAGGTCGTTCATGCCGAACCAGGCGATCACGGTGATGGCGAGGATAAACGGCACCCAAATGAAGCCGGCGTTCTGCAACCACAGCGAGCTGCCGTCGGCCAAGACTTGCGGTTGGCCGCCCATGAAGCCGAACACGCCGAAGGAGATCACCAGCGGCACGCTGAACTGCATCACCGACACGCCCAGGTTACCCAGCCCGGCGTTCAGGCCCAGGGCGGTGCCCTGCTGGGACTTGGGGTAGAAGAAGCTGATGTTGGACATGCTCGAGGCGAAGTTGCCGCCACCGAAACCGCACAGCAATGCGATCAGCACGAACACGCTGTAGGGCGTGGCAGGATCCTGCACGGCGAAGCCCATCCACAGCGCAGGCGCCAGCAGCGATGCAGTGCTCAGGGCCGTCCAACGACGCCCGCCGAAGATCGGCACCATGAACGAGTAGAAGATGCGCAAGGTCGCACCGGACAGCCCCGGCAATGCCGCCAGCCAGAACAGCTGGTCAGTGGTGAAGCTGAAGCCGATGGCGTTCAGGCGCACGATCACCGTGCTCCAGACCATCCATACCGCGAAGGCCAACAGCAGCGCCGGAATCGAGATCCACAGGTTGCGCCGGGCGGTCAGTTTGCCGCTACTGCCCCAGAAAGCTGGGTCTTCCGGGCGCCAGTCATGAATGACCGGGCCCTTTTCAGGCGTTTGCAGAACGGACATGTTCTTCTCCTTGGGCAATGCTGGAAAACGGGGATTGAGTGGCCGGCGGCTGTTTACCCAGCAGCGGGCGCTTGCGCATTTCGCTGAAGTACATCCAGGCCAGGGAGACCCAGACCACGCCGTACATCAACATGAAGCAGGACGAGCGCACGCCGGTGAGGTCCACCAGGGCGCCAAACATGATCGGCAGCACGAACCCACCCAGGCCGCCGGCCAGGCCGACGATGCCGGACACCGCGCCCATGTTTTTCGGGTAGTCGTTGGCGATGTATTTGAAGACCGAGGCCTTGCCGAACGCGAAGGCGATACCCATCACGAACAGCAGCACGGTGAACAGCGTAGGGCTGAGGCCGATGTGGAAATCGACGATGCCGTTGACGGTCTGCACTTGCAGTTGCGTCTGGGGATAGGAGAGCAGGAACAGGCAGATCCAGCTGACCCACAACACCCACCAGGTCACGCTCTGGGCGCCCCAACGGTCGGACATCCAGCCACCGACGGCCCGCAGCACGCCACCGGGCAAGGAGAAACACGCCGCCAGCAGCGCCGCGCTTTGCAGGCTGAAGCCGTACTCCTGCACGTAGTACTTGGTCATCCACAAGGCCAGGGCCACGTAGCCGCCGAAGACGATCGAGTAGTACTGGCAGTAGCGCCACACGGCCGGCTCTTTCAGGGTTTTCAATTGCTCGCGCAACGTCGCGCCGCCCTTGCCGCTGTGTTCCTTTTTCTCGGTGGTGAGAAACCAGAACAGCAGCGCGGTGATGAACAGGATGGCGCTGAACACTTTCGGCACCAGGTGCCAGGTGCCGAACGCGATCAACGCCGGGGCGAGGAACTTGGTCACTGCCGCACCGGCGTTGCCGGCACCGAACACGCCCATGGCAAAACCCTGGTTCTGCTTATCAAACCACTTGGCGACGTAGGCGATGCCCACCGAGAACGAGCCGCCGGCCAGGCCGACGAACAGGCCCAGCACCAGGAACTGCCAGAAGGCCGTGGCGAGGGTGATCAGGTACAGCGGCAATACGCAGGCCAGCATCAGCAGGAAGAACACGATCCGTCCGCCAAAGCGGTCGGTCAGAAGCCCCAAGGGCAGACGCACCAGCGAACCGGTCAGCACCGGCGTGGCGGCCAGCAGGCCAAACTGGGTTTCATTGAGGGCCAGCAGTTCCTTGATCGGAACGCCCAGCACGGCAAACATCATCCAGACCATGAAGCACACGGTGAAGGCCAGGGTACTCATCCCTAGTACCAGCCCTTGTTGCACTTGCGCTCGCATCACGATGCACTCCGTCAGTTCGATTGAGCGCAGCCTAGTGATACGAACCCCGCGAAAACTTGACTTGGGTCAACGTGCCCCGGGGCGGTCCAGGCCTATGCTTGGCCCGTCTACCTCCAAGGAGGTAGACCCGGATATTGATACAACCCTTTATTTATCAATACCTTGATCAAGTCTGCCGAAGCTTTTATGGAAATGGAGCGGCCGACAACTCTTTAGAGGTAGTGCGCCCAGGATTGGCTGCTACACCCCCAGGTCCAGGGCGCCACCTATGCTCGCTTCACCGTTTTACCCCGCAGGTCCGCGTCGATGATGCGTTGGCTGCGCAGTTCCCTGCCCGCTCGCGCAGGGCTGGCGGTGATCCTGATCGCCATCCTGGCCCTGGCCAGTTCCTTGAGTGCCGGCTTGATCGCCTGGTTCAGCCAGGGCGACGCTGCCGCCATCAATACCGCTGGCTCCGTGCGCATGGAGACCTACCACCTGAGCTGGAAACTGGCGGCGGGGGCCAACGACGACATCCCGGCGATCATCACCAGCCTGCAACAACGCCTCGACAGCCCTGCCCTGCGCGCCGTGCTGGAAGATGGGCCGGAAACCTCCCTGCACAAGAGCTATCGCGACCTTGTGCAACGCTGGAACCAGACTTTGCGCCCGGCCATCGAGCGTGGCGACTCGGCTTTTTTCCAGGCCAGCGCCAACACCTTCGTCGATCAGCTGGACCAGTTCGTCACCCTGCTGCAACGCCAGAGCGAGCACAAGCAAGGCTGGCAGCAGGTAATCCAGGGCGCGGCGCTGTTCAGCACCATGATCATCCTGCTGATCGGCCTGTATGAATTGCAGTACGGCGTGGTCACGCCCTTGCAAGAGTTGGTGGACGCCACCCAACGCTTTCGCCGTGGCGAGTTCCAGGTGCGGGTCAATCACCAGTCCGAAGATGAACTGGGCCAGTTGGCGACCAGTTTCAACACCATGGCCGAGACCATCGAGCAATCGCACCGCACCTTGGAAAACCAGGTCCGGCAAAAGACCCTGAACCTGCAACAGGCCAACGCCGCCCTGGAGCTGCTGTACCAGAGCAGTCGCAGCCTGGCCACGCGGCAGGCCAATGCCGAAGGGCTGGATGAATTGATCCGGCGCTTCCAGCAACGCCTGCCGGGCCTGCGCCTGACGCTGTGCCTGCAAGGCCAGTTGCAGGCACCGGCCAGGCACTTGCTGGCGTTGCATGGCGCCGACAGCCGCCAGGTCTGCGCCAGCAGCGATTGCGCCAGTTGCCATAAACACAACGCGGCACGCCCGCAGGCCTTCAGCATCAGCAACCAGGGCAACGAACTGGGTGAGCTCAAGGCCCATTTTGTCGACGGTCACGCCGCGCAGCCCTGGGAAACCGCATTGATCCAGGCCCTGGCCAACCTGATCGGCACGTCGCTGTCCCTCAAGCGCCAGCGCGAACAGGACCATCGCCTGCTGCTGCTCGATGAACGCACGATCATTGCCCGCGAGCTTCACGACTCCCTGGCCCAGGCCTTGTCGTACATGAAGCTGCAAGTCAGCCGCATGCAGACCCTGATGCGTCGGGGCGAACCGGTGCAGACCCTGGAGACCGTCACCGGCGAGCTGCGTGAAGGGCTCAACAACGCTTATCGTCAACTGCGTGAGCTGCTCACCACCTTCCGCCTACAGATCCACGACGATGGCCTGGTCGAAGAGCTCAAGGACACCGCCGAAGAGTTCTCCAACCGAGGGGACTTCAAAGTGCATCTGTTCGTCGACACCCTGGCCTTCGAGCTGTCGGCCAGCGAGCAGATCCACATCCTGCAGATCACCCGCGAGGCGCTGTCCAACTGCCTGCGTCATGCCCATGCCGAGAACGCCTGGCTCGAACTGCGCCAGGAAGGCGAGACCGTGCGGCTGTCGATCGAAGACGATGGCCGGGGCTTCAGCGGCGAGGTGGACCAGCGCGAACACCATGGCCTGAACATCATGAACGAACGAGCCCGCAGCCTGCGCGGCCAATTGCAGATTCTCTCCCGAACACCCCAGGGCACCCGCATCCAGGTGCATTTCCAACCGGAATTCCTGGGCCAACACACCGAAGGCCTCGCAACATGAACGCCCCCCTGCGCCACACCCTGCTACTGGTCGACGATCATCCGATGATGCGTCGCGGGATCCGCCAGATGCTTGAACTCGAAGACGATTTGCAGATCGTTGGCGAGGCCAGCCACGGCGAAGAAGCCCTGACCCTGATCGAACCGCTCAAGCCCGACCTGGTGCTGCTGGACAACAACATGCCGCAGATGAACGGCATCGAGACCCTGCGCCGGCTGCGCGCCATGCACTACACCGGCAAGGTGCTGCTGTTCACCGTGTCCGATGCCGAGGACGACATCCGCGATGCCTTGCGCCTGGACGCCAACGGTTACCTGCTCAAGGACATGGAGCCGGAGCTGCTGATCCAGTACATCCGCGATGCCCTCAACGGCGCCCTGGTGATCAGCCCCGGCCTGACCCGAGTCATGGCCCAGGCGCTGCGCTCGCCACCGCGCCAGGCCGATGTGGAACTGACCGAGCGCGAACGCCAGGTTCTCAAGACCATCGCCGGCGGCTACAGCAACAAAGTTATCGGGCACAAGCTGGGCATCACCGAAGGCACGGTCAAGGTGCATGTGAAGAACCTGCTGCACAAGCTCGGCTTGCGCTCACGGGTCGAAGCCGCGGTGTGGGCGATGGAGCATTTGCGCGGGGCCGGTTAGCCCAGTGGAATCCATGAATCAGTACACAACCTGTGGCGAGGGAGCTTGCTCCCTCGCCACGGGATTTGCGCCAGCAGTGGAAAACTGGATTGACCGCCTCGCATCCCTCTTCCGAGGTAGGCCAGCCGAGGCATAGGCCGATGACGCCCTGGGCTCTACCATGACGGCACGCGGAGGTACGCCATGCTGACCCACCCTTCCATCGTTTTACTGTTGCGTCGTCATCACCTGTTCAGCCAACTGCCGGAGCGGGTCTTTGAGGATGTCTGCAGCCTGGCTGTCCTCAAACGCCTGGAATGCAACAGCACGCTCATGCACCAGGGCGATCCGGCCAAGCGATTTTTCTTGTTGGTCAGTGGCCAGATCAAGCTGTTCCGGGTGACCGGTGAGGGCCAGGAGAACCTGGTGGAGATCATCCAGCCCGGACAGACCTTCGCCGAGGCCCTGTTGTTCAGCGAGGCGCGTTGCTACCCGGTCAGTGCGTCGGCGATCAAGGACAGCGTGCTGGTGAGTATCGAGGGCACCCATTACCGCAAGGCCCTGGAGGACCAGCCCAAGGTCTGCCTGGCAATCCTGGCGAGCATGAGCATTCATCTGCATCAGCGCCTCAAGGACATCGACAACCTGACCTTAGCCAGCGCCAGCCGGCGGGTAATCAATTTCCTGCTGCAGGAACGCGATCCGCGAGATGGTCAGTTGGTGTTGCAGGTGTCCAAGCGACTGGTGGCTTCCAAGTTGGGGATCCAGCCGGAGACGTTTTCGCGGATTCTTCATCGGTTGGTGGATGGGGGGTTGATTGCCATGGAGCGGCGGCAGATTCGGATCTTGTCTGAGGATGGGCTTGAGGGCTATCAGCAGTAAGCTTGGTGTGTATATCCGTTTTTTTGGTAACGGCGACTTATGGTTTCGCCCTTACGGCGAGTCACTTTCGAAAAGCGCGAAAGTAACCAAAGCGCTTCTGCCCCACCACTTGGTGCCTCGCCTAGGCTCGGCATGCCCTCACTCCGGCATTGCTCCGTGGGCCCGCCGCGAAGGGCCATCCATGGCCCAGCGCGGCTATCCCGGCATCCATGCCGGGATGCCCCACTGCGCAATGCCTGCGTTCAGCCAGCGTGGTTAACGGGGCGCCCAAGATCAACGTCCACCGCGAGGCGGCCTGATAGCCGACCTGACTCTTGATGGGACCGCGTTTCTCCTGTGGGAGCGGGCTTGCTCGCGATGACGTTGGCACAGCCAACCTCACCACAAACTGATACTCCGCTTTCGCGAGCAAGCTCGCTCCCACATGGGTTTGCCGGCGTTCAAAGCCTCTGCACACGACACAAAAAACCTGTGAGAGCGAGCTTGCTCGCGAAGGCGTCGGAACATCCAACATCACCGCAAACTGAACCACCGCTTTCGCGAGCAAGCTCGCTCCCACGTGGGTTTATGGGCGTTCAAAGCATCTGCATACGACACAAAAACCTGTGGGAGCGAGCTTGCTCGCGAAGGCGTCGGCACAGCCAACATCACTGCAAACTGAACCACCGCTTTCGCGAGCAAGCTCGCTCCCACAGGAGAAACGCGGTCCAACCAAGAACCAGGTCGGCTGTCAGGCCGCCTCGCTTTTGATATTGATCTTGATCTGGGACGCCCCGTTAACCACGCTGGCCGAACGCAGGCATTGCGCAGTGGGCACCTCGGCATGGATGCCGAGGTAGCCGCGCTGGGCCATGGATGGCCCTTCGCGGCGGCCCACGGAGCAATGCCGGAGTGAGGGCATGCCGAGCCTAAGCGAGGCACCAAGTGGTGGGGCATAAAGCGTTTTGCTTACTTTTGACTGGGCCGGCTTCCGGGCTTCTCAAAAGTGAGCCGCCGTAAGGGCGGAACCATAAGCCGCCATTACCGAAGAAATGGATATTCACCCCCCTAACCCACATCAATCAACGCAACCACCCGCGAAAACACCAACTCCATCTCAGGCTCACCGCAATCAACCCCAAACCGCTTGCGCAACCCCAGCTGGTTCAGAATCACATGCACATCCGCCACCAAATCATGCTGCTGCAAACACGCCTGAACGCACTGCAACGGACAACCATCCAACGCAATAATCCGCCGCCCCGACCGTGCCTTGTCAACCAGCGGCGCCACATGCCCGCCCACACCGACGATGCAGGACATCTCCGCCAAACCCGCACGGTCCAACCGCAGGGCGACGGTGTTAGCCAGTTGCGCCACGTTGGAACAACCGGAACACGAATACACCAGAGGCACTGAAGTCGGGGCTTTCATCAGACCGTCGCCAACCCCTTGCCCGCCCGCTCCAGGTTGCGCCAGAGCCACGGCGGCAGGACGTCCGGATCAAGACTGTCGATCAAATTTTTCAACGCCAACCCCAACTCCGTATCCCCCTCGATCACCAACCGACGACGAAAAAACAACGTATCCGGGTCTTCCTGACGACTGGCCAGCAACAGGAATTCACGCCAGTTGCCGCTGATGGTGACCTGGGCCTCGGCCCGTTCGGCGATGCGTAATCCCTCTCGCGCTAAGGTCAGGTACCAGCACAACTTCAGGTCGGGCACGCGCAGGCACAGCCAGCGCCCACGCAGCACTTCGAACCCGCCATCGCGCAGCGGCTCGGCCAGGCAGCGATTGAGCGCCTGCTGCAACGCCAGTCTTTGCACCACAAACGGCACCTTGCCCACCAGCGGCAGCAAGTGGTCGGCGCCTTTGAGCACCCACTTCTTCGGACTCAACACAGGCCCGCCTCCTCTACCTTCAACATGCCGGCATGGCCGTGCCAGTAACCGTTGCAACCGTCCACGAACAGCGGTGGCGCCTCGCCTTGGCGAACTTTGTCGAAGGCCGTGACCACGTCGGCCATGCCCTGGGCACGCGGGCTCAGGCGCAGCAGGTCGGCGCCACTGGCCGCGAGTGCGTTGTAATCGGCCAGCAGGTTCGTCACCTCGCCGGACATCGTCTGGATGCCGTTGAGGGTGAACAGCTGTTGGCCTTCCTGACTGCTCAACGCCAGGCCATCGGGGTAGTTGATGCAGCAGAACTGACAGTCGTCCTTGGGGCGGTTTTCGGCTCGGGCGGTAAAGCAGCGCGCCGAGTACGCCAAGGGCAGATGACCGTAGGCGAAGATCTCCACCTCGGGCACCTCGCGGTCCATCTCCCGCACCTGCTCCAGCACATCGCCGATCAGCGCCGCCGAGCACTCCACCGGCGGCACCCAACGGATCATGCCGCTGTCGAGCAATTGCCCCAGGGCGTGGCCGTTGTACAGGTTCAACGCCGGGCCTCCCACAAAGGGCAGTTTGCGTTCAGCCATGAACTGCACCGCGCCCATGTCATTGGCTTCCACCAACAACTCACCGTTGTCACACAGGCGTCGCAGCGAGGACAGCTCCGAGGCTGCTTCGATCAGCGTCAGGCTCGACAACACGATCTGCGCCTGGCTGCAGGCTTGCAGCTCGCGCGCCAAGCCCAGCCATTGATCCAAGGAGAACGCCCGGCGTTTGGAACACACGGTTTCCCCCAGGTAAATCACGTCCAACGGCAATGCCGACATCTCGGCATAGAAATTCCCCAGTTGCGCTTTGTCCCAATAAAACAGGACCGGTCCCAGGCTGAGTTTCATCTGGCCTCCCCTCATTGCCATGATCGATGGTAGGCACCCAAGGTGGTCTGGCTGCCTTCGGACAAGCCAGCCAGCACCTGGCGCCATTCTTCCTGCACCCGGAACCGTTGCGGCGCGACCTGGTGGGCATCCAGTGCGGCGCGCCAGACCCGGGTCACTTGTTCAACGTAGGCCGGGCTGCGTTGGCGACCTTCGATCTTCACCGCTTCGACGCCGATGGCTGCCAACTCCGGCAGCAGGTCAAGGGTGTCGAGGCTGGTGGGTTCTTCCAGCGCATGGAAGCGCTTGCCGCCCACCAGGAAGCGGCCTTTGCACAGGGTCGGATAACCGGCCGGTTCTTCGGGGGTGTAGCGGTCGATCAGCACCTCGCTCAGGCGTGCGCTGAGGCCTTGGGCATCCTCGCTCCAGCGCACCGCCTTGGCGGGCGAGCAGACGCCGCACAGGTTCGGCGATTCGCCAGTGATGTAGGAGGACAAGTGACAACGGCCCTCGGCCATGATGCACAGGCTGCCGAAACCAAAGACTTCGATCGGCACCGGGCTGCCCGCGGCCACTTGGCGCACCTGGGCCAGGGACAGCACCCGCGGCAGCACCGCGCGGCGGATGTCATAGCGCTCGGCGTAAAAAGCCAAGGCCGCCGCGTGGGTGGCCGAGCCTTGTACCGACAGGTGCAGCGCCAATTGTGGATGGCGCTGGCGGGCGTAGCTGAGCACGCCGGGGTCGGCGGCGATCAAGGCATCCACGCCGTAATCGGCGGCACGGTCCACTGCCCGTTGCCAGCGCTCCCACCCCTTGGGCTGCGGGTAAGTATTGACCGCCACGTACAGCTTGCGTTGGTGCTGACGGATGTGTGCAACAGCCGCATCGAACTGTTTGTCGTCCATGTTCAGCCCGGCGAAATGCCGGGCATTGGTGTCATCGCGAAAGCCGACATAGACGGCATCGGCGCCTTGGCGCACCGCCGCTTTGAGGGCAGGCAGATTCCCTGCCGGGCAAACCAGTTGCATGGGGCATCCTCGTGAGAAAACTAAGGGCGCCGCCAGTCTAGCCAGCCCTCGGCCGACCACCTTGACGGCAATCAATTGCCGTCAATGCATCAAGCTCGCGAACGGCAGATACATCACCTTGTCGTGCTTGTGCACTTGCGCCTGGCACTCCACCACGGCCAAGCCATCGGCCCAGCACGCGGCCGCCAACATGGCCGAACTCTGCTGGGGATGCAGCTCGACACACAGCGAGCCATCGGCGGCCGGAGACAATTTCGCCCGCAGGTACTGCCGTCGCCGATTGGGCTTAGGCCAGTCGAACCCGGCTGGCAACTGCAACGCTACGGGCAACACGTCATCCATGCCTTGGGCCCGGAACAGGAACGGGCGCACGATAATCAGCGTGGTAATCAGCGCCGCCGACGGGTTGCCCGGCAGCCCGATCCAGGGTTTGCCGGCCACCTCGCCAAAGGCCAGCGGTTTGCCCGGCTGAATCGCCAAGCGCCACAGGTCAACGCTACCCAGTGCTTCGATGGCTTGCTTGAGGTGATCTTCCTCGCCCACCGACACACCGCCGGAGGTCAGCAGCAAGTCGCATTCGGCCGCCGCCAGGCTCAAGGCTTGGCGACTGGCGAGCAGTTTGTCGGGCATGACGCCGTAGTCATGTACCTCCAGGCCCCAGCCGCGCAGCAGTGCCGCAAGGCTGTGGCGATTGCTGTTGTAGATTTGTCCCGGTGCCAGCGTTTCGCCTGGTTCACGCAGTTCATCGCCGCTGCTGAGCAGGCCCACCTGCAAAGGTCGATAGACCTCCACCCGAGCAATCCCGGCCCCGGCCAGCAACCCCAGTTCCTGGGCCCGCAAGCGTTTTCCGGCCGCAAGCAAACGGTCCCCGCACTGCATTTCCTCGCCTTCCTTGCGTACATGCTCTCCACCATTGACCGCTGGCAACCAGACCCGCTCACCTTCCACCCGGCAGCTTTCCTGAGGCACCACGGTGTCAGCCCCCGGCGGCAACGGCGCACCGGTAAAAATCCGCACCACCTGTCCGGTCCGCAACGGTTGGCCCGGTGCCGCGCCGGCGGCGATGCGTCCGGCCAAGGTCAGATGCCCCCCGACGGCCGGCAGGTCGGCGGCCCGCAAGGCATAACCGTCCATGGCGCTGTTGTCCCATGGCGGCAGGTTCATGGGGCAGCGAATGTCTGCCGCCAGCACTCGGCCCAAGGCCTGGTCCAGCGCCACCCGCTGCACCGGAGGCGGCAGTGGTGCCTGATCCAGCAGGTAGCGGATGGCTTCATCCACCGGCATCAGCGCGCCGCTGTCACAGGCGCTGCCACACGCGCCGCTGCTCATGAACGCGCCTCACAAGGTTCCAGGGCAATACCGGGTTGCGGCTTGAGGTGGGGTGTGAAATTGCACGGGCCGGTACGGCTGTCCAATTGCCCGGCCAGGATCTGCTCCCAACCGGTCCGGCAAGCCCCCGGCGAACCCGGCAAGCAGCACACCAGCACGCCGTTGCTCATGCCCGCCAAGGCGCGCGATTGCAGGGTGGACATGCCGATCTCCGCCAGCGAGACCTGACGGAACAGCTCGCCGAAACCGTCCACCTGTTTGTCCAGCAACGGCGCCACCGCTTGGGGGGTGTTGTCGCGCGGGGTGAACCCAGTACCGCCGGTCATCAACACCACTTGCACTTTCGGGTCGGCGATCCACTGCGAGACCTGGGCACGGATCTGGTAGATATCGTCCTTCACCAGGCCACGGTCGATGAGCACATGCCCGGCGGTTTGCAGCAGGTCCGCCAGGGCCTGGCCCGAGGTGTCGGTTTCGAAGGTTCGGGTATCACTGATGGTGAGGACCGCGATGTTCAGCGGTTGAAAGAAGCGTTGCGTCAGATGGGCCATGATCAGCCGTCCTGTCAGAAAAGATGGCCCAGCCTGAACCGCAATCGTTGCCGGGCCTATTCCTCCTTGGAGGTACCTCCCTCGGTGCTCAAGGCGCCAGGCGGCTACGTTGCCAGGCGCCGTCTTGCAGGCGGTAGTCGAGGCGATCGTGCAAACGGTCGGCGCGGCCCTGCCAGAACTCAATCCGTTCGGGGCGCAGGCAATAGCCTCCCCAATGGTCGGGGCGCCGCACGGGTTGATCGGCAAAGCGTTTTTCGGTTTGCACCAGCAAGGACTCGAGCGCAGCCCTGTCCTCCAGTGGTCGGCTTTGCGGCGAGGCCCAGGCGCCCAGGCGACTGGCGACAGAGCGGGATTCAAAATAGGCATCCGACAATGCCGGATCGAGTTTGTCGACCGGCCCCTCAATCCGCACTTGCCGCTCCAGCCCTGGCCAGAAAAACGTCATGGCCGCCCAGGAGTTGACCGCCAGATCCTGGCCCTTGCCACTCTGATAATTGCCGAAAAACGAGAAGCCTTCATCGCTGAACCCCTTGAGTAACAAGATCCGGCAATGCGGCCGGCCCTGCTCGTCCACCGTCGCCAGGGCCATGCTGTTGGCTTCCACGGGCGGGCTTTCGGTGTCGCGGGCCTGTTGCATCCAGAGCTTGAACAAAGCCATGGGGTCGTCGGGTGCCTGGACTTCAGCCAGGCCATCGAGGGTGTACTGACGGCGCATTTTTGCCAGGGAAAGGGGCATGACGGTGATCTCCACGATGGATTTGCGCCAGTGTGGGTTCTGCAGCGGTGGCGGGCCTTGATCGTTGTCAATGCCGGTTCTTGTGGTGAGTTGAAGGGTGCTATCGCGAGCAAGCTCGCTCCCACAGGTGATATGCCGTGCCCACAAGATCCCTGTGGGAGCGAGCTTGCTCGCGATGAGGGCAACTCGGTCCAACAGATCAACGGCTACTTAAGCCCCAACCGCCGCGCCAGTTTATGCAGATTGCTCGGGTCAACCTCCAACAGCCGCGCCGCCCCCGCCCAGTTCTGCCCGCAGCGTTCCAGGGCCTGGAGGATCGCCTGTCGCTGGCAACCGTCGACAGCCTCGCTCAAGGGTTGCACGGGCGCATCCAACGCTTGCAGGGCCTGTTCCGGCAGCGCCTGCGCCGACGCTGCGCTGGCGTTGACGTCCAGGTCCAGCACCTGCGGTTCCAGGGTCATGATCAGGCTGCGATTGGCGCCGCGGCTCAGTTGCTTGAGCGCCGCACGACTGATCACGTGTTCCAGCTCCCGCACATTGCCGGGCCAGCTGTACGCCAGCAGCGCCTGTTCGGCCGCCGGTGACAAGCGCAACCCACGCAAGCCCAGGCGTGTGCGATTCAGTTCGAGAAAATGCCCGGCCAGCATCAACACATCGTGGCCGCGCTCGCGCAGCGGCGGGATCGGCACCGGGTAGACCGAGAGCCGGTGATACAGGTCGGCGCGAAACAGCCCGTCGCGAATGCTGTCGGGCAGATGCCGGTTGGTGGCTGCGATGATCCGCACATCGACGTGCAGCGGCTTGTCCGCCCCCAGGCGCTGGATCTCGCCGTTCTGCAAGGTGCGCAGCAACTTGGCCTGCACGCTCAACGGTAACTCGCCAACCTCATCGAGAAACAGCGTGCCGCCATTGGCCGCATCGAAGCGCCCGGCGCGATCGGTGGTCGCCCCGGAGAACGCGCCTTTGACGTGGCCGAACAACTCGCTTTCGGCCAGGGACTCGGGCAGCGCCGCGCAATTGACCTGCACCAACGGCTTATGGCCACGTCGGGACAGGCGATGCAAGCGCCGGGCGAACAACTCCTTGCCGACACCGGTTTCGCCGAGCAACAGCACCGGCAGTTCGGAATCGGCCAATACATCCAGCTCGTTGAGCAATTGCTGCAACCCCTCGCTGCGCCCGAGGATCTCGCCTTCCTCGGCTGGCAGACGCAAGTCCGTCTGGTCACTGCGCGACGCCCGCAAGCTGCGGTTTTCCTGCTCGAGCCGGGTGACCCGCACCGCCGCCTCGATCTGCAACGTACAGCGTTTGAGCTCCTCGCGGGCACGGCTGTCGAAGGTGCCGGCATGCAACGCATCCAGGGTGATCGCGCCCCAGAGCCGGCCTTCCACGTACAGGCTCACGCCCATGCAGTCATGCACCGGCAGCGGTTCACCGACATGGTTGTCGAGCAAGCCGTCATAAGGGTCCGGCAGACGGCTGTCCGGCTCGAACCAGGTGGGTTCGCGCGACGCCATGATCGCCGCCAGGCGCGGGTGCTGGGCAATCACGAAGCGCCGTCCCAGTGCCTCGTGGACCAGGCCCACGGTGGCCACGGGCCTGAGACTGTCATCGTCCAGGCGCAGCAGCCCCACGGCGCCACTGTTGAAGTATTCGCGCAGGGTCTGCACCAGGCGTTGCAATCGCACCGCATTGGGCAGCTCGACGATCAGGTCGGCGGCCAGGCTTTCACGCAGCATGGTAGTGATGACCCTCCAGGGTTCGTTTGACCCTTCACAGCCAGGGTAACAATCACCCTGGCAAAAATTTAATACTTCATTTTCAGTCAGTTACATCTGGCATGCGAGCTGCAACTTCGCTTATCTGTCCCTCCCCGGGATTCAACCCAAGGAAACATGATGAGCCTCGATCTGCTGGAACAAAGCCTTGGCCAACTGGCCTGCGATATTCCCGGTGCCACGCGCACCTTCCATCATTACAACCTCGACTTCTGCTGCGGTGGGCAAAAGTCCTTGCGTGACGCGGCCCTGGGCAAAGGCCTGAACCCGCTGCTGATCGCCGATGCCCTGCGCACCCTGCAAGCCGCCGGGGAGTTGGGCCATGACTGGCGCGACGAGCCCCAGGCGACCTTGATTGCCCACATCCTGGAGCGCTACCACGCGCGCCATCGCGAACAGCTGCCGGAACTGATCCGCCTGGCCCGGCGCGTCGAGCAGGTCCACGGTGCGCGACCCAGTTGCCCGAACGGCCTGGCCGATCACCTGCAGGACATGTACCAGGAACTCGAAGGCCACATGCTCAAGGAAGAACAGGTGCTGTTCCCGATGCTGCAACAGGGCCTGGGCGAACGGGCCTCGGCGCCGATCCAGGTGCTGCGCTACGAACACGACCAGCACGGTGAAGCCCTGGAAACCATGCTTACCCTGACCGACCAGATCACCCCGCCCGCCGACGCCTGCAACACCTGGCGCGCCCTGTATCGCGGGCTGATGGAGTTTCGAGACGACCTGATGCAGCACATCCACCTGGAAAACAATGTGTTGTTCGTCAATGCGATAAAACCCGTCCGCTGACCATCAAGCACTGCATTCCCCCCTGTGGGAGCGAGCTTGCTCGCGATAGCGGTGGATCAGACAACTCAATACTGACTGATCCGACGCCATCGCGAGCAAGCTCGCTCCCACAGGGGATTGGTGGTGTTCAGCCTATTTGGCAACCCCCTTGAATCAAGCGCTGGCTTTCACCGTCCTGCTCAAAACTGCCAATAGAACATCGCCTTGGCCAACACCACGATCAACACCATGTGCCCCAGGATACTGCGGCGCAACCAGCAGGCACGGCCGGGCGTCAGGCGACCGCGCTTGAGCCAGTACGCCAACCACAAATAGTGACCGATGATGCTCAGCGCCAGCAGGATCTTCAGGCTCAGCAGCAGGCCGAAGCTGTTGCTCAACGGCTGGCTCAATGCGCCGCGATGCTGCCAGGCCAGGGCCATGCCGGCGCCGTACAGCACCAGCACGACGCCATGGAGCACATGCCGCGAGCGCTGGGCGATGGCCGGGTCGGCAGCGTCCTTGACCCCTTGGGCCAAGGGCCGGCGCGCGCTATGCCAGATAAAGACCTCGAAAAACAACGTGCCAATGAAGGCGATCGCCGCCAACAGGTGCGTAACCAGCAAGACCCCGTACATTATCGATTGCCTCCGCCCAGCCGACTCATCCCGGATGCCCATCCACCCGGGCCTTGAGCAGCATCGGCCCATAGCGCCAGGCGTATAGACCGAACGCCAACGTCCAGCACAGCGCCGCCAGCCACAGCCCGGCCAACGGCAACAGCAGCACCAACAGCACGCGGCTCAGGCACGCCAGGTTCAACAGGATGAACGCCAGGGTCATGCCCGCCGGCGGCTCCAGGGCGCGTCCGGTATGGCCCAGGCTGACACGGGCGATCATCGCCAGGATCAACCCGGCCATGGCGCCGATGGTCAGGCCGTGCACCGCCAGGCTCGGGTTCACCGGCACGCCGAAGTGCCACAGCGCCATGCCCAGGCAGGCCACCGCCAGCCAGGCGTAGGCCAGGTGCAACGACCACAGCAGCGGCACCCGCCACAAATCCCGATCATGCCAACGCACCAGTCGAATCCCGTGGCCCACCGCCAACGCGGCGAACAACAGGCCGACCCAGACGCTGGCCGCCAGCGCCGGACCGAAGGCATACAGCAACGCCACCAGCGCCGACCCTGCCAGCAACAGGCGATCAAGCCACGGCCAAGGGGCAACGCCCTCGACCCGACCGAGGCCGCGCTGGGTAAAGAATGGAATCACGCGACCGCCGATCAACCCCATCATCGCCGCCACCAGCCACAGACCGGTGAGCACGCTCTGGCGCTGCAAGCCCTCGTTGTGCTGCACCAGGCCATATACGGATAACCCATCGGCGGCGGCCAGCAGCAGCAATACCAGGACAATCGGGTAATTGCGCTTCTGCCGCACACGCCACAACGTCACACCCATCAACGCCGCGACCGCCAAGGCAAAACCCAGCTCCAGCAGCGTCAGCAACGGCCAGGGCGCATCCACCAGCCAGGCCAGCCGTGCCCCGAGCCACAACGACGCCAGCGCCGCCAAGCGCTTGCCGCTGATGCCCGGCGTGCCCGTCCAGGTCTGCACCGCCGTCAGCAGGAACCCGGCGATGATCGCCAGGCCGAAGCCGAACAACAGTTCATGCCGGTGCCAGGCCAACCAGCCGCCGGCCGGCTGCCAGGCCGACAACCGTCCGGTGAACGCCGCGAGCCAAAGGGGAACGGCCAACAACGCCAGTACACACCCGGCCAAAAAGAACGGCCGGAACGCCAGGCGCCACAACGGCAAAATGGCCATGGCCTTGCGACGGTCAAGCACTTGCATACATCACTCCTTTTGCCTCGCTGAACCGCCAGCGAGGTACAACAAACCAGGGTTCGAATGATCGGCTATCGACGCCGGCCGGCCTTGTCTCAGATCAAGCCAGTTCATCGGCAACCGCCCGTCTCGAACAGGTACTTGCAAGGGGCTTGCCGGACCGGGTCAAGCCTCCCAACAAAACACCTCTGCCCCCTGTGGGAGCGAGCTTGCTCGCGATAGCGCTGGGTCAGCAGGCATTAATGTCAGGTGTGCTACCGTCATCGCGAGCAAGTTCGCTTCCACAGGGACTATAGCTCACAGGGTATTTAATACCCTTTCATGGTTGTTTTAACCCTGTCAGCCCAGGGTCATTTTTACCCATCTCATCCCCAACGCCCCACGAATCAACGCCCGCAGGCATGGCCCGGCTCTTGCTCAGCCACGGCATTACCTTTCCTGTCGGGGTCATCCATGAAATCTGTCGTTCTGCCGCTTACCTGGTTCGTCTTGCTCTCCTGCGTCGTGGCGCTGGCCAGCGGCCTGTCCCTGAGCCTGGTCTGACCCCGATCACCTTTTTCGCCATTACAAGGATTCCATGCCATGGTGCTCCACCGCGTCCATCACCAGATTCTGCGCAGCCATCACCTGTTCGAGCCCTTGAACGAAGAAGAGCTCAACGAACTGATGAGCAACAGCCAGCTGCTGAACATCGACAAGGGCGATCCGCTGTTCCGCCAGGGAGAACCGGCGCAGGCGTTTTACTTCGTGATTTCCGGGGCGGTGAAAATCTACCGGTTGACTCCGGATGGCCAGGAAAAGGTCTTCGAAGTGATCGGCGAGCGCCAGACCTTCGCCGAAGCCATGATGCTAATGGACACGCCCAACTACGTCGCATCCGCCGAAGCCGTCGGCCCGACCCAGGTGTACCGGCTGTCCAACGCCACCTACATGCGTTTGCTGCAAAGCAACAGCCGGCTGACCTTCGCCCTGCTCGGCAAGCTCTGCGTGCGCCTGCATCAACGGGTCAACGAGATTGAAACCCTGTCGCTCAAAAACGCTACCCACCGCGTGGTGCGCTACCTGCTGACGCAACTGGTGCGCCTGCAAACCGTGGACAGCCAGTTCGAATTGCCGATGGCCAAGCAGTTGATCGCCGGGCACTTGTCGATCCAGCCGGAAACCTTCTCGCGGATCATCCGGCGCCTGATCGATGAAAAAATCATCACCCAGGACGGTCGCCAGATCGCCATTCTCGATCGCCTGCGCCTGGAACAGTTCGAATGACTACACAGCCCACCTGCCTGTATTGCCAGCAAGCCAACCCGATACACGAAACCGAATGTCGCCAGTGCGGCATGCCCCTGCCAGTCGAGGCCGCAAAGGCCAGCGAGCGCCGGTTGCGGCGCTTCACCTGGTTCTGTGTCGGCTTGACGATCTTCTGCATCGTCATGTTCTTCTGGCTGCCCCGCGACATCGTCTGAACCCTTAATCCTGAGTCAATTGCCGGTACAACTGCGGTAGACGCAGCGGCAGTTGCTCGGGCTGGCGAATCAAGGTGTAGCCGTTGGCCCCGAACATGTACGGCAGGTAATCCCCCGCTTCGCGATCGATGGTAATGCAGAACGGCGTCAGCCCTTGGCGCCGGGCCTCCAGCACTGCCTGGCGGGTGTCTTCCACACCGTAGCGCCCTTCGTAGAGGTCCAGGTCATTGGGCTTGCCATCACTGAGCAGCAACAACAATTTGCGCCGCCGCTTGCAGGCCGCCAACCGTTGCGTGGCCTGGCGGATCGCCGCGCCCATGCGCGTGTAGTAACCGGGTTTGAGCCCCTGGATGCGTCCGCGGGTGTGGTCGTCGTAACGCTGGTTGAAGGCCTTGAGTTCATGCATGCGCACCTGCTGGCGGCGCAGGGAAGAGAACCCGTACAAGGCGAAATCGTCCCCCAGCACCGACAGGGTTTCGCCGAACAGCAACAGGCTGTCGCGAATCACATCGATCACCCGGTGCTCGTCGTTGAGGTGCGCATCGGTGGACATCGACAGGTCCGCCAGCAGCAGGCAGGCCAGGTCGCGGCGGGTCTGGCGCTGGTCCATGAACAGTCCGCGTTCGCTGCACTGCCCGTGCTGGCGCTCGACATGGAAGTCCAGCCAGGCTTGCAGGTCCAGTTCCGAGCCTTGGGTTTGTTGGCGCAACCATTGACGATCGTTGCGCAAGTGTTCGAACTGGCGACGCAAACGCTGGGCCGAGCTTCGCAGGCGTGCGGGCAATGGCTGGGGCTGGCAATCGCGAGGGGTGAAGGTTTGCAGGCTGACGAAGTCGTCCTGCAGGCGTTGTTTGCGGTAATCCCATTCCGGCAACAGGATGCCTGCGCCCAACGGGATGTCATCCACATCGGCCGGCGGCAAGTCCAGGTGCAGTTTCAAACCACCGCCCTTGCGCAAGCGGGTGCGAGAAAGCGTCAACTGATCCAGGTCCTCGGCGACGCGAGCGGCGTCCGGGTCTTCGCTGTCATCCGCCCAGCGATCCAGGTCCACGTGCTCGGTCCAGCTGAACAGGTTTTCCAGGCGCACGATCAGCAGCCCACCGTCACGGGTGGTGTCGTCGATTCGCTCGGCGCGCTTGCGCCCGCCCTGCTGTTCACCGGGCGGCGTCGCCAGGTATTGCTCGGACTCCTCAAGATCGGCGGTCTGGGGATTGGCCAAATGTTGGGGTGGGTATAGCCACAGCGGCAACGGCCAGGCCGCCCGCTCGCTGCGTGGAAAACGCTCGACACTGCCCGGTTCGCGCAAGGCTTGGCACAACGCCCGTTCCAGGGCGGCTTCGGCCGGGTTGAGCGTGGCCGGATCGGGGCGCAGGGACAGGTGCGCATCCACCAGTCGCCGGTAACGAGGGCGCAACGCCGGGTAGCGCTTCAACACCGCCAAGGTCCAGCACTGATTGTCCCGCCCCCAATGCTTCATCGGCCCCGACTGCGCGGCCAGCAAGGCAAGCCAGCGATACAGCTCTTCGTTAAGCCCGACATCGGGGAACGCCGCCAGGCTCGCCGGCAGCCGCAGGTTATCGCCATCGCAACAGGCCAGGGGCACTTGCTTGCAGGTGCCGGCGATCTGCTGCAACAGGTTGCGCCGCAGCAGCAGGTCGCGATCACTGACCGCTTCCACCCCCAGGTGAGGCGCACCGCCGGTGGCGCGAAACAGCACCTGCAACGCGCGTTGCCGGGGGACCAGCTCGACCCGGGCCTCAGGAAAATCGACACTGGCCCGACGGGTGATGAAACGGTGCCAGACACTGCCGACCCATTCTTCCAGCTCGAGGGTGAATGCCATGGTTATTCTCCTATCAACCCATTGCAGTGAAGGGACTGGCTCGCACTGCTTTTGTGGCGAGGGAGCTTGCTCCCGCTTGGGTGCGAAGCGCCCATCAAAAAGGGTCTGCTGCGCAGCCCAGCGGGAGCAAGCTCCCTCGCCACAATCTCAGTGGTGATACCTTACGAAGGCACCACCGCCGCCGGTGCGCGCAGGGCCGCACGGCCACGTTGACGGAAGCTGAACAGGTAGCAGAGCAACCCGGCCAGGAACCCAACGCCACTGACCAATCGTGCCCAGAACAGCGGCTTCAAGTGATCCATCGTCGCCATGAACGGCAAGGCACTGCCATCCGTCATCCAGCGCTGCAACCAGACCTGGACGACACCGGCTGCGGTGAGGAACAAGGTGATCATCACCATCGACAAAGTCATCAACCAGAAGCCCCAGATCTCCAGGCGCTGCGAACGCTCGTCCGCCGCTTCACCCAAGCCCCGCAAGCGTGGCATGGCGTAGCTGATCAGCGTCATCACGATCATTGCGTAGGCACCGTAGAAAGCCAGGTGACCGTGGGCCGCGGTCAGTTGCGAACCGTGGGTGTAGTAGTTGACCGGCGCCAGGGTGTGCAGGAACCCCCAGACACCCGCGCCGAAGAACGCAGTGACCGTGGTGCCCTTTGCCCACAACGTGGCGGCGCGGTTCGGGTGTTGCCGCCGACGGTTTTTCACCATGCTGAAGGCGAAGACCACCATGGCCAGGAACGGTAGCGGTTCCATCGCCGAGAAGATCGAGCCGACCCACAGCCAGACCTCAGGCGCGCCGATCCAGAAGAAGTGGTGGCCGGTGCCGATGATCCCGGTGATCAATGCCATGGCGATGATCACGTAGAGCCACTTCTCGACCACTTCGCGGTCCACGCCAGTGATCTTGATCAGGACGAAGGCAAGCATCGAACCCATGATCAGTTCCCAGACGCCTTCCACCCAAAGATGCACCACCCACCACCAGTAGAACTTGTCGCGGGCGAGGTTTTCCGGGTTGTAGAAGGAGAACAGGAAGAACACCGCCAGGCCGATCAGCCCGGTCATCATCACCATGCTGACCGTGGTCTTGCGACCTTTGAGCAGGGTCATGCCGATGTTGTAGAGGAACCCCAGGCACACCACCACGATGCCCATCTTGGTGATGGTCGGCTGCTCCAGGAACTCCCGGCCCATGGTCGGCAGCAAGTCGTTGCCGGTGAATTTCGCCAGCGTCGCATAAGGCACCGAAAGGTAGCCCAGGATCGTCGCCACACCCGCGGCGGCGAACACCCAGAACAGCACGATCGCCAGTTTCGGGCTGTGCAGTTCGCGGTCGGCCTCCTCCGGTATCAGGTAATACGCCGCGCCCATGAAGCCGAACAGCAGCCAGACGATCAGCAGGTTGGTGTGGACCATACGGGCCACGTTGAAAGGGATCAGCGGGAACAGGAAGTCGCCGACCACGTATTGCAGGCCCATGATCAAACCGAACAACACCTGCCCCAGGAACAGCATCAAGGCAAACACGAAGTAGGGTTTGGCGACGGCCTGCGAGGCGAATTTCAGATGCGGATTAGCCATGCTCATCTCTCAGCCCTCCTTGTTTGGCGGCCAGCCATTGGTATTGATTTTCGAGCTCCATTTGAGGAACTCGGCGATGTCGTCGACTTCCTGCTCGCTCAGGTTGAACTGCGGCATGGCCCGACGACCCGGAACGTTCAAGGGCTGCATTTTCATCCAGGCATGGAGAAAAGGCTTGAAGGCCTCGTCGCCACCGCGCCGGTTGACCACATTGCCCAGCTCCGGCGCAAAGTACGCGCCCTCGCCCAGCAGGGTATGGCAGCCGATGCAGTTGTTGCGCTCCCAGACGCCCTTGCCGCGTATCACCGATTCCGTCAATTGCGCCTGGTTGCTGCGTTCTGGAAAGGTCTGTTCCGTGTGGTAGGTCAGGGCCAGGAATATCAGGAAAAAGAAGATGCTTCCCCCGAAATAAATATTCCTGGCCATGCCTTTGGTGAAGGTATCTGACATGGTCACTTCCTCATTGCTTGGCGTGACCATTCTAGGAAGCGAGGGGTCGGAAACCGCTTGATGGCGATCAAGAATCTCCGATGGTTTTGGTGGGTTGTTCCAAGGACACGCAATGATGGAGAGCAGCCTTTGTGGCGAGGGAGCTTGCTCCCGCTGGGGCGCGAAGCGGCCCTAAAACCCGCTGACGCGGTGTATCAGACGGATTGAGCTGTTGCTATTGGGGCTGCTGCGCAGCCCAGCGGGAGCAAGCTCCCTCGCCACAGGGGGTTGTGTCGGGGATCAGAGCGCGAACGAGATTGCAATCGCCAGCAACGCCGCCCAACTCAACACCAACCGCCGCCACAATCGCGGCGCGTGGCGCAGTTCCATGAAGCCGTCGGCGATCAGCCAGGCCTTGGCCACCGCGACCGCCAGGATAGCGACGGACACCAGCCCGCTAGCCGCGATCTGGCCCAGGGCAACGGTGCCGGTGCTCAGCACGGCCAGCGTCATCCAGCAGGCGATCAAGACTCGGGAAACCGACATGAGCACCTCCGCTCAATCAAGGATGTAGACCACCGGAAACAACACCACCCAAACCAGATCGACCATGTGCCAATACAGCACGCCGGATTCCAGCCCACTGTTGCGCTGCGACCCATAGCGACGTCGGCGACAGCCCTCGGCCAGCCAGGCGAGGATCACCATGCCCAGCAGCACATGGAGGAAGTGGAACGCGGTGAGGATCCAGTACAAGGTGAAGAACGTGTTGTGCTCCATGCCAAGGCCGCTCGCCAACAGATGAGCGTACTCCGTGAGCTTGATCCCCACGTAGCCGCAGGCAAGCAACAACGCCACACATAACAACAGTGCGGCTCGACGCGGCCGGTCCTGCCTGACTTGCTCTTGGGCCAGGGCCGCGAACAGGCCGGCGGTCAGCAGGCTGAGGGTCATCGCCAGGCCCGTGGAGCGGTCCAGCAATTGCCGGCCTTCGCTGAAAGTCTGCGGGTGCAACGCCTGGGCGACGGTGAACGTCAGGATCAATAACGCGAACACCGACAGCTCGGCGAGGATGAAAAACCACATCGCCAGGTCCCCGGGCAAACGTCGGGGCACGGCAACGGTTTCAGCCAAAGTGGACATCGACCACATCCATCAGCGCGGCGACAGTCTGCGGATCGTCACTCAATGGCTCGGCCAGGCACGCCAGGCAGGCTTGGCGCGGGTCCATGCCGGAGCCGATCATGCGCGCGGCAAAAATCAGCAGGCGTGTCGAGGCGACTTCCTCCAGGTCATGCTGATCGAGCCGGCGCAGCGCCTGCCCCAATCGCACCACCTGGGCCGCCAGGGCCAGATCGACCCCCGCCTCACGGGCGACGATGCGCTCTTCATCAGCCACCGCCGGATAACCAAAGCGCATCGCCACGAAACGCTGGCGAGTGCTGGGCTTCATGCCCTTGAGCAGGTTCTGGTAACCGGGGTTGTACGACACCACCAGCATGAAGGACGGCGGCGCCTGCAGCACTTCGCCGGTGCGTTCCAGGTACAACTGCCTGCGATCATCGGCCAGCGGGTGCAACACCACGGCCGTGTCCTGGCGCGCTTCGACCACCTCATCCAGATAACAGATGCCGCCCTCGCGCACCGCCCGGGTCAAGGGTCCGTCCTGCCACCAGGTGCCCTGGGCGCCAATCAGGTGACGCCCCACCAGGTCGGCCGCGCTCAAGTCATCGTGGCAGGCCACGGTGTACAGCGGCAGTTTCAGGCGGTGGGCCATGTGCTGGACGAAGCGGGTCTTGCCGCAACCGGTAGGGCCTTTGATCAGGACTGGCATGCCGTGATGCCAGGCCTGTTCGAACATCGCCTGCTCGTTGTCCTGGGGTTGATAGAAGGGTTCGTCGGGGTGCTGCAAAGTGTGGATAGCGTTCATGGCAAGGCCTGATCAGACAACACGATTGCAGGCCACGCTACGGCGCCCTGCGACAACTTGGCAAGGGCTGAGGCCGGCAAACTTGATCGCCGTCAAGCGGCTAACCACCGGCCTGGGCATAGCCTTGCACCGCACCAAGAACCTGCGCGCCGAACGTCAATTACAGCGCAGCGCGGGACACGCCTGAGGAGAAATGGAATGCTGATCAGCCACAAAAAATCGTGGGCCCTACGGGTCACGGCGCTGTGTACAGCGCTGGCCGCCCCCCACGCCTTCGCCGACCAAACCGCTGCGCCGGAACAACCCCGCGTGGTCAAGACCGAAGGCGCGCCCGACCTGAGCCAGGCCGACTTCGACACGGCCAAGGAAATCTATTTCCAACGCTGCGCCGGTTGCCACGGTGTGCTTCGCAAAGGCGCCACCGGCAAGCCGCTGACACCCGACATCACCCAAACGCGCGGCCAGGCCTACCTGGAGGCGCTGATCACCTACGGCTCGGCCGCCGGCATGCCGAACTGGGGCACGTCCAATGCCTTGACCAAAGACCAGATCACGGTGATGGCCAAGTTCATCCAGCACACCCCACCGACGCCACCGGAATGGGGCATGGCGGAAACCCGCAAGACCTGGAAAGTGCTGGTCAAACCCGAAGACCGGCCAACCAAGCAGATCAGCACCCTCAACCTGCAGAACCTGTTCTCGGTGACCCTGCGCGACGACGGCAAGATTGCCCTGATCGACGGCGACAGCAAGAAGATCGTCAAGCTGATCGACACCGGTTATGCGGTGCACATCTCGCGCATCTCGGCGTCGGGCCGCTACCTGCTGGTGATCGGCCGGGACGCCAAGATCGACATGATCGACCTGTGGCCGAAAGAGCCGACCAAGGTCGCGGAAATCAAGGTGGGCATCGAAGCCCGCTCCGTGGAAACCTCCAAGTTCAAAGGCTACGAAGACAAGTACACCATCGCCGGCTCGTACTGGCCGCCGCAGTTCACCATCATGGACGGCGAGACCCTGGAGCCCAAGCAGATCGTCTCGACCCGCGGCATGACCGTCGACACCCAGCAATACCATCCCGAGCCACGGGTCGCAGCGATCATCGCCTCCCACGAATGGCCGGAGTTCATCGTCAACGTCAAGGAAACCGGCAAGGTGATGCTGGTCAATTACCAGGACATCAAGAACCTCACCATCACCAGCATCGACGCCGCGCCTTTCCTGCATGACGGCGGTTGGGACAGCAGCCATCGCTACTTCATGACGGCCGCCAACAACTCCAACAAGGTCGCGGTGATCGACTCCAAGGAACGCAAGCTCACCGCCCTGGTGGACGTTGGCAAGACCCCGCACCCGGGACGCGGCGCCAACTTCAACCACCCACTCTACGGCCCGGTCTGGGCCACCAGCCACTTGGGCGATGCCGGGGTTTCGCTGATCGGCACCGACCCGGTCAATCACCCGCAATACGCCTGGAAACAGGTCAGTACGCTCCAGGGTCAGGGTGGCGGTTCGCTGTTCATCAAGACTCACCCTGCGTCCCGTCACCTGTATGTCGACACCACCCTCAGCCCCGACGCCAAGCTCAGCCAGTCGGTAGCGGTGTTCGACATCGACAAGCTCGACGCCGGCTACACCGTGCTGCCGATTGCCGAGTACGCCGGTATCAAGAAAGGCGCGCTGCGTGTGGTGCAACCGGAATACAACAAGGCGGGCGACGAGGTCTGGTTCTCGGTCTGGAGTGGCCAGGAAGACGAGTCGGCGCTGGTGGTGATCGACGACAAGACCCTCAAGGTCAAGAACGTGATCAAGGACAAACGCCTGATCACCCCGACCGGGAAATTCAACGTCTACAACACCCAACACGACATCTATTGAGCCCCATCAATAAGAGGAAAAACCATGAAGCCTATTCTGATTGCCTTGGCCTTGACTGCCGCCTACAGCCTGCCGGCGTTGGCACAAGACGGCCCGACGCTGTTCAAGAGCAAACCCTGCGCGGCCTGCCACTCCATCGACACCAAGGTGGTTGGCCCGGCCCTCAAGGATGTCGCGGCGAAAAACGCCAGCGTCCCTGGAGCGCAAGACCTGCTCGCCAAGCACATCAAGGAAGGTACGCAAGGCAACTGGGGACCGATGCCGATGCCGGCCAACCCTGTGACGGAAGAAGAAGCCAAGATCCTGGCTGCGTGGGTCTTGACCCTTAAATAACCACCCACCCCCGTGGCGAGGGAGCTTGCTCCCGCTGGGCTGCGCAGCAGCCCCAATAGCAACCTGACGACTCAGTGTGTCAGGCAAACCCAAGGGGCTGCTTCGCGGCCCAGCGGGAGCAAGCTCCCTCGCCACAAAAGCCGCGCCCAACTTTATTTCTTGATCAGGAGGACGTCATGGAACGACACCGTTTTACCACCGCGATAGCCACCCTCCTCTTTGTTTTCTCTTCCTGCGTGCTGGCCGCTCCCGACAGCCAGCGCCAGTCCCAACTGCAACACCTGCTGGACCAGGATTGTGGCGCCTGCCACGGCCTGTACATGACCGGCGGCCTCGGCCCGCCCCTGACCCACGAAGCCCTGGCCGGAAAATCCCGCGACAGCCTTATCGCCACCGTCACCCTCGGACGGCCCGGCAGCGCCATGCCCGGTTGGGCACCGTTGCTTGCACCCGACGACATTCGCTGGCTGGTGGACCGGCTCCTTCAAGGAAAACCCGCCTCATGATCCGTTCATTGCTCTCCTCCGCCGCCATCGCCCTGCTGCTCTGCGGTTGCGCCCAGACACCGTTGCGCGGCACCGGCGATTTGGGCGTGGTGGTGGAGCGCGCCACTGGCAGCCTGCAAATCATTGAAAGCGACACCCGCACCGCCCTGGGCCGCGTCGAAGGCCTGGGCGACTTGTCCCACGCCTCGGTGGTGTTCTCCCGCGACCAGCGCTACGCCTACGTGTTCGGCCGCGACGGTGGCCTGAGCAAAGTCGACCTGCTGACCACACGCATCGAACGCCGGATCATCCAGGGCGGCAACAGCATCGGCGGTGCAATCAGCCAGGACGGCAAGCTGATCGCCGTCTCCAACTACGAGCCCGGCGGCGTCAAGGTATTCGATGCCCAGACCCTGGAGCAGGTTGCCGACATCCCCGCCACGCCGTTGCCCGGCGGCCAAAAACGCTCACGGGTGGTCGGCTTGGTGGACGCGCCCGGGCAACGCTTCGTGTTCAGCCTGTTCGACACTGGCGAGATCTGGACCGCCGACTTCAGCCAGGGCCTCACGCCGATCATCAAGCGGTTCACCGCCATCGGCCAGCAACCCTACGATGCGCTGATCACGCCGGACGGGCGTTATTACATGGCCGGGCTGTTCGGTGAAGACGGCATGGCCCAACTCGATCTCTGGCACCCGGAGCGCGGGGTGAAACGGGTACTGGGCCATTACGGCCGCGGCCAGGAGCGGCTCCCGGTGTACAAGATGCCGCATCTGGAAGGCTGGGCCATCGCCGACCAGCAAGCCTTCGTGCCTGCCGTCGGGCATCACCAGGTGTTGGTAATGAACGCCCAGAATTGGCAGCAGACCGATGCCATCGCCGTGGCCGGCCAACCGGTGTTCGTCACGGCGCGACCGGACGGCCGGCAGCTGTGGGTGAACTTCGCCTACCCGGACAACGACCGCGTCCAGGTCATCGACACCCAGACCCACGCCATCGTCGCCGACCTGCGGCCAGGCCCGGCGGTGCTGCACATGGAGTTCACCGCGCGGGGTGACCAACTGTGGCTGTCCGCCCGGGATGGTGGTCAGGTGCAGGTCTGGGATCCTTATCGCCTCGAACGCCTGAACAGCCTGCCGGCCCTGAGCCCGAGCGGCATTTTCTTCAGCAGTCGCGCGCACAAGCCGGGGTACTGACCATGACTTCCAGCTCACTGGCCCGGCGCCTGATCGATCAATTCCAGCATGGCCTGCCGTTGTGCGCCGAGCCCTATCGGGCCATGGCCGAGACCTTGGGCTGCAGCGAAGCCCAGGTCATCGACTGCCTGCAGCACCTGCAAGTGGCCGGGACCTTGTCGCGGGTCGGCCCGGTGTTCGAACACACCCGGGCCGGGGCCAGCACCCTGGCCGCCCTGGCCGTGCCCGAAGAGCGCTTGCACCAGGTGGCCGCCCGCATCAGCCAATACCCGGAAGTCAATCACAACTATGCCCGCGAACATCGCTACAACCTGTGGTTCGTGCTGACCGGCCCCAACCGCGCCCACCTGGAAAACATCCTCCAGGAACTGGAGAACGACACCGGTCTCACGCCACTGGACCTGCCCATGCTGACCGCCTACCGCATCGACCTGGGCTTTGCCCTGGAGGCCACCCCATGAAAAGCGCCCTGAGCGAACAACAGTCACTGGCACTGCGCCGCTTGCTGGAAACCGGCCTGCCCCTGACACCGCGCCCCTTCCAGGCCCTGGCCGAGCAGATCGAGGCCAGCGAGCAACAGGTGCTCGCGCAGGTGCAGCATTGGCATGAACAGGGACTGTTCCGCCGTGTCGGCCTGGTGGTCAACCATCGCGCCTTGGGTTTTGCCGCCAACGCCATGCTGGTGCTGGACGTGCCGGACGCCTTGGTTGATGAAGTCGGCCGCCGTCTCGGGCAAACCCCGGGCATCAGCCTTTGCTACCAACGCCCCAGGCGCCTGCCCCAGTGGCAATACAACCTGTTCTGCATGATCCACGGTCGCCAGCGTGACCGTGTCGAGGCCCATGTCCAGGCGCTGCTTGAAGAACATCTGCTGGACGACCTGCCCCACCAGTTGCTGTTCAGCACGCACCTGTTCAAGCAATGCGGCGGACGTTTCGCCGCCCCGGCCGGAGCCCGTATCGATGGATGACCTCGACCGGCGCCTGATCAATCGCCTGCAATTGGGCCTGCCGCTGGTGCGCCACCCTTGGCAGGTCCTGGCCCAGGAGCTGGACAGCAGCAGTAGCGAATTGCTCGACCGCCTGCATGAGCTGCTCAACGACGGTGTACTCACCCGCTTCGGCCCGATGTTCGACATCGATCGCCTGGGCGGTGCGTTCACCCTGGCGGCGCTGGCGGTGCCCGAGCCGCGCTTCGAGGCCATCGCCGAGCTGCTCGCGGACATGCCCGAGGTCGCCCACAACTACCGCCGCGAGCACAGCTGGAACATGTGGTTCGTGCTCGCCTGCCCCAGCGAACAGGCGATCAACGACACCCTGCTGCGCATCGAACACCTGACCGGCCTGGTGCCGCTGAACCTGCCCAAAGAGGAGACCTACCATGTCGGCCTGTATTTCCCCGTCTGAATCTTTGTGGCAAGCGCCGCCACGGCTGGATGAAACACCCTTGGCACTGCGCCTGGTGGAACTGACCCAGGCCGGCCTGCCCTTGCTCGAAGACCCCTGGGCCTGGCTGGCCGAGCAACTGGAACTGAGCGTGGAAGCCACCCTCGACCTGCTCAAGCGCCTGCAGGCCGACGGTGCGATCCGCCGCATTGCCGCCGTGCCCAACCACTATCGCCTGGGCTATCGCCACAACGGCATGACGGTGTGGGACGTGGCCGATGCCGATATCTCGCGTCTCGGTGCCCTGCTGGGGGCGCAGCCCTTCGTCAGCCACTGCTACCGACGCCCGCGCCGGCCCGGCTGGCGCTACAACCTGTTCGCCATGGTCCATGGCCGCAGCCGCGAAGAAATCGACAGCTACCGCGAACACCTGCGCTACCTGCTGGGGGACGCCTGCGCCGCCGACGACATGCTGGTGAGCAGCCGCATCCTGAAAAAAACCGGCCTGCGCCTTTCGCCTGTGGGAGCAAAGCTTGCTGGCGAAACAGATGCGTCGGTTTTATGAAGGACCGCATCGGCTTCATCGCGGGCCAGCCTTGCTCCCACCAAACCTTGCTCCCACAACGCGGGGATAAGCCGCGCTGAACCCATTCGCCGACCCAAGGAGCGCTTTATGTTGAGGATCAGCCATTACCTGCGGGCCCTGGCCGGGAACTGCCCCGCCCCACGTGTCGCGCCACCGGGCAGCCACCGCCCGCCAGTGGTGATCTGGAACCTGCTCAGACGTTGCAACCTGACCTGCAAGCACTGCTATGCAACGTCGGCCGACAGCGTGTTTCGCGATGAACTGGACACCCCGGCGGCGCTCCAGGTCATCGACGACTTGCACGATGCCGGCGTGCGCGTGTTGATCGTGTCCGGCGGCGAACCGCTGTTGCGCGAGGACCTGTTCCAACTCAGCGCCTATGCCCGTGGCAAAGGTTTTTTCCTCGCTTTGTCCACCAACGGCACGCTGATCGACGCTTCCAATATCGACCAGATTGCGGCGGCGAACTTCGATTACGTCGGCATCAGCATCGATGGCCTGGAAGCGACCCACGATGAATTCCGCCAGCTCAAGGGCAGTTTCGCCAGCTCCATGGCGGCCATTCGGCTTTGCCGCGAGCAAGGCATCCGGGTCGGGTTGCGCACCACCCTCACCCAGCAGAACCATGCCCAGTTGCCGCGTTTGCTGGACTTGATGAATGAGTACGACGTGCAGAAATTCTACCTGTCGCACCTCAACTACAGCGGCCGGGGCAAGCGCAGTCGCAAGCTCGATGCCCATCAGCAGATGGGCCGCGAGGCCATGACCCTGATCTTCGAGCGGGCCTGGCGCGACATCGAACAGGGCCGCGACAGTGACTTCGTCAGCGGCAACAACGACGCTGACGCGATCCTGTTGCTGCAATGGGTATCCCGGCGCCTGCCTCAACACTACGCCGCACTGGAGCAGATGCTGCGGGCCTGGGGCGGCAACGCGTCGGGCAGCGGCATCGCCAACATCGACAATACCGGCGAGGTTCACCCCGACACGTACTGGTGGCAGCACTCGGTGGGCAATGTCCGCCAGACGCCATTCAAGACCCTCTGGCTCGATCGCCCCGATGCCCTGTTGCTGAAGCTGCGCGAACACCCCCGGGCCGTGGGCGGTCGCTGCGGGCAATGCCGCTGGCTGGCGATCTGCAACGGCAATACCCGCACCCGCGCCTGGGCCGACGGCGACCTGTGGGGCCAGGACCCCGGCTGCCACCTCAGCGACGAAGAAATCGGCTTGCACGCGATCCCCAGCGTTGCGATGCCCTGCGCCTGATCAACCGACGGCGAACCTGATACCGAACCAAGGAAGTCCCATGCCTGCCTCCATCGTTTTGCCCGCTGCCCTGCAATCGCCCTTCAGATCGGGTGAAGTCGCCCTGGTCGGCGCCGGCCCCGGTGACCCGGGCCTGCTGACATTGCGCGCCTGGAGCCTGTTGATGCAGGCCGACGCGGTGGTCTACGACCGCTTGATCAGTTCGCAGTTGCTCAGCCTGATCCCGCTGACCTGCGCCCGGCACTACGTCGGCAAGGCCGCCGGTTGCCACAGCCTGCCCCAGCCACAGATCAACGAACTGCTGGCCGACCTGGCCGACCAGGGACAGCGGGTGGTGCGACTCAAGGGCGGTGATCCGTTCATCTTCGGTCGCGGCGCCGAGGAGCTGGAGTATCTGCTGGCCCGCGGCATCGATTGCCAAGTCGTGCCCGGCATCACCGCCGCGGCCGGTTGCAGCACCTATGCCGGCATTCCCCTGACCCATCGCGACCTGGTCAATTCCTGTCGTTTCATCACTGGTCATTTGCAACGCGAAGGCGATTTGAACCTGCCCTGGCAAAGCCTGGCGGATGACAGCCAGACCCTGGTGTTCTACATGGGCTTGTCGAACCTCGGCACCATCGCCGCACAGCTGATCGCGGCGGGCCTGGCGGCGGATACGCCAGCGGCGCTGATCAGCAACGGCACGCGCCCCGACCAGCAGGTCCTGCGCGGCACCCTCCAGCAACTGCCGGAGATGGCACGGGCCTGCGCCGAAGGCCTGCCGACCTTGACGGTGATCGGCAAGGTGGTTGGTTTGTTTGCCCATCAGGCATTGGAGCATCCGGCCCGCCTGCGCCCGGCCCTGCCGCTGCAGCCAAGTATCGCGAGGGCGGCCTCATGAGAATCGGCTGGCTTGCCCCATTGCTATGGATCGGTGCTGTCCACGGCGCCCAGGCGCCCGCACCGGACCTGGCGTTGGCCGAACAGAACTACCAGCAACACTGCCAGCAATGCCACGGGGTCAATCGCATCGGCGGCGCCGGGCCGGCGCTGTTGCCCCAGAGCCTGAGTCGGATCAAGCCCGACGAAATCCGCCAGGTGATCGAAAATGGCCGTCCGGCCAGCCAGATGGCGGCATTCGGTGCGGTGCTGGCACCAGCGCAGATCGATGGCCTGACCCACTATCTCCAGCGTCCGCCCGCCGTCGAACCAACCTGGAGCGAGGACGACACGCGCCGCAGCCATCGCCTGCTGGCGGATGTCGCCAGCCTGCCTAATAAACCCCAGCACCACGCCGACCCGCTGAACCTGTTCGTGGTGGTGGAAGCTGGCGACCATCACGTGGATATCGTCGACGGCGATCGCTTCGAGGTCCTGGCGCGCTTCGCCTCACACTTTGCGTTGCATGGCGGACCGAAGTTTTCGCCGGACGGACGCTTCGTCTATTTCGCCTCCCGGGACGGCTGGATCAGCCTGTACGACCTGCATAACCTCACCCTCATCGCCGAGGTGCGGGCCGGGCTCAACACCCGCAACCTGGCGGTGAGCAAGGATGGGCGCTGGGTGCTAGTGGGCAACACCCTGCCCGGCAACCTGGTGGTGCTGGATGCCCGCGACCTGTCACTGGTCAAGACCATTGCAACGGTGGGGCTGGACGGCCAGGCGTCGCGGGTCAGTGCGGTCTATACCGCGCCGCCGCGTAACAGCTTCATCGTCGCCTTGAAAGATGTGAAAGAGGTCTGGGAACTGTCCACCGGCCCGAATCCGGACTTTGTGCCCAGGCGGATCGAGGCCGAGGATTACCTCGATGATTTTTCCTTCTCGCCCGATTACCGGCAGTTGCTCGCCACCTCGCGCAAGGCCCAGGGCGGCCAGGTGATCGACCTCGACACCGGGCGGATCGTCACCGACATCGCGCTGCCGGGCATGCCGCACCTGGGCTCGGGGACCTATTGGAAACGCGATGGGCACTGGGTGTTCGCCACGCCCAACATCAGCAAGGGGCTGATTTCGGTGATCGACTTCGACACCTGGAAAGTCATCAAGCAGATCCCCACCCTGGGGCCGGGTTTCTTCCTGCGCAGCCACGTCAACTCGCGCTACGCCTGGACCGACGTGTTCTTCGGCCCGGACAACGATGCCATCCACCTGATCGACAAACAGACCCTGGAAATCGCCCACACCCTGCGACCCATGCCCGGCAAAACCGCCGCCCACGTCGAGTTCACTCGCGATGGCCGCTACCTGCTGCTGAGCATCTGGGATACCGATGGCGCGCTGATCGTCTACGACAGCGACACCCTCAAGGAAATCAAGCGCCTGCCCATGAACAAGCCATCGGGCAAGTACAACGTCGGCAACAAGATCGAGTTCGCCGAGGGGACGTCACACTGAAAAAAAGGGGGGCTGATGCGCAGCCCCCAATATCAATCGATCTGAGACACCAGGGTGTCAGGTCTCAGGGCCGCTTCGCGCCCCAGCGGGAGCTCCCTCGCCACAGGGTTGCACCCGTACTCAAAACTGCTCTTGTGGCGAGGGAGCTTGCTCCCGCTGGGCTGCGCAGCAGCCCCAAAAGCCGACCTGATACACCTCAATTGAAGGGGGTCACCCTTACCAGGTGAGCACCGCCCCTACCGCAAAGGTGTCGGTGTCTTCGTTCTGGGCGCTGGTGTCGTGGCCGTTGATTTCGAACTGGTTGTACTCGGCCACGAGCTTGAGGTTGTCGTTGATGTCGTGGAACAGTGCGACGCCACGGGTTTCGTAATCGGCGCCACTGCCCACCACGCCGTTGCCGTCGTCGTCGGTCTTGCCGTAGGACAACGCCAGGCGGTTCTTGCCCAGCTTGTAGGAACCCTGCAACAGGTAGCCCTTGCTGTCGACATTGCGCAGGGTGGCTTCACCGGCGTTGTTGGTGAAGAACGGGTTGATGCCCTTGGCCTGGAACCCAGAGCCGGTGAGCGACAATCCGCCCATCTTCGCCTGTACACCGTACCCCAGGCCCTTGGAGGTAACCGATTCGACGCTGGAGTCGGTGTTGTCCGAGGTCTGGTAGCTGCCGTTGAGCCAGCTGTAGATCTTCGCCCCGCCCAGGTCGAACTGGTAGGTGATCTCGCTCTCGGTGCGCGGGTTTTCCTGATAGGCCTTGCCCGTGGCGCTGTTATCGTTGGTGTCCACCGGGTCCATGATCCCCACCGCCACGCGCAAGCCCTCCATCACCGGGGTGCGGTAGGTGATCTGCGAGGTCGGGAACGGATACGGATAACCGCTGCCGATGTTGCCGAACGAGACGCCGCCACCGTCCACCAAGCCCAGGGTGTCACTGACCTGGCCGTAACCGGCGAGCAGTTCGTCCAGCAGGATGTTGGAGCGGGCAAACAGGCCGAAGTCCTTACCGATCAGCACTTCGCCCCACTCCGGGTTCGCCACGGTACCGTAGAACTGGCGCACGTCGATGGCGGTGTCGGTGCCATTGGTTTCACTGTCGTTGATGGTCACCCAGAACGAGGCCCGGGCACCGAGCTTGAGGTCATCGACCTGCTTGCCCATGTTGAAGCCCAGGTAGTTGGGCAAGAAGCCCATCTTGACCCGCGCCTGCCGACGGTCGTACTGCTCACCCGCGCGGTCGACGTCGCTGTTGACGTAAAAGGCGTTGATGTAGCCGTCGGTGGAAAAGGTGGTCTGGTCCTTGTCGTACAGCATGATTTCGGCGTTGGCCCAAGGCATCAGGCCCAGGCTCGAAACACCTACGATGACCGCAGGCAAAAAACGTTGGCGGGTATTTTTATTGTTGTGCATGGCGCGCTCCGCAACAGGGGACGGGATGTCGGAGGCGATTATCGAAAGGCACCCGGGCGCGTCATACGCTGCCTTGGAGGCAATTGGCGGATGCTTTGGAAGCGCCGGCCCGGCGCGGCAGTTTGGGTGTAAGACGGCGAGGCTGGCGGGTGCGGTACTTTGGGTGTGGGCCGCAGGGACCTGCGAGGATTAACTCATTGGGCAGTCGTACCGAGTTGGCTGGTTTGGGGCCGCTGCGCAGCCCAGCGGGAGCAAGCTCCCTCGCCACAGGGGTCGCACCCACACTCAAAATTGAAGTCAAATCCAGCTTTTGTGGCGAGGGAGCTTGCTCCCGCTGGCCTGCGCAGCAGGCCCCTCGCCTTCGGCTCAGAACCGCGGCTTGACGGTCTTCCAATCCGGCCGGTAGCGCTGCATCTGGCGCACATCGTCACGCTGACGGATGCCGCAACTGAGGAACTGCTCATGCAGCTTGCCCAGTTGATCCCGGTCCAGCTCCAAGCCCAGGCCCGGCGCCCGGGTGATCTTCACGCAGCCGTCGACAATCGGCAGCTTGCCGCCCTTGATCACTTCTTCATCCGGCTCCTGCCACGGGTAATGGGTGTCACAGGCGTAGTCCAGGTTCGGCACCGCGGCCGCCACGTGGGCCATGGCCATGAGGCTGATGCCCAGGTGCGAGTTCGAATGCATCGACACGCCCAGGCCGAAGGTGCTGCACATTTTCGCCAAGGCCTGGGTGTCGCGCAGGCCGCCCCAGTAATGATGGTCGGCCAACACGATCTGCACGCTGTTCAGTGCCACGCTGCGGCGGAACTCATCGAAATCGGTGACCACCATATTGGTCGCCAGCGGCAGCCCCGTGCGTTTGTGCAGCTCGGCCATGCCTTCCAGCCCTGGCGTCGGGTCTTCGTAATACTGCAAGTCATCCCCCAGCAGCTCGGCCATGCGAATCGAGGTTTCCAAGGACCAGTTGCCATTGGGGTCGATGCGCAACGGGTAGCCGGGAAACGCCTGCTTCAGCGCCTTGATACAGGCGACTTCATGCTCCGGATCGAGGGCGCCGGCCTTGAGCTTGATGCTCTTGAAGCCATAGTCCTGGATCATCCGCCGGGCCTGGGCGACGATCTGCTGTTCATTGAGCGCCTCGCCCCAACTGTCGGGCGGGTACGGCGAGTCGATGTGCTCGGCGTACTTGAAAAACAGGTAGGCGCTGAACGGTATTTCGTCGCGAATCGCCCCGCCCAGCAAGTCCACCAGTGGCACGTTCAGGTAATGGGCCTGCAAGTCCAGGCAGGCCACTTCGAACGCCGAATAGGCATTGCTCACTGCCTTGCTCGCATGGGAGCCCGGCGCCAGTTCGGCCCCGGCAACGCTGGCCGGTTTCTGCGCGGCGACGGTCGCCTGGACGATCGCCCGCAACTGGTTGAGGTTGAACGGATCCAGGCCGATCAACTGGCTCTGTAACTGCTGCTGGATCGCCAGCGCCGGCGCATCGCCGTAGCTCTCGCCCAGGCCGATGTAACCGTTGTCGCTCTCGATCTCGATGATCGAGCGCAGCGCGAACGGTTCATGGATGCCACTGGCGTTGAGCAAGGGTGGATCGCGAAAAGCGATGGGGGTGACGGTAACGCGTTTGATCTTCATACAGCGGCTCCCGATGGGCCAAGGTTCGAGGCGTGGTGTTGGTCCGGCTGATCGGCTTTGGTAACGGTTTCGGGCCGACCGGACAATGAATCCGGGGTGTCGCGCTTGGGCGTGGTGCGGGCGAAAAAGATCACCACGGCGGCGACCAGCGAAGTCGCGGCCAACCCATACAGGCCGCCCTCGATGGAGCCGGTGGTCTGCTCCAGGAAACCGAAGGCCGTCGGCGCGACAAAGCCGCCGAGGTTGCCGATGGAGTTGATCAAGGCGAGCACCGCCGCCGCGATGCGCGCATCCAGGTAACCCTGGGGAATCGGCCAGAACAACGCCGATGCCGCCTTGAAACCGATCGCCGCAAAACAGATCGCCACGAAGGCAAAGATCGGTCCGCCGGTGGTGGACATGAACATGCCGAACGCGGCGACCACCAGCGTCACCGCGACCCAGGCCTGCTGGAATTTCCATTTGCCGGCCAGGGCGGCAAAGCCGTACATCGCGATGATGGAAATGATCCATGGGATGGAGTTGAGCAAACCAACCTGGAAGTCCCCCAGGTTGCCCATTTTCTTGATCATGCTCGGTAGCCAGAACGTGGCACCGTAGATGGTCAGGGCGATGGAAAAGTAGATGAAACAGAACAGCGCGATCTGCCGGTCGGCCAGCAACTTGAACATCGACGGCTTGATCACTTGCGCGGCTTCCCGGGCCCGTTGCTCCTCGGCGATGGCGGCGATCAATACGGTTTTTTCTTCAGCCGTCAGCCATTTGGCCTGGCTCGGGTGCGATTGCAGCCAGAACCAGACAAACCCGCACAGCACGATGGAAGCGAAACCTTCGATCAGGAACATCCACTGCCAGCCATGCAGGCCCATACCGCTGATGTGCAGCAAGGCGCCGGACACCGGGCCGGAAATCACCGAGGCAATGGCCGAACCGCTGAGGAAGATCGCCATCGCCTTGCCGCGCTCGTTGGCGGGCAGCCATTGGGTGAAGTAGTAGATGATGCCGGGAAAGAACCCCGCCTCCGCCGCGCCAAGGATGAAGCGCAGCACATAGAAACTGGTCTCACCGCGCACAAAAGCCATGGCCATGGCCGCCGCGCCCCAGGTGAACATGATGCGCGTCAGCCAGGCCCGTGCGCCGTAGCGTTGCAACAGCATGTTGGACGGCACTTCGAACAGCGCGTAGCCGACGAAGAACAGCCCCGCGCCGAGCCCATAGGCCGCGGCGCCGATGCCCAGGTCGGTTTCCAGGTGGCTGCGCACGAAGCCGATGTTGACCCGGTCGATGTAGTTGACGATGAACATCACCACCACCAACGGCAGGACATGACGTTTGACCTTGGCCGCCGCGAGCGCCAGGGTGCTGTCATGGGTGGAGTCCGTTACGTTATTCAAGGGTGCCTCCCGATCATTGTTTTTGTGAGGAACGGGACGATGATGGACGCGGTGGATTGTTCCCGTCTAATCTAACTTGGCACTTGATTGATACCTGGATTAAATCAATGTTTGAACTGGCCCAGCTACGCTGCTTCACCACCGTGGCGACCGAACTCAACTTCCGTCGCGCCGCCGAACGCCTGAACATGACCCAGCCTCCCCTGAGCCGGCAGATCCAATTGCTGGAGCACCACCTGGGCGTCGAACTGTTCACCCGCAGCACCCGCAGCGTGGCGCTCACGGCCGCCGGCCGGGCGTTTTTCATCGAAGCGCAGAACCTTTTGGAACAGGCCCAACAAGCCGCCATCGCCGCCCGGCGCTATGCCCAGGGCGACATTGGTTCGGTGACCATCAGCTTCGTCGGCAGCGCGGTGTACGAGTTTCTGCCCAAGGTGATTGCCGAGGCCCGGCTGAAACAGCCCCAGGTCAAAATCGTCCTGGCGGAAATGAACACCTACCAGCAGCACGAGGCCCTGCGCGCTCGGCGCATCGACCTGGGCATCGTCCGCTCGCCGCTGCTGGAAACCGGCTACGCCACCGAATGCCTGGTGCGCGAACCCTTCGTGCTGGCGGTGCCCGCCGCGCATCCGTTGGCCAGCGCCGAGACCGTCAGCGTCCAGGACCTGGATGGACAGCCGTTCCTGATGTACTCCCACGCCGCCTACCCGCCCTTCAACGAACTGCTCACCGGCATGCTCCGCTCGGCCCAGGTCGCGCCACAATTCGTGCAATGGCTGGGGTCATCGTTGACGATCCTGGCGCTGGTCAACGCCGGCATGGGCCTGGCCCTGGTACCGCGTTGCGCCAGCAGCGTGGTGTTCAAGCAGGTGGTGTTTCGCGAAATCGACCTGGGCGAAGGGGTGCAGAGCGAATTGCACCTGGTGTGGCGCGAGGACAACGACAACCCGGCGTTTACCATGTTGCTGGAAGGGATTCGGGGGGCGGTTCGGGAGGGATTCTGAAGGCACTATCGCCGAAGCTGCGGTGTGTGAAACCTGTGGCGAGGGCGTTTGTTCTCGCTGGACTTGTGTAGGAGCTGCCGAAGGCTGCGATCTTTTGATTTTGATCTTTCGCCTGGAACTCGAGTGTCTGGGGAAAGATCGCAGCCTCGTTGCACTCGACAGCTCCTACACAGCTCCGGTACAGCTCCGGCACAAGGCCTGCACCCTAGCGGTCTATTCCAGTTCTACTCAAGTAGTTGTACGATGACCGACGAGCTAATAATCGCTCGTGTTCCCGATACCTACAAAAATAAGGAAATCCCCATGAAAAAAGCGACATTGGTCATCAGCTTCTTGTGCCTGTTCAGCGGCTACGCAGCGGCAGCCACTTCATCGGCCGAGCAGGAAGTGGCCCAGGCCGTCGACCACCTGACCCAAGCCATGCTGCACAAAGACATCCCGCAACTCCAGGCACTGGCTGCCGAGAACCTGACCTACGGGCACTCCAGCGGCAACATCCAGGACAAGAAAGCCTTCATCGCCGACATCGAAACGGGCAAGAGTGCGTTCAAAACCCTGGAAATGCAGAACCAGAAAATCACCCTGTCCGGTGATGTGGCGCTGGTGCGCAACCACTTCTCGGCCCAGGCGCTCAAGGGCACTGAGGTGGTGCCAACGGAGATCGAGAATTTCCAGATCTGGCAGAAGCAGAAGAATGGCAAATGGCTGCTGATCGGTCGTCAGGCGTTTCGGTTCTGATAGCGGGCTAGGCCGGGAATCTCTGCGGCAAGCGCATTATTTGAGCTTAGGGTGATCCATTGTGGCGAGGGAGCTTGCTCCCGCTCGGTTGCGAAGCAGCCGCAAAAAAGGGGCCGCTACGCAGCCCAGCGGGAGCAAGCTCCCTCGCCACAGAGTATCTTTTCAGCCCTGACGCCTTGCTTCAGGCTCTGGCCCACCGCTCCCGGTACTGCAACAGGAAATCCACAAAAGCCCGCACCCGCTGCGGCACGTACCGTCCGTGGGGATACAGCAAGGTAAACGGACGTGAGCGCCCCGCGAAAGGCGCAAGCACCTCCACCAACTGCCCGTTGGCCAGCTCCTGTTCGACGATGAATTTGTAAGTCTGGAACAAACCGGCACCATGCTTGGCCAGTGTCACGCCACCAAGCACATCGTCCGAACAACAGTAACCCCCTTCGCCGAACACCTCCTTTTCCTTGCCCTCGACCTTGAACAACCAGGAAATCCGTCGCCCGCTGCTGGGCAATTCGAACTGGATGCACTCGTGCTCGTCCAGCTCCTCGACGGTTTGCGGCGTGCCGGCCTTGCGCAGGTAGTCCGGAGACGCGACCACCACCAGTTTTGCGTCTTCCAGCAGCCGGGCGATCATCGACGAGTCGGGCTGGGCCCGCACCCGGATGGCAAGGTCATAACCTTCGGCAACGAAATCAATGTTTCGATTGCTCAGGTGCAGGTCCACAGTCACTTGCGGGTACAGCGCCCGGAAGGCCGGCAGCAAGGGCAGGATGCGGTGATGGCCGTAGGTGGTGGGCAGGCTGATGCGCAGTTGCCCGGACGGTACCGATTGCGCGCCCATCATTTCCTGTTGCGCCTCGACCAGTTGCGTCAACGCCTGGCGGCATTGTTCGAAATAGGTCTTGCCGGCTTCGGTCAGGCGAATGCTGCGGGTGGTGCGCACGAAAAGCCGTGAGCCCAGGCGCTCTTCCAGGCGAAAGATAGAACGGCTCACCGCCGCCGGGGTAACCCCCGCCAACTGCGCCGCCGCCGTGAAGCTGCCCGCCTCCGCCGCCAGGCAGAACAGTTCTATGCTGCCCAACTGCAGGTCTTCGAAATGACGCTTCATGATTCGTTACACCGCGTATCAACTGAAGTTTCCAAATACCTGTTTATCAGTCCGTGGCGTATAAATACAGTGGCCTTGCAACTCGCGGGCGTTGTCCTGCGTCCATTTCCCATCAGCTGGAGTGCAACATGCCTTTCGTCAATGTGCGAATTACCCGAGACGGCGTCACCCGTGAACAGAAAGCCCAGGTGATTTCCGAAATCACCGAAACCCTCCAGCGTGTGTTGGGCAAGGACCCGCACTTGACCCATATCGTGATCGAGGAAGTCGACACGGATAATTGGGGATACGCGGGGATGACGACGACGCAGTATCGAAGTCTTCCCAAGGAATAACGCTCTGCTCTTGAGAGCCCGGTCCGATTGACCGGGCTTTTTTCTGCCTGCCAACCGGACAGCCTGACAATCCTGTGGGAGCGAGCTTGCTCGCGATAGCAGTGTGTCAGTCAACATCAATACCGACTGGCCTGACGCTATCGCGAGCAAGCTCGCTCCCACAGGGGTTATGTGTGGCCCTGCCATTGATTACATGACGTATCAACTCAAGTACCAGAAGCCTTATTTATCAAACCCTGGCGCATCAATACCCTGAGCTCAACCACCGCCAACACAGGCGCACCGGTTCAACTCAATGTGATCAGGAGTCAATCATGAGCCTCAACAAAACCGTCATCATCACCGGCGCTTCCAGCGGGATCGGCCTGGGTTTGGTCAAGGCGTTCCTGGGTCGGGGGTATAACGTGGTGGGCAATGCCCGCTCCCCGTCCGGCCTGGACGCTGCCGCCGCCGAGCTCGGCCACCCGGCCGGTTTCATCGGCGTGGCTGGCGACATCGCCGACCCGGCCACTTCAACCGCCCTCATCAGCCAAGCCGTCGCGGCGTTTGGCGCCGTTGACGGGCTGGTGAACAACGCCGGTTTCTTCCTGCCAAAACCCTTCGTCGAATACAGCCCCCAGGACCTGGACGCACTGCTCGACACCAACCTCAAGGGCCTGGTCTACGCCAGCCAGGCCGCTGCCGCGCACATGATCGGGCGCCAGCAAGGCTTCATCATCAACATTTCGGCCGCCGTTGCCCTGCAAGCGAACATCCAGGTGCCGGCCGCACTGCCGGTGTTGATCAAGGGCGGCGTCAACCAGATGACCCGCGCCCTGGCCCTGGAACTGTCGCCCCACAACATCAAGGTCAACGCAGTCGCCCCCGGCATCATCGACACGCCCATGCACGACCCGGCGCACCGCGCATTCCTCGACAACCTGGCCCCGGCCGGTCGCGTGGGCACCATCGAGGAAATTGCCGAGGCCGTGTTGTACCTGGCGGGCGCCGATTTCACGACAGGCGCGATACTGCCGGTGGACGGCGGGATGAGCACAGGCAAGTGGTAAAGAGGCAAGTGGTAAAAAGAAAAACCCCGGAGGCAAAGCCTTCGGGGTTTTCATGACGCGTTGGATTCAGAGCGTGTAGGAGATACCGGCCTGCACGGTCCGCGGTGCGCCTGGGTAGGCATAGACGTTACCGAATGCACCTTCTTCATAGTCGGCGTCGAACAGGTTCTTCAGGTCCAGGTTGAGGCGGATCCGCTCGTTGACCTTGTAGTAGCCGAGCAGGTCCACAACCGTATAGCTGTCCATGGAGAACGCATTCGCCGCCGTCTGGCCGGCCCGTTCATCCACATACTTGGCGCCTAGCCCCAGGCCCAGCCCTTTGAGGCCGCCATCCTGGAACTCATAGACGTTCAACAGGCTGAAGGTGTTCTTGGGCACGTTGAGCAAGCGCGTGCCGGACGGGATATTGATGTCCTTGGTCACCTCGGCATCGACGTAGGCGTAACCACCGATCACGCGCCACTCCGGCGTCAGATTGCCCGCCACGTTCAGGTCGAAACCACGGCTGCGCACTTCGCCGGCGGCCACGCTGAAGGTGGAGTCCACCGGGTCAGTGGTGAGCACGTTACGTTTTTCGATCTGGTAAACCGCCGCATCGACGCTCAACTGGCGATCCAGCGCTTCCCACTTGACGCCCACTTCGTAGGATTTGCCCTCTTCCGGCTTGAACCCGCCACCTTCGCGACTGGCACCGCTGTTGGGTTTGAACGAGCGGGCGGTGTTGGCGTAGACCGCCACGGTGTCGGTCAGGTCGTAGATCACACCCAGGCGCGGAGTGACGGCGCTGTCGGTGACGTCCCAGTTCCGGCTACCGGGCGGGTTCTGCGGGACGAAACTCTCGTACTGATGCTCGAACCGCTCAAAACGCGCCCCGGCCAACAGCTTCAAACGCTCAGTCAGCGCCACCTGATCCTGGACGAACACACCAAACGTCTTGAGGTTTTCCTGGTCATCGGTGGGCTTGCGCGTCAAGGCCGGGCGTGGCTGGCCATGCACCGGGTCGAAGATATCGATCGGGTAGGCACCGGCGGCGCCGGAGGAACGCTGGATGATGGACTGGTAGTCGTAGTCCTCATACTCGATGCCTGTCAGCAACGTGTGCTCGAACCCGCCGGTGGAAAAATGCCCGGTGAGGTTAAGCTGGGTGTCGCGGTCGGTCCATTCCAGCTTGCGGTAGTTGAAGTTGCGACTCAGGGTACGCCCATCGGCGCCGATGCTGTTGCCCTCCACGGCATTGCCCTGCAAGGTGCCGTCGAGCCATTGGGTACCACCGGCCAGGGTCCAGTCGTCGTTGAGCATGTGCTCGAAACGCACCTGCAGCATGTTGTTGTCGTTGTGCAGCTTGCCGGCGTCTTTTTCGCCGAAGAACGTATCGCGCGACGCGGTGCCGCGCTGGCCGGCGTAATGGGTCAGGCCACGGTCCAGCGGCGCATTGTTGCGCATGAAATCGCCTTCGAAGGTCAGGCGCGTGGTGTCGTTAACCTGCCAGCTCACCACCGGCGCGATGCCGTAGCGCTCGGTCTCGACGTGGTCGCGGAACGTATCGCCGCCCTCGCCGATCACGTTCAGGCGATAAGCCAGGCGCCCTTCTTCGTCCAATGGACCGGAGGCGTCCAGCGTACCGCGACGCATCCCCTGGTCGCTGACCTGGCTGCCCAGGGTCACCGTGCGCTCGGCCAATGGCTGCTTGGATACCACGTTGAAGGTACCGCCCGGGTCGCCACGGCCATAAAGCATGGTGGCCGGGCCGCGCAGCACCTCCAGGCGCTCGATGGTGTTGGCGTCCGGCATGTTCGGGTAACCACGGTTGATCGGGAAACCGTTGCGGTAGAACTCTCCGGTGGTGAAACCGCGTACGGTGAAAGTCGTCAGGCCCTGGCCGCCGAAGTTGTTGCCCCGGCCTACCCCGCCGGCATAATCGAGAGCGTCTTGCAGGCGCGTGGCGCCGAGGTCTTCGACCACGTCGCGGGACACCACTGAAATGGATTGCGGGGTTTCATGGATCGCCGTGTCGGTACGGGTCGCACTGGCCGAACGGGTGGCGTGATAGCCCTTTACCGGGCCCTGTGCTGATTCATAGTCAGCAGTGCCGACGATGTCCGTGGCTTGCAGCTCAAGGGTCGCCGGGGCGGCAGGGATTGGCTCTTCTGCCCAGGTGGAAACGGAATAAGCCTGGAGCACACACAGTGAAACGAGAATCCGACGCATCGATGCACAATCCTAATGGAAAAAAAGCCACCCACCTGGGAGGCTGACAAGAATGTGTCGCGAAAGATACAGCAACTCATTGTTGTTTGATATCTATTCCCATTAACACTGTTGTTTTTTGTGACCAGTCAGTCCGTCATCGCGAGCAAGCTCGCTCCCACAGCGGACCCGGGGCCAATCACAAGGTTTATACCCACTGAAGATCCAATATGGGAGCGAGCCTGCTCGCGATGGCGTCGGGTCAGTTTGCATCAATGTTGAATGCCAGGCCGCTATCGCGAGCAGGCTCGCTCCCACAGGGGGCTGGGGCCAACCACAAGGTTTATACCCGCTGAAGATCCAATGTGGGAGCGAGCTTGCTCGCGATAGCGGACTAAGCCATTCATCCAAAAGCTGACTAAGCCACCCCAATCGACTCCTGCTCCACCCGCTGGAAGAACACCTGCGCACGATGATCCTGGGTATAGGCCACGTTCAACCGCAACCAGTCGCACGCCTCGCCCTGGGGCAGGAACGTCGAGCCCTGGGACAGTTGGATTTGCAGCTCCCGGGCGATCTGCTGCACCCGTTGTGCCGCCAGGCACCGCGGCCTGGCCCAGACGAACAGGCCCCCCATCGGCTCGGCAAATACTTCCCAGTGGGCCGGGTCCAGTTGGCGCAGCGTACTTGCCATCTGCTTGTTCAGGCGCAGGCGCAAGCGCTGGATCAACTTGCGATAAGCACCGTTGGCCAGCAACGTCGCCACCACGTTTTCCGCCAGCAGCGAACAACCGATGCCGGTAATCATCTTGACTTCGGCCAGGCGCTGGATGATCTCGGGATGGGCGACCACGTAACCGATGCGCAGCGAACTGGACAGCGTCTTGGAAAAACTCGCCAGGTAGATCACCCGGTCCAGGGCATCCAGGGAGGCCAGGCGTGAGGTTGGGCCATTCTGGAAATCGGCGTAGATGTCGTCCTCGATGAGGCGAAAGTCATGGGCCGTTGCCAGTTGCAGCAGACGATAGGCCACGCTCGGCGCCAGGCTGGTGCCGGTGGGGTTCTGGTACATGCTGTTGATGAAGAAATACGAAGGCTTATGCTCGCCGAGAAGCTGTTCCAGGCGGGCGATGTCCGGGCCTTGCGCGGTTCTTGGCACCGCCAGGGGCTGGACCCCATGCAGCTTCAGCAGATTGAACAGGTTGTAGTAGCCGGGGCTTTCCACCAGCACCAGGTCACCGGGCTTGAGCAGGGTTCGCACCAGCAGGTCGAGGCCCTGGCTGGCGCCTTGGGTGGTGATGATTTGCGCCGGGTCGACGTGAATGTCGATCAGGCCCAGGCGCTTTTGCAGGTGCAGACGCAATTGAGGCGAACCCAACGGGGTGCTGTAGTTGAACAACGCGTGGTTGTCGCTGCGCACCACTTGGCGGATCGCCTGGGCCAGGTCGGTGTCGTCGCGCCAGGCATCGGGCAGCCAGCCACACCCCAGCTTGAGCTGCGTCGATTCATTGTCGAACAACCGCCACCGCACGTTATCCATTTCCGGCTCCGCGGGTCGGACCAACTGCTGCGCGACAAAAAAACCCGCGCCATGCCGGGACTCCAGCACCCCGTTGGCGACCAGTTGGTCATAGGCCTTGATCACGCTCGACTGGCTCAGGCCGTTTTCCCGGGCCAGTTGGCGAATGGATGGCATGCGCGCGCCGGGGCGGATGCCATGGGCGTTGATCCAACCCATGAGGTGCGTCACGAGCTGCCGGATCACGGGCTCGGCAACGTTGCGATCGATCTTCAGGTCCACGGCTGGCACTCTTGGCTAAGTGTTCTCGAATTTTGAGCGAACAGTTAAACACAAATGGCCTGGACCTGTTCCTTGTTTGCGTTGTGCCCGGCAGTGATAGTCCCCGGGACTTCATGCACACCCTTTAAGGAACACCCTTGAACCCACAGCATCGACATTCCTGGGGACTGGCTTTCGGCCTTTGCCTGATCACCCTCGCGGTCAACCTGCAGGCGCCGCTGTACACCACCTACGCGCAGTTGTCCGGTTACGGGGCCGGCGCCACGGCGGTGGCGTTTTCCGGTTATGTGCTGGGCGTACTGCCGGTCCTGCTGGCGTTCGGCGGGCTGGCCGACCGGGTGGGACGCAAGCCGTTGATCCTGGTCGCGCTCGGGCTGTCGATGCTGGCGACCCTGGTGACCATGCTCTGGCCGAACCTGGTGGCGCTGGGCGTGGCGCGCCTGATGATGGGGGTCGGCACGGGGCTGGCCTCGGCCACCTCAACCGCCTATATGACCGAGCTCATGGCAACCCGCGATACCCGCTCGCCGGCCAACCGGGTCACCGCCAGCACCTCCCTGGGCTTTGGCCTGGGCGCGGCGTTGACCAGCCTGTTCCTGTTCGTCCATCACAGCGCCACGCCCGGCAGCTTCTGGTTGCAGCTGATGTTGGCCGCCATCGCGATCGTCGTGGTCTGGCGCCTACCGGACCCGGCGCTGAAAATCAAAGACGCACCGCTGCTGCGCCTGCCGTTGTTTCCCGCCGGCAGCCTGCCCTACAGTTTTTCCATGCTGTTGGCCTGGGCGACCTCGGGCCTGGTCATCGCCATATTGCCTTCGGTACTGGCGACCCACGACTTGCAGCGTTGGTCGGGCCTGTCGACCTTCACGGTCATCAGTTGCGGCTTGCTCTTCCAGCCTTGGGTTCGGCGCATGCACCCGGCCAGGGCCACGGGCCTGGGCCTGTTGATCCTGCCCGCGAGCTACGCGTTGCTGGCCTGGGGCGCGAGCGCCGGCTCCCTGCTCGCCGTGTTGCTCGGAGCACTGGGCGCCAGCAGCGCCTGCTACGGTTTCCTGTACCTGGGCGGGCTGTCAGCCGTCACGGCCATGGCCGGCACGGAAAAGGCCCGGGTCAGCGCCGGGTTCTTCCTGTTCGCCTATGTCGGGTTCAGCATCCCGGTGGTGGTGACCGGGTTGCTGGCCGATCATTTCGGCGCGGACGTGGCGTTGATCGTCTTCGGCCTGGCGCTGCTGGCGGGGGCGTCTATCACCGGATGGCGCATCGTCCGGACGCAGGCCTATGTGACCCAGCTGTCCAACGGCTGAACACCAAACTTTGTGGCGAGGGAGCTTGCTCCCGCTCGATTGCGCAGCAATCGCAAAATCCCAGGTCTGCTGCGCAGCCCAGCGGGAGCAAGCTCCCTCGCCACAAAGTCCATCCTATCCCCGGAACCAACAGGGCTGGCTGAAACCCCACTGGGACACCGCGCTCGGCAAAGTCGTATACCATATCCCCACCTAAGCCGAACGACCCGCCGCCGTGACTTTATCCAAGTTCAACCTGCCTGACCTGGGCAACACCCCTTCCACCTCGGAAATCATCACCCGCCACCTGCGCGATGCCATCGTGGCCGGGCACTTTGCCGAGGACGAGCCCATTCGCCAGGATGACATCGCCCGGCAGTTCAACGTCAGCAAGATCCCCGTGCGCGAAGCCCTCAAGCGCCTGGAGGCCGAGGGCCTGGTGATGTTCCAGCGCAATCGCGGGGCGATGGTGACGCGCATTTCCGAGGCGGAGCTGGCGCAGATGTTCGAAGTGCGAATGCTCCTGGAAGACAAAGTGCTGCGCCTGGCGATTCCCAACATGACCGAAGCCACCTTCGCCCGTGCCGAAAGCATCTGCCGGGAGTTCATCGGTGAAGACGACGTCGGGCGTTGGGCCGAACTGAACTGGCAACTGCATGCCTGCCTCTACGAACCGGCGCAACGGCCCTTCATGGTGGGTTTGATCCGCTCGGTCCATGACAAACTGGAGCGCTACTTGCGCATGCAGATGAGCCTTTCGGCGGGCAAGGAGCGCGCCGATCACGAGCACCGGGAAATCATCAAGGCCTGCCGCGCCGGTGACGTCGAGCGTGCGGTGATGCTGCTGGACGAACACATCGCCGGGGTCTGCGAGACCTTGTTCAAGTTCCTGCCTTCCAGCCATTGATGGATTGGCACTGTGCCGATTTCGTCATCGGCGACAGATAAAACCCTCAAGCCGTCGCCCCCCGGCGCGGGCCACGCTTGCCGTCACTCATCTGAACGGACGTGGCCCTCCCATGAAACGTATCACCGTGATCGATTCCCATACCGGCGGCGAACCGACCCGACTGGTCACCGACGGTTTCCCTGACCTGGGCCAGGGCAGCATGGCCGAGCGCAAGCAACGCCTGGCCACGGAACACGACGCCTGGCGCAGCGCCTGCGTGCTCGAACCGCGGGGCAGCGATGTGCTGGTGGGCGCGCTGCTCTGTGAGCCGGTGGACCCCAGCGCCTGTGCCGGCGTGATCTTTTTCAATAACAGCGGCTACCTGGGCATGTGCGGCCACGGCACCATCGGCCTGGTGGCGTCACTGGCCCACCTGGGCAAGATCGGCCCCGGCGTGCACAGCATCGAAACCCCAGTGGGCACGGTACAGGCAACCTTGCACGAAGACCGCTCGGTCAGCGTGCGCAACGTGCCGGCCTACCGTTATCGCAAGGCGCTGGCCCTGGAGGTGCCCGGCATCGGCCAGGTGGTGGGCGACGTGGCCTGGGGCGGCAACTGGTTTTTCCTGATCGCCGAACATGGCCAACGCGTGGCCGGCGATAACCTCGACGCGTTGACCGCCTACACCTACGCCGTGCAGCAAGCCTTGGAGCAGCAGGGTTTTCGCGGCGAGGACGGCGGCCTGATCGACCACATCGAACTGTTTGCCGACGACCCGCAAGCCGACAGCCGCAACTTCGTGCTCTGCCCGGGCAAGGCCTATGACCGCTCCCCTTGCGGCACCGGCACCAGCGCCAAACTGGCGTGCCTGGCGGCCGATGGAAAACTGCAACCCGGCCAGATCTGGCGCCAGGCCAGTGTCATTGGCAGCGAGTTCGAGGGCTCCTACGAGCACTCGGGCGAGCGCATCGTGCCGACCATTCGCGGTCGCGCCTACATCAGCGCTGAAACCACGCTGATCATCGAAGCGGATGACCCGTTCGCCTGGGGCATTCGTCCGTGAGCGAGGGTCATGCCGCCGACGTGATCATCATTGGCGCAGGCATCATCGGTGCGGCCTGCGCCCAGGCGTTGGCCCGACGCAACGTCAACGTGTTGGTGCTGGACGCCGGTTGGCACGGCGCCACGGCGGCCGGTATGGGGCACCTGCTGGTGCTCGATGACAACCCGGCGGAACTGGCCCTCAGTCAATATTCCCTGCAACGCTGGCGCGAACTGGCCCCCGCCCTGCCCGACGGCTGCGCCTGGCGCAACAACGGCACCTTGTGGCTGGCGGCCAATGCCGAAGAAATGGCGGTGGCCCATAGCAAATACCTGAACCTGCTGGCCCATGGCGAAGCCTGTGAATTGATCGGCCACGCCGCGCTGCATCAGCGTGAACCCGAGCTGCGCCCAGGGCTGGAAGGTGGGCTGCTGATCAAGGGCGACGGCATCCTCTACGCCCCGGCGGCCGCGCGCTGGATGCTCGACGCGCCCAACATTCGCCAGCAACGGGCGCAGGTCAGCGAAGTCGACGGCGCTCGCGTGCGCCTCGACGACGGTCGCTGGTTGAGCGCCGAAGCGGTGATCCTCGCCAATGGCATCCAGGCCACTGAATTGTGCCCGGAGCTGCCGATCGTGCCGAAGAAGGGCCACTTGCTGATCACCGACCGCTACCCCGCCACCGTCACCCACACCCTGGTGGAGCTGGGCTACGTCACCAGCGCCCATAACGCCAGTGGACCGTCGGTGGCGTGCAATATCCAACCACGCCCGACCGGGCAACTGTTCATCGGCGCCTCGCGGCAGTTCGGCACCGTCGACCCGCAGGTGGAAGGCTGGATGCTGGCGAAGATGCTCAAGCGCGCCGTCGACTACTTGCCAGGATTGGCGCACCTGAACGGCATCAGGGCCTGGACCGGTTTTCGCGCAGCGAGCCCCGACGGCTTACCGCTGGTGGGTCAACATCCGCAGCACCAAGGGCTGTGGCTGGCGGTGGGTCACGAAGGCCTGGGCGTCACAACAGCGCCGGCAACGGCCGACCTGCTCGTCGCGCAGCTGTTCGACGAACCCCCACCACTGGCCGCGCAGCCTTACCTGCCGCAGCGTTTTTTGGGAGAACCGGCTCATGCCTGAAGCCCGACACACATCCCCTGTTTGCTCCGGGGATAGGGTTGACCCTGTGGCGAGGGAGCTTGCTCCCGCTGGGGCGCGAAGCGGCCCTGTTTTGGGTCTGCTG
>NZ_CAKKMI010000015.1:0-93175 GCF_918698105.1 Pseudomonas brassicacearum | reverse complement strand
AACCACTTGCGCTTCCGATCTCTCGTTAGCGGGAGGCGAATTCTACAGCGTTACTCGCTGCTGTCAACACCTCTTTTTCACCGCTTTCGACCGAGAAGATCGAACCGCCGATAGAGCCAAACAACACCGCTCTACCTGCTCCTTCCGGGCTTCGATGACCTGAAACCCAACACCTTCGAAACTTACTTAACTCGTTGAATCTCAAGGAGTTTTCCGTTTCGACTGCGCCGGAAGTGGGGCGAATTATAGACTTCCAGAATCTGCCGTCAACACCTATTTTCATAATTCTGTCACATCAGTCAAAAATCCCCGTAAATACAGAGGCCGGCGCCCAAGAGCGCCGGCCTCTTCATTTACCGATTACAAGCTGGGGAAAGCGAACTGCGAAGCCTCATGGCTGGCACGCTGCGGCCAGCGCTGGGTAATGGCCTTGCGACGGGTATAGAAACGCACACCATCCGGGCCGTAGGCGTGCAGGTCACCGAACAGCGAGCGCTTCCAGCCGCCAAAGCTGTGATAGGCAACCGGCACCGGCAATGGAACGTTGACGCCCACCATGCCGACTTCGATCTCATCGCAGAACAACCGCGCCGCCTCGCCATCGCGAGTGAAGATGCAAGTGCCGTTGCCATACTCGTGATCGTTGATCAACTGCATCGCCTCTTCCAGGCTATTGACCCGGACGATGCACAGCACCGGCCCGAATATCTCTTCCTTATAGATACGCATCTCAGGTGTCACGCGATCAAACAGGCAGCCACCCAGGAAGAAACCTTCCTCATGCCCGGTCACACTCAAGCCTCGGCCGTCGACCACCAGCGAAGCACCCGCCGCCACGCCGTCTTCTATATAACCACTGACTTTGTCGCGATGCTGCCCCGTCACCAACGGTCCCATGTCCAGCCCACAGGATGTACCTGCGCCAATCTTCAGCGCCTTGATCTGCGGCACCAGCTTGGACACCAGCGCATCCGCCACCTGGTCACCGACACACACCGCCACCGAAATCGCCATGCAGCGTTCGCCGCAGGAACCGTACGCCGCGCCCATCAGCGCGCTGACGGCATTGTCCAGGTCGGCATCCGGCATCAGCACCGCATGGTTCTTCGCTCCACCCAGCGCCTGGACGCGTTTGCCGCGCCGAGTGCCCTCGGCATAGATGTATTCGGCAATCGGCGTCGAACCGACAAAACTCAGCGCCTTCACTTCCGGTGCTTCGATCAGCGCGTCCACCGCAGCCTTGTCGCCGTGCACCACGCTCAATACGCCCTTGGGCAAACCGGCTTCCAACAACAACTGGGCGATCAGCAGCGTCGAACTCGGGTCACGCTCGGACGGCTTGAGGATGAAGCAGTTACCGCAAACGATCGCCAGCGGATACATCCACAGCGGCACCATCGCCGGGAAGTTGAACGGAGTGATACCGGCCACCACACCCAGAGGCTGAAAGTCTGACCAAGCGTCGATGTTCGGTCCTACGTTACGGCTGTATTCGCCTTTCAGGATTTCTGGTGCCGCGCAGGCAAATTCGACGTTTTCGATGCCGCGCTTGAGCTCACCGGCCGCGTCTTCCAACGTCTTGCCGTGTTCTTCACTGATCAACTGCGCGATGCGCGACTCGTTCTGCTCCAGCAATTGCTTGAAACGAAACATCACCTGCGCGCGCTTGGCCGCTGGTGTATTGCGCCAGGCCGGGAAAGCCGCCTTCGCGGCGTCGATGGCCTGCTGGATGGTTGCGCGATCAGCCAACGGCACTTTATGGATGGCCTGGCCAGTAGACGGGTTGAACACATCGGCGGTGCGAGCGCTGTCGCTCAGCAGTTCGCCATTGATCAAATGCGGGATGAGACTCATGGGGGACTCCAGAATTTATCCACAGGCGCCCGTGACCGGACGCCCGTTATCGAAAGCTATATAGAAGGACGTATCAGTCGAGCTTGTTCAGCACTTCACCGACCGCGTCGAACAGGCGATCCAAATCCTGCGGCTTGCTGTTGAACGTTGGCCCGAACTGCAGGGTGTCGCCGCCAAACCGCACATAGAACCCGGCTTTCCACAAAGCCATGCCAGCCTCGAACGGACGCACGATTGCATCGCCGTCGCGCCCGGCGATCTGGATCGCGCCGGCCAGGCCATAGTTGCGAATGTCGATGACGTTCTTCGCGCCCTTCAAACCGTGCAATGCGTTCTCGAAATGCGGGGCGATCTCGGCCACGCTCTGCACCAGGTTTTCCTTCTGCAGCAGGTCCAGCGCCGCCAGGCCAGCCGCGCAGGCCACCGGGTGCGCCGAGTAGGTGTAGCCGTGGGGAAATTCCACCGCGTACTCGGGCGTCGGCTGGTTCATGAACGTCTGGTAGATCTCGGAGCTGGCAATCACCGCACCCATGGGGATCGCGCCATTGGTGACTTGCTTGGCGATGCACATCAGGTCCGGGGTCACGCCAAAGCTGTCGGCACCGAACATCGAACCGGTGCGCCCGAAACCGGTGATCACTTCGTCGAACACCAGGAGAATGCTGTGCTGGTCGCAAATTTCCCGCAGGCGCTTGAGGTAACCCTCTGGCGGTACCAACACGCCGGCCGATCCAGCCATCGGTTCGACGAACACCGCAGCGATGTTGGAGGCATCGTGCAGTTCGATCAGCTTCAACAGCTCATCGGCCAAGGCGATGCCGCCCTCTTTCGGCATGCCACGGGAATAGGCATTGCTGGCCAGCAAGGTATGAGGCAAGTGGTCGACGTCCATCATGGCCTGGCCGAACAGTTTGCGGTTGCCGTTGACACCGCCGAGGCTGGTGCCGGCGATGTTCACGCCGTGATAGCCACGGGCACGACCAATCATCTTGGTCTTGGTCGCCTGGCCCTTGAGACGCCAGTAGGCGCGGACCATCTTCACCGCGGTATCGGCGCACTCGGAGCCGGAGTCGGTAAAGAACACATGATTGAGATTGCCCGGGGTCAGGCTGGTGATTTTTTCCGCCAGTTGGAACGACAGCGGATGACCATATTGGAACCCCGGCGAGTAATCGAGGGTGCCCAATTGCTTGGCGACTGCTTCCTGGATTTCCTTGCGGGTGTGCCCGGCGCCGCATGTCCACAGGCCCGACAGCGAGTCGTACACCTTGCGCCCCTTGTCATCCACCAACCAACTGCCTTCGGCAGCAACGATCAGGCGCGGATCGCGCTGGAAATTGCGGTTGGCGGTGTAAGGCATCCAGTGGGCATCCAGCTTGAGCTGGCTGGCCAGGGAACCGGCAGCGTGTTCAGGCATGTTCATCGACAAAACCTCGCAGGTCATAAGCGACAGGGGATCGAAAGCGTTCTTGCAGCTAAGTTGCCACGGCGATAAAGTCGGTGAAATCCAACTTTTGTAACCTTCAGTCGGTGGATCACTAAACTATGAGCGTTCGTCGTCCCGATCCACTGGCCCAGGTCAGCGACTTTGATATTCGCCTGCTGCGCATTTTCCGCAGCGTAGTGGAGTGTGGTGGCTTTTCCGCCGCTGAAACCGTGCTTGGCATCGGTCGCTCGGCCATCAGCCAGCAGATGAGCGACTTGGAGCAACGTCTCGGCCTGCGTCTGTGCCAGCGTGGGCGCGCGGGTTTTTCCCTGACCGAGGAAGGTCGCGAGGTGTATCAATCGGCGTTGCAGCTATTGAGCGCACTGGAAAGCTTTCGCACCGAAGTCAACGGCCTGCACCAGCATTTGCGCGGTGAGTTGACCATCGGCTTGACCGACAACCTGGTCACCCTGCCCCACATGCGCATCACCCACGCCCTGGCTCAATTGAAAGAACGCGGGCCCGACGTACAGATCCAGATCCGCATGATCGCCCCCAACGAAGTCGAGCAAGGCGTGCTCGACGGGCGCCTGCATGTCGGCGTAGTTCCCCAGGCCAGTGCCTTGTCCGGGCTGGAATATCAACCGCTGTACAGTGAACGATCGTTGCTGTACTGCGCGGTCGGGCATCCACTGTTTTATGTCGATGACCAGCAACTCGAAGACGCTCGCCTCAACAGCCAGGACGCCATCGCCCCCACGTTCCGCCTGCCAGCCGAAATCCAGGCCCATTACCAAGCGCTCAATTGCACCGCCAGCGCATCGGACCGCGAAGGCATGGCGTTCCTGATTCTCACCGGGCGCTACATCGGTTACCTGCCCGATCACTACGCCAACCTCTGGGTCCAGCAAGGTCGGTTGCGGGCTTTGAAACCGGCGGCACGGTTCTATGACCTGAGCCTGGCGTCGGTTACGCGCAAGGGTCGCCGGCCTCACCTGGTGCTGGAGAGTTTTCTCGAAAGCCTGGCGGCAACCCGCTAATCCTGTAGGAGCCATCAAGAGGCTTTTAGTGTAATGGCACTTGTCGGATCGATGCCGGTGCGCTATCAACGCATTTGCTTGCCCACAGACCCAGCCCGGAAACGCCCATGACCTTTGAAGTCCCTGCCCACGGTGGCAAGCCCACCAGCCGCATTCGTCAAAAGAACGAAGAGACGATCCTCAAGGCTGCCGAAGATGAATTCGCCCGTCACGGGTTCAAAGGCACCAGCATGAATGCCATCGCCCTCAAGGCCGGGCTGCCCAAGGCGAACCTGCATTACTACTTCACCAACAAGCTCGGCTTGTACGTGGCGGTGCTGAGCAACATCATCGAGTTGTGGGACAGCACCTTCAATACCCTCACCGCCGAGGACGATCCGGCCGAAGCCTTGACCCGCTATATCCGCGCCAAGATGGAGTTCTCTCGCCGCCAACCCCAGGCGTCGCGACTGTTTGCCATGGAAGTGATCAGCGGTGGCGAATGCCTGACCGAATATTTCAACCAGGATTATCGCGCCTGGTTCAATGGTCGGGCGGCCGTGTTCCAGGCCTGGATCGATGCCGGCAAGATGGACCCGATCGACCCGGTGCACCTCATTTTCCTGTTGTGGGGCAGCACCCAGCATTACGCCGACTTCGCCACCCAGATCTGTCGCGTTACCGGTCGCAGCAAGTTGACCAAGCAGGACATGATCGAGGCTGGCGACAACCTGATCCGTATCATCCTCAAAGGCTGCGGCCTGACACCTGCCCTCTAAGATCGCCATGTCCTTTACTCTTACCGGCTTTTGCGAATACCGCGAAGAAATTCGCAAAAGCCGCTTCATCACGTTCGCCGCGCCCATCACCAGCCCCGCCGACGCCCAAGCGTTCATCGAGCAACACAGCGACCGGGATGCCACGCACAATTGCTGGGCCTGGAAACTCGGCGACCAATATCGCAGCAACGACGATGGCGAGCCGGGAGGCACCGCCGGGCGGCCGATCCTGGCCGCGATCGAAGCCCAGGCCTGCGATCAAGTCGTGGTGCTGGTGACTCGCTGGTACGGCGGGATTCAACTGGGCACGGGTGGGCTGGCCCGGGCTTATGGCGGCGGCGCGAACAAATGCCTGCAAAATGCCGAAAAAACCGAATTGATCAGTCGCGTGGCGCTGCGTTGTTCCTGCGGGTTCGCCGAACTGGCCCTGGTGAAACTGCGCGTCGCCGAATGCGGCGGATTGGTCAATGAAGAAAGCTTTACGGCCAATGGCGTAGACCTTCAACTGGCGGTGGGCGAAGCGCAGATCGGAACATTGCAAACGCACCTGGCTGACCTCAGCCGTGGGCGGATTCTGCTGGCACGTTGAGATCAGCCTGCGATCTTTCACGGCGTACCGCAAACGTTCAACTTGCCCACATCCACTGTGCACCCGACTGTGGATAACCTGAGCACATCCCTCTGTAACCCTTCTGTCATGCGGGTTTGAGCGGGTTGCTCATTTTTCAGCCAAAGTCCCGCCGAACCGAAAAATCCATCCACAAAACAAACGCTTGCGGCGGTTTATCACTTTTAGAAGAAAGCCCGGCTGTGCTTATGCCCGAGCTCCAGGCTTGCACACAATAACTGTGGAGCAACCTGTGGATAACCCGTTCATGGCTCCTGCCACCCCATGAAGGGCATGGCTCGCAGCCGCTTGCTCAATTTTTAACCACCCATTTCAGGGCAAACCGATGCCTGCGCAAAACTTGCGCGCTCCAAGTCAGTGCAAAATTTTCCAAAGACAGATACCCAGACTACATGCCGAGGGCCTTGGCGACGCGGGGCGAGGCAATTTCCTGACCTGATGGCCAGGAAATTGCTTTATCCACAGGCATTCCTGTCCATTGGCCTGAGCCTGTCATGTCCAACCCCGATTCCATCGCGCGCCTGCAATTGCGCAACATCAGCAAACGCTACCCCGGTTGCCTGGCTAACGACGCCATTGACCTGAGCATCCAACCCGGCGAGATCCACGCTCTGCTCGGGGAAAACGGTGCAGGTAAAAGCACCCTGATGAAGATTATCTACGGCGTCACCCCTGCCGACTCAGGCGAGGTGATCTGGCAGGGTCAGCGCGTCAACCTGCGCAATCCGGCCCAGGCCCGCAGCCTGGGTATCGGCATGGTGTTCCAGCATTTCTCGCTGTTCGAAACCCTCACCGTTGCGCAAAACATTGCCCTGGCAATGGGCGCGGCAGCCGGTACGCCGGCGCAACTGGAACCCCGGATCCGCGAGGTTTCACAACGCTATGGCATGGCGCTGGAGCCGCAGCGGCTCGTCCACAGCCTGTCGATTGGCGAACGCCAGCGGGTAGAGATCATTCGCTGCCTGATGCAGGACATTCGCCTGCTGATTCTCGATGAGCCGACCTCGGTGCTCACACCCGTGGAAGCCGAAGAACTGTTCGTGACCCTGCGACGCCTGGCGAGCGAGGGCTGCAGCATTTTGTTTATCAGCCACAAGCTCGGGGAAGTGCGAGCGCTGTGCCACAGCGCCACGGTGCTGCGCGGCGGGCGGGTGTCGGGGCATTGCACCCCGGCGCACTGCTCGGACCGGGAGTTGGCGCAACTGATGGTCGGCGAAGCGGCCGGACTGATCACGGACTACCCCAAGGCCAGCGCAGACAAAGCCTTCCTGCAAATCAACAAGCTGTCCTGGCACAACCCGGACCCGTTCGGCTGCTCGTTACGGGACATTGACCTTGAGGTCTGCTGCGGCGAAATCGTCGGCATCGCCGGGGTGGCGGGCAACGGCCAGGACGAATGGCTGGCGTTGCTCAGCGGAGAAACTGCGCTTGCCCGACAGCAAGGCGAAACGATCCGATTCGACGGGCAACCCGTGGCTCACCTGCGCCCCGACGCCCGTCGCCGGCTCGGGCTGGCCTTTGTCCCCGCCGAGCGCCTGGGCCATGGCGCCGTGCCGCAATTGAGCCTGGCGGATAACGCCTTGCTCAGCGCTTTCCAACAGGGCTTGGTCAGCCACGGACTGATTCGCCGCAGCAAGGTCGAACACTTGGCCGAGGAGATCATCCGCCGCTTTGGCGTGAAGACACCCGACACCAAAACTCCAGCGCGCAGCCTCTCGGGAGGCAACCTGCAGAAATTCATTCTCGGCCGGGAAATCCTCCAACAACCGAAGCTGCTGGTGGCCGCTCACCCGACCTGGGGCGTGGACGTCGGCGCGGCGGCGACCATCCATCGCGCCCTGATTGCCCTGCGCGACGCAGGCGCGGCGATTCTGGTGATCTCCGAAGACCTCGACGAGTTGTTCCAGATCAGCGACCGCCTCGGCGCCTTGTGCGGCGGGCGTCTGTCGGCCTTGAGACCCACCGTCGAGACCCGGCTCAGTGACGTCGGCGGCTGGATGGCCGGCCAGTTCGACGCCCCTCAATCCCCTGCCCCCGCACCGGTTTAACGGAGTTCTACATGCTGCTTTCTCTCGAACCTCGCGGCCAGCAATCGCGCCTGATGCTCTGGTGCTCGCCGCTACTGGCCGCCGTGTTGAGCCTGACCTGTGGCTCGCTGCTGTTCATCGTCCTGGGGCACGACCCGCTGCAAACGCTGTACACCCTGTTGATCGCCCCGATCAGCGATCTGTACGGCGTGTCCGAGTGGCTGGTCAAGACCTTGCCAATCTTGCTGTGCGCCCTCGGCCTGGCAGTGGCCTATCAGGCGCGTATCTGGAACATCGGCGCTGAAGGCCAACTGCTGCTGGGCGCCCTGGCCGGCAGTGCCTTGGCGGTGAACATCATCGACATGCAAAGCCGCTGGGCACTGGTGCTGATCCTGCTCACTGGCACCCTGGCCGGTGCCGCCTGGGCCGGGCTCACGGCGTGGCTGCGCACGCGCTTCAATGCCAATGAAATCCTCACCAGCATCATGCTCAATTACATCGCCCTGAACCTGTTGCTGTTTTGCGTTCACGGGCCGTTGAAAGACCCCGCAGGTTTCAACTTCCCCGAGTCGGCGATGTTCGGCGAGGCCAGTCGCCTGCCGTTGCTGCTGGAGGATGGTCGGGTCCATGCCGGGCTGTATTTCGCCCTGCTGGCGCTGGTGGCGGTGTGGGTGTTGCTGCAGAAAAGCTTCGTTGGCTTTCAGATCAAGGTACTGGGCCTCGATGCCCGCGCCGCCGGTTTCGCCGGTTTTCGCCAGAAGCCGTTGGTGTGGCTGGCGTTGTTGATCAGCGGGGCACTGGCCGGGCTGGCCGGCGTCTGCGAAGTGACTGGGCCGATCGGGCAACTGGTGCCGCAGGTGTCGCCGGGCTACGGCTATGCAGCAATTACCGTGGCGTTCCTGGGTCGCCTCAATCCCATTGGCATTCTGTTTTCCAGCCTGTTGATGGCGTTGCTGTACATCGGCGGCGAGAGCGCGCAGATGTCGCTGAACCTTCCCCAGGCCATCACCCAGTTGTTCCAGGGGATGATGCTGTTTTTCCTGTTGGCCTGCGACGTGCTGATCCTGTACCGACCACGCCTGAACCTGCGCTGGGCCCGGCGCACCCGAACCACCGCTGTACAGGCAGGAGCGCTGTGATGGATATCGACCTGTTGAGCAATATTTTCTACGCCATGGTCCGCTGCGGTACGCCGTTGCTGCTGGTGGCCCTGGGTGAATTGGTCTGCGAAAAAAGCGGCGTCCTCAACCTGGGCCAGGAAGGCATGATGCTGTTCGGCGCGGTGATCGGTTTTATCGTCGCATTCAACAGCGGCAACCTCTGGCTCGGCGTGCTGCTGGCGATGGCCGCCGGCATGCTGTTGTCGGCGTTGTTCGCGCTGGTGGCGCTGGTCTTCAACGCCAATCAGGTCGCCACCGGGCTGGCGCTGACGATTTTCGGTGTGGGCCTGTCGAGTTTTGTCGGGGCGGCCTGGGTCGGTAAACCGCTGGCGGGATTCGAGCCGCTGGCGATTCCTTACTTGAGTGACATTCCACTGATCGGGCGGATGCTGTTTGCCCAGGATCTGCTGGTTTACCTGTCCTTCGCCCTGTTTGCCCTGGTGGCGTGGATGATTGTGAAAAGCCGCGTCGGGTTGATCATCCAGGCCGTCGGGGAAAATCCCGATGCCGCCAGTGCCATGGGCCTGCCGGTGTTGCGGGTGCGGACCCTGGCGGTACTGTTTGGCGGCGCCATGGCCGGGTTGGCCGGCGCCTATCTGTCGCTGGCCTACACGCCGATGTGGGCCGAGAACATGAGCGCCGGGCGCGGCTGGATCGCCCTGGCGCTGGTGGTGTTCGCCAGTTGGCGGGTGTGGCGCCTGCTGCTGGGCGCCTACCTGTTCGGCCTCGCCAGCATCCTGCACCTGGTGGCCCAGGGACTGGGCCTGGCGATCCCGTCGAGTCTGCTGGCGATGCTGCCGTATGCCGCGACCATTGTGGTGCTGGTGCTGTTGTCCCGGGACGCCGTGCGCACCCGGCTGTATGCGCCGGTGTCGCTGGGGCAACCTTGGCAGGCGGGGCATTGAGATAGACCGCGGCGTGCCTATCGCGGGCAAGCCTTGCTCCCATAGATTTTCATAAGTCCCACAGATTTTTCAGTGATCTGTGGGAGCAAGGCTTGCCCGCGATGAGTCCCGAACAGGCAACACCTGAACCAAGCCCCACACCACCTCGAAAAACAGGAAAACCCACAACACCGCACTGGCCCCATGCAGCAGCGCATACAGCATCCAGGCCGAAAACAGAAACCGCCCCGTCGCGTCATAACGCCCGTACAGCGCCTGCGGATCGCGAATCCGCAGCACCGCCCACACGCAGACAATCGAACCGAGCAGATTCACCATCAACACATGCGCCGGCGCAAACGGCGGCAGTTCCCCAGGCAGGTCGAATAGCTGAGTCATGCTCATCAACACACCATGCAGCGCCGCAAAGCTCCACGGCGTGACCAGCGCGGCCGACACGATCAGGTCGTACCAGGCGCTGCCAAGCACCACCCGGCGGTATTGCATCGAAGTCCACATACACTTTGCTCCAGATAATTGGGGAGCGAAAAGGCTAAAGCCTGGGGTATGCTCCAAGGTCAAGTCCTCTGGAGTCCCACAATGCGCATCGGTGAATTAGCCCAGGCCTGCGCCGTCAGTCGAGACACGCTGCGTTTCTATGAGCAGCGGGGCCTGATCGCGGCGACGCGCAGCGCCAATGGCTATCGCGACTACCCCGCCGACATGGTCCAACTGGTGCTCTATATCAAGACCGCCCAACGCCTGGGCTTTACCCTGGGCGAGATCAGCGCCAGCGTCGCCGCCCTGTGGAACGCCCCCGACCCGGACTGCGCCGTGACGCAATTGCTGCAAGACAAACTGAACCTGATCGAAACCCGCATGACCGAACTCGACGCATTGCGTCACGAGCTGAAACAACGGCTCGGGCAACGCTGTCCATTAAATCCATGACCTTTTTCTTTCAAGGATGCCTCTCATGAATTCGGCAAGAAACGCATTGATCATCGGCGCCTCCCGAGGCCTGGGCCTTGGTCTGGTGAAGACGCTGCTCAGCGATGGCTGGAACGTGACCGCCACCGTGCGCAACCCGCAGAACGCAGAGGCTTTGAGGGCACTGGGCCCGGTACGGATCGAAAAACTCGACATGGACGACCAGCAAGCCGTGATCGCCCTGAGCCAACAGCTCAAGGGCGAGACCTTCGATCTGTTGTTCGTCAACGCCGGCGTCAAGGGCCCGGACAACCAGAACCCTGGCGGCGCGACGCTGGCGGAAGTCGGCCAGTTGTTCTTCACCAACGCGGTGGCGCCGATCAACCTGGCCCAACGTTTCGTCGGCCAGATCCGCGACGGCAGCGGCGTGCTCGCCTTCATGAGTTCGGTGCTGGGCAGCGTGACCATGCCCGACGCACCGGAACTGGCGCTGTACAAGGCCAGCAAGGCGGCGCTCAACTCCATGACCAATAGCTTTGTCAGCCAGTTGGGCGAGCAGGCAGTGACCGTGCTGTCGCTGCACCCGGGTTGGGTCAAGACCGACATGGGCGGTGAAGGGGCGGACATCGACGTCGACACCAGCACCCGCGGGCTGATCGATCAAGTGAATGCCTTTGCCGGCAAGGGTGGGCATCACTTCGTCAACTACCGGGGCGAGACGATTCCCTGGTAAACACCCGATACCCTGTGGAACACCGATAACCCTGTGGGAGCGAGCTTGCTCGCGATGGCGCCAGATCAGTCAACATTGATGTTGGATGTCAGGCCGCTATCGCGAGCAAGCTCGCTCCCACATTGGTGCCGGGTCTGGCACTGGAAATGCGTCCGACAACCTGAGTAAACTCCGCACCTCGCCCTATCCAACGGGCGACCCTGGATCAGCAGACAGGGCATCACTGAGCTGGCTAACCTGAACCCACTTTCAGAGGAGCCGGCCACCATGCCTGCGACCCGTACCTGGTTAAAAAATCCCCTCGCCATTTTCACGGCCAACGACCTCGATGCCCATGGCGGCCTCGTCCTGCAGGACGGTGTGATCGTCGAACTGCTGAGCGCCGGCCAGCAACCCGCCCAGCCCTGTGACCAGATCTTCGACGCGGGCGAGCATGTGATCCTGCCGGGCTTGATCAACACCCATCATCACTTCTATCAAACCCTGACCCGCGCCTGGGCGCCGGTGGTGAATCAGCCGCTGTTTCCGTGGTTGAAAACCCTCTACCCGGTGTGGGCGCGGCTGACCCCGGAAAAACTTGCCCTGGCCAGCAAAGTGGCCTTGGCCGAGTTGCTGCTGTCGGGCTGCACCACGGCGGCCGACCACCACTACCTGTTTCCCGAAGGCCTGGAAAATGCTATCGACGTGCAGGTGCAGAGTGTTCGTGAACTGGGCATGCGCGCGATGCTGACTCGCGGTTCCATGAGCCTGGGCGAGGCCGACGGTGGCTTGCCGCCGCAGCAGACCGTGCAGCAGGGCCAGGTGATTCTCGACGACAGCCAGCGCTTGATCGCCGAGTACCACGAGCGCGGCGACGGCGCGCAGATCCAGATTGCCCTGGCGCCCTGCTCACCGTTTTCGGTCACGCCGCAGATCATGAGCGCCAGCGCCGAACTGGCAGAAAAACTCGACGTACGCCTGCACACGCACCTGGCCGAAACCCTCGATGAAGAAGCGTTTTGCCTGCAACGCTTTGGCCTGCGCACCGTGGATTACCTGGACAGCGTCGGCTGGCTTGGCCCACGTACCTGGCTGGCCCACGGCATTCATTTCAACCCGGATGAAATCGCCCGTCTCGGCGCCGCCGGCACCGGCATCTGTCACTGCCCGAGTTCGAACATGCGCCTGGCCTCGGGCATTTGCCCGACCCTGGACCTGACCGCCGCCGGCGCTCCCGTGGGCCTGGGGGTAGACGGTTCGGCGTCCAACGATGCCTCGAACATGATCCTCGAAACCCGCCAGGCGCTGTACATCCAGCGCCTGCGCTACGGCGCGCAAGCGATCACGCCGGAGCGCGTGCTGGGCTGGGCGACCCGGGGCTCGGCGCAACTGCTCGGGCGCAGCGATATCGGTGAACTGGCGGTGGGCAAGCAGGCCGACCTGGCGCTGTTCAAGCTTGATGAGCTGCGCTTCTCCGGCAGCCACGATCCGATTTCCGCACTGCTGCTGTGCGGCGCGGATCGGGCGGATCGGGTGATGATCGGCGGGCAATGGCGGGTCATCGACGGGCAGGTCGAGGGGTTGGATTTGAAGGGCTTGATTGCTGACCACAGCCAGGCGGCGCGGGAGTTGATCGCCGGTACCTGACCCAACGCCGTCGCGGGCAAGCCTTGCTCCCACAGATTTTCATGAGCCCCACAGACTTGCAGTGATCTGTGGGAGCAAGGCTGGCCCGCGATGCTCTTCTAGAGACCCAGCAGGGACAACATGATGAACGTCGCAAACAACACAAAGTGGGTCATGCCTTCGATGGCATTGGTTTCGCCATCGTTGAGGTTGATCGCGCTGACGATCAGGGTGATGAAGATCATCACCGTCTGCACCGGGGTCATTGCCATTTGGAACGGCTGGCCGGTGTAGAGGGCCATGGCCTCCATCACGGGCACGGTCAGGATCACGGTGGACAGAGAAGCCCCCAGCGCGATATTCACCACCGACTGCATTCGATTGGCGAGGGCCGCGCGCAGGGCGGTGAGGATTTCCGGGGCGGCGGAGATGGCGGCCACCAGGATCGCCGTGACCACCGGCGGCGCGCCCGAGCCTTCCAACCCCAGGTCAAGGGCCTTGGACATGACTTCGGCCAGGGCGCCGATCACCACCACGCCAAACACCAATGCACCGATGGAAATCGTCAGGCTGATGGGTTTCGGCTCGTTTTCCACCGGCTCTTTCTTGCGACGTTTCTCCGGGTAGCTGTAGCTGAAGAAGTAACTGTGAGGCCCGACCTGCATGCGCAGGAACAAGGTGTACAGCACGATCATCGCGCCGATGGTAAAGGCCGAATACATTTTCCAGCTCTCGCGGGGAATGAACTCCGGCACCACCATCGATACCCCCATGGCGGTGAGGATCATCACGCTGTAAGTGCGCGCCGAATCGTCGTTGTAAGCCTGCTCGCCATGCTTGATCCCGCCCATCAGCGCCGCGAGCCCGAGGATGCCGTTGATGTCGAGCATCACCGCCGAGTAGATCGTGTCCCGCACCAACGTCGACGACGCCTCGTTGCTCATCATGATCGCCAGGATCACCACCTCCACCAGTACCGCCGACAGCGTCAGGATCATGGTGCCGTAGGGATCACCGACCTTTTCCGCCAGCAGTTCGGCGTGATGGGCCACGCGCATGGACGCCGCAACGATGAAACCGATCAGGACCAGGCCGCCGGTCAACGCCACCACCTGCCCGTTGCCCAGCAGCCAGTGCTCCAGCGGATAGGCGATACACGCGGCGATCAGCGCCAGCAACAGTAGTTTTTCTTGCTTGATCAACGTGAGCATCGCGGGCCTGTCACCGTGGCGGGGTCATGAGTTACTGACTATAGGAGGCGCTGAACGTTTCGTTGGGTGTGATGCACCAGGGGGTGGCGGGTGGCTGGCAGGTGCACCTTTATCGATCTGGAGGGCCTCATCGCGAGCAAGCTCGCTCCCACAGGTTGTGGGGATATCAAACTGTGGCGAGGGAGCTTGCTCCCGCTCGGTTGCGCAGCGACCGTTAAAACCGGGGCCGCTACGCGCCCCAGCGGGAGCAAGCTCCCTCGCCACAATAGGAGCGCGTCGATTAGTTGTCTTGTTGGTCAGCAATTTGCATTGATGCTGGACAGCCAACCTCACAACAAAACGGAGTTCGAGTTCATGCACAAACGCCCCTTGAAGCAATTGCTTTGCGCCGTCGTCGCCGCCGTCGGCCTGGGCGCCGGCCTGAATGCCAGTGCCGCCGACCCGCTGAAGGTCGGTTTCGTCTACATCGGCCCGATCGGCGACCACGGCTGGACCTATCAGCACGAACAAGGGCGCAAGGAACTGGCGGCGAAATTCGGCGAGCAGATCATCACCAACTACGTGGAAAACGTGCCGGAAGGGGCCGACGCCGAGCGGGTGATCCGCAACATGGCCAAGGACAAGTACGACCTGATCTTCACCACCTCCTTCGGCTACATGAACCCGACCCTCAAGGTCGCCAAGCAATTTCCCAAGGTGACCTTCGAACACGCCACCGGCTACAAGCAGGACAAGAACCTGGGCACCTACCTGGCGCGCACTTACGAGGGTCGCTACGTCGGTGGCTTCCTCGCGGCCAAGATGACCAAGACCAAGAAAATCGGCTACGTCGCCTCCTTCCCGATCCCGGAAGTCATCCGCGACATCAACGCAATCCAACTGGCCCTGAACAAGTACAACCCCGGCAGCGAGATCAAAGTGGTGTGGGTCAATTCCTGGTTCGACCCGGGCAAGGAGGCCGACGCCGCCAACGCGCTGATCGACCAGGGCGTGGACGTGGTGTTCCAGCACACCGACAGCCCGGCGCCGATCCAGGCGGCCGAGCGACGCGGCGTCTATGCGGTGGGCTACGCGTCGGACATGGCCCACTTCGGCCCCAAGGCGGTGCTGACGTCCATCGTCAATGACTGGGGCCCGCATTACATCCAGGCGACCCAGAGCGTGCTCGACCACAGCTGGAAATCCCAGGACTACTGGGGCGGCCTGAAGGAAGGCACGGTGAAACTGCCGATCAGCGACCTGGTGCCGGCAGCGGTCAAGGGCGAAGCCGAGCAGATCATCGCCGACATCGAGAGCGGCGCCTTCCACCCGTTCACCGGCCCGATCAAGGACCAGGCCGGCATCGAGAAAATCCCGGCGGGCGTGAGCGCCACCAACGCGGAACTGGCGTCGATGAATTATTACGTCGAAGGTATGAAGGCTGAGATTCCCAAATAACTCAAGACCAACCCAAACCCCTGTGGGAGCGAGCTTGCTCGCGATTGCGGACTGACCTTCAATATCTATATTGGCTGACCCACCGCGATCGCGAGCAAGCTCGCTCCCACATGGAGTGCCTATTTCAAGTCAGGAACGCAGTATGAACAGCCTTCCCATCATCGACATCAGCCCGCTCTACGGCGATGAACCCAACGCCTGGCAAACCGTCGCCGAGCAGATCGATCGCGCCTGCCGCCAATGGGGCTTTTTCTACATCAAGGGCCACTCCATCAGCGCGGCGCGCATCGCCGAGGTACTGGACAGCGCCAGGCGCTTCTTCGCCCTGCCCGTCGAAGAAAAACTCAAGATCGACATCACCCAGACCCGCCACCACCGTGGCTATGGCGCCGTCGCCACCGAACAACTGGACCCGACCAAGCCCAGCGACCTGAAGGAAACCTTCGACATGGGCCTGCACTTGCCGGCCGATCACCCCGACGTGCTGGCGCAAAAACCCCTGCGTGGTCCCAACCGCCACCCCGACCTGATTGGCTGGGAAAGCTTGATGGAGCAGCACTATCGCGACATGCAGACACTTGCCCAAACCCTGCTGCGGGCCATGACCCTGGCCCTGGGTATCGAACGGGACTTTTTCGACACACGCTTCAACGAGCCGGTCAGCGTACTGCGCCTGATCCACTACCCGCCCCGCGACACCGCCAGTAGCGCCGAGCAGCAAGGTGCCGGTGCCCATACCGACTACGGTTGCATCACCCTGCTCTATCAGGACGCCGCTGGTGGCCTGCAAGTGCGCAACGTCGACGGCCAGTGGATCGACGCGCCGCCCATCGAAGGCACCTTCGTGGTCAACCTCGGCGACATGATGGCGCGCTGGAGCAACGACCGTTACCTGTCCACGCCACATCGGGTGATCAGCCCACTGGGAGTGGACCGGTACTCGATGCCGTTCTTTGCCGAGCCGCACCCCGACACGCTGATCCAATGCCTGCCCGGTTGCCAGGATGACGCCCACCCGCCAAAGTACCCAACCACTACCTGCGCCGAATTCCTGCTGTCGCGCTTCGCCGACACCTATGCTTACCGGCGTGAGTCGCTCGCCGTGTAGTGGATCAGCCGGTCAGGTTTTACCCGACAAGGCGGCCAGCGCCTGTAGAATGCCCGCCATCGATTCGCTGATGAGAAAAGACCATGTACGACTGGCTGAACGCCCTGCCCAAGGCTGAACTGCACCTGCACCTGGAAGGCTCGCTGGAGCCCGAACTGCTGTTCGCCCTGGCCGAACGCAACAAGATCGCCCTGCCGTGGAACGACGTCGACACCCTGCGCAAGGCCTATGCCTTCAACAACCTGCAGGAATTCCTCGACCTGTATTACCAAGGCGCCGACGTGCTGCGCACCTCCCAGGATTTCTACGACCTGACCTGGGCCTACCTGTTGCGCTGCAAGGCGCAGAACGTGATCCACACCGAACCGTTCTTCGACCCGCAGACCCACACCGACCGTGGCATCCCGTTCGAAGTGGTGCTCAACGGCATCGCCGCCGCCCTCAAGGACGGTGAGCAGCAATTGGGCATCACCAGCGGCCTGATCCTGAGTTTCCTGCGCCACCTGAGTGAAGAACAAGCCCAGAAGACCCTCGACCAGGCGCTGCCGTTCCGCGAAGCCTTCGTGGCCGTGGGCCTGGACAGTTCGGAAATGGGCCATCCACCGAGCAAGTTCCAGCGCGTATTCGACCGCGCGCGCAACGAAGGCTTCCTGACCGTCGCCCACGCCGGCGAAGAGGGCCCGCCCGAGTACATCTGGGAAGCCCTGGACCTGTTGAAGATCCAGCGCATCGACCATGGTGTGCGAGCCATTGAAGACGAGCGACTGATGCAGCGGATCATCGACGAGCAGATTCCGTTGACCGTGTGCCCGCTGTCCAACACCAAGCTGTGCGTGTTCGACGACATGTCGCAGCACAACATCCTCGACATGCTCGAGCGCGGCGTGAAGGTGACGGTGAACTCCGATGACCCGGCGTACTTCGGCGGCTACGTCACCGAAAACTTCCACGCGCTGTACACCCACCTGGGCATGACCCAGGACCAGGCCAAGCGCCTGGCGCAGAACAGCCTGGATGCGCGGCTGGTAAAACCTTAAGCGTCACCGAAAATCCCTGTGGGAGCGAGCTTGCTCGCGAAGGCGGAGTGTCAGTCAACATCGATGTTGAATGTCGGACCGCTATCGCGAGCAAGCTCGCTCCCACAAGGGAGATGGTGTTAATCGGCGACGGTCGCCTCGCTCAACTCCTCCAGCGTCTTGCCCCGCGTCTCCATCCCGAACAACCAGACCACCCCTGCCGCCACGGCGAAGCACAGCGCGCCCAGGGCGAACACGCCACCCTGGCCGGTGATGGGAAATACCAGCCCGGTCACCAGCGGGCCGAGCAGCGAACCGACGCGCCCCACCGCCGAAGCAAAACCCGAACCGGTGGCCCGGGCCGAGGTGGGGTACAGTTCCGGCGTGTAGGTGTAGAGCACCGCCCACATGCCGAACAGGAAAAACTGCATCAGCAACCCGGTGCCGATCAACAGACCGACGTTGCCGCCAAACACCGCGCTCTGCCCATACAGAAACGCCATCGCCCCGCCGCCCAGCAGCGTGATGACGCACACCGGTTTGCGCCCCCAGCGCTCCACCAGCCAGGCCGCCATCAAGAAACCGGGAATCCCGCCCAAGGAAATCAGCACGGTGTAATACACCGATTGGGTCACCGCGAACCCTGACTGCTGCAACAAAGCGCTGAGCCAGGACGTCAGGCCGTAGAAGCCGAGCAAGGCAAAGAACCAGACGCTCCAGATCATCATCGTGCGCTGGCGATACAGCGGTGACCAGATCTGCGCCAGGGCCGAAAAGAAATTGCCCGGCGTGCTCTCAACCCTTGGCAAACGGATCGGCTCGGGCAGGTTCTGATGCCCCAGCGAGGCGCGGACCTTGTCTTCGATTCGCTTGAGCACCGCGTCCGCTTCATCACCCCGACCGGCTTGTTCCAGCCAGCGTGGCGACTCGGGAATGAAGAAACGAATCGCCAGGACAAACACCGCCGGCACCGCCAGCACCAGAAAGATGTCGCGCCAGCCGATCACCGGCAGCAGGAAGTAAGACAGCACCCCCGCGGCCACGAAACCCAGCGGCCAGAAGCCGTCCATCAAGGCGATGTAGCGGCCTCGACGTTTGGCCGGGATCAGCTCCGAAAGCATCGACTGCGCAATCGGAAACTCCATGCCCATGCCGATGCCCAGCAGGATGCGAAACAGCGTCAAGGTCTCGATGTCCTGGGCTGTGGAGCACAAGTAACTGGCAATGCCCCACAGCACAATGCTCCACTGGAACACCGGCTTGCGCCCGAAACGATCGGCCAGCATGCCCGACAGCGACGCCCCCACCACCATGCCGAAAAAGCTGGAGCTGGCAAGCAAACCGGCCTGGGCGGTGCTCAGGCCGAACTCGGCTTTGATCGATCCCAACAGGAACGTCATCATCGCCAGGTCCATGGAGTCAAAGAAAAACGCCAGGGCGATGATAATGAAGATGACCCGGTGGTAACCGCTGATGGGTAACCGTTCCAATCGCTCCGCCGCGCTATAGCCGTGAATGTCCATGCTGCCTCCCCAATCCGATAATTCCCCGGACCGAGTGTGCGCGAACCTTGCAGGTGGCTATTGCTGAATACGACCTGCCGACAGCCCTGAGCGACGCACCGGGAGCGTTCCCTAGATTGCCATCTCCACCGCCTCCTCCCGGGCGAACCGGTGGATTTCCTGCTGGCCCAGCGCCGTCACCTGCAGGGCTCGCGAATCGTTGGGCAAGCTCAGCCAACCCGACTGCATGAACAGTTGCAGCAGGGCCGCCCCCAGCGCGCCCCCCAGGTGTGGACGACGCTCGCTCCAGTCCGGGCAGGCACAGGCAATGTGGGTGTTGCGATGGGCCAGGGCCTGGATGAACAAGCCACGTCCGGCCAGTTGATTGGCGCCTTTGTGGGTGACGATCACCCGCTGCTCGAACTGCTCGATCCACCCGGCGTCCAGCAGGCGCTGATACAGGTCGGCCGCCAGGGTCCCCCCCAGGTGATCGTCGCACAGCCTGGCCCGCATCAACGAAGCGGGGGCCGACGGCGCCTTGGTCGGCATGACTCGGCGCTTGAAGACGTCCGGAATCTGCCGCGGCGTACTGACCAGCGTCGCGCTGGCCAGCGCTTCGACGGCAGCGCCGATTTCAGGTGCTGCCAGGCGGAAAAACCGCTTGCGGCCCCGGGCTTCGACTTTCAACAGGCCTCCGGCGGACAGGCGTCCCAGATGTGCATTGGCCGAGGAAGGCGACAACCCGGCGAGCAACGCCAACTCCTCGGCCTGACGGGCCGTGCCGTCCATCAAGGCCCACATCATTGCGCTGCGCTTGGGGTCAGCCAGCAGCGTGGCGATCTGGCTGATGCAAGGTGCATATTCCATGTATTCACTCCCTGTTGAATCATTCGTCTACTGCTCTGGCGCAGGCGGCCGCTAGTATAAGCGGGGCGGTCGCGCTTTCCTGTCCTCCGGAAACCTTTGGAGGCGATTGTTCCTGAGGGAAAATTCTCTATTTGCCCGCGACTAATGGCCGGCCCCCGTCGAAAGTGGAAAACGAGCCGTCAACTCAGCGCAGCGGGCCTGGAGCATGTCCCGCAAAAGGTTGATGGGTTTGCTCAATTGCGCTCGGTGGGCACATAGCAGGTTGAGGGGCGCGCGTTCGCATTGCAGGTGCGGCAAGAGGATTTTCAAGCGCCCGGCCAGCACGTCGGTGGATACGTCCAGCCACGATTTGTAGGCAATCCCTGCGCCCGCCACCGCCCAGCGCCGCACCACATCGGCGTCGTCACTGAAACGGTCGCCACTGACGGTGAGGCTCACTTCCCGTTTACCGTCATGAAAACCCCATCGGTCATGGACCCGGCTGCCCAGCATGTACAACAGGCAGTTGTGCTGGGCCAGCTGTTCCAGTTGACGGGGTTCGCCCTGGCGAGCCAGATAGTCCGGCGATGCGCACAACACCCGGCGGTTATTCGCGGCAATGGGCAGGGCGACCAGGCTCGAATCTTCCGGCTCGCCATAACGCAAGGCGATGTCCACCGGTTGCTTGAACAGGTCGGCCATGCGATCGCCCAGCAACAGCCGCACCGTCAACCCGGGGTGCTCGCGCTGGAACGCATCCAGCCAGGGCAGCAGCAGATTGCGTCCCAGGTCCGACGGTGCGGACAACTGCAACACCCCGCTGACCTGGTCCTGGCCGCTGGTCAACAACCGCCGGCCTTCGTCAAGGCTGCTCAATGCGGCGCGGGCATATTCAAGAAAGCCCTCGCCTTCGGCCGTCAGGCGCAGGCTACGGGTAGAACGGGCCAATAGCCGCGCGCCGAGGTGCTGCTCGATCCGTTTCAACGCGGCACTGGCCACCGCCGCCGACAGGTCCATGCCCCTGGCTGCTGCCGAAAGACTGCCCAGGTCCGCCGCCCGGACAAACAATTGCAAGTCATCGAAGCGAAGCATGACGACTCCATTATCAAAAAATCATTGAAAGAGCCTGTTCTTTTAGCCGGTTTTATCTCGACGATAAATAGCTAAACATGGCCTCCATCGAACTCACCTCACGGAGCCGCTGCATGAAAGCCATCGCCTACTACCACTCGTTGCCCATCACCGACCCGCAATCGCTCCAGGACGTCGAACTCCCAGAACCGGTCGCCGGCCCCAAGGACCTGCTCGTGGAGGTCAAGGCTATTTCGGTCAACCCGGTGGACACCAAGGTCCGCCAGAACGTCCAGCCCGAAGCCGGGGCAGCCAAGGTGCTGGGCTGGGACGTGGCCGGCGTGGTCAAGGCCGTGGGCCGCGAGGTCACGCTGTTCAAGCCCGGAGACAAGGTGTTTTATGCCGGTTCCATCGCCCGGGCCGGCGGCAACAGCGAGCTGCACGTGGTGGATGAGCGCATCGTCGGTCACATGCCCAAGACCCTCGGTTTCGCCGAAGCGGCGGCACTGCCGCTGACGGCCATTACCGCCTGGGAGTTGTTGTTCGAGCGCCTGCAAATCCAGGAAGGCCAAAGCGACCTGGGCCAGAGCCTGTTGATTGTCGGCGCTGCGGGCGGCGTGGGTTCGATCCTGACGCAACTGGCCAGCCAACTCACCCGGCTGAAGGTGATTGGCACCGCGTCCCGGACACAGACCCAGGATTGGGTGCGCAGCCTGGGGGCCGACCTGGTGATCGACCACAGCCGGCCGTTGAGCGAAGCGTTGAAAGAAGCGGGTCAGTCTCAGGTGACCCACGTCGCCAGCCTGACCCAGACCGACCAGCATCTGGACCAGTTGGTCGAAGCCCTCGCGCCCCAGGGCAAACTGGCGCTGATCGACGATCCCAAGGCGCTGGACGTGACCAAGCTCAAGCGCAAGAGCCTGTCGTTGCATTGGGAGTTCATGTACACCCGCTCGCTGTTCGAGACGGCCGACATGCTTGAACAACACAAACTGCTCAACCGCGTAGCTACCCTGATCGACGCCGGCACGCTGCGCACGACGGTTGGCGAACACTTCGGCACCATCAATGCCGAGAACCTGCGCCGGGCGCATGCCTTGCTGGAAAGCGGCAAGTCCAAGGGCAAGATTGTGCTCGAGGGTTTCTGACGGCACTGGACAGCAGCCCTGCAAACAATCCTGTGGGAGCGAGCTTGCTCGCGATGGGGCCAGGTCAGGCAACATTGATGTCGGCGGGTCTACCGCTATCGCGAGCAAGCTCGCTCCCACAGGTGTTGCATTAACTTGGGATTGCACCGTCAGTCCGAGAATTGATCCTTGTCACAATTGCGATCGCATTCGGGTCTACACTCGAGGCCTTTGCAACGCAATCTTTTCGTGAGGAGGTCAGCAATGAAGATCCTGATAAAAGAAGTGGCAAAAACCCAATGGCAAGTGCGCCTTGACCGGCACGTCGTCACCTTCCGTACCGAGGCCGAAGCCCAGGCCTTCGCCAGCACCCTGCAAGCACGAATCCTCGCTCCCCATCATTTCCCCGAACAACAGCAGCGCGCGGCCGGCTGAGTCAGCCCTCGCGACTGGCCTGGGCCAGCGCCCGGGCATTTTGCAGACGACGGGTCAGCATCGCTGCGTCCACCACCAACAGCCCGCAAAGGCTGATGACCAGCGCCATTGGCACGGCGGAGCCGTCATGCAGTGCCGCCACCAACGAGGCTGCCCCGGCGGCTACGGAAAACTGCAGGCACCCCAGCATTGCCGAAGCACTGCCGGCCCGGGCACCCTGCCCATTCATGGCGCAAGCCGAGGCGTTGGGAAGGATGCATCCCAGGCTGGCGATGCAGATAAACAGCGGAACCAGCAGCGGCCACAGCTGCGCAGGTTGCATTGAACAGACGGCCAGCAGGCTCAGCCCGGCGCCCAGGTAGACCCAGACCGCGCGGCTCAGCAGGAACGCCGGGCCGCGCCTGGACAGCAGCCGGGCGTTGACCTGGGCAACGAGGATGAAGCCCGCCGCGTTGGTGCCGAACAGCCAACCGAAGTGTTCGGCCGGAACCCCGTAGAGCTTGATGAAGACGAACGGCGAACCGGCGATGTAGGCAAACATCCCAGCGATAGCGATGCCCCCCGTCAGCGCATGGCCGAGGTAGACGGCATCGGTCAATAACCGACCATATTGGCGCAACGCCCCCGACAACGGTTGCCGGGGCACATGGTCCGGCAAGCTTTCCGGCAGCCACAAGGCCACCGCCGTCGACGCCAACGCGCTGAACACGGTCAGGGCAATGAAGATCGATTGCCAGCCATGCAGGTTTACCAGCAACCCGCCCAGCATCGGCGCGAGAATCGGCGCCAGGCCCATCACCAGCATCAACTGGGAAAACACCTTGGCCGACCCCACCGCGTCGCATTTATCGCTGACCACCGCCCGGGAAATCACCATCCCGGCGCATCCACCCAGGGCCTGGACGAAGCGGGCGCCGATCAGCCATTCCAGGCTCGGCGCGTAGGCGCAGGCCAGGGACGCCAACGTGAACAAACCGACCCCAGTCAGCAATGGAATGCGCCGTCCGAAGCGATCCGCCACCGGTCCATAGGCCAGTTGTCCGATGGACAAACCGAGGAAATAGGCCGCCAGGGTCAGCTGGATATGTTTTTCGTCGGTACCGAAGGCCGTGGCCATCGCCGGAAAGGCCGGCAGGTAGAAGTCGATCGCCAAGGGACCGAAAGCGCTCAAGGCGCCAAGTATCAGAATGGTACGGAAGTTCATCGGGCGTCCAGCTCAGGCGTCGTTCGACAGCCCGACAGTCTAGCCGTGCCGGGCGCCCTTGAACATTCCGGTAGGTCGCTAACGATTAAAAAACTTCAAGTAGGCCTGGCCTCATAGCCTTCCTCGTTGATGGCCGCGAGCACGGCATCGGCCGGCAACGAACTCTCCACCTGGACGGTCTGTTTGCCTAAATCGACGTCCACGGTGGCCATCGGGTCCTTGGCCTTGACTGCCTGGGTGATGGCCTTGACACAGTGACCGCAGGACATACCCTGAACTTTGAAAGTTTGCATGAGATGACTCCTTGGGATTGAGGTTGCCAGCAGTCTCAAGCTTGCCATCATGGCAAGGTCAAGTTCTGAGGAAAACTGCCGGGCTGGCAATCGGCATCGCGCTCAGCCAAGCTGCACACATCAAGGATTTAACCCCGGAGGTTCAGCCATGCGCTGGTCAGCGTTCAGCCTGTTTTGCATGCTCGGTTTTTCAGCGGTGGCGCCCCAGGCATCGGCCGCCGGCGAAGACTACGGCGTGTTGATCATTTCTCGCGAGCGCCTGGAAGTGGCGACCAGTTGCGAAATCGGCATCTACATCCAGGATCAGCTCTCGGCCCGGCTGTTCCAGGAGCAGAGCACCTCGTTCAACCTGCCGCCGGGCCAGTTTTCCTTGCGCCTGAAGTTGCTGCCGGGCCAGGCGCCGGGGTGCAACCCGGGCATGCTCGCGCCAGGGTCGCAGAACATCACGCTCAAGGCCGGTGACATTCTGAAGTTCCGCATCGCCATGAGTGAACAAGGCATGTACCTCAAGCAGGCTGGGCTCGGTTACTGACACCCCCGGGGTCAATTGTGAGAGCTGGCTTTGTGGGAGCAAGGCTTGCCCGCGATGAAGGCACCACAGTCTCTTGGGTGACCGCGGCGCCTGGATCGCGAGCAAGCTTTGCTCCCACAGAGCCAGGGCCCACATTAGGGATGTGTGTACACTTTTGGATTGGCGCTTGACCTTGCCCGCATGGCAAGGTTGATCCTGTAGTCATTCACTACAGGGAGCCTGACCGATGTCCGAATCCATCACGTTCGATCTACCGATTGCCGGCATGACCTGCGCCAGCTGCGCCGGGCGGGTCGAGCGGGCCTTGAGCAAAGTCTCCGGCGCCCGCGCCGTCAGCGTGAACCTGGCGACTGAACTGGCGCGCGTGCAGGCCCCCGAAGGCAGCCTGCCGGCCTTGATGCAGGCCGTCGAACAGGCCGGCTATAGCGTCCCCGTGCAAACCCTGGGGCTGAGCATCGAAGGGATGACCTGCGCCTCCTGTGTCGGCCGGGTCGAACGCGCCCTGGGCAAGGTCGACGGCGTGAACAGCGTCAGCGTCAACCTGGCCAATGAGCGGGCCCACCTCGAACTGCTCGGCCAGGTGGATCCGCAAACCCTGATCGATGCGGTCAAGCGCGCCGGCTACGACGCCACTGTCTGGCAGGCCGAACAGCCCACTGACACACAGGCCAACCGTCTGAACCGTGAACGCCTGATTTTGGTGCTGGCGATCCTGCTCTCCGTGCCACTGGTGTTGCCGATGCTGCTGCAGCCGTTCGGCGTACACTGGATGCTCCCGGCCTGGGTGCAGTTCGCCCTGGCGACGCCGGTGCAATTCATCTTCGGTGCGCGTTTCTACATCGCCGCCTTCAAGGCCGTGCGTGCCGGTGCCGGGAACATGGACCTGCTGGTGGCCCTGGGCACCAGCGCCGGCTACGGCCTGAGCCTTTATGAATGGGCGATCGCCCGCCCTGGCGGCATGCCGCACCTGTATTTCGAAGCCTCGGCCGTAGTGATTGCCCTGGTACTGCTGGGCAAATACCTGGAAAGCCGCGCCAAGCGACAAACCGCCAGCGCCATCCGCGCGCTCGAAGCCTTGCGCCCGGAACGGGCGATCCAGGTGATCGATGGCCAGGAGCGGGACGTGGCCATCAGTGCCCTGCGCTTGCATGACCTGGTGCTGGTCAAGCCCGGCGAACGCTTCCCGGTGGACGGCGAAGTACTGGAAGGCCAGAGCCACGCCGACGAAGCGCTGATCAGCGGCGAAAGCCTGCCGGTGCCCAAGCAGCCCGGCGACAAGGTCACTGGCGGCGCCATCAACGGCGAAGGCCGGCTGCTGGTGCGCACGCTGGCCCTGGGTACCGAGACTGTCCTGGCGCACATCATCCGCCTGGTCGAAGACGCCCAGGCCGCCAAGGCGCCGATCCAGAAACTGGTGGATAAAGTCAGCCAGGTGTTCGTACCGGTGGTGCTGGTGTTGGCCCTGGCGACGTTGATCGGCTGGTGGTTGTACGGTGCGCCGTTGGAAACCGCGCTGATCAACGCCGTCGCCGTGCTGGTGATCGCCTGCCCCTGCGCCCTGGGCCTGGCGACACCCACGGCGATCATGGCCGGCACCGGTGTGGCCGCGCGCCACGGGATTCTGATCAAGGATGCCGAGGCCCTGGAGCGCGCCCATGAAGTCGACACCGTGGTGTTCGACAAGACCGGCACGCTGACCTCCGGCACGCCGCGCATCGCCCACTTGACGGCCCTTGACGGTGATGAAGACGCGCTGCTGAAAATGGCCGGCGCCCTGCAACGCGGCAGTGAACACCCTCTGGCCAAAGCCGTGTTGGACACCTGCGCCGAACGCGGCCTGGACGTGGCGGATGTCAGCGACAGCCAGTCCCTGGCTGGGCGCGGTATCGCCGGCAGCCTCGACGGGCGCCGCCTGGCCCTGGGCAATCGACGCCTGCTGGACGAACTGGGCCTGGCCCCCGGTTCGCTGGCCGAGTCGGCACAGGCCTGGGAAACCGAAGGCCGCACGTTGTCCTGGCTGATCGAGCAAGGCGCGACGCCTCGGGTGCTGGGCCTGTTCGCCTTCGGTGACACGCTCAAGCCCGGTGCCCTCGCCGCGGTACAGGCCTTGAACGAACAGCACATCGCCAGCCACCTGCTCACCGGCGACAACCAAGGCAGCGCCCGGGTGGTGGCCCAGGCGTTGGGGATCTCCAATGTCCATGCCGAGGTCCTGCCAGCGGATAAATCCGCCATCGTCCAACAGTTGAAGCACCATTCGGTGGTGGCGATGGTGGGCGACGGCATCAACGACGCCCCAGCCCTGGCCGCCGCCGACATCGGCATTGCCATGGGTGGCGGCACCGACGTGGCGATGCATGCCGCGGGCATCACCCTCATGCGCGGCGATCCGCGACTGGTGCCGGCGGCGCTGGACATCAGCCGCAAGACCTACGCCAAGATCCGCCAGAATCTGTTCTGGGCCTTCGTCTATAACTTGATCGGCATCCCCCTGGCGGCGTTCGGTTTTCTCAACCCGGTGCTGGCCGGCGCGGCCATGGCGCTGTCGAGCGTCAGCGTGGTCAGCAATGCGTTACTGTTGAAGTTCTGGACACCCAAGCAGTTGGAGGACAAGCGATGAACATCGGCCAAGCGGCCCGCCAGAGCGGCCTGAGCGCGAAGATGATCCGCTATTACGAGTCCATCGGTCTGCTCAAGGCTGCCCATCGCACCGACAGCGGCTACCGGATCTACGGCGCCGATGACCTGCACACCCTGGCCTTTATCAAACGCTCCCGCGACTTGGGGTTTTCCCTGGAAGAGGTCGGCAAACTGCTGACCCTCTGGCAAGACCGCCAACGCGCCAGCGCCGACGTCAAGGCCCTGGCCCGCCAGCACATCGAAGAACTGAACCAGAAAATCCGCGAACTGGCCGAGCTGCGCGACACCCTGCAGGACCTGGTAGAGCACTGCCACGGCGACCACCGTCCGGATTGCCCGATCCTCAAGGAGTTGGAGTCGGGGTGCTGCAAGAATTGATGCCCTGCGCCGGCCCATGTGGGAGCGAGCCTGCTCGCGAAGACGGCGGCACATTCAACATCGATGCAAGCTGATCCACCGCTTTCGCGAGCAGGCTCGCTCCCACAGGGGATTGGCGGTGAGGCTGTTTTTTGCGGCTACAAAAAAACCGGCCATTGGCCCAATGCTGTTACTTAAGCCGTTAGCGGAGCTTTGATGTTCCGTTTCGAGGCGTAGTTTTTTACGAGCGGGATTTTGGGGTTGGTGTGTATATCCATTTCTGCGGTAACGGCGGCTTAGGGTTCCGCCCTGACGGCGGGTCACTTTTGGAAGAGCGCCAAAAGTAACCAAAAGCGCTTTGCCCCACCACTCGGCACCTCGCCTAGGCTCGGTGTGCCCTCACTCCGGCATTGCTCCGTGGGCCCGCCGCGAAGGGCCATCCATGGCCCAGCGCGGCTATCCCGGCATCCATGCCGGGATGCCCACTGCGCAATGCCTGCGTTCGGCCAGCGTGGTTAATGGGGCGTCCAGATCAAGATCTAAAGCAAGAGCAAGAGCAAGAGCAAGAGCAAGAGCAAGAGCAAGAGCAAGAGCAAGAGCAAGAGCAAGAGCAAGAGCAAGAGCAAGAGCAAGAGCGGGGCACATGCCAGCCTCTATGTGGCTGAGCTTCCGCTATCGCGAGCAAGCTCGCTCCCACATTGGGTCTTCAGCAAACACAAAACCCATATACACCGCAAAACCTGTGGGAGCGGGCTTGCTCGCGAAGAGGCCCGCACATCCAACATCACTGCAAAATGACACACCGCCTTCGCGAGCAGGCTCGCTCCCACAATGGCCTGTGATGAACACAAATCTCATGAACACCCCAGATCACCTGTGGGAGCGAGCCTGCTCGCGATGAGGTCGGCACATCCAACATCACCAAAAACTGACGCACCGCCTTCGCGAGCAAGCCCGCTCCCACAGAAGGAACGCGGTCCCACCAAGAACCAGGTCGGCTGTTAGGCCGCCTCGTGGTGGACGTTGATCTCAGGCGCCCCGTTAACCACGATGGCCGAACGCAGGCATTGTGGAGTGGGCATCCCGGCATGGAGGCCGGGATAGCCGCGCTGGGCCATGGATGGCCCTTCGCGGCGGGCCCACGGAACAATGCCGGAGTGAGGGCATGCCGAGCCTAAGCGAGGCACCAAGTGGTGGGGCAGAAGCGTTTTGCTTACTTTTGACTGGGCCGGCTTCCGGGCTCTTCAAAAGTGAGCCGCCGTAAGGGCGGAACCCTAAGCCGCCGTTACCGCAGAAACGGATATACACACCAACCCCAAAATCCCCCCAAAAACGAAGCCAAAAAAAACGGCGCCTTTCCATCTCTGAAAGAAGCGCCGTTTTTTCTAAGTGAACAGCATTACGGCCATTGGCCGGGTTTCTGTTCAACCGATCACTGCATCCAAGGTGGCGGTGGTTCTTCGGTCTTGCCGGGCGGGGCATCGTCGGCGGCGCGGACGGCCTGGCGGCGTTCCTCGTCCAGGCGCGCGGCTTCGATCTCGCGCATGATCCCGCCGACATCCGCCAGTTCTTCCGGCTCGTCGAACTCGCCGGTCAGCACGCTGGCCGGGTGCAAGGTGCCGGCTTCATACAGCGCCCACATTTCCTTCGCGTACTTGGTGAGTTTGAGCTCGGGGGCAAACCGGCCAAAGTAGGACGCCATGTTGCCCACGTCCCGCTCCAGCATGCTGAAAGCATGGTTGTTACCCGCGGCATCCACGGCCTGCGGCAGGTCGATGATCACCGGCCCGGTTGGCGTGAGCAGGACATTGAACTCCGACAGGTCGCCGTGCACCAGACCGGTACACAGCATCAGCACGATCTGGGAAATCAGGAATGCATGGTATTCACGAGCCTGGTCCGGCTCCAGCACCACATCGTTCAGACGCGGCGCCGCATCGCCGTACTCGTCGGCCACCAGTTCCATCAGCAGCACGCCTTCAAGAAAGTCGTACGGCTTGGGCACGCGTACACCCGCGCCAGCCAAGCGGAACAGCGCTGCCACTTCAGCATTCTGCCAGGCGTCCTCGGTTTCCTTGCGCCCGAACTTCGAGCCCTTGGCCATGGCCCGGGCCTGACGGCTGTTGCGGACCTTGCGGCCTTCCTGATATTCGGCCGCCTGACGAAAACTTCGCTTGTTCGCCTCCTTGTAGACCTTCGCGCAACGTAGCTCATTGCCGCAGCGCACCACATAAACAGCTGCTTCTTTACCACTCATGAGTGGGCGCAGCACCTCGTCGACCAGACCGTCCTCGATCAGGGGTTCAATGCGTTTTGGAGTCTTCATCAGCTTTTATTGTGGGTCCTTTATTACCAAACACGCGAATGACAGCCGTTATACGGCAATCCTTCCTCCACGGGGAGGGGTTGCCGACCTATGAACCTGTGATGCACACAATGTGCCGGATCAATCGACCGAGCCGAATCATAGCCGAGTCCGAACCTGGCATTGCTAACTGAATGCCCGGACATTTGCGACAAGAGCTGACAGCCATGTCTATCGTCGGCTGTAGGAAGTGCGACGACTCAATGCTTGAACAGTTCCCCCGGCGTAAACCCGAACATCCCCTTGAACGCCGCAATGAACGCGGACGTTGAATCATACCCACAGGACAACGCGGCACTGGTGACGCTGTCGCCCTGCTCCAGCGACCCCAGGGACGACAACAGGCGCATGCGCTGGCGCCAGGCGCGAAAGCTCAGGCCGGTCTCGCGCTGGAACAGGCGCATCAAGGTTTTTTCCGACGTGCCCAGGCGCTCAGCCCAGGCGTGCAAAGTGACGTTCTGCTCAGGCTGTTCGATCAACTCGTTACACAGCCCCAGCAGGCGCGCATGTCGCGGCAGCGGCAGGGAGAATCCCACCTCCGGCAACGTCGCCAACTGGTCCAGCAACACCTGCACCAACCGTTGTTCCTGGGTATCGCCTTGCGGGTAATCGACAGGAAGTTGACAAAACACCTTGATCAACTCGCGGGCCAGTGGCGTGACTTCCAGCACCCGACAGCGCTCATCGGCCCAAGGGCAGGCGTGGCGATGCACATACAGGCTGCGCATTTCCGCCCGGGTCGAGGTCACCACCTGATGTTCCAGGTCGGCCGGGATCCAGATGCCCCGTTGTGGCGGGGCGAAGAAACTGCCGGCGGCGGTGTGTACGCCGAGAACGCCGCTGATAGCGTAGGAAAACTGCACCCAGTCGTGACGATGGGCTTGCGTCCAGGAACCGGCGCTCAAGCTTTCGACACGGGCGTACAACGGCCTCGGCAATTGCGCCAGGTCGGGGATGCGGCGTTCGAGCTGTTGGTGTCCGTTAGGCGGCATTGATTGGCCTTATGTCGCAAGACGACTGGTAGGGACGACGTTAGGCTAAGTCGACTTTTCTTACAACTTGCGGTGCCCTATGCATATCCTCAGACACCTCAAACGCATGCTGACCGACTGGTTCCTGTGCGGCATGGTGCTTGCCACGCTGCTGGCGTACTTCTTTCCAACCTTTGGTGCCACGGGCGGTGCCATGCATGCCGAATGGGTGGTCAACATCGGCATCTTCGTAGTGTTCTTCCTGCACGGGGTCAACCTGTCCGGCGAGCAGATCCGCCACGGCTTGAAGAACATCCGCCTGCACGTGATGGTGCAAGCCTTCACCTTTGGCGTATTTCCGTTGCTCTGGCTGATCAGCCATTGGCTAATCGGCAGCCACGTACCCGCGCTGCTGATGCTGGGGTTCTTCTACCTTTGCGCCCTGCCCTCGACCATTTCTTCCTCGGTGGCGCTGACCGGCAGTGCAAAAGGCAACGTGCCAGCGGCGATTCTCAACGCCAGCCTGTCCAGCGTACTGGGGATTTTCCTGACACCGCTGCTGGTCAGCTTCGTGGTCGGCAGCGGCGCCGGTGGCATCGACCTGGGGTCGACCCTGCTCGACCTGTGCCTGATGTTGCTGCTGCCGCTGGTGCTGGGGCAATTCCTGCGGCGTTGGCTGGCTGGCTTTTTCGGCAAGTACAAGCGCTACACCAGCATCATCGACAAGCTGGTGATCCTGCTGCTGGTCTACGCGGCGTTCTGCAATTCAATGGTGTCCGGCATCTGGCAACAGCAAGGCCACGGCGTGCTATTGAGCGCAGTGCTGGGCAGTGCCGTGCTGCTGGCGATCATCTTGTGGGCGACCACCCGCACCGCCCGCGCCCTGAAATTCAGCAGCGCCGATGAGGTGGCCGCGGTGTTCTGCGCCAGCAAGAAATCCCTCGCCGCCGGGGTGCCCATGGCGGCGTTGATTTTTGGCAACCATCCTGGCCTGGGGCTGATCCTGCTGCCGATCATGATCTATCACCCGCTGCAGTTGATCGTCTGCTCGATCCTCGCCGAGCGCTATGCCAGCCATCACCGGGAACTGGCGTCCCGCCAGGACGGCGCCGTCCTCAACGCTCGATGATCGCCGTCACGCCCTGGCCGGCGGCGGCGCAGATGGAAATCAAGCCGCGGCCTCTTCCGGCGGCATCGAGCAACTTGGCGAGGTTGGCGACAATGCGCCCGCCCGTGGCGGCAAACGGGTGCCCGGCGGCCAGGGAACTGCCCTTGACGTTCAACCGGCTGCGGTCGATGGACCCTAGCGGCGCGTCGAGGCCCAGGCGGGTCTTGCAATAGTCCGGGTCCTCCCAGGCCTTCAGTGTGCACAACACCTGGGCAGCGAACGCTTCGTGGATCTCGTAGTAATCGAAGTCCTGCAAGGTCAAGCCGTTGCGCGCCAGCAATCGCGGCACGGCGTAGACCGGGGCCATCAACAGCCCTTCGGCGCCATTGACGAAATCCACCGCCGCCGTTTCGCCGTCGCGCAGGTACGCCAGGATCGGCAGGCCGCGGGCCTTGGCCCACTCTTCGCTGCCCAGCAGCACTAACGAAGCGCCATCGGTCAGTGGCGTGGAGTTGCCCGCGGTCATCGTACCCTTGGCGCTTTTTTCGAAGGCCGGCTTGAGGGAGGCGAGTTTTTCCGGGGTCAGGTCCGGGCGCAGGTTGTTGTCCCGGGTCAGGCCAAGGAACGGTGTCATCAAGTCGTTCTGCCAACCTTCGGCATAGGACGCGGCCATTTTCTGATGGCTTTCCAGGGCCAACTGGTCCTGCGCCTCCCGGGGGATCTGCCAGGTCTGGGCCATCAATTCGCAGTGCTCCCCCATGTTCAGGCCGGTGCGCGGTTCGTTGATGCGCGGCAGGTCGGGGACAAGGTGCTGGGGACGCAGTTGCAGGAAGGTCTTGATCTTGTCCGCGGTGGTCTTGGCGCGATTGGCTTGCAGCAGGATCCTGCGCAGCCCTTCATTGACCGCGATCGGCGCGTCCGAGGTGGTATCGACGCCGCCGGCAATGCCGCTGTCGATCTGCCCCAGGGCAATCTTGTTGGCCACCAGCAACACCGTCTCCAGCCCGGTGCCACAGGCCTGTTGTACGTCATAGGCCGGCGTCATCGGTGACAGCCGCGAGCCGAGCACGCATTCGCGGGTCATGTTCATATCCCGGGAGTGCTTGAGCACCGCACCGGCAGCGACCTCGCCAATGTGCAAGCCATGCAGGTTGTAGCGTTCAATCAGCCCTTCGAGGGCAGCCGTCAACATCGCCTGGTTGCTGGCGGTGGCATAGGCCCCGTTGGAGCGGGCGAACGGAATGCGGTTACCACCGATGATCGCGACGCGGCGTAGTTGTGTCATGAAGAACTCCCTGTGTAGGTCTGAATGTGCCCATCACCTTGTGAAACCCAACCGACCCTATTATGTGGGAGCGAGCTTGCTCGCGATGAACGATGACGCGATCTCCCTGAAAAACCGCGGTGCCTGCATCGCGAGCAAGCTCGCTCCCACAGGGATTCGGTGCCCTGGAAAAAGCGCTCCCGCTCAAGCTTAGGCTTTATCTCGCCAATCGAACGACTGATTGCCAATCATGGTCCACACTTGGAACCTCATCAGCCGGAGTGTGTTCCATGTCTGACCGTTATATCGACTTTGCCAATTCGCCCATTGGCCGGCGCATGGTCGGGTCCCTCGGCCTGCCCTCGCCGGTGCGCCTGGAACGCTGGCAGGCCGGGCGCCTGCGGCCGATCGAAGGCGCACTGCTGCTGGGCGGCGGGCCATTGACCGAACAGATCGGCACGTTTGCCAAGCGCCTGACCGACACCATTTTCATCTACGGCGGCGAGCCGACCCTGGCCACCGAGTGGATCCCCGGCCATGGTCCGAAAATCAAGGCGGTGGTGTACGACGCCAGCCATTTGGTGCAGGCCGACCAGCTCAAGCAGTTGCGCGAATTTTTCCAGCCGCTGATGAAAAACCTCGACCACAGCGCCCATGTCGTCATCCTGGGCCGCGCGCCGGAAAGTCTTGCCGACCCGTTCGCCGCCAGTGCCCAGCGCGCGCTGGAGGGTTTCAGCCGTTCCCTGGCCAAAGAGTTGCGCCACGGCGGGACGCTGCAATTGCTGTACGTCGGCGACGGCGCCGAAGCCCAGTTGGAAGGTGCGCTGCGGTTTTTCCTGTCGCCCAAGAGTGCCTTCATCTCCGGGCAGGTCATTCGCCTCAACGCCTGTGACACCCAGGTCCAGGACTGGACCCGACCGCTCACGGGGCTCAAGGCGCTGGTCACTGGCGCCGCCCGCGGGATCGGCGCCTCCATCGCCGAAACCCTGGCCCGCGATGGCGCCGACGTGATCCTGCTGGACGTCCCACAAGCCAAGACCGACCTCGATGCCCTGGCGGCACGCTTGAGCGGACGCAGCGTCACGCTGGATATCTGCGCCGAAGACGCCGCCGCCCAGTTGATCGAGCACCTGCCCGATGGCGTCGACATCGTGGTCCACAACGCCGGCATCACGCGGGACAAGACCCTCGCCAACATGACCCCGGAATTCTGGGACGCGGTGCTGGCCGTCAACCTCAATGCCCCGCAAGTGCTGACCAAGGCCCTGCTCGACAGTGACACCTTGCGCGACAATGGCCGGGTGATTCTGCTGGCGTCCATCAGCGGCATTGCCGGCAACCGCGGGCAAACCAACTATGCGGCGAGCAAGGCCGGGTTGATCGGCCTGGCCCAGGCCTGGGCACCGCTGGTGCAGCCACGCGGCATCAGCATCAACGCCGTGGCGCCAGGCTTCATTGAAACCCGCATGACTGCCGAGATCCCCTTCGCCTTGCGCGAAGCCGGGCGGCGCATGAGTTCCCTGGGCCAGGGCGGCCTGCCCCAGGATGTCGCCGAAGCCGTGGCCTGGCTCGCACAACCGGGCACGGGTGCCGTGACCGGTCAAGCCCTGCGGGTATGCGGGCAAAGCCTTCTGGGAGCGTGACCATGACAATCCAATGGCAGGAAGTCAGCAGCCCGCCCTCGATGTCCGGGCTTTACTCGAAAGCGGCGACACGGCGCAAGGTCACCGGAACGACCTTGCCCGAGGAAGGACTGCGTCAAGTGCTTCAGGTCGACCCGCAACGCCTGGCGGCCTATCGCAAAGTCTGCGGTTTCGTCGATAACGGATTGCTGCCGCCGACCTATCCCCACGTCTTGGCGTTTGCCCTGCAAATGCAATTGCTCACCGCGCGCAATTTTCCATTCCCGCTGCTGGGGCTGATCCACTTGAGCAACCGCATTCGTGTATTGCGGCCCATGGGCGGGGTCGGCCAGGTGCGGGCCAGCGTCAATGTCGAGAACCTGCAAGCCCACCCCAAGGGCGCGGTATTCGACCTGGTGACCCGCCTCGATGATCAGTTGGGGCCGCTATGGGAGGCCCAGAGCCAGATGCTGTGCAAAGGCGTCCAGATCGACGGCGCACTCCTGGAGGACTCACCGCAGCCCAACCTGCCATTGGTCGAAGTCGCGCGCTGGACCGCAGCGGCGGACATCGGTCGGCAATACGCCAAGGTATCCGGCGACTACAACCCGATTCACCTGAGCGGTATCAGCGCCCGGCTGTTCGGCTTCCCCACCGCCATCGCCCATGGCCTGTGGAACAAGGCCCGGACCCTGGCGGCGCTGGATGACCACCTGCCCGAGGCCAATATCGAGATCGATGTGACCTTCAAGAAACCGGTGCGCCTGCCCAGTGAGGTGATACTGCTGTCGAGCGCCGCGGGGTCCAGTGGGCAATTGCAATTGATGGGGGCTGGGGGTTTGGAGCATATGGTTGGAGCGTGGCGGCCGGTAGCCTGAGAAGGTCGATGGTGTTCACCGTAAATCCCTGTGGGAGCGGGCTTGCTCGCGAAAGCGGTGGGTCAGTCTGCATCAATGTTGACTGTTCGGCCGTCTTCGCGAGCAAGCTCGCTCCCACAGTTTGTTCCGGGGTGTTCACAGAACAGGTGTCCGCCACAAAATCCCTGTGGGAGCGAGCTTGCTCGCGATGGCGGAGGGTCAGCATGCATCCTTCTTGAATGCACTGCGATCAACGCGGCGGGTAGTTGGACAGAATCCGTCCCACCGTCTCACGCACGGCCGTGTTGCGGTCAGTCGGATTGGGGGAGTTGCTGAGCAGTTGCTCGTCACTGCCACGCCACACCAGCTTGCCGTCCTTGCCATCGAGCAGGTCAATCTGCACGGTGGCGACCTTGTAGCTGATGTTGCGGGTTTCGTTGTACATCGGCCCGCCCCAATAGCCATTCCATGGGCCGCCCCAACCGCCGCCGTAGTTGGTGGTGACCTGCTGCTGGCGATCCTCGACGATCAGATAGGCCTGGACCAGCACATCGCCGTGCCCACTCGCCGCCGGGCGCAGGCCGCGTTGATCGAGTTGATCGGCCACCGCCTGGCGGATCCGCTGTTCGGTCAGGTCGCTCTTGATGCGTGGGTCATCGGGGCGATATTGCAGCGCCGGGTCTTTCCAGCTCCAGCTGCGATAGGCCGCAAAATCGCGGCTGGTGTCGAAGTCATGATTGACCTGGTTAGAGGCACAGGCGCCCAACAACAGGGTGAAGGCCAGTAGAGCAAGACGGCGAAACATGGTTTTTCTCCGTTGCGTAATCAACTTGGTGGGTACGCCGACATGGCTTTTTCCACCGCTGCACGAATGGCATCGGTGCGCTCGCTTTGACTGCCCCGCTGGCCGGTCTCGGCGCTGGCGCTCCACACCGGTTGCCCCGTGCGGGCATCGAACAGATCTATGCGCACCACCACGACCTGCTCCTGATACGTGCGCACCATCGGCACCGGGTGGTACATGCCATAACCCGGACCATAGCGGTCATAACGGTTATAGCCGCCGTAGTAGCCGGCATCATAGTCATCACGGACCTGGCGCACGCGGGTTTCCAGACGCAGGTCGGCGCTGACGAACAGGTCGGCGGGCCGGTTGTCATGCAGCGGGCGCAGGCCACGCTGGTCCAGGGCATTGCTCACCGCTTCGGCCACCTGGGCCGAATCCGCCCAGGCAGTGCCCGGTGGCAGACGCCCGTCGCGCCAGGCCCAACTGCGGTAGCGCCCGTAGTCACGGGGCGGCGCAGGGTAAGCGCTGCGGTCGAACACCGTGGCGGCCGCGGGCGGTGCCGGCGGCAACGGATTGGACGTGGCGACATAGGGGTTGCTGCCCTGGCAAGCCGCCAGTCCCAGGCACAGCATCAACAACCCTGAACGACCTTTCATTTCGCACTCCGGTCACACTGGACGGCAGATCCAGTGCAGATAACGTCCCAACCCGGCAAACGCCGGATGGCGACGGTGGGCCAGTTCCATTTCCAGCAACTGCGCAAGCTCAACGCGGCCCTGGAACTCCACCGGCATATAGTCATGAAAAACCCGCACGCCACTCTGGTTTTCGACCTGCCACAGGCCTTCAAGTTGCGCCGCCAATTCTCGTGGATCAAGGGGTTGTTGCGGCGTCAGGCTCTGTTTTTCGCCGGCCATATCGTTTTTGCGCAACTTGCGAAAATGCCCTTTGAGCAGGTTGCGATAAACCAGCGCGTCGCGGTTGTAGAACGCCAGGGACAGCCAACCGCCAGGGACCGTGAGTTGATGCAGCACCGGCAGGATCGCGTGCGGCTCGGCCAGCCATTCCAGCACCGCGTGACACAGCACCAGGTCGTAAGGCTCGGTGAGCTGGCCGAGCAGATCCTGCCACGGCGCCTGGATGAACGTGGCGCTCTGGCCCGCCTCGGCAAAACGCTGGCGGGCGCCTTCGAGCATGGGCTCGGCCGGCTCGGCCAGGGTCACTTGATGGCCGCGCTCGGCCAGCCACAACGACATGTGGCCCAGGCCGGCGCCGATGTCCAGCACGCGCAACGGACGCTGTGGCAAGGTTTCCAGCAGATCGGCCTGAAGCACCGCCAGGCGGATCGCGCCCTTGGCCCCACCATAGATTTTTTCCGCAAAACGCGTGGCGAGCTGATCGAAATGACGGTCGCTCATTGGCCGAACCGCCGTTCGCTGTCGGCCAGCTTGCTGCGCACCACGGCATCCATGTCCAGGCCCAGCTCGCTGCAAAGCAGCAACAGGTACAACACGATGTCACCGACCTCCTGCCCGGCGTGGGCCAGTTTGTCCGCCGGCAACTGGCGCGACTGGTCCTCGGTCAGCCACTGGAAAATCTCCACCAGTTCGGCCATTTCCACGCTGGCGGCCATGGCGAGGTTTTTCGGGCTGTGGAATTGCCGCCAATCGTTACGGTCACGAATGGCATGCAGGCGTTCGGTCAGTTCAACAAGGTTCATCGGGTTCTCCTGAATGCGCATAGCTTCAGGGGGATGACCGGGGAAGGCAAGAGTCTCGGTGCGAAGCGACGGTTTGCCCCATAATCGAACCAACTCGGCCGCCACAGCTCCTACAATCAGGAGCCAACGGCTCAGCTCAACCCCCCTCCCATCAGGATGCACATATGCAGGTAGAAAGCTTTTTCGAATGGCTCGGCCAGGCGCTCGGTTCGGTGATCCGTTTCATCGTCGACCTGCTCAGCGGCTTGTTCAACACCCTGGCCAACGCGGGCGGCAACTTCGTTGATGGGCTGTCGCGCACCCTGGGCATGGACACCTCGATCATCAGCATCATCGCGCTGATCCTCGGGCTGATGCTGCTGTACTCGGCGATCCGCGCGTTCATGCGGGCCTCGATCGTCATGGGCATCATCTGGCTGGTGCTGGGGTTGTGGTTGTTGAGTTGGATCATTCACTAGTCTAGCCATCGCTCCAGCCCCACAGGGCCCGCGCCGGACACGGCACCTGTGGCGAGGGAGCTTGCTCCCGCTGGACTGCGCAGCAGGCCCCAAAAAAACAGGGCCGCTACGCGCTGAAGCGCCAGCCCGGCCCGGCCCAGCGGGAGCAAGCGCCATCGCCACAATGAGTCCAAGCGCCCCCTGGAGAACGATCAGACAATAACCCGCTACAATCGCGCTCCATCAAGGAGCCCGCATGTCCAACCTGACCACCGACTGGCGCGACCGCCTTACCCATCGCCGGGTCTGGGCGCTGGCTGCGCCGATGATTCTCTCGAACATTTCCGTACCGCTGGTGGCCTTGGTGGACAGCACCGTCATCGGCCATTTGCCCCATGCTCATCAGCTCGGCGCGGTGGCGGTCGGGGCGAGTTTGTATACGGTGCTGGCGTGGGCCATGGGCTTCTTGCGCATGGGCACCACCGGGTTCGCTGCCCAGGCCGCCGGACGTCGTGACGGGGCGGCGTTGCGGCAAGTGTTGGTGCAAGGACTGCTGTTGGCGTTGGGGTTGGCGGTGCTGCTCGGCGCCGTCGGCGTGCCGTTGAGCGACGCGGCGTTGCACTTCATGCAGCCGTCCGCCGAGCTCAACCAGTTGACCCGTGACTTCTTCCACACCCGGCTCTTCGGCTTGCCGGCGGCGCTGGCCAGCTATGCGCTGGTAGGCTGGTTCCTCGGTACCCAGAATGCCCGGGCCCCGCTGGCGATCCTGCTGGTGACCAACCTGGTCAACATCGCCCTGAACCTGTGGTTCGTGATCGGCCTGGACTGGGGCGTGACTGGCTCGGCCCGGGCGTCGGTCATTGCCGAGTGGACCGGCGCGCTGGTCGGCCTGGCCCTGGCCCGCAACACACTGCGCGCCTGGCCCGGGCAGATCGCCTGGGCCGCCCTGGGCCTGTGGCAGAGTTGGCGCCCGCTGCTGGCGGTGAACCGGGACATTTTCATCCGCAGCCTGGCGCTGCAAGCGGTGTTTTTCCTGATCACCGTGCAAGGCGCACGCCTGGGGGATGCGACCGTGGCGGCCAATGCCCTGCTGCTCAATGGCCTGCTGCTGACAGCCCATGCCCTGGACGGCCTGGCCCATGCCGTCGAAGCGCTGTGCGGCCATGCCATTGGCGCCCGCGACCGCCTGGCCCTGCGCCGCTCGCTGGTGGTGGCGTGCGGCTGGTCGTTGATTGCAAGCCTGGGCTTTGCATTGCTGTTCCTGCTCGCCGGCCACCTGTTCATCGACATGCAGACCGACATTCCCGACGTGCGCGCCACCGCTTATCTCTACCTGCCGTACCTGGCGGCCCTGCCACTGATCGCCGTCTGGAGTTACTTGCTCGACGGGCTGTTCATCGGTGCCACCCGTGCCCGGGAAATGCGCAACGGCATGCTGCTGACCCTGCTGCTGGTGCTGCCCATTGCCTGGGCGCTGCAAGGGTTGGGCAACCATGGGCTGTGGATCACCTTCCTGCTGTTCATGGCCTTGCGCAGCCTGACCCTCGGTGCTTTCGCCTGGCACTTGCAGCGCAGCGACCGCTGGCTCGGCGCATCAGCCCGCTAACGTTCAATCCTGGCGGCCCTGCCAGCGTCGGCGCAGATGCTCGAGCCGCTCGCGCTGTGAACCGCCCACCAGCCCAGACACTGGCCGGGCATCGGGGTATTGCAGGCGCAGCCACAGCCAGTCATCGAGCACCGTACGCTCGGTAAACCCCAGCGCCAGGCCCTGCTGCAGATCCTCCCAAAGCCTACGGTAATCACACCCGGTAGAACGGGACCATTGCCAGGCGTGGCGCTCCAGCAGGCATCGTTGCAACTGGCCCTGTTGTCGGGCACTGAGGCCGTGCTCCTTCTCCAGCGCCGCCCCTGAAAGCCCCGGGTTGGACAGTTGTTGCCAGCCCTGGCTGCCGATCGCCCGGTCGGCCCAGGTGCCACCAAACCAGCGCAACAAACTGATCGGGCCCAGCCAGCAACTGAGTTCCTGAGTGTCGCAACCGTCGAACAAATAGCTGGCGATGTGCGGGTTGTAGTAGCTCAACAAGGCCTTGTGATGCAGACCCACGGTCACCGTCAACATGCGTCGCAGATGCGCCAGCAATTGCGCAGCGGGCGATGGACTGACCATCAACAACCCCGGCCAGGAACGTGGGTCCAGGTGACAAAGGCTCACCAGCGCAGGCGAATGACGCAGCTCCACCAACAGCGGGCCGTGCTCTCGCAGCCCATGCAGCTCGGTGTTTTCAAACAAGGCAAAGCACCGGGCCTCGGCGAACTGCGCGTGCACCCGCCGCGCAGCGTCAGGCGCACTTGGTACATCGAGCAGCAGCCATTGCGGCGTTGATCCAGACAGGGTTGCGGCTTTCATCGAGCTACGCCCGCGCTGCGCCCCATGAGCATACGGCACGTGCATAGTGGCTGGGCGCAGGGGTTGAAGGGCCCGCCTTCGGGCAACAAGCACAACAAGACCAGCGGTTCGGCGTCCCGGATTGCAGACAACAGGATCGGATCGGCAACCGACGGCCCATGTGTTTCGCCTGTGGCCGACTCATTCATAACCTCTGCCGAGTCAGGCACGTCCAGAAATGCGCTGATCAATGGCCGGTCCGGATCGCCCTCGATAAAGCTCACCAGCACCTCGGTGCCGTCACTCAAGGTACCCGCCCCACCCGTGTCCAGCTCGGGTGCCAAAGGCAGCCAGCAATGACTGGGCCTGGAACCCTCGCCTTGGTAGACCCAGTCAAACTGCACCGCCACGCGCCCCGTGCCCAGCTCCGACGGCTCGTCCACCGCCACGACCCAGCCGCGTTGCCGGCTCACCATGCGCGGCTTTACCGGCACCTCGTCCGGCACGAACAGCACGCCCCGGGGAATGGCCTGGAAATGATTGCCGTACACCCCCGCCTGGGCGCGGTGCTCGACCTTCGTCAACAGCCAGCGCCGATTCCAGCCGGCAAACGGATGGGCCTTGAGCGTCAGCACCTGGCCACCGTGCAGGTTCATCAAGTCGCTGCGGCCCTGGGCGACCTGCTCCCCCGCCACATCGGTTCGTACGCTGAAGGACCGTACCGCGGCAACCGGGCCGTCGTCCGCGTAGACCGCTTTACCGGCGGGGGGAAAACTGTGCGGATTATCAGCGAACACCAGGCAATGCCCGTCCCGGGTGTGTTCAAAATGAAAGTGAATACCCGCCTGGGCGCATATGCGCTGCAGGAACTGCAGGTCCGACTCTCGATACTGGGTACAGAAATCCTGCAGCGGATAATCGCCACTCAAATCCAGGCACAGGCCGCGGCCACTGATGCCATGGGCCTTGAGCACCTGGCGAATGATCTGCGGCACCGAACGGGCGCTAAAGACCCGCTGGCTGAAACGCTGCGCCAGACAGGCCAGTTTCGGCCCGATACGCACCCGGCAGCCGGCGCCATGACGGTGTTGGACCAACTCATGAAGCTGCCCATGAATGCCCCGGCCTGGGCTCCCGAAACTCAACCAGACGCTGCGGTACAACAGGCCCGCCAGGTCCAGGTTCGCGTTGCGCAACAACAGCTGCGCTTCATAGATGAAGGGTTCGCTGATCGCTTCGCTACCCGTGAAGGCCACGACGTCAACAGGCTCGGGCAGACCGGCTATCTCCAGACGAAAGGCTGGCTCGCTGGCTGGATCGGACATCGGCGTTTCTCTACAGGAGGGGCGGTCGGGGATTCTCGCCGAGAGCCATGGCCGAGTAGAGGGGCCAAGTACAAGTTAGGAAAGGGACTACACGAAATAAGGACATCGCCGGTTAAATGCACCGCGTTACGGAAATAGCAACCGACGCAAATAAAAATGCCCTCAGAGACTATCTGAAACCACCCGCAGCATACGGTGTGTTTTCTGACAGCCCGGGAGGGCAATGCCGAGCAATTAAATAAACCTGTGGCGAGGGCGCTTGCTCCCGCCACAGGGGCTCAATCAGGAAGACAGGTAGGACGAACGCGTCAGCCCCAGGCGCAAGGCATCAAGGAACTGGGTACGTTCGGCGGCACTGATACGGGCGCTGGCGCACTTGTCGCGGTAGTGAGTCATCAACTCCTCCGGCGACAAGTGCACGTAGCGCAGCATGTCTTCGATGGTGTCGTGGGTTTCAATACCGGCGTGGTACACGCTGCCATCGGCGTTCTGGTAGATGTTCACCGAATCGGTGTCACCGAACAGGTTGTGCATGTCACCGAGGATTTCCTGATAGGCGCCCACCAGAAAGATGCCCAGCAGGTAGTCTTCGCCCGGGTTGAGGGCGTGAACCGGCAGGCTGGTCTCGATGCTCTGCTCGTCAACGTACTGCTTGATCTTGCCGTCGGAGTCGCAGGTCAGGTCTTGCAGCACGGCACGGCGCAGCGGCTCTTCGTCCAGGCGATGCAGTGGCAGGATCGGCAGCACCTGGCCGATGGCCCAGGTGTCCGGCAGGCTCTGGAACACCGAGAAGTTGCAGATGTATTTGTCGGCCAACTTGTCGTTGAGTTCATCCAACACCTGGCGGTGCGAGCGCTGGCGCGCCTTCAACGAGTTGTGCAGGCGACGGCATACGGCGAAGTAGCACTGCTCGGCCAAGGCTTTTTCGGCCAGGGTCAGCTTGCCGTCGGCGTACTGGGCGGCCACGTCGCTCATGTAGTGGGTGGCGCGCCAGTAGGTCTCGGTGACCATCTCGATATCGGTCGGGCCGAGCAGGTCAACCAGCCATTGCACGGTTTCCGGCAGTTCCTGCTTGTTGTCGATCACCGGCACGTCGTCGTGGTGTTTTTCGACGTCGGTCACCTGCACCACCAGCATCGCGTGGTGGGCGGTCAGGGAGCGGCCGCTTTCGGAGAAGATGTGCGGATGCGGCAAGCTCTGGGCATCGCAGAACTCCTTGAGCATGCCGACCACGACACCGGCGTAATCGTCCATGTCGTAGTTGATCGAGCTGGCATTGCGCGAGTGCGTACCGTCGTAGTCCACGCCCAGGCCACCGCCGACGTCGATGTGATCCACCGGCAGGCCGAGATTGCGCAGTTCACCGTAGTAACGGATCGCTTCCTTGAAGCCGTGCTGGTAGTCCGCCAGGTTGGCGATCTGCGAGCCCATATGAAAGTGCAGCAGGCGAATGCCCTGGTCCAGGCCGGCAGCGCGGAAGCGCTCGACCACCGACAGCAGTTGCGCGGCCGACAAGCCGAACTTGGACTTCTCGCCACCGGTATCGGCCCACTTGCTCGACGCCAGGGACGACAGGCGCACACGCAAGCCGACCTGCGGCTTGACCTTGAGCGTTGCGGCCTCTTCGATCACCAGGCCGACTTCGGACTCTTTCTCGATGACGATGAAGACGTTGTGGCCGAGCTTCTGGCCCATCAACGCCAGGCGGATGAATTCGCGGTCCTTGTAGCCGTTGCAGACAATGGTCCCGCCCTTTGGCGCCAGGGCCAGCACCGCCAGCAGCTCCGGCTTGGAACCGGCTTCCAGGCCGATGGAGACGTTCTGGGTGGCGATGATGTTCTCGATCACCGCTTCCTGCTGGTTGACCTTGATCGGATAGAGTGCGGTGTACTGGCTCTGGTATTCCAGGCGCGCGATGTTGCTGTCGAACGCGCCGGTGAGCTGGCGCACACGGTCTTGCAGGATGTCGGGGAAGCGCACCAGCAAGGGCAGCGACAGGCCGCTCTGGCGCAACTGGTCGACTTGCTCGAACAGGTCGATGGGCGAGCTGTCGGGACCGTTCGGACGGACTTCGACGCGACCGGCTTCATTGATCGCGAAATACCCGGCCCCCCAATGGCGAATCCCGTAAACACTGCGGCTGTCCGCAACTGTCCATTGGCTGCCATCGTCTTTGCGTGTGCGTCGTACGGACATCGAAGTCCCCTATAAAGAAGTCAAAATGCACCATCCGGTCGGAGGCTGGGGCAGTCTAGAGAGTGAAAATGACGAATTGCCTGTTAGCAAGGTAGACCCTGCTCCCAGCGATGAGTTTAGAAACCCGTTCAGAACAGGCTCTGTGAAAACCATGCGGGCGACCTCGAACGTGGGGTTCGGGTCAAGCCGAGGGTGGTTTTCACAGAGACTGCTAGCCGCCTGATTTCTTGGCCTTGAAGCCGTGCTTGACCAGTTCCGCCAGCAGCAGCTCGACGTGATCGCCCTGGATCTCGATGATGCCGTCTTTCAACGCACCACCGGTGCCACAGCGTTTCTTCAACGTAGTGGCCAGTTCCTTGAGCGCGTCTTCGGCCAACGGCACGCCGGTGATCGTGGTCACCGTCTTGCCGCCGCGACCTTTGCTTTCACGGCGCACGCGCGCAATGCCGTCACCTTCCGGGATGGCGGTCTGTTTGCAGATGCAGGCATCCACCGGCTGACGGCAATCAGGACAATGACGACCGGCGTCGGTAGAAAATACCAGGCCGCCCAGGGCGGCGAAGGATGCGGCTTTTTTGGCCACCGGCAATCCTCTTGGGAGGACAAAGACTGGTCGAGGACAGCACGTGCCTCGACCGCGAAACCCCACTCAGGCAGGGGCAGCGCTACTGGACCGCAGACACGGTTCAGCTTGAAAAGTCGCGCAGTGTAACGGCAAAAAGCCGACTTGCTAAGGGCCAATCAGCGCCAATTTATAGCTTCTTTGCGACGCTGCCACCATGGACCCGCAAATAGCGTTCAAGCGCCGCCAGAGAGTCCGGGCAGTAAGGTTTGCGCTGGATTTCATCGAGCACCTGCCCAAGGGGCAGGAAACGCGCTTCGAGGACTTCTTCGGGTTGCAGGACCAACGGGCCGTCCCACACCGCCGAGAACGCCGAGCACCACAAGCGAATGCCAGGATCTTCGAAATAAAAATGGTCATGGGCGGTCAGTTCCACGCCGCTCACGCCCAGCTCCTCCGCCAGCTCACGGGCCGCCGATTCGGCGTAGGTCTCATCGGCCTGCACCATGCCGCCCGCCGCCACATCCCAGAACCCGGGGTAGATGGCCTTGCTCAGGGTGCGCCGATGAACACACAGCTCACCGGACGAATTGAACAGCATGATGTAGGTGCCGCGTCCGATCAGGCCACGCTCACGCAGCTCTGAACGCACCAGGCTGCCGAGCAGGTTGTCGTGCTCATCGACCCATGCGATCAGTTCGGCATCCGAGGCCACTCGATGAGCGACCTCCCAGGGGCTTTCGCTCATGAATCAGCCCTGGTTCAGCAGTTGCCGCAAATCGATGACCGCTGCGTTGGCCCGGGAAATGTAGTTGGCCATGACCAGCGAGTGGTTCGCCAATACACCGAAGCCGCTGCCGTTGAGGATCATCGGGCTCCAGACCGGCTCCTGGGACGCCTCCAGCTCACGAATGATCTGCCGCACACTGACCGTGGCATTCTTTTTCGCCAGCACATCGGCGAAGTCCACTTCGATGGCGCGCAGCAGGTGCGACAACGCCCACGCCTGGCCACGGGCCTCATAGAACACGTTATCGATTTGCATCCACGGCGTCTCGACCACCTCCTCATCCACCTGCGGCACCTGGCCCGGGGCCGGGACTTCGGTTTTCAGCGAGGTGTTGAGCTTGACCCGGCCAACGCTGGCCGACAGGCGCTGGGACAACGAACCCAGGCGAGTGCCGACATCCCCCAGCCAGTTGTTCAAGTTGTCGGCGCGGGCGTAGAACAGTGCGCTTTTCTGGCTCGGGTCGGACAGGCGCGCCTGATAGCGGCTCAGGGAATTGATGCCTTCCTGGTACTCAGACTCGCTGGAGGGCAGCACCCAACTGCGGTTGTCGAAATTGAAGCGCGGCTCGGCCTTGGCCAGGTCGGCGTCCTCGGCGGACTGCGACTGGGAACGGGCGAAGTCCTTGCGCAGGGCGCGGCTCAGGTCGCGGACCTGCACCAGCACGCCGTATTCCCAGCTCGGCATGTTGTCCATCCACAGGCCAGGCGGGAAACGGTCGTTGGAGATGTAGCCACCCGGCTTGCTCAGCAGGGTCCCGGCCACTGTCTTGAGCGTTTCGACCGTGGTGTAGCCCACCACCATCTGCCGGCCATCTTTCTCGGCCGCGGCCTGGGCGTTCTGCTGCACAGGGAACAGCGCGGGTTCCTGGCTCCAATACCAGCCGACGGCAATGGTCACCAGCAGGTAAAGACCGATCAGCGTGGCCAGTGCGCGGCTGAAGAAAAGTCCACCCAGGTAGCTGCGGGTGGCCGATTTCGGCTCGGCGGCACGTTCAGGCGCGCTGCCCGCGCGGTTTTTCCAGTCCAGCATGGCGATATCCCTTCAATCACTTGAGTTCTCGGTTCGACCACAACCCTACGCCATCGTGCCTGATTTGAAACGCGATAATGCGGCGCCAATCATGCCGGGCGCGACAGGGCAATCGAACAGCACTATAAAGGAAGCGTTGCCATCGGCCTACGAGACTGCTCAGTCACAAACTGAATTTCGCGACTGGACAGAATATTGACGTATGACACTCATGCGAAGGAAAAGAGGTGCTAGCATAGAGCCACCAGTCGATCTCAGCATGCACCCTAACTAGTAGTCAGGATATGACCGAGCCAGAAGACCCCAGCCGTGAGCGCCTCAAGCACCACTTTGCCCAGCGGGTAATTCATCAGGCTCGTCAGATCCTGGAGATTTGGCAGCGCCTGCAACGCAGTGAGTGGACAAGCACCGACCTGTCGGAGCTCAGCGAAGCCAATCTGCGCCTGCTGCGCTTTGCCGAGCGCTTCGAACAACCCGAGCACTCCCAGCTGGCCCACGGCATCAGCCAGTCGCTGCAAGCGGTGGACGCCAATCGCGGGCGCCTGAGCAGCCACCTGATCACCGAAATCAACCGCCTGATGCAGCGCTTGTCTCGTACCGGCCTGCGCCATGGCGACCAGCTCGAACAAACCTTCCTGCCGCCGCTGCGCAAACCCATCTACGTGTTGCTGCAGGACCATGACCGCGCCGAGCGCCTGGCCAAGCAGTTGGAGTTCTTCGGCCTCAGCGCCCAGGCGCTGGACAGTGTCGCGGCGTTCCGCGCCTCGATGGTCGAGCGCCTGCCGGCGGCGATTGTCATGGATGTGGATTTCAGCGGCCCCGGCGCCGGCCTGAAACTGGCCGCCGAAGCCCAGGAAGGCCTGGAGCAGCCGCTGCCGCTGTTGTTTTTCAGCTTGATGGAAACCGACACGCCGACACGCCTGGCCGCGGTGCGCGCCGGTGGGCAGGAATTTCTCACCGGCACCCTCGAAGCCTCAAGCCTGCTGGAAAAGATCGAAGTGCTGACCTGCGTCGCCCAGTACGATCCGTACAAAGTGCTGATCATCGATGATTCCCGCGCCCAGGCCATGCACACCGAGCGCCTGCTCAACAGCGCCGGCATCATTACCCGAACACTGATCGAGCCGATCCAGGCCATGGCCGAGCTGGCGGACTTCCAGCCCGACCTGATCATCCTCGACATGTACATGCCGGCCTGCACCGGTACGGAACTGGCCAAGGTGATCCGCCACAACGACCGCTACGTCAGCGTGCCGATCATCTACCTGTCCGCCGAAGACGACCTGGACAAGCAACTCGACGCCATGAGCGAAGGTGGCGACGACTTCCTGACCAAACCGATCAAGCCCCGGCACCTGATCACCACGGTGCGCAACCGTGCGGCCCGGGCGCGCAACCTCAAGGCGCGGATGGTGCGCGACAGCCTCACGGGCCTGTACAACCACACCCATATCCTGCAACTGCTCGAGGACTGCAGCTTCCGCGCTCGTCGCGAAGGCAAGCCCCTGAGCTTCGCCATGCTCGACATCGACCATTTCAAACGGGTCAATGACAGCCACGGCCACCCCATGGGCGACCGCGTGATCAAGAGCCTGGCGCTGTTTCTCAAGCAGCGCCTGCGCAAGACCGACTTCATCGGCCGTTACGGCGGCGAAGAGTTCGCCATCGTCATGCCCGACACCGACATCGACGCCGCCTGCAAGGTGCTGGATGAAATTCGCCAGCGCTTTGCCGAAATCCACTACCCGGCCCAGCCCCACGATTTGTGGTGCACCTTCAGCGCCGGCGTGGTGGAAATGAGCGATGACTTCGACAGCCTGATGATGGCCAGCCAGGCAGACGAAGCGCTGTACCGCGCCAAGCACGCCGGGCGCAACCGGGTACAGAGCGCTCGCCAATCAAAGCAAAGTGCCACTTTTTCATCGGAATCGACTGATTCGGTCATAAACCTGTAACGCAAGCGCAATAAATTCAGGCACTTACGATTCTGCCCCTGGTAGACCTTTAATGCGCCTGAAGCTGCTGACCAATCTCAACACCCTTCTTCTCGTTGCCGTGTGCCTGGGCCTTGGAGCCACGCTATGGTGGTCGCAGATCGCCCTGGAACGGCCCTACTTGTTGATGGAGCGCTACCTGGGCCTGTCGCGGCAGTTCCAGGGCGAAGTGGCGCGCAACATCGAGGATTACCTGGCCAGCGGCGATGCCTTACGCCTGAGTGCTGCCACCCAGGCCCTGGAGACCCTGCAAAAAGACCTCGATCAGTTCCCCCCGGCACTGGCCAAGCCCCTGCGCCCGAGCCTGTCGAACCTCGACGGCTTCAGCAAGACCGATCTGCTGGCCGCCGGCAAACTGGCCGGCGATCCGCAGGCCTTGCTGCTGCAGGCCGAGCGTGAACTGAGTGCCAGCCTCGACCAATTGGCCCAATACGCCAACAGCGCCCCGGCCTACTTGCCCGCGTTGTTTGCTGCTTCGCAGCACCTGGGCCGGCTGTCCCTCACACGGGACAAACTGGTCAGCAGCGGCCGCAGCGAATTGGCCGCCGACGTCGAGCGGGAACTGGCGAGCATCCGCGTCGAGGCCGAGCGCCTCGACAGCCTGCCGCTACTGGGCGTCACCAGCAGCAGCGAATCAGGCAGCGATGATTTCGCCGCGCTGATGGGTTTGCAAACCCAGGAAAAAACCGCCGCCGAAGATGCCGGCATCGCCCTCAAGCGCGAACTCAACAGCCTGCTCGGCCGTTACCCGGCAGAATTGACCCGCACCCGTGAACTGATCCAGAAACGCAGCGAACTGAGCAGCGCCACGCACCTGAAAATCGCCGATGTGCAACAGGCGATCGATGCCATGGAGCCGGCGGTACGGGCCCAACATGGGCAAATCCAGGGAGAGGTTCGCTTGATCCAGGGGGTGATGATTGGCTTGATCCTGCTGATCGCGCTGCTCATCGACACCCTGCAGCGACGCCTGGCCCGTACCTTGACGCACCTGGCGCCAGCCCTGTCGACCTGGGCCGAGGGCGACTTCAGCCGTGATATCCACGTGGGCGCCAGCAACCGCGAATTGCAAGACATCGAGGCTTCGCTCAATCGCCTGCGCGCTTACCTGGTGGATCTGGTGGGCACCATTCGAGTAAACGCCGAACAGGTCGCCGGCAGCAGCCGAACCCTGGCCGAACTGAGCGGCGAGCTGCACAGTGGCGCCGAGCATCAGGCCGGCGACACCGCGCTGATCCGCGACTCCCTCAGCGAACTGGAGGCGACGATCCAACAAGTGGCCGGCGATGCCAGCCAGGCCGCAGACGCCAGCCGCAGCGCCGGGCATGCGGTGGAGCAAGGGCAGAAAGTCATCGGCCTGAGCCTCGCAGGCCTGCATGCGCTGGTGGGGGAAGTGCAAGGCAACGCGCAGATGATCGAACAACTGGCCGAGGAATCGGCCACCATCGGCAGCGTGTTGACGGTGATTCGCTCGATTGCCGACCAGACCAACCTGCTGGCCCTCAACGCGGCCATCGAAGCGGCCCGCGCCGGGGAAATGGGCCGGGGCTTCGCGGTGGTGGCCGAGGAAGTCCGCTCCCTGGCCCAACGCACGGCCGGTGCCACCGCCGAAATCCAGACGCTGATCGCCCGCTTGCAACAGGCCGCGCGCCAGTCGGTGGACGGCATGCGCGCCCAGGTCGAACACGCCGAAGCCACCGCCAACCAGGCGCAAGCAGCCGACGGCGCGCTGGATGAAATTGTCGGCGCCATCCAGACCATCTCCGACACCGCGGTTCGCATCGCCGACGTCACCGCCCAGCAAAGCGGCGCCGTCAGTGAAATCCGCGATCACAGCGAGCGGATTCATCAGTTGGGTGGGGACAACCTGCTGCGCATCGGCCAGGGCCGGGAACAAGGCGATAACCTGCTGGTGCTGGGTGGGCGGTTGCACACCGCAGTACAGGCGTTTCGGGTTTAACGCCAAAGACTGTATGAATCACCGTGGCGAGGGAGCTTGCTCCCGCTCGGCTGCGCAGCAGTCGTAAACCTGCTCACTGTTTTTTCCGATGCGCCGCGCTGAATGACCTTGGCGCTGCTGGGCAGCCCCGATGGGGTTTGTCGCATGGAGCAGGCTACGGATTTTTCAACGGTCATCTTCATGCTAGGCTCCCGCCCCCTCAAGAAATTGCAAAAGGAGCATGCAATGAGGGTACCTGCGTCGCCACCCGATGTTTCTGTCGAAGAAAATATGGCAGTGGCATTTCATAAGAAAAATGTTCTGAAAGCTGGATCGGCTTTTATCTACTCTTGGTTTTATACCCAAGTCAGAAATCGTGGCCCTTGGGACTACAAGAAACTATCCGCCGAATATGAAGCCTTTGGAAATTTCAACTACGGTGCCACGAGAACCGCAGCAGGCTTCAGTGAAGACGTTCTTTTACGGGCTGCAGGCCTGGCTCAAAGTCGAGCAGGAACAACCACGGCGGAGTTCGGTACATGGTGGGGGCAAGCCCCGTTCGGCGACGATCCGGCAGATCAACGATGGATCAAGGAGGGGATAAAATATGCCAAATTCAGAAACTACTAAAAAGCCCGCCTATCTCGCTGTCTTGTGTGTTTTGCTTGCCCTCGCGCTGGCTTACGTCAGTTGGCTATGCTTCTTCCCTCAGAATATGCCCCAACTGACAGAGATCGTCTTACGAAAACCTTTGCCCCACGATGCATTTATCTATGGCGTAAAGGATGAGCGTGGTGGAGCGACGGTTCCTTTCAGTTATCGCTACTACGTCTATCGGACTCTGGCAGCCGACAGTGACATCCTTTCCGAATTGAAAACCGCGACGCCGTTTCTTGTCACCCGTGATGACTCAATAACTGTCGACATTCAGGAGTCGACGATTACGGTGTCAGTTGATAAGGAAGTCTATGCCTACCATAGCAACACCCTCTATCGACATGCCGATGGTGTCGGCTACACACCCGTGAATATCTATTTGCGTTCAAGTCCAACAGATTGAATGGAGGCGCGAGCTTGCTCGCGATAGCGCTAGGTCAGCTTGCGTCGATGTTGAATGTGCTGCTGCCTTCGCGAGCAAGCCCGCTCCCACAAGGTTCAGTACAGGCTTTGCGACTGCAGATGACCGGATCCAGAGGAACGGTCACAAATTTCGCGCAAACATCGGTCATTGTGCTGGCTATTGCAGAGAACTGGACAGTCACAAAGGCTTTGCGGCATAGTCGCCAGGTTCTGATACCTGCTCACAGATAACAAGGAACAGCAGATGGCGACCCTTTTGGTCCTGCACGGACCCAACCTGAACCTGCTGGGCACCCGCGAGCCGGGCGTCTACGGCGCCGTGACACTGGCGCAGATCAACCAGGACCTGGAGCAGCGGGCCCGCAACGCCGGCCATCATTTGCTCTATCTGCAAAGCAACGCCGAATATGAATTGATCGACCGTATCCATGCCGCACGTGGCGAAGGCGTGGACTTCATTTTGATCAATCCAGCAGCTTTTACACACACAAGCGTCGCATTACGTGACGCGCTGCTGGCGGTGAGCATCCCATTCATCGAAGTGCATTTGTCCAACGTGCACAAACGCGAACCTTTCCGCCATCACTCCTACTTCTCCGATGTAGCAGTGGGAGTGATCTGCGGCCTTGGCGCCAGCGGTTACCGACTGGCCCTGGAGGCCGCCCTAGAGCAGCTTGAAAGACAGGCAACAGCTTGAACAACAAGCGTTAAACGCCCCTGACCGACCCTTGGGAGTTGATGATTCATGGATATCCGTAAAGTTAAGAAATTGATCGAATTGCTGGAAGAGTCCGGCATCGACGAGCTTGAGATCAAGGAAGGCGAAGAGTCCGTACGCATCAGCCGCCACAGCAAGACCCCGGCCCAGCAGTTCTATGCACCGGCACCGATGCATGCTCCAGCCGCCGCGCCTGCTCCAGCAGCAGCGCCGGTTGCCGCAGCAGGACCAGCCGCACCGGTTGCGCCAGCGCTCAACGGCACTGTCGCGCGTTCGCCAATGGTGGGCACGTTCTATCGCAAGTCTTCGCCATCCTCGCCGTCCTTCGTTGAAGTCGGCCAGACCGTGAAGAAAGGCGACACCCTGTGCATCGTCGAAGCCATGAAGATGATGAACCACATCGAAGCTGAAACCAGCGGTGTGATCGAGTCCATCCTCGTCGAAGACGGCCAGCCGGTTGAGTACGACCAACCGCTGTTCACCATCGTTTGAACCGCGGAGAGCCTTTGATGACTGCGAAGTTGGAAAAAGTCCTGATCGCTAACCGCGGTGAGATCGCCCTGCGGATTCTGCGCGCCTGCAAAGAGATGGGCATCAAGACCGTCGCCGTTTACTCCAAGGCCGACAAAGAACTGATGCACCTGGGCCTGGCGGACGAATCCGTCTGCATCGGTCCGGCGTCGGCTGCGCACTCCTACCTGCACATCCCGGCGATCATCGCCGCTGCCGAAGTGACCGGCGCCACCGCCATTCACCCTGGCTACGGCTTCCTGGCGGAAAACGCCGACTTCGCCGAACAGGTCGAAAATTCCGGTTTTGCCTTCATTGGCCCGAAAGCCGACACCATCCGCCTGATGGGCGACAAGGTCTCGGCCAAGCACGCCATGATCGCGGCCGGTGTACCGACCGTTCCGGGCTCCGACGGCCCGCTGCCTGAAGACGAAGAAACCGCTTTGCGCATCGGTCGCGAAGTCGGTTATCCGGTGATCATCAAGGCCGCTGGCGGCGGTGGTGGTCGCGGCATGCGCGTGGTACACAAGGAAGAAGACCTGATTTCCTCGGCGAAACTGACCCGCTCCGAAGCGGGCGCGGCGTTCGGCAACCCGATGGTCTACCTGGAAAAATTCCTGACCAACCCACGTCACGTCGAAGTCCAGGTGCTGTCCGACGGCCAGGGCCATGCGATTCATCTGGGCGACCGCGATTGCTCGCTGCAACGTCGTCACCAGAAGGTCCTCGAAGAAGCGCCGGCACCGGGCATCGACGAGCAGGCTCGCGAGGAAGTCCTGGCGCGTTGCGTCAAGGCCTGCATCGACATCGGCTATCGCGGCGCCGGTACCTTCGAGTTCCTGTACGAGAACGGTCGTTTCTACTTCATCGAAATGAACACCCGTGTTCAGGTGGAGCACCCGGTTTCGGAAATGGTCACCGGTATCGACATCGTCAAGGAGATGCTCAGCATCGCCGCCGGCAACAAGCTGTCGTTTACCCAGGATGACGTGGTCATCCGCGGTCACTCGCTGGAATGCCGGATCAACGCCGAAGATCCGAAAACCTTCATGCCAAGCCCAGGCACGGTCAAGCATTTCCATGCCCCGGGCGGCAATGGCGTTCGCGTCGATTCGCACCTGTACAGCGGTTATGCCGTTCCGCCGAACTACGATTCGTTGATCGGCAAGCTGATCACCTACGGGGCGACCCGTGACGAAGCCATGGCGCGCATGCGCAATGCGCTGGACGAAATCGTGGTCGACGGGATCAAGACCAACATCCCGCTGCACCGCGACCTCGTGCGTGACGAAGGCTTCTGCAAAGGCGGCGTCAACATCCATTACCTGGAACACAAGCTGGGCAACCAGCACTGATATTCCCTGGGATGTAGCAAAAGACCCCGGTCCATTAGGCCCGGGGTCTTTTTTTAAGCGGCGCTCATGGCGCAGGAAGCAGGAACAGGATCAACTCAACACTATTGTTGAAAACTCCTTCAGCTCTCGTTGCGCCCTAGTCGGCCGCCCGCCCAGGCGAGTACGAACGACACCATTGGCATCGGCTGCCAGCGCTGGCTCAACAACACGTTTCCTGAACCTGGCGGCACGCACCGATAGCGGTCCAGTTCCATACCTGGCTTCCGAATTTATATGCGCGAAGTAGGGCACGAGTTGATTTTGTGATGTCTTGAACGCCGAAGTGACCCCAGTGCGCAAGTCCAGTGACGCACCGTAGGTATTACCGAAACAGGATGAATAGGACCAGTGGTCCCAGGTGGGGCGCAGCCCGTTTTTCCTCATCACCGACCTGACCGGCCCGCCGATGTCGGGTGCATCCGACAGCCAATCCCCGCCGATCAAGGTGGAGCGAATATCCCCGGAAGTACCACCTAGACGCCGTATCACGTCCCGGATACTACTCTCGATAAACGGGCGGATATTGTGATCAAAATGAATGACCGCCCCGACCCTGGTGGTCGGGTTGTACAACGAAGCGATCACGCATGACTGCGCATTCAGGGAGTACAGATAGTTGTCCGCCGCCGCGTCGCTGAACTTCGCCACCACGGCCTCGCCCTCCAACGCCCCCCTCGTCACGTCCATGGAGACAGTCCCGGGGAACGCCTCGCGCAGACTCCTCACGTGCCCGAGGTTACGCACATACTCATTGCCGCCTCTCAAGCCGACCTTGTTATGGGTCCATTTTCCATTCGCCATCCTTCGTATGGGCATCTTGTACAACGCACCGGGACGCCTGGCATCCACCAGGCACAACCCGCCGAAGTAGGGATCCTCCATCACCTGGTAGTACCGGCCCTTGCTCCGTATGTAATACGCGCTTCGCGGTTGCGTTGCACTGGGCGGGCTGCGATAGGTGCCAAAAAAAATCCCCTCCTCGGTCACCGGCTGCAGGTGTTCCGGCACTTTGCTGACCGCTTGCTGCGGCTTCAGGCGTATGGGCGGGGTCACCGGTCCGGCCTCCCTGGCGACGGCCGATGTCGCGCGTCTCAAGCGTTGAGCGGACAACGACACCGGTTTCACGACAAGCTTCAGGCTCCTGGCCGCGCGCCCCAGCAGCGTGGCCATGCTTGCGGCGCCGAGTGTGGCAAACAGCGCCCCCCAGGTCGCGGCCAGCCAGTGGCCGAGCGCACCTTCCGTGTCGCCCTGCCCATGCGCCTCGACCGCCTGCCTGGCGCTGAGAGCCACCATGCCAATATCCAGCAACAAGGCAAATGGGGGATAGACCATGCACACAGGAAGCGCCGCAAAGATCAGGCCCTGGAATACCTGATCCCTGATCATCTCGGCACGACTTGTGGTGATGTCCTCCACATCGGTGACAGCGCGCTCGATGCAGGCATCGAATTCAGCGCTGATATCCATGACCCGATTGAGCTCGCGCAAGGTATCGACACGAATGTTCCCGGCAGCCAGAGCCACCAACGAACGCCCCACAGCGGCACGCGCGGTGAGTGCAACCCGCTCCAGTATGTAATCGTGCAGTTGTACCGCGACGCTCCCGGAGAAATCCAGGTACTTGCGAAACAGGATCCCATCCGGAGCGTCCGGGGTGTACAGCCAATAAAAGGCCTGCGGATCGAAGTAGGTGAAAACGTAGACGCCTTGCACGACATGACCGCTGACAGTCAACTTGATGACACCTTCGCGCGTCACGGCAGCGCCGGGGGGTGAGGCGCTGTTCGTAAGTTTCCCATCGTGGAGCAATGTGACTTGCCGGGTGAGCCACTGGAACTCATCGGTGTTCAACATCGACTTGCCATGGGCCACGCGCAGGTCACGGTCCATCCGGGCCAACAGCATGTAGCGGTAAGACGCACGACGCTTCGGATACTCCGGGGCCTTGGCATCGAGGAAACTGGCGCGGATTTGCCCGGCATATCGCTCTCCGAGGTAAGCCGCGCGAATGTATGACGCCAGTTCGGCGCTACGAACCTGCCTCAGGTCCTGCCCGACAGAAGAACGCACGCCTTTAGCGGGGTCGTCGATATCCGCGTTGTGCTCATACCCGAAGATGGCCAGGTCCAGCAGGCTGGCCGTTTTTTTCTCGGCTGCCAGCCCCGGGATGTAGTCGATGAAGACCGTGGCCGGATCGACCGCCTCAAGCACCCCCTTGCTACGCAGGTAAGGCGTAATCGAATGGGCGAAGGTACGTTTGGCGAAGTCGATGAAGACCTCATAGTCGGCCAGTTGCTCATCGAATACTTGCTGCTGAACCAGAACCTCCTGGTTCAAGCCGCTGATGATGCGCCGGGACTCAAGGGGCAACGCCGAGTACCAGCGAGGCGACTCGTTCAGGTCCACTTGCGCCAGGTTATTGGCCAGGCCGGTCAAGACCGCGTTCTGAAGACAGGCCCTGAAACTGCTGACCGCTCCCCTGAGGTCTTTGTCCAGGTCCCACGAGACTGGTTTCTCCACCACGCCGGCAAAGTACGCTCGGGCCCGACCATGATCGGTCGCAGAGAGTTGTTGCAGCAGGTATTCGCGACCGGCTTCGTTTTTGGTCCAGCCCCCCACCTCCCCGCTCAATGCCCGCAGCGAGGTCAATTCGACCCACTCCTGACCATCGGGTTTGCCGGGGGCATACAGCAGCAAGGCGCTGACGCCATCGCGCGCATCTTCGCGGTAGAACAGCAGAAGATCGGCACATTTCAGCCCATTGGGAAGTACAAGGCTGGCGACACGCAACCCAGTGGCGGTTGGCGTCGCAACGTCACTCTCCCATAGGGCACTGAGCGCGTCATGGCTGGCCGTCGACAACTGGCCCGCACAACGTGCGACAAACGCACTGTGCTGCAGCCGTGCCAAAAACCAATCGAGCATGGCGTCTTTCAGGTCCCCGCGCTCATATCGCTCGACCAGTGCAGGCAGGTATCCGGCAGGCGCATCGACGTTCGCCAACAATAGGCCAATGAAGGCGGGCGAGAGAGACTGGTTGCGGAGCATGCCGCCATTTTCCACCAGGAACACCGACACCGCGTCCGGCCTTACCGGACCGGCCGCCACCAGCTCACTCAGGCTGTAGGTGCGCACCGGCTGCCCCATCACCGTTCGCCACTGCAACTGCACGCGAATACGGTCAGGCTCGACCGCTGTGTCCAATTCATTCAGGACATAGTCCTTGGCCAGTTGCCGAGCGAAAGCGCGCAGCGACCCCAGGCCATCGACCAGTTCATCGACCCGTGCCTGCGCCAGCGCGGCCTGCGTTTCAAAAGTCCGCAGCCGTTCACGATCTGGATGGCTCAGCCCCTGCAGCCAATGCGGCAACTGCAATCGCGCAACCGCTCCAAGCTCCCGGCGCTCGCGCGTTGTTGCCAACGTCGTCAAGCGACTCGTCCGGCGCCAGGTGTCCTGGAGTTCTTCGATCTGCTCGCGTAACTCATCGATGTCCAGTCCGGCCAGATGGTCCGGCTGGAAAATCCCGTCGACAGAGGCCTGATGCTCATCGAGTTTCTGCCTGATCAGCGCCTCGAGCGTGGCATCCTGCGAAGCCATTCGCCAATGCCGCCGCAGATAGTCCTTGTAGTGACTGACAAACCTCGACGCGGCACTTTCGACCACCTGGGCAACGAACTCCCGACGCTCGGGGGCAAAACCCAAGTCTGGCCCGTCATGCCAACGGTAGGGTGAGTCCTGCTCTTCGTCATAAACCACAGGCGCCTGGTCGATCATGCGCTGCAACACCGTGTCGAGCAGGGTTTCAATGAAGTGCGGGTCGATGTTGCCTTGGTAATACTGGGTGCGCAGCTCGACCAGCAGGTACTCTTCCAGCACCTCCAGCAAGCTCATCTGGGTCTGCAGTCGCGCATCGACGACCACCTGCCAACGCGTCAATTTCTCCAGGGTCACTTGCGCAGTCGCCGCCTGCGGGGAAGAGACCGGCGCCATGTTGCCTTGCCGTTGGGCAGTGTTGTCCATACACGTTCCTCCTTGTTGTGTGGACCGGCACCTTATCCGCCCGGCGATACGCCCATGGCATACATATATATATCGAAACACCCACCCAAACAGCGCAAGACTCGCTTATCCACTTTGGCGGCGACCTGGCGTACACTGCGCGCCTTTGCAGCCCTGCGCTGCCCCCTGTCGATTTTTTCCAAAGGTGCCCGCCATGCCTTGGCTGCAAGTACGTCTGGCCATCAGCCCGGAACAAGCCGAAACCTACGAAGACGCGTTTCTTGAAGTAGGCGCCGTATCGGTAACCTTCATGGACGCCGAAGACCAGCCGATCTTCGAGCCGGAGCTCAATACCACCCCGCTGTGGTCCCACACCCACCTGCTGGCCCTGTTCGAAGGCGGCACCGAGGCGGCCAGCGTACTGGCTCATCTGGAACTGCTGACCGGCAGCCCGCTGCCTGAGCATCACAGCGAAGTGATCGAGGACCAGGACTGGGAACGCAGCTGGATGGACAATTTCCAGCCGATGCGTTTCGGCCAGCGCCTGTGGATCGTCCCGAGCTGGCACGCCGCGCCAGAGCCGGACGCGGTCAACCTGCTGCTGGACCCGGGCCTGGCGTTCGGCACCGGTACCCACCCGACCACCGCACTGTGCCTGGAATGGCTTGACGGCCAGGACCTGAAGGGCTGCAACGTCCTCGACTTCGGCTGCGGCTCGGGGATCCTGGCGATTGCCGCGCTGCTATTGGGCGCCAGGAAAGCGGTCGGCACCGACATCGACGTCCAGGCCCTGGAAGCCTCCCGCGACAACGCCGGGCGCAACAACATTGCCGAAGCCCTGTTCCCGCTGTACTTGCCCCAGGACTTGCCACAGGTCCAGGCCGACGTGCTGGTGGCCAACATCCTCGCCGGCCCGCTCGTGTCCCTGGCGCCGCAACTGTCGAGCCTGGTCAAGCCGGGCGGACGCCTGGCGCTGTCGGGTATCCTCGCCGAACAGGGTGAAGAAGTCGCCGCCGCTTACGCCGCGGACTTTGACCTGGACCCGATCGCCAATCGCGATGGCTGGGTGCGCATCACCGGACGTCGGCGTTAGAATGAGCGCCTGTATTCACCGGATTGCCGCATGACTGACAGCTTCGTCACCCAGTGCCCGCATTGCCACACCCGTTTTCGCGTCAGCCATGCTCAATTGAGCGTGGCCCGCGGGGTGGTTCGTTGCGGCTCGTGCCTGCAGGTGTTCAATGCCGCGCGACAGTTGCTGGAGCAACGCACCGCCAAGCAACCGGCACCTGCCGTCGCGCCAACCGCCAAACCTGCGGTCGAAACTCCGCCCCGGGCGATCAGCCAGAAACAATGGAGCGCCGCCGAGCTGGATCTGGATGACCTGGACAAGGAACTGGCGCGCCTGGAGCGGCGCGACAATCGCGCGCCAGGCAATGCCGGTCGGCGCCGGGAAGACAACCTGAGCGCGCAACGCGACTCGCTCTCCAGCGAACAGCAAGCCTGGCCCGACAGCCTGTACAGCGAATCTTCCAGCGAGCACGCCGAAGCCATCCTCCAGGACCCCATCGAACCGTTCGAACCCCACGAACCGGCCCGGCCACCGCGTACCGAGCCGTCCCTGTCCCTGGCCCTCGAACCACTGGAACCGGACGACGAACCGGTCGCCCCGCTCCACCTGGCGCCGGACGACGAGCCCGACGAACACCTCGAACGCCTGTCTGCCACCGACGACCACGACGACGAACCCGAGCAACCGCTACCGTTGCGCAAGTCACGGGAACGCCAGGAGCCGGGGATACGCGCCGAAGCCCTCCACGACCTGGACGACGACCCGCTGCAACTGGACTGGCGCAAGCGTCGCTCGCCCTGGGGCCGACGCTTATTGTGGGGCTTGCTGATACTGCTCGCCAGCGCGGCCCTGGGCGGCCAGTACATCGCCTACCATTTCGAAGAGCTGGCCCGCCAGGACCAGTACCGGCCTTGGTTCCTGCAAATCTGCCCGACCATTGGCTGCGAAGTACCGTCCAAGGTCGACATCGCCAAGATCAAGAGCAGCAACCTGGTAGTGCGCAGCCATCCGGAGTTCAGCGGTGCCCTGGTGGTGGACGCGATCATCTACAACCGTGCGCCCTTCTCCCAACCTTTTCCGTTGCTGGAACTGCGCTTTGCCGACCTCAACGGACACCTGATCGCCAGCCGTCGCTTCAAGCCCGGCGAGTACCTGGGTGGCGATCTCGAGGACCGCGGCGAAATGCCACCCCAGACGCCCATTCACATCGCGCTGGATATCCTGGACCCTGGCGCCAAAGCGGTGAACTACAGCCTGAGCTTCCATTCCCCCGAATGAAGCCGGCCGGGGTCGACCGATTGACGGCAGCTTTCTGACTGACCCCACCCAGACCAAACCGCTGGCGATAACAAAATAGCTGTTCAGATTTTATCCAATTCGATCTTTATCCAGTCATCGAGAGCGGGTATCATGCCAACCCTTTTTCGAAGTCTCATGATCCGGCCCCACTTCAGGGAAGTCCTATGTCGGCGGTACGCATCGGCCCATACACATTGCAGAACGGCCTGGTTCTCGCCCCTATGGCGGGGGTCACCGACCAGCCCTTTCGTCAGCTGTGCAAACGCCTGGGCGCCGGTCTGGTGGTTTCGGAAATGGTCACCAGCGACATGAGTTTGTGGAACACCCGCAAATCGCGTCTGCGCATGATCCACGAAGGTGATCCCGAGCCCCGCTCGGTACAGATCGCCGGTGGCGACGCACAGATGCTGGCGCAGGCGGCCCGGGCGAACGTCGAGCTGGGGGCGCAGATCATCGACATCAACATGGGCTGTCCGGCGAAGAAGGTCTGCAACAAGGCCGCAGGCTCGGCACTGTTGAAAGATGAAGCACTGGTCACCGAGATCCTGCAGGCGGTCGTCGCCGCAGTGGATGTGCCGGTGACCCTGAAGATCCGCACCGGCTGGGACCGGGAGAACAAGAATGGCCTGGTGGTGGCGAAGATCGCCGAACAGGCGGGCATCACGGCGCTGGCGGTCCACGGCCGCACCCGTGCCGACCTGTACACCGGCGAAGCCGAGTACGACACCATCGCCGCGATCAAGCAGGCGGTGTCGATTCCGGTGTTTGCCAATGGCGACATCGATTCGCCCGAGAAGGCTCGGTACGTGCTGGACGCGACCGGTGCCGATGGCCTGTTGATCGGCCGGGCCGCCCAGGGGCGGCCATGGATTTTTCGTGAGATCGAACACTACCTGCGCACGGGCGAAAAGCTCGCGGCGCCGCAGTTGTCCGAGGTGGAACGTATTCTGCTAGAGCATCTGGCCGCGCTACATGCCTTCTACGGAGAAGTCATGGGCGTACGCATCGCTCGCAAGCATGTGGGCTGGTATCTCGCAACCCTGCCGGGCGCCAGGGAGTTTCGCGCCCGTTTCAATCGTTTGGATGGTACGCAAGCACAATGCGCCGACGTTCAGGCGTTCTTCGCTGAGCGTTACAAGAGCCTGACAGGGGACGAAGGGGTGGCCGCATGACGATGATGACCGAGACTTTAGTGAGTGGAACAACACCCGTGAGCGACAACGTGAATTTGAAACAGCACCTCAATACGCCCAGCGAAGAAGGCCAGACCCTTCGCGGGAGTGTCGAGAAGGCGCTGCACAATTATTTCGCCCACCTTGAGGGCGCTGCCGTCACGGATGTGTACAACCTGGTGCTTTCCGAAGTCGAGGCGCCGCTGCTCGAAAGCGTGATGAACTACGTCAAGGGCAACCAGACCAAGGCCAGTGAGCTGCTGGGCCTGAACCGCGGCACCCTGCGCAAGAAACTCAAGCAGTACGATTTGCTGTAAGCATTCAATCAAACCAGAAAGGCGCCCGCGTAAAAAACGGTCGCCTTTTTTGCTGACTTCCCTTGCTTTTGATGGAAATTGAAATGACCGACCAGACCACCCGCCTGCCGATCCGCCGCGCCTTGATCAGCGTCTCCGACAAGACCGGGATCCTCGAATTCGCCCGCGAGCTGCAAGAGCTGGGCGTCGAGATTCTCTCCACCGGCGGGACCTTCAAGCTGCTGCAGGATAACGGCGTCGCCGCAGTGGAAGTCGCGGACTACACCGGTTTTGCAGAAATGATGGACGGTCGGGTCAAGACCCTGCACCCGAAAATCCACGGCGGGATCCTGGGCCGTCGCGGCATCGACGACGCCATCATGAACGAACACGGCATCAAGCCGATCGACCTGGTAGCGGTCAACCTCTACCCATTCGAAGCCACCATCAACAAGCCCGGCTGCGACCTGCCGACTGCCATCGAGAACATCGACATCGGCGGCCCGACCATGGTCCGCTCGGCGGCCAAGAACCACAAGGACGTGGCCATCGTGGTCAACGCCGGCGACTACGCCAGCGTGCTGGAAAACCTCAAGGCCGGCGGCCTGACCTACGCCCAGCGTTTCGACCTGATGCTCAAGGCCTTCGAACACACCGCCGCCTACGACGGCATGATCGCCAACTACATGGGCACCGTGAACCAGGCCGCTGAAACCCTGTCGACCGAAGGCCGCAGCGAATTCCCGCGCACCTTCAACACCCAGTTCGTCAAGGCCCAGGAAATGCGCTACGGCGAGAACCCGCACCAGAGCGCGGCGTTCTACGTGGAAGCCAAGCCCGCCGAAGTCGGCATTGCCACCGCCACCCAGCTGCAAGGCAAGGAACTGTCGTTCAACAACGTGGCCGACACCGACGCCGCGCTGGAATGCGTGAAGAGCTTCGTCAAGCCTGCCTGCGTGATCGTCAAGCACGCCAACCCGTGCGGCGTGGCGGTGAGCCCGGACGCCGAGGGCGGCATCCGCCAGGCCTACGAACTGGCCTACGCCACCGACACCGAGTCGGCTTTCGGCGGCATCATCGCCTTCAACCGTGAACTGGACGCCGAGACCGCCAAGGCCATCGTCGAGCGCCAGTTCGTCGAAGTGATCATCGCCCCTTCGGTTACTGAAGAAGCCCGCGCCATCGTTGCCGCCAAGGCCAACGTCCGCCTGCTGGCCTGCGGCCAATGGTCGGCCGACCGTGCGCCGGCCTGGGACTACAAACGCGTCAATGGCGGCCTGCTGGTCCAGAGCCGCGACATCGGCATGATCGGCAGCGAAGACCTGAAAGTGGTGACCAAGCGCGCCCCGAGCGAGCAGGAAATCAACGACCTGATCTTCGCCTGGAAAGTCGCCAAGTACGTCAAGTCCAACGCCATCGTCTACGCCAAGAATCGCCAGACCATCGGTGTCGGCGCCGGCCAGATGAGCCGCGTGAACTCGGCCCGCATCGCCGCCATCAAGGCTGAACACGCCGGCTTGCAGGTACAAGGCGCGGTCATGGCCTCCGACGCGTTCTTCCCGTTCCGCGACGGCATCGACAACGCGGCCAAGGTCGGTATCACCGCCGTGATCCAGCCGGGTGGTTCGATGCGTGACGCTGAAGTGATTGCCGCCGCCGACGAGGCCGGCATCGCCATGGTCTTCACCGGCATGCGCCACTTCCGTCACTAACAAGACAACGGCCGCACTGAAGCCGGCATCTGCTGCGTTGGAGCCGACCTCGATGATGCTCATTGCCAAAAGGCAACTCCGCTCATCGAGGTCGACTCCGCCTTGCATCTACCGACTTCACTGCGACCTCCTACGGCGCAAAACGCCCTGGGTTCCAAACAGAATCAGCGTCATCCGAGGTTTTTGAAATGAATGTTTTGATCATTGGCAGCGGTGGCCGCGAACACGCCCTGGCCTGGAAAGTGGCTCAGGATCCCCGTGTGCAGAAGGTCTTCGTGGCCCCGGGCAATGCCGGCACCGCCATTGAAGCCAAGTGCGAAAACGTCGCCATCGACGTGCTGGCCCTGGAACAACTGGCCGACTTCGCCGAGAAGAACGTCTCGCTGACCATCGTCGGCCCGGAAGTGCCGCTGGTCGCCGGTGTGGTCGATCTGTTCCGCGCCCGCGGCCTGGACTGCTTCGGCCCGACCGCCGGGGCCGCGCAGTTGGAAGGCTCGAAAGCGTTCACCAAGGATTTCCTGGCGCGGCACAAGATCCCGACCGCCGACTACCAGAACTTCACCGAAATCGAACCGGCCCTGGCGTACCTGCGCGAGAAGGGCGCACCGATCGTGATCAAGGCCGACGGCCTCGCGGCCGGTAAAGGCGTGATCGTTGCCATGACCCTGGCCGAAGCCGAAGACGCCGTGCGCGACATGCTCGCCGGCAATGCCTTCGGCGACGCCGGTTCCCGCGTGGTAATCGAAGAGTTCCTCGACGGCGAAGAAGCCAGCTTCATTGTCATGGTCGATGGCAAGAACGTCCTGCCAATGGCCACCAGCCAGGACCACAAGCGTGTCGGCGATGGCGACAGCGGCCCGAACACCGGCGGCATGGGTGCCTACTCCCCGGCCCCGGTGGTGACCGCCCAGGTGCACCAGCGCGTCATGGACCAGGTGATCTGGCCAACCGTGCGCGGAATGGCCGAAGAAGGCAATGTCTACACCGGTTTCCTCTATGCCGGCCTGATGATCGACAAGGCTGGTAACCCAAAAGTCATCGAATTCAACTGCCGTTTCGGCGATCCTGAGACCCAGCCGGTCATGCTGCGCCTGCAATCGAGCCTGGTCTTGCTGGTCGAGGCGGCACTGGCCCAGGCACTGGACAAGGTCGAAGCCCAATGGGATCCACGCCCAAGCGTCGGGGTCGTATTGGCCGCAGGCGGTTACCCGGGCGACTATGCCAAGGGTAGCGCGATCCAGGGCCTGGATGCCGCGGCCCGCCTGGAAGGCAAGGTCTTCCATGCAGGCACGGCGTTGAAGGATGGACAAGTGGTCACCGCTGGCGGTCGTGTGCTTTGCGCCACCGCCATGGGCGCCAGTGTTGACGACGCTCAGCAGCAGGCCTACAAGCTTGCCGCCGAGATCGACTGGGAAGGTTGCTTCTACCGCAAGGACATTGGCTACCGCGCCATTGCCCGCGAGCGTGGCGAAAATCTGGAATAACCCAGCCATTCAGCCAGGCAAGGGTCTGCGGCCCTTGCCTGACTGTTCCGGCGCCGCGCATAGTTATAATCTGGCATCAACCTACGAAGGGATTTCGCCGTGCGCTGGCTCAGGATTGCCATAGGCCTTACCGTCACCCTGCTGACGCTGCTCTGCATGCTCCCGGCCCAGGCCGCGCCAGGCAGTGGCTGGGCGGTATTGCTCGACGAACAGGGCGACCTGACGCTGAGCGACATCCGTTCTGCCCGTTACACCAATCAATTCAGCCCCACCGACCTGGACCGCCTCAAGGCCGCCGAGCCCGGCGGGGCATTGTGGTTGCGTTTCCGCCTGGCCCCCGACAGACACGAACAAATCCTGCGCATCTTCGCGCCCGACCTGTCACGCCTGAACCTCTATGTGCTGGATGGCGACGCCCTGGTTGACCAGCAAATCAGCGGCAACGCCACGCCGCATACCGAACCTGTGGTGCCCAGCAGCGATTTCATGCTGCCCCTGCCGCGCAGCGACAAATCGCTGGACGTCTACCTGCGGCTGGCCTCACGCCACGAACTGCGCCCCTACATCACCTTGCAATCAGCCGTCGCGGCCGCGGCCGATCAGAACCAGACGCTGATCTATGGGTTGCTGTTCGGCTGCATCGCCATGCTGGTCCTGCACAACCTCACCCGCTATGCCTACACCCGCTCACGCAGTTGCCTGTGGCTGGCAGCCTGTGAAGGACTGCTGATGCTCAGCCTGGTGCTGTTGCTGAACCTGGCCGGGCCCTGGCTGCCCGACTGGCCAGCCATCCAGACCCCTGGGGCCTACCTGGCCTTGCTGCTGACGGCGCCCTGCGGCTTGATGTTCGCCTACCGTTTCTTCGCGCCCCTGGGGCCGCACCCGCTGAACCGGCTGCTGCTGGGGGACATTGTGCTCGTCATGCTGTGCAGCCTGTTGCTGTTGTTCGTCAACACGCTGCCGCTCAATGTCATGACCTATGCCCTGGTGGCCCTGGCCGGCATGAGCATGCTGTTCGTCAGCGCCTGGCACTGGCAAAAGGGCTATCGCCCGGCCCGGCTGTTCGTCGCGGCCATGGTGGTGTTCAACCTGGGCACGCTGATCATCCTTCCGGCACTGCAAGGGCTCACCGAGGTTCCGCCCCAGGGCTTGATCATCACCCTGCTGATCTTCATCTGCATCAGCGGCCTGCTGATGAGTGTCGCCCTGGGCGAGCGCCAGCGCTCGATCAACGAAAGCCGGTTCAGCATCAGCCGCGACCTGGCGGCGAGCAATGCCGAGATCAATGCCAAGGCCGAGTTCCTGGCCAAGATCAGCCACGAGATCCGCACCCCGATGAACGGCGTGCTGGGCATGACCGAGCTGCTGCTGGGCACGCCGTTGTCGGTCAAGCAACGCGACTACGTGCAGACGATCCACAGCGCCGGCAATGAGCTGCTGACCCTGATCAACGAGATCCTCGACATCTCCCGGCTCGAATCCGGGCAGATCGAACTGGACGACGTGCAGTTCGATCTCAATGCACTGATCGAGGATTGCCTGAGTATCTTCCGTGCCAAGGCCGAACAGCAGAATGTCGAGCTGATCAGCTTCATCCAGCCCCAGGTGCCGCGCGTGATCAGCGGTGACCCGACGCGGCTGCGCCAGGCGCTGCTGAGCCTGCTGGAAAACGCCCTGAAGAAAACCGACGAGGGCGAAGTGCTGATCGTCGTCGCCCTCGACGAGCGCAGCCATCAGCCGCGCCTGCGCATCGCCGTGCAGGACAGCGGGACGCCGATGGACGCCGAAGAGCGCGACACGCTGATGCACGCCGAGCTGCACAGCAAGAATTTCCTGTCGGCCACGCGCCTGGGAGGCAACCTGGGCCTGGTCATCGCTCGCCAGTTGATCATCCTGATGCACGGGGAATTCGGTATCAAAAGCGGCAGCAACCAGGGCAGTACCTTGTGGCTGACCTTGCCGCTGGACCCGGATCGCCTCGAACATCCGACTTCCGACCTCGATGGCCCGCTGCAAGGGGCACGGGTGTTGATCGTCGACGACAACGACACCTGCCGCAAAGTGCTGGTGCAACAGTGCAGCGCCTGGGGCCTGAACGTCAGCGCGGTGCCGTCGGGCAAGGAGGCCCTGGCGCTGCTGCGCACCAAGGCGCACCTGCGCGATTATTTCGACGTGGTGTTGCTGGACCAGAACATGCCGGGCATGACCGGCATGCAACTGGCGGCCAAGATCAAGGAAGACCCGAGCCTGAACCACGACATCCTGTTGATCATGCTCACCGGTATCAGCAACGCGCCGAGCAAGATCGTGGCACGCAACAGCGGGGTCAAGCGCATCCTGGCCAAACCGGTGGCCGGCTACACCCTCAAGACCACCCTGGCGGACGAGCTGAACCAGCGCAACCGGGGCCAGGCGCCGAATGTGCAGGTGAACGCCGGCCCGCCGATCCCGGTGAAGGTGCCGAGCGATTTCCGCATCCTGGTGGCCGAGGACAACAGTATTTCCACCAAGGTCATCCGCGGCATGCTCGGCAAGCTCAACCTGCAACCCGACACCGCCAGCAACGGCGAGGAAGCCCTCAAGGCCATGAAGGAGCATCGCTACGACCTGGTGCTGATGGACTGCGAAATGCCGATTCTCGACGGCTTTTCCGCTACCCAGCAGCTACGCGCCTGGGAGGTCGGCAATCAGCGGACCCGCACGCCCGTGGTGGCGCTCACGGCGCATATCCTGGCCGAACACAAGGAACGCGCCCGTCAGGCGGGCATGGACGGGCACATGGCCAAGCCGGTGGAGCTGTCGCAGTTGCGCGAACTGATCGAACATTGGGTGGCCCAGCGCGACCAGCAGAACCGTACGGCACAGACGTCCTGAGCCGACAGACGCGGCAGCGCCTGATAGACTCCCGTCGTCCTCCTCCGTCCTGAGCCTTGACCATGCTCCATGTGCTGTTCAGCGTTTACCTGAAGATGTTGGTGCTCTACAGCCCCTTCTTCGTACTGTCGTGTTTTATCAGTCTGACGCGTGGGTATTCACGCAAGGAACAACGTCGCCTGGCCTGGAAGGTCGCGACCGCTACGCTGGTGTCCAGCGTATTGCTGTACTTGTTTGGCCGGGTGATTTTCAGCGTGTTCGGCATCACCGTGGATGCGTTCCGTATTGGCGCCGGTAGTGTGCTGTTCATTTCGGCCCTGGGCATGGCCCAAGGCAAGTCGGCCGTACAGACCGACAATGTCCAGCAGGACGTAACCATCGTCCCGCTGACCATTCCATTGACCGTCGGCCCCGGCACCATCGGCGCCCTGTTGGTGATGGGCGTGAGCCAGCCGCACTGGGACGACAAACTCATGGCCATCATCAGCATCGCCCTGGCCAGCTTCACCGTCGGCGTGGTGCTGTACCTGTCCAGCCGTATCGAGCGAATTCTTGGCGACCAGGGCTTGCAGATTGTCAGCCGCCTGATGGGGCTGTTTGTCTGCGCCCTGGCCGCCCAAATCATCTTTACCGGCGTGAGAGGCTACCTGGTGCCATAACCTCGGCCGCGGCGGCCTCAAGTACGCTTGCGGCGGCTGAAACGCTTGCTCAGAACTTCCTTGCGATGTGCGCCCAGGTATTCTTCGATTTCCGGCCGGAAATCTTCATAACGCTCGGGGTTGAAGGTCACGAACGACTTGCCACGGAAAATTTCTCGTGCCGATGCGCTCCAATTCACAAAAAGAATCCCTCCGTTATTCGAAGAGCCGGTCTGCTTTATCGAACTGGAGGATGCGATCAGTACACCATTGGATAATTGTTCGCAGGGAATGACGGACAGACGCGCGCCATCGGCAGATTTGGCCTGTGTGCCAAACAGATCGAAGGTTCCTTTGTCCTGCTTCAAACCATCAATTGTGGTGTTGACCACCGTCCCCAGTACTGCCGCAGCCGGAACACTGGCTTTGGCGCCTTCAATAATGCCTTTGACGATATCGCTGACCACATTGTCCATATCCACCTGCAAGGCATTTTCGGAATAACGCGAATAACCATCATCCGCCACGAAACAGCCGAGTTCCTGCAGGCATTTGATGAACTCCCTATACCATTGATGAGTATTCTTCCCGCCGGGCACCAGATCGTTGGCCTCCAGGATCGCCATGGTCATGACGTTCTCCATGATCGCCATGTTATTGGCCGACATGTTATTGCCATAGCCCACGAGCGCATCGCCCAGCATGACGGCATCCATGTCCTTGGTAGGGTTGTCCTGTACCCGTTGCGCGACGGACCTGCGCATACGCCGACCCGATGAAGCCTGCATCTTGCGCCTGTCGATACGCGCTCCAATCAACTCGATACTTTGCGCAACGCTCATTTCACTTTCAAACTTGCTCATGACACGTCCTTATTAATTGAATGACCGCTCCTGCGGACAGAAAACAATCTAGAGCATTAGCGAAAAAATGAATAACACGAACCAAATACAACATATGTAAACCCAGCAGAACAAATAACTCATTCAAACATCCAGCAACAACCGTTCAATCAGAACACTTGATAAGTCCAGCCATTACTGGATCCATATGACTTCCAACCCCCCACATGGAGTTATATCAAACATGGACGACTCACTAACCGGCCTGGTAACAGGCCCCAACTTGCTCTCCTATATAGGCGAACTTGCCCTTCACGATCACAACGACATTGCCGATTGCAACAATCTCGCCACCCGATCCGCCGACTTGGACCATCATCGCTACACCCAACCTGAGTGCTGGTTCCGGGAGTACGTCTTCACCTTGCGCTACTTCGGCTGGGAGCTGTATGACGGTGCCATCTTTAAAAGCACGCGACATGACGTCTCGGGTTCTTTGGCGAACCTCCTGGTAGAGAACGCCGACAACAGCAAGGACTCCCAACAGGCCAATGCGCTGATCGATACACTGGACACGTTGAAAACCAACGATCCGGCCATGCTCTCGCTCGATACGGAAACCCGACAGGGCGAGTCATTTCAAGTTGTCCCGGCGCGCTACGACGCAAAGGGCAACCTCCATATCGCTCTGTTCAAACTTGAACTCAGCGTCAATGTAAGAAGGAGCAGGTTCCTGTTCTGGGACTGGGAAAAACGCTCCGCCAGCCTCATCCAGCGCAAGGCATACCTGAGACTGGACAGAGACGCACTGGACAGGAGAAGAGCTTTGATGAAGCAAAAACTGGAAGAGCAGACCATGAGGCGATTTGACCTACGAAAGCATCGGCTCTAACGCTTTCGGGGTAGCGAGCAGTGGAAGGCTACGACGGCTACTGGAGAGGACAGGGCTGCCCCGCAGCCCTGTCCTGAAACACCCGAGGACTACGATCATTGGATCGAACGTGGCGAATGTCGAGACCTGGGCTCAGACAGGTTTGCTGCCATACCAGCGCGGCGTGTACACCCACTCGCCACCTTCGGCGCGAGGGAATACGCAGGTCGTGGAAGAGCCGATCAGCACCATGGTGCGCATGTCGACCTGCTCCGGGGTCAGTTGCCCCAGGGTGGTAACACGCAGGGTCTGGCCCGGACGACCGATATCACGCCCCAACACCACCGGCGTCTGCGGGGTGCGGTGCTGGCCGACGATCTCCAGCGCACGCCCCAATTGCCATGGTCGCGCACGGGAAATCGGATTGTAGAAGGCCAACGCAAGGTCGGCTTCGGCCGCCAGGTCCAGGCGTTTTTCGATGATCGACCAGGGCTTGAGATTGTCCGACAGCGACATCACGCAGAAGTCATGCCCCAACGGCGCACCGGCCTGGGCGGCGGTGGCGAGGGAGGCGGACACACCGGGCAGGATCTCCAGGTCAACCTGGTGCCAGGCCGGGTCGCTGGATTCGTGCAACGCTTCGAGCACCGCCGCCGCCATGGCGAATACACCCGGGTCGCCGGACGACACCACGATCACCGAACGGCCTTGGGCGGCCAACTCAAAGGCGTGTCGGGCACGCTGCATTTCTTCGCGGTTGTCGGTGCAGTGCAGCACTTGATCGTCGCGAAACGGGCCGGCCATGCGCACATAGGTTTCGTAGCCGAGCACGTCGGTGGCCCGCGCCAGTTCGGCCTTCACCGCCGGCACCATCAGTTCGGCCGCGCCCGGCCCCAGGCCGATCACCGCCAGGCGTCCGCGCGGACGACCGATTTGGGTCACGTCCAAGGGCTGCGCGGCAATGGCGATGGCCAGCTTGTCCGTCGCCGAAAGGATGTTCGCCGCCGGCATAGAACTGCGCGCCAAGGTGGCGGCATCACCGGTCATCGCCACAAAGCGCAGCGCCACTCCGAGTTCCAGCGCCGCTTCACGCAAGGTCGCACTGGCCATCAGCGTATCCGCCGCCACCAGACACGCCAGGCTCTGAACCGCCACTTTCGCTTGCTGCAAAACAGCACGAACGGCGCCCGGCAGGTCAGCCACCTCGGCGCCGAGCACCACCGCGACACTGCGCGGATAAATCAGCAGTTCGTGGGCGCTCGCCTCACGCTCGGCATGGCCGACGTGGATCGTGCGCCGCGCCTGCGGGTCTTGCGGCAACTGCGCCTGATCCAGCCACGGCGCTGCACCTTCGATGCGCACCGGCTCACCGGCCAACAGATCGGACACGAAGCGCTTGCCCTGCTCCAGGTCGCCGAGGCGGTAGCCGCTTGGCGGATTGAGCAGGCAGGTGCCAAAACGCAATTCGCCGCTGGTGGTGATCGCCGGCGCCACTTGCAGCGTTGCCGCGATCTCACGGGCCATGACGTTCACCCCGCCCAGGCCGCCCAGCAGCGGCACCACGGCGCTGCCATCCTCGGCCACCGCCAGCACCTGTGGCTCGACGCCTTTTTCCAGCAGCAACGGCGCCAGGGTGCGGATGACGATGCCGGCCGCGCACAGGGCAATGATCGGTGTGTCCTGTTGGTAGAGCTCGCGCAACGTGGCGCCGAACTCGAGGTATTGACGATCAGCCTCGACCCGCCCGGCCAGGCCGTGGATCACGGCGCCTGGGTAGCGCTGCTGGATCCGTCGGGCCGTTGCCAGGCTGCCCGGGCCGAGGATGACGATGGCCGGCGCGGCGCAAGTCATCATCCCTGCCACCGTTCGCCCGGCACGATGATCAGCGAGAAGTACGGCGAAGACATCGGCTCGACTTCATCCAACGGCACGATTTTCTGGTTGACCATGGTCGCCCGCTCGACGTATAGCGCTCGTCCGTCCATACCCAATTCCTGAAGCACTTGGCGAACCTTGGGGAAATTGCGCCCCAGCTTCATGATCACCGCCGCATCGGCGTCGGCCAGGCGACGCTTGAGATCGTCGTGGGGCAAGACGCCGGAGAGCACCGACAAGCTCTGGTTGCGATAGACCAGCGGCGCACCGAGCACCGAGGCCCCGCCGAGCATCGAGCACACGCCTGGAATGACTTGCGCCTCATAGCGCTCGGCCAGGCGATCGTGCAGGTACATGTAGGAGCCGTAGAAAAACGGATCGCCCTCACAGATCACGGCCACGTCGCGACCGCCATCCAGGTGCACGGCCAGCTGCTCGGCGGCGGTGTCGTAGAAGTCGGCGATCACCTGTTCATAGGACAGCGGCGCCGGCAGCGCTTCGGTGGTGACCGGGTAGACCAGCGGCAGCAACGTCTGCGCGTCCTGCAAATGGGCCTCGATGATGCCGAAGGCGTTGCCCTTCTTGCCCTTGGCGACGAAGTACGCCACCACGGGCGATTCGCGCAGCAGGCGCAGGGCCTTGACCGTAATCAGTTCCGGGTCACCGGGGCCCACGCCGAGGCCGATCAGACGTCCAGGCTGCTGCATCATTCAATCTCCGTAGCGAGGGCGTTGACGGCGGCGGCGGCCATGGCGCTGCCGCCCAGGCGGCCTTGCATGATCACGAACGGCACGCCGCGGCTGTTGGCCGCCAGCATCGCCTTGGACTCGGCGGCGCCGACGAAGCCCACCGGGAAACCGAGGATCAGTGCCGGTTTCGGCGCGCCGGCATCGAGCATTTCCAGCAGATAAAAAAGCGCGGTCGGCGCGTTGCCGATGACCACGACGCTGCCTTCCAGGTGCGGGCGCCACAGCTCCAGCGCCGCCGCCGAACGGGTGTTGCCCAGCTCCAGGGCCAACGCCGGCACGCTTTCGTCGCGCAAGGTGCAGATCACCGGATTGTTGGCCGGCAGGCGAGCCCGGGTCACGCCTTCGCTGACCATCCGCGCATCGCACAGGATCGGCGCACCGGCGGCCAGCGCCTGGCGCCCGGCCGTGCCCGCGCCTTCGGAAAACTGCAAGCCATCGATGGCCTCGACCATGCCGCAGGCGTGGATTACCCGCACCGCGAGTTTTTCCAGGTCGGCCGGAATGCGCGCCAGGTTGGCTTCGGCGCGGATGATCGCGAAGGAGTTGCGATAGATCTCCTGACCGTCGCGGATGTAATCAAGCATCAAGGGGGCTCCGGGGGCGAGCGTCGAGCCAGTGGCCGAGCGCTTCAATAGTCAGATTGTGTGCCTGCAACGCGCCGAAACCCGGCAGCGTGGCATCGCGAAAATACAGGTCGTAACGACCGGGGGCGACCGCCAGCAAGGTGGCGGGCGCGACATGGGCCGCCGCGCAGGAACGCGGGCAGCCCGACAGATGGACTTTCAGGCTCTGGCCCTGGCGTTGCAGCAGCTCGGCCAGTTGGTGGGCGTCGGCCTTGGTGTCGGCCAGGGCTTTGCCGCAGCCACTGGCGCCGGTGCAGGCGATGATTTGCGCCAGGGACAGATCGACCGAGCACAACAGGCCCAACCCCTCAAGCCGCGCCAGCACTTCGTCGGCGTCCTTGCGGCGCACGTTGGGCAGCAACAGGCCTTGCCAAGGGGTGAAACGAAGGCTTGCGTCGCCCTGCTCCCGCGCCAGTTGCGCCGCGCCCCGCAGCATGCCGGCGTCGAGTCGGCCAAGGGGCGCCGCCGCGCCGACGTACACGCGGTCGTCGTGCTGGGGATGAACGCCGATGTGCAGTCCGTCGATGGACGCGTCCCGCTGCCAGTCCAGGCAAGCTTGCAGCGGCACGCGGCGAGCCAATCGGCTCATGAATTCATCGCAGGGGATTTCAGCCAGCAAGTGGCGCATGCGGGTCTGGTCCGGGCGGGCCAGGTCGAGGAACAGCTCCAGCACCGCCACCACCAAGGCATGCCCCTGGGCCAGCGGCACCCTGCCCGCCGGTTTGTCCAATGGCGAACCGGCCAAGCCGAAGGCCAGCCAAGGCTCGCCGTCACGGACCAGGGCCGACAGCCACAAATCGTGGTGATGTTCGAGCATCGCCAACGCTTCGCCACCGTCCAGTTGCACGGCGAACTTGGCCGACAACTCAGGGAAGCGTTCGTGGGTTTGCAAGGTGAAGAGGATCTGCGCCGCCAACGGCCGGGTGTCGAACAGCATCTGCCGGTCGATCCCGGCCGACGGGCTGAGCATCAGGTTGCGCACGTCATCGCCGGCCGCCTTGCGCGGGCCAAGCCCGGCGGCGAGCAATGGCTGGATCAGCGCGTCGTGCCCGGGACCGATTCCACGGATTTGCAGGTTGGCCCGGTTGGTCGCCTCGATCACGCCCCCGGCGAACCGCTCGGCCACCGACGCCACGACTTCAGCCTGATCCGCCTGGATGGCGCCGCCATCGAGCTTGATCCGACAGATCCCACCGTCCAGCGCCTGGACGACACGCAACAACCCCGGGCAACCGGAGGGGCGTAGGACGTTGGAGGAGGGACGTTCGTTCAAGGGAAAACCGACAAATAAGAAACGCCACATCGGCGAAGAACCGCCATTATGCCTGCTTTGCCGGGGGTCATGAAAAGCTTGCCGGTCGGATTGCTGACGGCGGACACACAATTTCCGAGCGCCCCCATTCCAAACTGTGGGAGCGAGCCTGCTCGCGATGGCGGTCTGCCTGAGACGGCAATGTGAATGGACCGCCGCTATCGCGAGCAAGCTCGCTCCCACAGAGGATTTGTGGCGGACCCAACTTTTGTGAACACCCTCAATTAAAATTGTGGGAGCGAGCTTGCTCGCGATAGCAGTCTGACTGGAAAAGATGATGTTGAATGGACCGCCGCCTTCGCGGGCAAGCCCGCTCCCACAGGGGATTGCGGCGGACCCAAGTTTTGTGAACGCCCTCAATCAAAATTGTGGGAGCGGGCTTGCTCGCGAAAGCGGTCTGGCAGAAAAGCTGATGTTGAATGGGCCGCCGCTATCGCGAGCAGACTCGCTCCCACAGTGGATTTGTGGCGGACACAAAATTTGTGACCCCCCCAATCAAAACTGTGGGAGCGGGCTTGATCGCGAAAGCGGTCTACCTGAAAAGCTGATGTTGAATGGGCCGCCGCCTTCGCGAGCAGGCTCGCTCCCACAGGGGATTTGTGGCGGACCCAAGTTATGTGAACACCCTCAATCAAAATTGTGGGAGCGAGCCTGCTCGCGAAAGCGGTCTGGCTGTGAAGATGATGTAGCGCCAGGCGCCTGATCCGCCGGGGCGCGGTATGATGGCGGCCCGGTTCGCGGCGGCAAGACGCCTGTCGATCAACCCAATTATTCGAGGAACAGAGATGACCCCCTGGCTGACCGTAGTGGGCATCGGTGAAGACGGCTTCAAGGGCCTGGGCCGAACGGCTCGCCATGCCTTGCTGCGGGCGTCACGCATTGTCGGCAGCGACCGGCAACTGGCGCTGCTGCCACCGTGCATCCGCGGCCAACGGGCGCTGTGGCCCAGCCCGTTCTCCCTGGAACCGCTGCTCGCTCGGCAGGGTGAACCGGTGTGCGTGCTGGCCAGCGGCGATCCGATGTTCTACGGCGTGGGCGCCAGCCTGGCGAAACAGGTGCCGAGTGATCAGATGCTGGTCATCCCCGCGCCCTCCTCCTGTTCGCTGGCCGCGGCACGCATGGGCTGGCCGTTGCAGGAGGTGGTCACGCTGTCGTTGGTGGCGCGGCCCCTGGCGGCGCTCAACGCTCACTTATCCACGGGTGTCAGGCTGTTGCTGCTGAGCAACGACCGCCACAGCCCTGCCGCCGTAGCGACGTTGCTGCGCGAGCGCGGCTTCGGCCCAAGCGCCATGACCGTGCTGGAGCATTTGGGTGGCGCGACGGAACGACGAATTGAAAGCACTGCGACACAATGGTCCGACGCCCCCGTCGCCGACCTGAACCTGATCGCCATCGAATGCCGGGCCGAACCGTCGACACCGCGCCTGTCACGCCTGGCCGGTTTGCCGGACACCGCTTTCGAACATGACGGCCAGATAACCAAACGCGACGTGCGCGCCATCACCCTCGCCCGCCTCGCCCCCACACCCGGCGAGCTGCTCTGGGATGTCGGCGCCGGCAGCGGCTCCATCGGCATCGAATGGATGCGCGCCCACCCCAGTTGCCGGGCCCTGGCCATCGAAGCCGACGAAGGCCGCCAAGCGCTGATCGAACGCAACCGCGACACCCTTGGCGTGCCTGGCCTGCAACTGATTCGCGGCCAAGCCCCCCAGGCGCTGGAGAAGCTGGAGCGGCCGGACGCGGTGTTCATCGGCGGCGGCGTCACCCGCGAAGGCGTGCTCGACGCCTGCTGGGCCCAACTCAAGCCCGGCGGTCGGCTCGTCGCCAACGCCGTGACCCTGCAAAGCGAAACGACCCTGATGCACTGGCGCGAACGTCACGGCGGTGAACTGACCCGCATCCACATCGCCCAGGCCCAGCCGTTGGGCGAATTCGACACCTGGCGCCAGGCCTTGCCGATTACCTTGCTGGACCTGACGAAACCTCTCGATGCGTGACGAAACCGCCGAACAACCCGCCCCCTTGCGCAGCGGCCTGACCACCGGCAGTTGCGCCACGGCCACCAGCCTGGCGGCGGCTCGACTACTGTTGCGCGGCACCGAAGCCGATGCCGTGGAAATCGTACTGCCCAAGGGCAAGCAGGTGCAGATGCGCCTGGAGTTCTGCCGGCTGACCGAACAAGGCGCCGAAGCCGGGACGATCAAGGATGCCGGCGATGACCCGGACGTGACCCACGGTGCCCTGTTGTTTTCCCAGGTGCGCTTGATTGCCGAGCCCGGTGTACGTTTCGTCGCGGGTCGCGGCGTCGGCACGGTGACGCGACCGGGGTTGGTGCTGAACGTCGGTGAACCGGCGATCAACCCGGTGCCGCGCAAAATGATCAACGAACACCTGGCCCGGCTGGCCGAGGAAAGCGGTTACACCGGCGGTTTCGAAGTCACGGTCAACGTCGAGGACGGCGAAGCCCTGGCGCTGAAAACCATGAACCCGCGCCTGGGCATCCTCGGCGGCCTGTCGATCCTCGGTACCAGCGGCATCGTCCGGCCGTTCTCCTGCGCGGCCTACATTGCCTCGATCCACCAGGGCATCGACGTGGCAAAAACCAACGGCTACCTGCACATCGCCGCCTGCACCGGCAACGCCAGCGAAGACACCATGCGCCGGGTCTACAACCTGCCGGAAATCGCCCTGATCGAAATGGGCGATTTCGTCGGCGCCGTGCTCAAGCATGTGCGCAAGGTCCCGGTGGAAAAACTCAGCCTCTGCGGCGGCTTTGGCAAGATCAGCAAACTCGCCGCCGGCCACATGGACCTGCACAGCCGCCACTCGAGCATCGACCTGCCACAACTGGCCGAGTGGGCCGCTGCCATCGGTGCCGATGAGGTTTTGCAACAGGGCATCCGGGCAGCAAACACCAGCCAACAGGCCCTGGCGATGGCCAGCGCCGCCGGCATCGCCCTGGGTGACGCGGTGTGCGCGCACGCGCTGGCCTTCGCCCGCAGCGTCGTGCCGGCCCAGGTCCAGGTCGAAGTCTTCGCCATCGACCGCCAGGGCGGGATCGTCGGCCACGCCGGAGGCTGGCGATGAAACGCATCCTACTGCTCGGTGGCGTCACCGAAGCCCTGGCCATCGCCCGCACCTTCGGCCCCCAACACATCTACAGCCTGGCCGGCATCGGCCGCGTCCCCACCGACCTGACCTGCCAGGTCCGCGTCGGCGGCTATGGCGGCGCCGAAGGGCTGGCGCACTTCATCCGCGCCGAGGGCATCGACCTGCTGCTGGACGCCACCCACCCCTACGCCGCCCAGATCAGCCACAACGCCGCCCAGGCAGCGCGCGCCTGCGCCATTCCCTGCTGGGCCCTGCGCCGCCCGGCCTGGCAACCCCGGGCCGGCGATGACTGGCGCGAAGTGGCCGACTGGGCCGAACTGATCCAGGCCCTGCAGCCCTTCCGCCGCCCGCTCTTCACCCTCGGGCGCGAACCACTGCAACATCTGCATGAAATTCCGCCAGAGCAATTCTGGACCTTGCGTGCCTTGGACGATTATCCCGGCAATGAGCGCTGCGAAGTGATTGGTGCCCGTGGGCCGTTTCATATCGAGGGCGAACGCGAACTGTTCGAACGGCGACAGATCGATGTGCTGGTCAGCAAGAACAGCGGCAGTACGGCCACCGAGCCGAAGCTGGACGTGGCGCGGGAGCGGGGGGTGCCGGTGTTGGTGTTGAAGCGGCCGGTGTTGGCGGGGGTGGATCGGGAGTTTGGGACGGTGGATGAGGTGTTGCAGGGGCTGCGGCAGTTGGCCTGACAGTACAGCCGCCCCGTGGCGAGGGAGCTTGCTCCCGCTGGGCTGCGCAGCAGCCCCAAAAAAGTGAATGCTATTTTTCTGAAACACCGCAATGTCCGGTTTTAGGGCCGCTTCGCGCCCCAGCGGGAGCGAGCTCCCTCGCCACAAGGATCTCATGCACCGTCAGAAGGTGGATGACATCACCAATGGAGAGTCGGAATACTGGGCACCCACTTGAAGATCTATTGCTACTGTTAACACCAGCCCTGCGACCCTACACCGCACGTGGCCTTTTTACTTCTCACCCCCGATCAGGCTAAATACCGCCACCTGATCGCCCAACCGAGCGGATTGCCCTATGTCCCGACAACGGCTTGCATTTGCCTGGATCGCCTGCTTCGCAGTGCTGTTCAACATGCTTGCCATGCCGCTTTCCAACAGTGGCGGTGCAACCGCCATTTCGCCAGCCGAGCAATTGTTGTGGGGCAGTTTCTGCTCCTCCAGCGGCACGAAGATGCTGGCGGTTTCCCTGGGCAAACTCGAACAAAGCACGCAACAGAAAGATAATCACTCGACCATGCAGCATTGCTGGTGCTGCTCAGGCTCAGCGCCGTTGGTGGCACTCTCCGGGCATGTCCCGCAGTTGTATCTGGATGCACAGCTGGCCCATCGCAGTGCCGTCCATTCGAAACTCGACAGCCCCACGCCACGCCAGCAATGGCCCAGCCTCAATCCTCGCGCCTCGCCTCTGGCCTGATTCTTCCCGCATAAAACTGCGCCCTGAATCGTTCCGGAGAATTGCCATGTTGAACAGACTCATCCTGCTGGCTGCCCTATTGCTTCCCGTTGGCTTCGCCCAAGCTCACCAGTACAAGGTGGGCGAGCTTGAGATCGCCCACCCGTGGTCCCAGGAGTTGCCGCCCAACGCGCCGACCGTGGCCGCGTATTTCGTGATTCACAACGGCGGCACCACCGCCGACAAGTTGCTCAGCGTCGACTCGCCGATTGCCGGCAAAGCCGAGCTCCATGAGCATGTGATGCAAAACGACCTGATGAAGATGCAACCGGTGCCCGTCGTCGATATCGCCCCCGGCGCCACCGTCACCTTCGCGCCGATGGCGTATCACGTGATGCTGCTGGACCTGAAGGACCGCAGCCTGCTCAGCGATGGCAAACGTTTCCCCATGACCCTGCATTTCGAGAAAGCGGGGGATGTCACGGTCGACGTTGCGGTGCAGAAAAAAGCACCCGACGGCACCAACACTCACATGCACGCCCAGTAGACGTAGCCGCCCGTGCACGCCCTTCGCGCCAGGCCGTCCATGCCCCGCCGTCAGCCCCTGAGCCTGACACGCGGCAGTTGGATCAGCCTGTTCGCCATGCTGATGATCTTTATCGGTCCGCTGATTTCCCAGTCGATGCCGATGGGTCAGCGCATGTCCATGCCTGTGTCCATGCCTGTGTCCATGGACATGAACATGGAGATGAGCATGGACATGTCGGCGCACGAAGCGCCGGCAGCCGAACACTGCCCGCCCCAGAGCGAGCACCACGCGCTGTGGGAAAAGTGCGGCTATTGCAGCCTGCTGTTCAATTGCCCCGCGCTGCCTGGCGGTCACACGTTCGCGGTTTTCGACACCCCCCACACCAACACCTACACCAGCCCTTCCCCACGCCTGGGCCATGCCCGGCCAGCGTTCTTCCCGGGTGCCCGCACCCGTGCACCGCCCCTCGACGCGTAAGCCCGACACTTACTCACCCCGGTCGTACAAGACAGCGTCATGCTGCCCGACCGTGTCGTCTACGTCTGTTCGATGGAATCATCATGTCCAGGTTTTCTGCTGACATCGCTTTGGGCGCTGCCCAGGTTCGCTGCTCCCTGAACGAACCACGGGTTCGTTTACGCCAAACCATTGCCGCCCTGTGCGGCCTGCTGCTCACGCCCTACGTACTCGCCGATGAGCACGAGCATCACGACAATCAGGTTGAAGAACTGAGCCCGACGGTCATCACCGCCATCGCCCCCAGTTCACCCCTGACCGTCGTCACCAACCCCAAGGACCCGCGCCAACCGGTGCCGGCCAGTGACGGCGGCGACTACCTCAAGACCATTCCGGGTTTCGCCCTGGTACGCAACGGCGGCACCAACGGCGACCCGGTGTTGCGCGGCATGTTCGGCTCGCGGCTGAACATCCTCACCAACGGCAGCATGCTGTTGGGTGCTTGCCCGGGCCGGATGGACGCACCGACGTCCTACATCTCGCCGGAGACCTACGACAAGCTCACCGTCATCAAAGGCCCGCAAACCGTGCTCTGGGGCCCGGGCGCATCGGCCGGGACCGTGCTGTTCGAGCGCGAGCCGGAACAGTTCGGCGAATTGGGTACCCGGGTCAACGCCAGCGTGCTGGCCGGCTCCAACGGCCGTTTCGACAAAGTGGTGGATGCCGCCGCCGGTGGGCCGCTGGGGTATGTACGGGTGATCGGCAACACCGCGCATTCGGACGATTACCGCGACGGTAATAACGACAGCGTGCCGTCGCGCTATGACAAGTGGAACGGCGACGTCACCCTCGGCTGGACGCCGGACGCCGATACCCTGCTGGAATTGACGGCCGGCAAGGGCGACGGTGAAGCACGCTACGCCGGGCGTGGCATGGACGGCTCGCAGTTCAAGCGCGAAAGCCTCGGGCTGCGGTTCGAGCGCTCGAACATCGGCGAGGTGCTGGACAAGGTCGAGGCCCAGGTCTACTACAACTACGCCGACCACGTGATGGACAACTACACGCTGCGCACGCCTTCCGGCACCGGGATGATGGCCGGGCCCATGGCCTCCAACGTCGACCGCCGCACCCTCGGCGCCCGCATCAAGGCCACCTGGCGCTGGGCCGATGTGCAGCTGATCAGCGGCCTGGACGCGCAGACCAACGAGCATCGCAAACGCAGCAGCATGGGCGTGGACACCTACAAGGACCTGCCGTACACCAAGGACGCCGACTTCCACAATTACGGAGTGTTCGGCGAACTGACCTGGTATGCCGCCGACCGCGACAGGGTGATCACCGGCGCCCGGCTCGACCGTGCCTCGGCCAAGGACTACCGCCAGAGCCTCGGTTCCGGCATGTCGGCGCGCCCCAATCCGACTGCCGATGACACCCGCGCTGACACGCTGCCCAGCGGTTTCGTCCGCTACGAGCACGACCTGGACGACAACCCCACCACCCTCTACGCAGGCGTGGGTCACACGCAACGCTTCCCGGACTACTGGGAGCTGTTCTCGGCGAATGTCGGCCCCAGCGGTTCACTGAATGCCTTCGACGCGATCAAGCCGGAGAAAACCACCCAACTCGACTTTGGCCTGCAGTACAAGACCGAAGCCCTCGAAGCCTGGGCATCGGGTTATGTCGGCCAGGTGCGCGACTACATCCTGTTCGACTACACCCCCGGGATGATGGGCACCACCTCGCGGGCCGAGAACATCGATGCACGGATCATGGGTGGTGAATTGGGTGCGGCCTACAAGCTGAGCGAGCGCTGGAAAGCCGACGCCACCCTGGCCTATGCCTGGGGCAAGAACAGCAGCGACGGCAGCGCCCTGGCGCAAATGCCGCCGCTGGACGCACGCCTGGGCCTGACCTACAGCGAAGACCGCTGGAGCGCCGGCGCCCTGTGGCGTGTGGTAGCGGCGCAGCACCGGGTCGACGAGAACAGGGGCAACGTGGTCGGCAAGGACTACGGCAAAAGCTCGGGCTTCGGCGTGTTCTCGCTCAACGGTGCCTATCGCATCAACAAACACTGGAAGGTCAGCAGCGGCGTCGACAACCTGTTCGGCAAAGCCTACGCCGAGCACTTGAACCTGGCCGGCAACGCCGGGTTCGGCTACCCGGCCAGCGACCCGCAGGCCATCAACGAACCGGGGCGCACGCTCTGGACCAAGGTGGATATGAGTTTCTAACCAGCACCGGAGATCTGTCAGCGAGGACACCACTGTGGGAGCGAGCTTGCTCGCGATAGCGAAGGCACATCCAACATCGATGCAAGCCGAACCATCGCCAATCGCGAGCAAACTCGCTCCCACAGGGTTCGTTTCCACCTTGACTGACCGCACAACATAACAACCCAATTTGCCCTGCGGAGCGCTTTGCAATGAGCCAACCGAAACCCAATTTCTACAACCTGGCCTGGCGCTGGCATTTTTATGCCGGGCTGTTCGTTGCACCGTTCATGGTGATGCTGGCCCTGACCGGGATCATCTACCTGTTCAAGCCGCAACTCGATCCGCTGATGTACGGCAGCCTGCTGAACGTGCCGGCCGGGCATCACACCCTGGCGGCGGACGACCTGCTCAAGCAAGTCCGCCAGGCCTACCCCCAAGGCCAGGTCAAACAATACCTGCCGCCGGTCAATGCCGAACGCAGCGCGCAATTCGTGGTGATCGACCAGGGCCGGGAACTGAACGTGTTCATCGACCCGTACCACGGCGATGTCCTCGGCGAGCAGGATGCGAAGAACAACCTGCAAGCCATGGCCCGGGCCATTCACGGCGAACTGCTGATCGGCACCGTCGGTGACCGCTTGGTGGAAATGGCCGCCGGCTGGGGCGTGGTGCTGGTGGTCTCCGGGCTGTACCTGTGGTGGCCGCGCGGGCAATCATCGGCCGGAGTGCTGTGGCCGCGCTGGAGCGCGCGCGGTCGGTTGTTCTGGCGTGACCTGCACGTGGTCGTTGGTTTCTGGGGCGCGGCCTTGCTGTTGGTGATGCTGCTCAGCGGCATGACCTGGACCGGCTTCTGGGGCAAGCAATACGCCGACCTCTGGAACCGCTTCCCGGCAGCGATGTGGAATGACGTGCCCAAGTCCGATGTCGAGGCCGGCAGCCTCAACAACGCCCACCGCCAGACCGTGCCCTGGGCCGTGGAAAACACGCCGATGCCGATGTCCGGCGACCATGCCGAGCACATGGGCCACGGCGGCATACACGAAGGCCCAGCCGCCCCGACCGTCAGCCTGCAAGCGGTGCAGGACATCGCCACTGAACGCCAGGTCACGCCCGGCTACAGCATTACCCTGCCGACCACGTCCAGCGGCGTGTTCACCGTGGCCGTGTTCGCCGATGACCCGCGCAACGACGCCACCCTGCACGTGGACCAATACACCGGCAAGGTCCTGGCCGATGTGCGCTGGGAACACTACGGCGTCGTGGCCCGCGCCACCGAAACCGGTGTGATGCTGCACGAAGGCAAGATGTTCGGCCCGCTGAACCAGATCATCGTGCTGCTGATTTGCCTGATGATCCTGCTCAGCGCCGTGAGTGGCCTGGTGATCTGGTGGAAGCGCCGGCCAGCGGGCAAGTTCGGCGTACCGCCGCTGCGTCACGACCTGCCGACCTGGAAGACCGGGGTGTTCATCATGCTGGCCCTGGCGGTGGTGTTTCCGCTGGTGGGGGCGTCGCTGGTGGTGGTGTGGTTGCTCGATCGCCTCGTCACTCGCTTCAATCGCCAGCCTGAGATTGCTTCATCTTCAAGCTGAAGGCAGTGCGTTAACGGAAGGCGGTGCGAAACCTCTACAATCACGCCCGCTTTCCAAACGGTGAATACCTTCCCTGTGGGAGCGAGCCTGCTCGCGATAGCGGTGGGTCAGTTACATCTTTGCTGACTGATCCACCGCTATCGCGAGCAGGCTCGCTCCCACAATGGATTGGGGTTCCGATCCAATAACCTGAGTAGCTGCATGACCTCCCTAACCCTCTCCCACCTCGCCTGGACGCCCCTGGGCCATGGCCACTGTCATCACCAGTTCCAGCTGCGTGACGTGACGTTGCAGGTGGCGACCGGGGAGTTTGTCGGGTTGATCGGGCCCAACGGCAGTGGCAAGACCAGCCTGTTGCGCTGCGCCTATCGCTTCAGCCGGCCGGAAAGTGGCGAGGTAAAACTCGAACATCACAACGTCTGGAAACAGTCCTCGCGCTGGAGCGCCCAACGCATCGCCGTGGTCCTGCAAGAGTTTCCCGACGCCTTCGGCCTGACGGTCGAGGAAGTGGTCGCCATGGGCCGCACGCCCCACAAAGGCCTGTTCGACGGCGACAATCACGACGACCGCCGGCTGGTGCTCCAGGCCCTGGAATCGGCCGGGCTCGCAGGCTTTGGCGAGCATGCATTCGCCACCCTCTCGGGCGGTGAAAAGCAACGGGTGATCCTGGCCCGAGCCCTGGCCCAGCAACCGCAGTTGCTGATCCTCGACGAACCGACCAATCACCTCGACCCCCACTATCAATTGCAATTGCTGCAACTGATCAAGGGCCTGGGCATCGGCACCCTCGCCAGCCTCCACGACCTGAACCTGGCCGCCGCCTTCTGCGACCGCCTGTACGTGATCGCACACGGGCGCATCGTCGCCAGCGGCACACCCAAGGATGTCCTCAGCGTCGAGCTGTTGCGCGAGGTGTTCGGCATCGAAGCCCTGGTGGACGAACACCCGCTGTCCGGCTACCCACGAATCACCTGGATAACCCAACCATGATCCTGCGTTCCTTGCTGTCGCTCGCCCTGCTGCTGGGCAGTGCCCAGGCCCTGGCCGAGACCACCCACTACCCGTTGACGATCCAGAGCTGCAACCGCCAGGTGATGTTCAACGAGGCTCCTCGGCACGCCGTCAGCCATGACATCAACATGACCCAGATGATGCTCGCCTTGGGCCTCAAGCCGCGCATGGTCGGCTACAGCGGCATCAGTGGCTGGAAATCGGTGACGCCCGAGATGGCCAGGATCCTCGATGGCCTGCCGGAACTGGCCGCCAAATACCCCTCGGTGGAAACCCTGCTCAACGCCAACGTCGATTTCTTCTTCGCCGGCTGGGACTACGGCATGCGCGTGGGTGGCGACCTGACCCCACAGACCTTGCAACCGCTGGGCATCAACGTCTACGAACTGACCGAATCCTGCGCGTTCGTGATGAAGCGTCCGGCGGCCTCGCTGGAGGACACCTACAACGACCTGCGCAACCTCGGGAAGATCTTCGACGTGCAGGACCGCGCCAACGCGCTGATCGCCACGATGCAGGCCCAGGTGGCCGACGTGCGCAAGCACCTGCCCGCCCAGCAACCGCGGGTGTTCCTGTATGACAGCGGCGAAGACCGCGCCATGACCTCCGGCCGCCTGGGCATGCCCCAGGCCCTGATCGACGCGGCCGGTGGGCGCAATATCCTCGATGACGTGGAAACCAGTTGGACCCGGGTGAACTGGGAGAACGTGGTCGAGCGCAACCCGCAGGTCATCGTGATCGTCGACTACGGCGAAGTCAGCGCCGAGCAGAAACAGCAATTCCTGTTGAACAACCCGGCCCTGCAATCGGTGGAGGCGATCCAGCAACGGCGCTTCATTGTGATTCCCTACGTGCAGGCCACCCCGGGCATCGATAACGTGCTGGCGGTGCAAACCCTGGCGCGGGGTTTTCACGGCCAATGAACGGTCGTCGCTACGGTGCCCTGCTGATGGTCCTCGGCGCACTGCTGCTGGTGTCGTGCGTGGTGTCCCTGGGCTTCGGGCCGGCGCGGGTGCCGGTGGCCGTGGTCTGGGACATCCTGCTGAACAAGGCCTTCGGGGTGGGTGACGTCCATTGGACGCCCGGCCAGGAGCATATCGTCTGGCTGATCCGCGTGCCGCGGCTGCTGCTCGGTGCCTTGGTCGGCGCCGGGCTGGCGTTGATCGGTGCGGTGCTGCAAGCGGTCACGCGCAACCCGCTGGCCGATCCGCACTTGCTGGGCGTGACGTCGGGCGCGACCTTGGGAGCGGTCATCGTGGTGCTGCATGTCGGCGAGATTGTCGGCCTGCTGACCCTGCCGCTGGCGGCGTTCATCGGAGCGCTGCTGAGCATGCTGCTGGTGCTGACCATCGCTGCCCGCCAGGGTCGCCTGGAAAGTGATCGCCTGTTGCTGTGCGGCGTGGCGGTGTCCTTTGTGATGATGGCGGCGGCCAACCTGCTGCTGTTCCTCGGTGACCATCGCGCCAGTTCGGCCGTGATGTTCTGGATGCTCGGCGGCCTGGGCCTGGCCCGTTGGGAACTGCTGGCGGTGCCGGCGGCCAGTGTGGTGCTGGGGCTGGTGTTGCTGCTGGGCATGGCCCGGCCCCTGAACGCGCTGATGGCCGGCGAACAGACCGCCGTGACCCTGGGCCTGAACGCGGCGAGGGTGCGGCTGTGGATCTTCTTGATCGCCTCGCTGATGACCGGCGTGCTGGTGTCCATCAGCGGTTCGATTGGTTTTGTCGGGCTGATGGTGCCGCACATCGCCCGGCGCCTGGTGGGCGCCGAGCATCGTCGGTTGCTGCCGGCCTGCGTGCTGCTTGGCAGCCTGTTCCTGGTGTGGGTGGACGTGGCCGCGCGGACGTTGATCGCGCCGGAAGATTTGCCGATTGGCGTCGCCACAGCCGCTATTGGCGGACTGTTTTTCATCGGCCTCATGCGCCGTCGCTGAGCGGCGTCTTTTCCTGAATCACAAAAATCGCCTATGGGAGCGAGCTTGCTCGCGATAGCGATGGATCAGTCAAATTAGCGGTGACTGACATACCGCTATCGCGAGCAAGCTCGCTCCCACAGAAGCATCGCAATTCTCTCGCCCCAATGTGGCGCACCTCTTCGCACCAGCCCCCGCAATGCGTTCACTCATGGTGCAACCGCTCGTGCACGTCCCACGCCAACCCCGCATTTCAAAGCCTTCCCCCGACCGGGCACACCCCTTGCAAAAGCCCCTTCAGCGTTTGCATCTGCCCTCGAAAAAAACTCATAAGTCCACGGAGATCGCACAATGAAGCGTCGTAGCTTGATCAAGGCTTTTACACTCTCGGCAAGCATTGCCGCGATGGGCATGGCCTGGACTGTCCAGGCCGCCGAGACCATCAAGGTCGGCATCCTGCATTCGTTGTCCGGCACCATGGCGATCTCCGAGACGTCCCTCAAGGACATGGCGTTGATGACCATTGATGAGATCAACGCCAAGGGCGGTGTGAACGGCAAGAAGCTTGAGGCGGTGGTCGTGGACCCGGCGTCGAACTGGCCACTGTTCGCCGAAAAGGGCCGGCAGTTGCTGACCCAGGACAAGGTCGCCGTGGTGTTCGGCTGCTGGACCTCGGTGTCGCGTAAATCCGTGTTGCCGGTGTTCGAAGAGCTCAATGGGCTGCTGTTCTACCCGGTGCAATACGAAGGCGAAGAGATGTCGCCAAACGTGTTCTACACCGGCGCCGCGCCGAACCAACAGGCGATTCCGGCGGTGGAATACCTGATGAGCGAAGAAGGCGGCAGTGCCAAGCGCTACTTCCTGCTGGGCACCGACTACGTCTACCCGCGCACCACCAACAAGATCCTGCGCTCGTTCCTGCACTCCAAAGGTGTGGCGGACAAGGACATCGAAGAGGTCTACACCCCGTTCGGCCACAGCGATTACCAGACCATCGTGGCCAACATCAAGAAGTTCTCGGCCGGCGGCAAGACCGCGGTCATCTCAACGGTCAACGGCGACTCCAACGTACCGTTCTATAAAGAACTGGCGAACCAGGGCCTGAAAGCCACCGACGTACCGGTCGTGGCGTTCTCGGTGGGCGAAGAGGAACTGCGCGGCATCGACACCAAGCCACTGGTAGGCAACCTGGCGGCGTGGAACTATTTCGAATCCGTGGATAACCCGGCGAACAAGAAATTCGTCGATTCCTGGAAAGCCTACGCCAAGGCCAAGAACCTGCCGGGCGCCGACAAAGCGGTGACCAACGATCCGATGGAAGCCACCTACGTCGGCATCCACATGTGGGCGCAAGCGGTGGAAAAAGCCAAGTCCACCGACGTCGACAAAGTCCGCGAAGCCCTGGCCGGCCAGACCTTCGCCGCACCGTCGGGCTACACCCTGACCATGGACAAGACCAACCATCACTTGCACAAGCCGGTGATGATCGGCGAGATCCAGGCCGACGGTCAGTTCAACGTGGTCTGGCAGACCGAAGGCCCGATCCGCGCGCAACCGTGGAGCCCGTTCATCGCCGGCAACGACAAGAAGCCTGACTATGCGGTGAAGAGCAACTGAGCCCATGGGTGTGGGCCCCGTATCCGAGGCCCACACACAACCCCTGTGGGAGCGAGCTTGCTCGCTCCCACAAAAAGCATTGCGCAAGGCCTAGCATATGCCCACTGCCCTCCACCGCTTGATCCTCGCCATCGCACTCTTGCTGCCGATGGCCGCCCACGCCGGCGACGCCGAAGACTTCGTCGCCGCCAACCCGACCCAGCAGGCCAAGCTCCTGGAAAGCTGGGCCGCGCAGCCGGAGCCTGAGCGCGTCGAACTGATCAACGCCTTGCAGCAAGGCCAGTTGACCGTCGACGGCCAGCCCAAGACCCTGCGCCTGAACAACCGCTTGCGCGGGCTGATCGAAACCGTCCTGGCTAGCCATCAACTGCTCGCCGTCGATGCCCGCGTACGCCTGGGCGCGGCGCAGCAACTGCAAAAAAGCGCGCGTCCGGCGCAACTGGCGTTTCTCGATCGGCAGCTGGCCGGCGAGCAGGACGAAGATGTGCATGCCGCCCTGAGCCTGGCCCTGGCGAACCTGCAACTGGTGGATGCCAACCCGAGCGTGCGCCTGGCCGCCGTCCGGCTACTGGGGGAAACCGGCGATCCATTGGCCCGCACGCGCCTGGAAGGTTTGCTTGAGCCCGGCGTCGAAACCGATGCCGCTGTGCGCACCGCCGCCGAAACCAGCCTCAGCCAGGTCAAACGCAAACTCCTGGTGGGCGAGTTGCTGGGCCAAGCCTTCAGCGGCATGTCCCTGGGTTCGATCCTGCTGCTCGCCGCCCTCGGCCTGGCCATCACCTTCGGCTTGCTGGGGGTGATCAACATGGCCCACGGCGAGATGCTGATGCTGGGTGCCTACTCCACTTATGTGGTGCAGTTGCTGTTCCAGCGCTTCGCCCCGAACGCCATCGAGTTCTATCCGCTGATCGCCCTGCCGGTGGCATTTTTTATCACCGCCGCCATCGGCATGGCCCTGGAGCGCACGGTGATTCGCCACCTCTACGGGCGGCCGCTGGAAACCCTGCTCGCCACTTGGGGCATCAGCCTGATGTTGATCCAACTGGTGCGCCTGGTGTTCGGCGCGCAGAACGTCGAAGTCGCCAACCCGGCCTGGCTCTCGGGCGGGATTCAGGTATTGCCGAACCTGGTGCTGCCGTACAACCGCATCGTGATCATCGCCTTCGCACTGTTCGTGGTGGTGCTGACCTGGCTGCTGCTGAACAATACGCGCCTGGGCCTGAACGTGCGCGCGGTGACCCAGAATCGCAACATGGCCGCCTGCTGCGGCGTGCCCACCGGGCGGGTGGACATGCTCGCCTTCGGCCTCGGCTCGGGCATCGCCGGGCTCGGTGGCGTGGCCCTGAGCCAGATCGGCAACGTCGGTCCGGACCTGGGCCAGAGCTACATCATCGACTCGTTCCTGGTGGTGGTGCTCGGCGGCGTCGGCCAGTTGGCCGGTAGCGTGTTCGCTGCGTTCGGCCTCGGCATCGCCAACAAGATCCTCGAACCGCAGATCGGCGCCGTGCTCGGCAAGATCCTGATCCTCGCGCTGATCATTCTGTTCATCCAGAAGCGTCCGCAAGGCCTCTTCGCGCTCAAAGGACGGGTAATCGACTGATGAACCAGCCCCTGATGCTCACGGCCACGCAAAAGGCCGGTCCCAAAGTCACCCTCGTCGTCGGCATGCTGATCCTGGCCGTGCTGCTGAGCCTGCCGCTACTGTCGCTGCTGGCGGCTGACAATCCGCTGCACGTCTCGGCGTATACCCTGACCCTGGTGGGCAAGATTCTCTGCTACGCCATCGTCGCCCTGGCCCTGGACCTGGTCTGGGGTTATGCCGGCTTGCTCTCTCTCGGCCACGGCCTGTTCTTCGCCCTGGGCGGCTACGCCATGGGCATGTACCTGATGCGCCAGGCCGCCGGTGATGGCTTGCCGGCGTTCATGACTTTCCTGTCGTGGACCGAGCTGCCCTGGTACTGGGCCGGCACCGACCGTTTCCTCTGGGCGATGTGCCTGGTGGTGCTGGCGCCGGGCTTGCTGGCGCTGGTGTTCGGTTTCTTCGCCTTCCGCTCGCGGATCAAGGGCGTGTATTTCTCGATCATGACCCAGGCCCTGACCTTCGCCGGGATGTTGCTGTTTTTCCGCAACGAAACCGGATTTGGCGGCAACAACGGCTTCACCAATTTCCGTTCGATCCTGGGCTTTGGCATCACCGAGCCGGGCACTCGGGCGGTGCTGTTCTTGGCCACGGTGGTGTTGCTGGTGGCGAGCCTGTTCATCGGCTGGCGCCTGGCCCGCAGCAAGTTCGGCCGAGTACTGACCGCCCTGCGTGACGCGGAAAACCGCCTGATGTTCTGCGGTTACGACCCGCGTGGTTTCAAACTGTTCGTCTGGGTGTTGAGCGCGGTGTTGTGCGGCCTGGCCGGGGCCTTGTACGTGCCGCAGGTGGGCATCATCAACCCCAGCGAAATGTCGCCGACCAACTCCATCGAGGCCGCCGTGTGGGTCGCCCTCGGCGGGCGCGGCACGCTGATCGGGCCGCTGCTGGGCGCCGGGGTGGTCAACGGCATGAAGAGCTGGTTCACCGTGGCGTTTCCTGAGTACTGGCTGTTTTTCCTCGGTGCGCTGTTCATCGTCGTGACCCTGTATCTGCCCAAGGGCGTGATCGGTCTGCTGAAGAAAAGAGGTGAACAATGAGAATCACAGCGAGTGCCGAATTCATGCTCGAACCCGCTTTCTTTCCGCCGCAACCCAACCAGGACGCCGGCAGCAGCCGCGACGCCATCGGCCTCGGCCATGCCGCCGGCGTGGGCCTGAACACCCGCCACGGCACCCTCCTGACCCTGGAAGATATCAGCGTCAGTTTCGACGGCTTCAAGGCCTTGAACGATTTGAACCTGTATATCGGCGTCGGCGAATTGCGCTGCATCATCGGCCCCAACGGCGCCGGCAAGACCACGCTGATGGATGTGATCACCGGCAAGACCCGCCCCAGCCATGGCAAGGCCTGGTTCGGCGAAACCCTGGACTTGACCTGCATGAGCGAAGTGGCGATCGCCCAGGCCGGCATCGGTCGCAAGTTCCAGAAGCCCACGGTGTTCGAAGCCCTGAGCGTGTTCGAGAACCTGGAGCTGGCGCTCAAGACCGACAAGTCGGTGTGGGCCAGCCTGCGGGCGAAACTGAGCGGCGAGCAGCACGACCGTATCAACGAAGTGCTCGAGACCATCCGTCTCACTACCTCAGTCAACCGCGCCGCCGGGCTGCTGTCCCACGGGCAGAAGCAGTTCCTGGAGATTGGCATGCTGCTGGTACAAGACCCGCAATTGCTGCTGCTCGATGAACCAGTGGCGGGCATGACCGACGCCGAGACCGAGTTCACCGCCGAGCTGTTCAAGTCCTTGGCGGGCAAGCATTCACTGATGGTGGTGGAGCACGACATGGGCTTCGTCGGCGCGATTGCCGACCACGTCACCGTGTTGCACCAGGGCAGCGTGCTGGCCGAAGGGTCGCTGGAACAGGTGCAGGAAAATGAGCGGGTGATCGAGGTGTATCTCGGTCGGTAGACCTGTAAACACTGTTCCCTGTGGGAGCGAGCTTGCTCGCGATGGCGGTGGTTCAGCTTGCATACGTGTTGAATGTGCCGCCGTCATCG
>NZ_CAKKMI010000014.1:0-93628 GCF_918698105.1 Pseudomonas brassicacearum | reverse complement strand
GGGGAATGACGGTTCTGTGACAGGGCTTGGCTGGAGGGGCTGCAATCGGCTGATTTAGGGGGGCTGGCGAGTCGGAATGAGCTGAAATGACCTGTTCCACAGACTCAGGGAATCTGAAGGGCGAAGGAATTTGGCGAAACGTCGCACCGCTGTGGGAGCAAAGCTTGCTCGCGATGCAGGCGCCTCGATTCCCTGAAAAACCGCGTCGTCTTCATCGCGAGCAAGCTTTGCTCCCACAAAATCCCCTCGCCACAATGAGATAGGTGGCGATGTCATGAATGAAAAGTACAGACAATGGATGAGCTGATTCGACCTCCCCCACCCCGTCGTCCGCAGTCACCGCACTGTCACATTCATCTGCTGTGCTGGGCCGCATTCCGCTTCTGGCAAAGGATTCCGGCCATGTTCTCCGTGCTGCGCCCGCACCGCCTCAAACTCGCCCTGCTCCTGCTGGCGGCCAACCTCGGGTTGATCCTGCACTTGGCCAGCGGCGAACTCAAACCCGTCGCCGAATGGGTCTGGCTGGACATCCTCGGCGAAGGTGGCTCGGCGCTGCTGGCGCTGGTCTGGCTGGGGCTGGTGCTCAAAAGTCGCCCGGCCGGCCGAGTGACCAACTACCTGATCCTGGGCCTTGGCTGTATCTTCTTTTCCTGGTGGATCGACAGCCTCGATGAATTCATCCACCTGCCCGACAGCATCACCTGGGACCACTGGCTCGAATCCGGGCCGATGCCGGTGGGCATGATCCTGCTGACCCTCGGCATCTATCACTGGCACCGGGAGCAACTGGCAATCAACGGACAGATGGAGAAGCGCGAGCGGCTGTTCCGTGAGCATCGCCTGTTCGACAAACTCACGCCGTTGGGCGGCGCCGACTTTTTCAAGCACGAACTGTCCGCCAGCCTGGAAGACAGTCGCCGCCGCCAGCAACCCTTGTCGCTGCTGGCCCTGGATCTGGACAACTTCACCGCCATCAACCAGCGTTTCGGCCACGGCGAAGGCGATGCGGTGTTGCAGGCCGTCAGCCAGTTGCTGGTATTGAACCTGCGGCGCCAGGATCTGCTCTGCCGCCTGGCCGGCGATCGCTTCGTGGTGCTGCTGCCCGACACCGGCGAGAGCCAAGCCCGGCGCCTGGCCCTGGAGCTGGAAATTGCAGTGCGCAGCCTGGCCCACAAGACCCGGCAACACAGCGAACGGTTGCAACTGGTCGCCAGCACGGCGGTGGTGATGGCATTCGACGAATCCCCCGAGGCCTTGCTCAAACGCTTGAACCTGGCGCTGGCCCAGTCCCGGACCACGTTGGCGAAAAGCGCATGACGCTCAAGACCTGCTGGTACGAAACCGACAGCCGCTTCATTCCGGGGCACTATCAACCTGCCGCGCTGATCGACCTGGCGTTGTCGCGGGACATCGACAGCCATCGCCTGCTGCGCGGCACCGGGTTGTTCCACGACGATATCCTCGCCGGACAGAGCCGCATCAGCCCGCAGCAGTTCCTCGGCCTGATCGACAACAGCCGGCGCCTGCTGGATGCCAGCGACAGCAGCTTCCTGTTTGGCCAGCGGCTGTTGCCGGGCCACTACGGACCCGCGAGCCACGCCTTGCGCCACGCGCAGAATCTGCATCAAGCCCTGCAAACCCTGATCGACCAGCAGGCGCTGCTCAGTCCATTGGCCGCGCCACGGCTGCTATTGGACGAGCACTATGCCTATGTCCATTGGCTCGACAGCTGCGGCGCCGCTGAACAATGGCGTTTCGTGCTGGAGGCGAGCATGACCTCGATGGTGGCGATGAGCGCCTGGCTCAGCGGCGAACGCCTGCCCTGGCAGTGCAGCTTTCGCCACAGCGAACCGCGCTACGTCGAGCAATATTGGGTGCACCTGGGTGAGCACACCCAGTTCGACCGCCCCCTGGACCTGATGCGCCTGCCCCGCCACTGCCTCGCCCAGCCCTGGCCCAACGTCTCGGCCACCGTCGGCCAGGTGGCGCGGATCGAAGCCCGGGAACAGCTCGATCAACTGGGCTTCGCTTCAAGCTTCCTGGATTGTATCTACGATTACCTGCACGCCCATGTGCAACAGACGCCCAGCCTGGAACAGACCGCCCAAGCCTTCGCCATGAGCCCGGCGACCCTCAAGCGCAAGTTGCACAAGCACCACAGCGGGTTCCAGCAACAGGTAGACCGGGTGCACACCCATGTGGCCTTGTATCTGTATCAGGTCAAGGGCTTCAACAACGAGGAAGTGGCGCAGTACTTGCGTTTCAACGACACGGCGAACTTCCGTCGCTCGTTCAAGCGCTGGACCGGCAGTACGCCGAATCTGATCCGGCAGTTACTGATGTTGGGCTGAAGGTTTCGGCGTGAAAAAGGCCTCATCGCGAGCAAGCTCGCTCCCACACTGGATTGGGATGGATGCAAAGTAGCCTTGCGGTGAACTGCTGTTGTGGCGAGGGAGCTTGCTCCCGCTCGGTTGCGCAGCGACCGCAAGATTTTGGGACCGCTGCGCGCTCCAGCGGGAGCAAGCTCCCTCGCCACAAAAGCTGTGCTCGTCGGCAATAAACGCGGGGTTAGTGCCCGCGGATGTAATGCTCCAACTGCCGGATCAAATCCGCCTGCTCGACAATCGCCTCTTTCACCAGGTCACCAATGGACAGCAGGCCGATCAATTGCCCGTTATCCAGCACTGGCAGGTGTCGCAGGTGGCTGTCGGTCATGACTTCCATGCAGCGGTCAATGCTCTGCTGGCTGTCGGCGGTGACCACCGGCGCGCTCATGATGGTGCGTACCGTCGTCCCCACCGATGAGCGCCCCTTGAGCACCATCTTGCGCGCGTAGTCACGCTCGCTGAACACACCCACCACCTGGCCGTCCTCGATCACCGGCAGTGCGCCGACATTTTTCTCGGCCATGATCTGCAGCGCTTCGAGCACCGTCTGCTCGGGGGCGATGCTGTGGACCTGCTGGTTCTGCACGCTCTTGAGTCTTACCAGTTGGGCGGCGGTTTTCATTGTTCATCCCCAAATTTCAATAAAATCTGACCCGCTGTTGTGGCGAGGGAGCTTGCTCCCGCTCGGTTGCGCAGCGACCGCAAGATTTTAGGACCGCTGCGCAGTCCAGCGGGAGCAAGCTCCCTCGCCACAAAAGCACCACAAACGCAGCCATTGCGCTGATCAGTCTTCGCCAATCTCCACCACATCGCCATTGAGCCGCACCGGCCATACCCGCAGGCTTTGCTCCGGGTATTCCAGGCAGTGGCCGTCTTCCAGGCGGAAATGCTGCTTGTACATCGGCGAGGCAATCACCAGGTCACCCTTGATGCTGCCCAACAAACCGCGGCCGATGACATTCGCACCCGACTTGGGGTCGCGGTTGTCGATGGCGTACAGCGGCTTGTCCTGATGCTCGGGCAGGTACAGCAACGCCACTTGGCTGCCGTCATGCCAGGCGACCACGCCAGAGTTGGGCACCAGGTCGTCGCGGCTGCACAGGGCACGCCATTGCAGCGGTTGTTGGGCGACATCGCGGACAGGAATACGAACGACGTTTGACTGGCTCATCAGAGCACCTCCTCGGTAACGGGAATCAGATGGAGTTCATGGGCGTGAACCGGCCGGCGCTGGCCGCGTTCCCTGACGAAATGAACATCCGGATCGCCGCGCCCGTCGTTGACGAAGGTGCGGAAACGCTTGAGTTTGTCCGGATCCTTCAGGGCATTGGCCCATTCGCATTCGTAGCGGTCGACCACCAGTTGCATCTGCGCTTCGAGCTCGGCGCCCAGGCCCAGGCTGTCGTGGATGATCACGTCCTTGAGGTAGTCCAGGCCGCCTTCCAGGCTTTCGCGCCAGACCGATGTCCGTTGCAGTTTGTCGGCGGTGCGGATGTAGAACATCAGGAAGCGGTCGATGTAGCGGATCAGCGTGGCGTCATCCAGGTCCGTGGCGAACAGCTCGGCGTGACGTGGGCGCATGCCGCCGTTGCCGGCCACGTAGAGGTTCCAGCCCTTCTCGGTGGCGATCACGCCGACGTCCTTGCTCTGGGCCTCGGCGCACTCGCGAGTGCAACCGGACACCGCGAACTTGAGCTTGTGCGGCGAGCGCAGGCCTTTGTAGCGATCCTCGATGGTCAGGGCCATCTGTACGCTGTCCTGCACGCCGTAGCGGCACCAGGTACTGCCCACGCAGGATTTCACCGTGCGCGTGGATTTGCCATAGGCATGCCCGGTTTCGAAACCGGCTTCGATCAGCTCGGCCCAGATGTCCGGCAACTGGTGCAACTGGGCGCCGAACAGATCGATGCGCTGGCCGCCGGTGATCTTGGTGTAGAGGTCGTATTTCTTGGCGACCACGCCGATGGCGATCAGCTTGTCGGCGGTGATTTCCCCACCGGCGATACGCGGCACCACCGAGTAGGTGCCGTTTTTCTGCATGTTCGCCATGAAGGTGTCGTTGGTGTCCTGCAACGGCACCAGGGACGGGTCCATGATCGGTTGGTTCCAGCACGACGCCAGGATCGAGCCCACCGCCGGCTTGCACAGGTCGCAGCCGGTGTGGCCACGACCGTGCTTGGCCAGCAGTTCGTCGAAACTGATGATGCCTTCCACCCGCACCAGCGCATACAACTCCTGGCGGGTGTAGGCGAAATGTTCGCACAGGCTCTTGTCGACGCTGACGCCGCGGGCCGTCAACTCATGCTCGAACACTTGCTTGACCAGGGCCGCGCAACCACCACACCCGGTACCGGCCTTGGTGTCACATTTGAGCTGGCCCAGATCAGTGCAGCCACCGTCGATGGCCGAGCAGATCGAGCCCTTGGTGACGTTGTGGCACGAGCAGATGGTGGCGCTTTCGGGCAACGCAGCAGGGCCCAGGGTCGGGGCGCCTTCGGACGAGGGCAGGATCAGGCTGGCAGCGTCCTTGGGCAAGGCGATGCCGTTCTGCATGTATTGCAGCAAGGTGTCGTAGTAGCTGTTGTCGCCCACCAGCACCGCGCCGATCACACGCTTGCCGGCGGCGTCGACCACCAGTCGCCGATAGCTGGCGCTGGTTTCGTCGATGAATTGGTAACTGCGCGAACCCGGCGTGTTGCCGTGGGCGTCGCCGATGGAGCCAACGTCCACACCCAGCAACTTGAGCTTGGTCGACATGTCGGCGCCGGTGAAGGCTTCAGCGTTTTCGCCGCATAGCCGGCCCGCGACGTTGCGGGCCATCTGGTAGCCCGGGGCGACCAGGCCGAAAACGCTGCCGTTCCAGGCCGCGCATTCGCCGATGGCGTAGATGTCCGGGTCGCTGCTCTGGCAATGATCGTCGATCACCACCCCGCCGCGCGGACCGATCTGCAGGTCGCTCTGGCGAGCCAGGGCGTCCTGGGCACGGATGCCGGCGGAAAACACGATAAGGTCGGTTTCCAGGAAATCGTCGTCGCCGAAATTCATCCGATAGCGGTACTGCTCACCGGCGCTGATGGACTGGGTGCCCTTGGACAGGTGCACGCCGACGCCCAGCTTCTCGATACGGGCCTTGAGGGCCAAGCCGCCCTGGGGGTCCAATTGCACCGGCATCAGTCGAGGGGCGAATTCCACCACGTGGGCTTCAAGGCCCAGTGTCTTGAGGGCGTTGGCCGCTTCCAGGCCCAGCAGGCCGCCACCGACCACCACGCCACGACGGGCGTTGCTGGCGGCGGCGCGGATCGCGTCCAAGTCCTCCAGGGTGCGGTAGACCAGGCACGAATCGCCTTCGGCGCCTTCAATCGGTGGCACGAACGGGTAGGAGCCGGTGGCGAGCACCAGTTTGTCGTAGTGAAGGCGATCATGGGCGGTCACCACCTGATGCGCGTCACGGTCGATTTCCAGCACCGGCACACCCAGGTGCAACGTGACACCGGGGGTCTGGTACAACGACGCTTCGCCAAGGGCCAGGGACTCGGCATCGCGGCCCGAGAAGTACTCGGACAGGTGCACGCGGTCGTAGGCACGCATCGGCTCTTCGCTGAATACATGCACGCGGTAATGATTGAGGGCACCGCGCTCGATCAGTTGCTCGACGCAGTGATGGCCGACCATGCCATTGCCGATCACGATCAGCGTTTGCAGCTTGTTCAGAGAAGCAACGTTGGAATTCATAAAAAGCACCCGACAAAAGCCCATCACGATTTTGAAAGCAAAAAAAAAGACGCCTGAAACCTTGCGGTTCCAGGCGTCTTTGCCTGTTCTGTGCGGTATCGGCCCGGCGACTGCGCCCTGACCTACCGTTGTTCCCCGGCCTGCTAGCACTCGATCTTCGTTGACCGACGGGGTTGCCCACTCGACTGTGTTCGCGGTGGGCCTGGTTAGCCTCTTGCAGCGAGCGTGCCAAACCTCGTCCAGCCCCTATTCACGGTCGCGTATTCACCGCTAATCCCCTGTGGGAGCGGGCCTGTCCGCGAAGACGCGCATTCAGTCACCGCAATCTGAGCGGCGCCCGCCTCCGCTGCGCAAGCACCGCCAATTGCCTTTCGATGGTGCGACTACCCCGCCTGCGGCTTCATAAAAGTGCAGCCTGCCCTCAAGAGGGGCTTGCTCTCGATATCTGTCGGTCAGTTGGCAAAGATGCCGGATGTGCCGCCGTCATCGCGAGCAAGCTCGCTCCCACAGGGGTAAGTGGTGGTCGTGGGGTTGGGGGCAGTACAAATTTTCTGTGGGAGCGAGCTTGCTCGCGAAAGCGGTGGGTCAGTTTGAAGGGATGCTGGCGGTCCTATCCACCATCGCAACGATACTGGCCAGCAGCTCTTCCTTCGCCTCGCCAGCGCTGATTTCTCCGGTGGCAGCGGCATTGGACAGTGCCTCCGCAGCCCCCAGCATCGCTCGCAAACCGGCCTGGGTGATGCCCTTCGTGCCGGCGAACGGTTCCAGCACGGCGCGGCACTTGTCGAGGAAAATCCCCTCGTATTCGCGCTTGATGCGTTCCAGCTCCGGCGAGCTGGTCAACGCTGCGATCACCCCGGGAATCTCTCGGCCTTGCAACAGCACGCATTCGACGTAGGAAGAAGCAATCACCGCCGCCCGGCTTTGCAGGGTCGCCTCGCTGGCGTCCAGGGCCGCGTCCATCAGCGCGGTCTGGCGGGCGTCGAAATCCTGGTACAGCGCCGCCAGTAACCCGGACCGGGTGATGAAGTGGTCGTAGACGATGGGCTTGGTCACCCCCGCCTGATCTGCCAGCCGCGCCAGCGTCAGGGCGTCGCTGCCCTCCTCGCGTACCAGTCGCCAGGCGACATCCAGCAATTGTCGCTGCCGGTCATGCCGGGATAAACGACGACGAGGTGAAGACTGCGGATTTTCATCAGTGCTTGACATGCTAACTTTACCAACCGTAACTTACTAACCGTAACTTAACCAAGCATACCTGTCTTCCAGACTGCGTGACCAGAAGGAGTTTCGCCATGCATGCACTGATTGTTGTGGCTCACCACGACCCTCGTTCCCTCACCCACAGCCTGGCCGGAAAAATCGCCGAGGGCATCACCCGCGCCAACCCCGCCGATACGTTCGAGATCGCCGACCTGGCCGCCGAAGGCTTCGATCCGCGCTTCAGCTTCGCCGACCATGCCGTCCACCACCGCGAAGCCTCGCCGCCCGCGGATGTGCTGGCCGAACAAGCCAGGATCGATCGTGCCGATACGTTGGTGCTGGTCTATCCGATTTACTGGTGGTCCATGCCGGCATTGCTCAAGGGCTGGATCGACCGGGTGTTTTCCAACGGCTGGGCATTCGATTTCAGCCTCGACAAGCCGTTTATCCAACAACTGCAGCACTTGCGGGTGCACCTGGTGGCGGTCGGTGGCGCCGATGCCGACAGCTTCCAGCGCCACGGCTATGGCGAGGCGATGACCACGCAGATCGACCATGGCATTTTCGATTACTGCGGCGCCCGCGTGGTAAGTTCCCAACGCTTGCTCGATTCGGAAACCGCCGATCCACACCAGCATTTGCAGACCGCTGGCGTTATCGGCCAGCGACTGTTCACAACGCTCGACGTGACCACGCGCGCGCCCACCGCCAACGCCTGCGCTTGACCTCAGAGTGCGCGGCCATGGGCAGCAGACAGTGGCGCGTCACGCCCGTAGATATCCGGGATGTACACCGGCTGGCCCTGGCTGTCCGCTTGTGCTGTCCAGTACCCCAGCAGGATCGGCACGGGCCGGGCCAGCCGGAATTCATGGGTCGTCTCGGTAGCCAGCAGCGCATCGGTACGCGCGCGTTCGGCCGGGCTTAGCAGCAGGTCGCGCAAGTGCATCACTTGCTCAATCCGCACGCAACCTGAACTGAAAGCCCGCGGGCCTTTGCTGAACAGCGCCTGGCTCGGGGTGTCATGCAGGTACACCGAGAACGGATTGGGAAAGCGGATCGCCATTTTGCCCAACGGGTTCTTCGGACCAGGGTCCTGGCGCAGCATGAGGTTGCCCGGGTGTTCCCAGTCGATATCCTCAGCCAGCAACGGCTGGCCATCGCTGTCGAGGATCCGCAGGTTGTTGCGGCTGAGAAACTCCGGATCACGACGGATCTCGGGCAGTTTGTCTTCACGCATGATGGTGGGGGGAACGGTCCAGGTCGGGTTGAGCGTCAGTCGGGTGACGTGGGACTTGAGCAATGGTGTCTGCCGTTGCGCACGGCCCACCTGGGTGCGGGTTTGCCAGACCGGCGCGCCACTGTGGTAAACCGTCAGTTGGGCCGCCGCCACGTTGACCAGGACACTATCGGCCTCCACGTCCTGGGCCAGCCAGCGCATGCGTTCCAGGTTGATGCGCAACTGCTCGCGGCGCATGGCCGGGCTGATGTTCAGCTCGGTCACGGTCCACGGTCCCACCACCCCATCGGCCTGCAGCGAATGCTGGAGCTGGAAGCTCTTCATCGCCTCCACCAGCATAGGGCTGTAGTGCTCATCGGTGTCCAGCGGCGGTGTACTCAGGTAACCCTCCTTGAACAGTCGCTGGGCCAGGGCGGGTACGCGGGCGTCCTGCTTGTCCGGTTGCAACAGCGGCCCGCCGGGCACGGGTTGCCAGTCGGATAAAGGCTGTTGCCGCAGCCGGGCATACAGGCCGCGCAGGTTGCGATAGAGGTCCAGGTTCGGCCGGGCCTGTTCAAAGGCACTGGCGACGTTCTGCAGGCCCAGCCCGGCGATGGCCAGCACCACGGCCTGGTGATCCTGTGGCGGCGGGTTGGCCTTCCATACCGGTTCCAGCCGGTCCTGGGGCAAATAGCCGAAACGCAGGTCATGCAAGGCTCGCAGGTAGCGCTGGCTGGTGGCGATGTCGACACAATGAGCACCCTGGTCTGCCCCCTGGGCCGGCAGGCTATAGCGGGTTGGATCCAGGCCGTCGTCGGCCAGTTGTTGCAACTGGACCTGCAACGCCATCCGTCGTTCGTCGTCCGCCCAGGCTTCCTGGCCTGCGTTTTGCTGATAGAACGCCTGCAAGTCGAGCAACGTCGGAAAGTCGGCACTTGCCGCTACTTTTGGACACGCGACCGCCAATTGCGCCAGTGTCGTCTGCACGAGCGCCGGATCGCTGTCTTCGGCTGTCGCGACCAATGGTGCAATGAGCAATAAAAGGCTCAGGTAACATGCGGACTTTTTGAACAACTGCTTTACTCCACTCCATGGCCGTCTCGTTGACGGTTAATTTTGCGACAGGTACGACCCGCCATCATGCAAACAAACAAAATCGGACGGGATGCCGCGAACGTACATCACGCTGCAAATGCTTCGCCTGTACAGGGCTTTTTGCGCCGATTCTGTCTGGTCATGCTGGGCCTGGGCGTGATTTGCAGCCCGGCACTGGCCGAAAAGAAGACGAACTCGCAAACACTCTACAACAGCCTCGCCCACGCAGCGCCGGAACTTAATCCCCTGGCGCTCAAAAGTGCCTTGAGCGCCATGCAATGCGCGGTCGCCAATGGCGCCAGCCAGGCCCGCCACCTGGCGGTCATCGACTACTCGCAACCCTCCACGGCCCGTCGCCTGTGGATCTTCGACTTGCGTCAGCAGAAGCTGGTATTGCGCGACCTGGTGGCCCACGGGCAAAAATCCGGGGAAAACTTCGCGACACAATTTTCCAATCGCCTGGGCAGCTATCAATCCAGCCTGGGCCTGTTTCGCACCCAGGAAAGCTACCAGGGCACCCACGGCTATTCGCTGCGCATGGACGGCCTCGAACCGGGCTTCAATGACCAGGCCCGTGATCGGGCAATCGTGATCCATGCCGCCGACTACGTGAACCCGCTGTGGAGCGCGCGCCAGGGACGTATCGGGCGCAGCCAGGGCTGCCCCGCCGTACGCCCCCAGGTGGCGCGCCAGGTAATCGACAAGCTCAAGGGCGGACAATTCATGTTTTCCTGGTACCCGGACCCCAGTTGGCTCAAGCGTTCGGCGTACCTCAACTGCCAGCCGCAACAGGTTGCCAGTATTCTGGGCAGCAGCGGCAGTTAAGCTGGCAAGGGATTGCGCCGGGTTGGCCTGCGGTTAAAATGCCGGCCTTTCGAATCCCTGGCGTTGCCTGAATGAATTGCGTAGCCCTCCAAACCCTTCACGCCCATTTGCTGACAGCCTTGGAATCGGCGCCAGAAGAAACCCGGCGCCTGTTCCATGGCCGCGGGCGATGCTGGCCGGGCCTGGAGCAAATCACTGTCGACTGGTTGCAAGGGGTGGTGCTGGTCTCGCTGTTCAAGGCGCCGGAACCCACGCACCTGGACGACTTGATCGCCACGTTGCTGGCGCTCACTGCATCGCCGGCCTGGCAACACAGCCAGGCCCATACATTGGCGGTGCAGCACCGCTACCTGCCGCAAAGCCTCACCCAATGGCTGGTGGGCGAGCCCATTGACGAATGGACCCTGACCGAAGGCGGCCTGCGTTACCGGATCGACCTGGGCAAGAAGCAGAATAACGGCCTGTTCCTCGACATGCGTTATGGCCGCGACTGGGTCCGGGCCAACGCCGAGGGCAAACGGGTACTGAACCTGTTCGCCTACACCTGCGGCTTCTCGGTGGCGGCCATCGCCGGCGGCGCCCGGCATGTGGTCAATCTGGACATGTCCCGTGCGGCCCTGAGCCGAGGTCGCGACAACCATCGACTGAACGGCCACGACCTGAGCCAGGTAAGTTTCCTTGGTCACGACTTGTTCAAGTCCTGGGGCAAGGTGATCAACAGTGGCCCGTACGACCTGGTGATCATCGATCCGCCGACCTTCCAGAAAGGCAGCTTCCTGCTGACCAAGGACTATCAGCGGGTATTGCGCCGCCTGCCGGAACTGCTGACGGCTAACGGCACAGTCCTGGCCTGCAGCAACGACCCGGCCACCGGTTCGGACTTTCTCATCGACGGCGTGACTCAGCAGGCGCCGGGGCTGGTCTTCGAGACGCGCCTGGAAAATCCGCCGGAATTTCCTGATGTTGACCCGGAATGTGGCCTCAAGGCGCTGGTTTTCAAGACGACGCCTGGCCACTGACCTGGCCCACAGCAGCTATGGAACTGTTTGCAGGATCTGTGTAGGAGCTGTCGAGTGCAACGAGGCTGCGATCTTTCCAGCACCCATTGAGTCGAGAGCGAAAGATCAAAATCAAAAGACCGCAGCCTCCGGCAGCTCCTATCGCGCTCCCGTCATCCACCAGGCGCTGACCAGCTCAGTGGTTATCCGGCGTACCAATGCTTCGACCTCGCGACTCTTGACCGATCGGTAGATCGCCATGATTCGTCGTAACTGATCTTCAGTGAATGTCACCGGCTGGTCTGTGGCCCAATCCGCATCCGCCACGGCCTCCAGACCCACGCGACGCCAGACGATGCGGTCGCCCTGGATGACTGACTCCAGCGGGCTTGGCAGGTCGGCATCCGGGTGCGCCAGGTTGTCCAACAGAACCCGGGGCCAACGGGATGGAGTCACCGGCCCACTGAACGCATCCACCAAATCGTCATCGACCGCATCCCAGATCGCCAGCCCGTCGGTCCAGTCCTGAGACATCAGCCCCAGATAGGGCCGCCAGGTCATCTCTCCGGTACGGGGGGCTTGATCATTGTTATTGAAGGTGTCCTGGGCATCGCAGAGCCAATCAATGAAAGTCTCACGGGTCATATGCGCCAGGCGCAGCTCGCCTTGCGAATAACGCTCGACCATCTCGGAACTCCAGTGTCTGTACTGCTCGAACAGGAAGCTTGCAAAAGGTACGTCGTGCTGCGCGAGGCGAGCGCGCTGGACCGCTTCGAACATCCTGAAATGCATCTCCAGCTCACCAAGATCTGGCGGTTGTCGGTCCAGGGTACGCGCTTGCAGGCGCACGCGCAGCTGCCTCAGTTGCTGGTCGAAATCCCCGATCGAAGCCGACAGGGGCGAATAAACGTCCTGATAGTTGGTATAGTTGCGCAAAACATTAGCTGCCCGCTGGCGATCCGCAAACGCCACCCCGAGGGGCGAGCTTGCATCGGCGTCTCGCATCGCGCCGGAGAACCAGTCGATAAATCGTCGGTCTCCTGCGTCGTCGCGAGCAACTTCCAAGGCCCGCTGAAGGTTGGGGGAGACATACAACCAGTCGTCGATGGTGTAGCGGAAAGCTTCGGGTGTTATTGCTCGAAGGGCGCGCACTTGTGCGCTTGGCAACGGATTGTCGTCCAGCCACAACCCAACGGGATCGTCCCTTGGGTTATCGACCAGGGCAGGCAGCAGGTCATTCTGAATGTTGGCGATACGATTGTTCCTGAGGTCCAGGATAATCGTGTCGGCTGAAGGTCTCGATACAACCGTCAAGACCAACGGCGGCACTCGATCAAGCCCGGTATTGGAAAGCTCCAGTTCCTGCAGGTTTATAAGTTCCGGCAAGTCCGGCAGGTCCCGGCAATTGTTGCCGCTCAGACGCAGTTCCTCCAAGTCGGTGGCCGTGCGCAGGAACGCACTGCCCTGCTCATCCAGGCGCAAGCCGCAGCGCACCAGGTCCAATGCGCGCAACTGGGGTAACGCAGTGATTGCCTGCAATTCCTGTGGCGTGAAATGCAAATTGTCAGTCCATACCACCTCACGCAGGGAGGGCAATCCGTTCAGGCGGTTGATGGCCGCGACCAGGGCTGCACTGGCCGCCGCATCCCCGCCGCTGCTGATTCTCGACAGATGCAGCATTTGCACATGGAGCGCAGCCCCGGCATCGACCAAAGGGGCAAATACGTTCGCGTCCATATTGAGCGGATTGTTGCTCAGTGACAGCTCTATCAGCTCTGGCAATTCGCCCGCGGCTATAGGCACCGCGGTGAGGCTGTTGTCGTGCAGGTGCAGCGTATCCAGATTAGGAAACAGTCGCAGGAATGCCGAAGGGTCCTCGTTCAGCCCGATGTTCACCAACACCAGATCTTCTATATGATCAAACCTCACACTGATCGGCGGCAAGCGGCCGATATTGTGCCCCACCAGCCGCAACGACCGCTCACCGCCTTCTTGGCCCGGATCCGGCGCACGTTGCCAGGCACGGCGAATCTCCGCGGCAACGGCCTGGCGCAACGAGCGCCGCACTTCGGCATTGATGCCGCTCTCGGCTGGATGGTGAGCGCCCTCATGGATCTCCCACTGATGCAGCTCCTGATCCAGTGTGGTCGATTGGGTTTCCAGTTGGGTGACCAGGTTCTCCAGGCTCAAGCGTTGGCTGCGGGCCTCTGCGGCCAGGACCTCTTGAAGCCTCGTCAATTCACTTCCGGCATAGCTTGGATAGAGTCGCTCAAGACGCGCTTGCAGACTTGCACTCCAAGTCTGCAACGGAAGCCGTCCACGCCCACTGAATGGATAACCCAAGCGTCCGTTCAGCCATTGCGGAGGGACCCAACGAGAGCCCAGGGGTTTTATCAGCAAATAAGGGCGCAGGCCTGGTCGATCATCAAGGGCTTGTGTAAGCAGCCAGCTGCGAAACGTGGTGCCTTGCCAAATGTTCAAGCCAAGCGCCTGGCGAGCGTCGTCCGGCAGTGCTCTGAGCAATGCATCTTCCAGATCCAGGGCATCGGCCAGCTCATTACCTTCATCGTCAAAAGGGCGGTACTGTTCGCCTTCCTGGCGAATGATTTTCAACGGTCCTGTTTCCCCCGTCTCCAGCGGTTTTTCAAGCTCGCGCAAAAACAACCGCAGGCGCACCCGGCCCTTTAGTTGGGGAGCCCTGCCGACCAGGCCCATGATGATGCGATCCCGATCGACACCACTTTCACCGCGCTCCAAGGCCCGCAAGGCGCGATTCAGGCGCAGCTCACGCAGGGCTTCGGCGCATCGAGAGCCCAAGCCCTCTCCCACCCGGCCGTCATACAGGCGCACCCGGTCCTGGCCGAGGGCCTGGCCGGCTAGCTCGTTGGCGATGGATTTGGGCAAGCCTGGGAAAACCCGGACTATAGGGCCGGCCAGCGGATCGAGCTCAGTGGAGCGGGTCATGGCGTCGATCACCCGCCGCGCATTGCGTTGCAAATACTTGCCCCAGCGCCCGGCCAACAGCCGACTGCGCTCCAAGGGCGGCAAACTGATACTGGACTGCCCCAACAATAAGGTCTGTTCAGGCGTGCTCAGCCCCGCCAGGATACGCTCCGCCCAGGCGTCATGTTCCAGGTCTGCCTTGTACAAATAGAGCGAGCGTGTGTCGGCCATGTCTCCAATGGAATGTAGAGTCTCGCCATCGTGGTAGCGCAACGTCAGGTCGCTTGGCCAACCCGGCAACTCCGCAACTGTCTGGACGATGCGCAAATGCCCGGCTTGTGGTGTTTCATTGCGCAGTAGCCGTCCAATGACGTGCTGCACCTGCTGCCAACACCTTGCCTCATCCAGCGCATCGGCAAGTATCGCCGGCATCGGCCGCCCTTCTACTTGCAGGTAACGCAGATGTGCATCGCTGATGCCGACCTGACGCTGCAGAGCAATGATCGTATCGTCATCCAGCTCGCTCGGCGTCTCGGCGAAGTTGCGCAACAGTTCCAGTCGGCCCCGTTGCAATGGGTTGCGATGGGCCCACTGCCAACCACGGGCACGGCTCCACTCCAGGGGCGGCCGCACGCCTTGATGCCCCGCCGGCAGGCGCAGGTTCAAGGCATCGTTCGTGCCGTGGACTTCGAAGTAGCGGTCATCGATTCGCACCCACGCCTCGTTGGTCGTGCGCCAGACACCCCAGGCGTCCCGCTCCGCTTCGACGGGGGGCAAGCGTCTGGCTTCAAAAGGCCGGACATCGCCATTCCACAGGCGCGTGGAGCCGTCAGCCACAGGCAACGGTTCCACTGTCCCACCGACGAAACCCAGGTAGGCACCTTGGGCGATCCCGAATAAAACGTTGAAGATATGTTCGATACCTTCTTGGGCATGACCTTCATTGAAGGCCTGGATACCTTCGAAGATTTCATACACCAGCCGCACGCCCCCGACCGCTGCCGCCGTCATGCCAATGGGCGCGCAGAACGGGAAAAAAGTCGCCGCGAGCATGAGTGTGCGTTCGACAAGGCTTTCCCAGTAAGCCAGACGCGCAAGCAGCGCCTCCCGATCCTGGTCCTGGGTGGAGACCATCAACGCCTTGGCATTGTCCAAGGCATGACCACGCCATTCGTGGTAACAGGCCGGCCAAGGCGCCTTGCGCAGATCGCTCAGGCCCCAGGACACCTTGGGCATGGGGACTCGAATACGGCTGCCGTCCTCGCCCCGCTCGCCGTCGCGCCATCCCGTGATACGGGCATAAATTTCCTGGATCACGTTGGGGTTAGCATCCACCTGCCACTCCACCTGGTCATGCAGGGCCGGGCCCAGCCAGGCCTGCAAACGCAGCGGCAGGTATCCCATCAGGCTTTTTCGGTAACTGCGTCTACGTACCCGCTCGGTCAACTCGGCGGACATGGCCTGCAAAGTGCTGAATTGCTTGAGCGGTGCCACCGGATCATGGGGTATGTGCAGGACGACCGGACGATTACCTCGGGCGTCTCTTTGCACCCCCCAATACACCCGGGCCCCGAACAGCGGTACAGACAGCAGCTGCAGCGACTTGACCTCACAGGCCAAAGGCGCAACAGGCCGGGCTTCAAGTTGAATGCCGACATAGGCCAGCAGGCGCTCACCGGTCTGATCGAGGCGCCCGTCCAACTTCGCCTCGTAGGCGTCATGAGTGAGCAGGCTGCGTGCATACGCCATGTAGGCGCTGGCGACGGCAGGTTCCTTGGCGTCGATGCGCGGCAGCCGCCGTTCAAGCACCTTGCGGTAAGCGCCGCCGGCATCCATGCGCCGGCACAGTCGCGCGAATTCGGCCGGGGTCGTGGGTAACAGGGTGGTGTCCGACGGCTCGTCCTCTGTGCCGAACTCTTGCGGCTTTCCCTGAATGAACAACTGGCCCTGCTTGTCGAAGTCACTACCGGTGACCTCGTCGTCGGGCGCGTAATTGCGCATGGCTGCTTCCACCACCGACAGCGAGGGCCCATAGCTGTAGGGGCTGCGCCTGACTCTTGCCCGGCGTATGGCGTCGGCAGCATCGCCGAAGCCATTCACCGCTGGCCAGGCCTGTATTTCTGGTTGGACCTGCAGCAAGTTGCGCGTGAAGGTTTCCGGCGCAGGCAGGTCGACAAGCAACGCATTGAGCGCGTCGCTGTCGCGCTGCAGTTGCTGGGTAAGCACCTTGAAACGTTCCTGGCGGGCCCGTGGCGCGCGTTTTAGCCAGATGGGCAACCGGGCCTGGATAAAATCGACATGGGTGTCTTGAGTGGACATGATGGACCTCCTTCCTTGGGGTCGATTAGGTATTCGAGATGCTTAGGCACACTGAATGGATGAGCCTGCGATGCTCGCGAAAACCTAGGTTTTTTGAAACCGTCCAACCATTGCAAGGGGTTGCGAGACCCGTCAGTGCGCCGCTCCTCCGCCCGCCTTGCTGCGCGGCAGATCAATGAACATCCTATCCATGCGGTGCACTTGCAAAGCTGACCTGCGATAAACCAAGGCCTGGCGAGAAGCGCTTGCCCGTCAAGACAAGCGCCCTGCCAGGCGTGGTCATCAAGCGGCCATTGGCGCACACGCGTCGGCGCAAGTCCGGCAGGCTTTTGCACAATCCTGGCAGTGTGCCGGTTCGTGTTTGCCGCACTCCTCACCACACGCACGGCAAATAGCCGCGCACACGCTGCACAGTTGTGCGGCGACGCGGCTGTCGCGCTTCATGAGCGTGGCCGCGAGCCGACAAAGGTCGGCACAGTCACGGTCCAGCTCGATGCACTTGGCCATCATCTGTACGTTCTGCTCACGCAGGCACGCAGCGGCGCAGGCTTCGCAGGCCATGGCGCAGGCGATGCATTCGGCTATGCAGGCTTCGTAACGACTATTCATGGGGATCTCCTGTTGCGAAGGTCGATTGGTTATACCGCGCCTGGACAGGGGCGATATAAGGTCCGACTCGGCCGTCAATCCGGAGGTTTCGAAAAAAAAATTACAATTTTGTCAGCCGCTCAGACCACCAAGGTCAACCACGCCGACACCAGCAGCATCACCGCCATGACCCGATTGAACCGTCCCATCGCCACGGCGGAACGGCAGAACCGTGCGGCGCCGCGCCCCAGGTAGGCCCAGGCGGTCATGCACGGGATCGAAATGGCAAAGAACGCCAGGGACAGCCAGAGAACCCGCACGGTGCGGTCGGCCTCGGCCCCCGCAAAGACGCTGACCACCGCCAGCGCCATCATCCAGGTTTTCGGGTTCACCAACTGCAACCCGGCGGCCCCCGCCAAGCCCAGCCGCGGGCCTTCGACGGGACGATCCGGGTCGATGGCCTGGGCCGGTGCGCTGAAAATCTGCCAGGCCATCCAACTCAGCCAGGCGATGCCCGCCCATGAGAGCAGCGTCTGAACCGTCGCATGGCGCGCCAGCACGTCCCCCAACCCGGTGCCGACCACAAGCACCAGCAAAGCCGCCGCCGCGCAGGCGCCGAGAATGATCGGCACGGTGGTCGCCAGGCCGAAGCGCGAGCTATGGCTCAGCACCAGGATATTGGTCGGGCCCGGGGTGATGGAGGCGACAAACGCGAACAAGGCAAACGGCAGTAACTGGTCCATGGAGCAACGTCTCGGTGAATGATCGATCGCTTGATCATCCCCATGAAGCCGTGGTCAGTCTGGAACAATTGAGCAGCGCTTGCGGTAGTCCGCCGGGCTCAGGCGATAGGCGCGCTGGAACCAGCGGCCCAAGTGACTTTGATCGGCAAAACCGAGCATGGCCGCCACTGCCACGGCACTCTCGCCACAGGCCAGCAGGCGCCGGGCGCGGGCCAGGCGCAACTGGATCAGATAGGCGTGGGGCGCCAGGCCGAAAGCCGCCTTGAACGCACGGGTCAGGCGGAAACGATCCACGCCGGTGACCTGCGCCAGGTCATCCAGGCCGATGTCTTCGCTCAAGTGACTGTGCAGATAGTCCCGGGCCTGCTGCGCCACCAATGGCAGCCGCGGATCCGGGTTGATCCGCGCCCGCCAGTGCAGGTGTTGGGTCAGGTTGGCCAGCAGGGTGTCGAGGGCCGTCTGGCGCACGATGCGAATCTCCTGCTCGTGCAGGCTCTGGAAAGCCATGGCCGTGGCACTCGCCAGCCGCGCATCGTCCGTCAGGGTGGCAGCAAACCCGAGTTGGGCGTTGTCCGGTGCCACGTCGAACAAGGAACGCAATTCACGTTCCAGCCATTGGGGTTCCAGGTACAACGTACGGTAGGTAAACCCGTGGTCATGGGGGGCATTGCCGTCATGCAACTCGCCGGGCTCTAGCAGGAAGACTTTACCCGGCGTGCTGTTGTGCTGCTGGCGCCGGCAATGAAACTGCTGCACGCCCTGCTCGGTCACGCCTACAAGATAGGTGTCATGCCAGTGGGGATCATAGGCATGCCCCTCGAAATGCGCGCGCACGGTCTCGATACCGGACGTGGCGTCCTGCTTGAGATCGATCCAGTTGCGCGCCGTCATGCCCTATCCCGCTTGGTGAATGTGCTCTTGGCAGATTAACTGCTGATGAGGAGCGTGTCTGGAAGATTTGTGCAAGCCTTGTGGCATTCGGGTTTGCTCACGGTGGGGTTCGGTCTGTGGATGCATCTGTGACTGAACCTCGGCTATCGCGAGCAGGCTCGCTCCCACAAGGAGGTTTGTGTCGGGTGGAAAGTTGTGGGCCGCACAGTTCCAATGTGGGAGCGAGCTTGCTCGCGATAGCAGTGAGTCAGCTTGCATCAACATTAAATGTGCCGCCGTCTTCGCGAGCAAGCTTTGCTCCCACAGATCTGACAGGTGTACGACCAGGAGAGCCAGGTCGGCCGTTAGGCCGCCTCGTGGTGGACGTTGATCTCGGCGCCCCGTTAACCACGCTGGCCGAACGCAGGCATTGCGCAGTGGGCACCTCGGCATGGATGCCGAGGTAGCCGCGCTGGGCCATGGATGGCCCTTCGCGGCGGCCCACGGAGCAATGCCGGAGTGAGGGCACACCGAGCCTAGGCGAGGTGCCAAGTGGTGGGGCAGAAGCGTTTTGCTTACTTTTGCGCTTCTCAAAAGTGAGCCGCCGTAAGGGCGGAACCCTAAGCAGCCGTTGCCGCAGCTATGGATATGTACTCAGTCAACAAAAATTCCGGCCGGCTGTCGGACCGACATCGCGAGCAAGCTCGCTCCCACAGGTTTATAGCCGCCTCAGGCATCCGGAGTAATCACAGGCAACACCGTCTCCACCGCCAAACGAGCCAATTCAGCATCCTGCTCAGCCTTGACCCCTGACACCCCGATAGCACCAATGCACTGGCCGTCATGACGAATGGTCACCCCACCTTCAAGCATGCCCTGCAGGTGCGGAGCGCTGAGAAACGCGTAACGACCCCCATTGATCATGTCTTCGAATACCTTGCTATCACGCCGCCCCAAGGCGGCCGTGCGGGCTTTTTCGGTGGCGATGTAGGCCGACAACGGCGAGGCATCGTCCAGGCGCAGCAGCCCCAGGGGATGACCACCGTCGTCCACCACGCAGACCGACACCGCCCATTGACGCTGGTGCGCCAGCTCCTTGGCCGCCACCAGCAATTGCGCAACGTCCTGCTCAGTGAGTACCGCTTTGGTTTTCATGAATCACTCCGTGTTGTGCAACAGCAAGCCCGCGAGACAAAACCCACGGGCCGAGGATTATTCGCCGTAGATATCGAAGTCAAAGTACTTCTGGCGAATCCGGTCGTAAGTGCCGTTGGCGCGAATGGTCGCCAGCGCCTGATTGAAGCGGCTCGCCAGCGCATCGTTCTTGCGTACCGCAATGCCGATGCCCGTGCCGAAGTATTGCTCCTCGGTGAAATTGGGCCCGACAAATTCGAAATCCTTGCCCTCGGGACGCTTGAGCAGGCTCTCGTCGATCACCACCGAACTGGCCATGGTCGCGTCCAGGCGCCCGCCCAGCAGATCGAGGAATATTTCGTTTTGCGAACCATAGCGCACTACCTCGGCGCCCGCCGGGACAAAGTGATCGGTGACATAGCGATCAAAGTTGGTCGCCCGCTGCACCCCGATCCGCTTGCCTTTGAGCTGTACCGGAATATCGTTGACGCCACTGCCCTTGCGAAACACCAGGCGCGCCGGGATCCGGTAGTAGCGATCGGTGAAGTCCACCGATTTCAACCGCTCGGGGGTGATGGACATGGAGGAGATCACCGCGTCGACCTTTTTCACCTTGAGCGCTGGAATCAAGCCGTCGAATTCCTGTTCCTGCCAGACACACCGGACCTTCATCTCGGCGCAAAGTGCCTGGCCGATGTCGTAGTCGAAACCGACGATGGCGTTGTCCGGGGTTTTCGAGGCAAAGGGCGGATAAGCCGCCTCGATGCCGATGCGCAACGACGACTCGGCGGCTTGCAGGCTGGTACCGAAAGCCAGCAGCGAGACGAGGCCCAGTTTCAGGGCGATACGTTTAACGTTCATTCATTTGCTCCAGATGCGATGTTATTGATTTCGAACGCTCCACAGAAGTCGTCCGTTATGGCAGCAGCAATGTGAACAAGCCCGGGCGGTGACTCTGGCGGTCGCCTGCCCGGTAACAGCACTAGGGTGATCCGGCCGACGACCTCAGACCGCCGCCGTGACAATCAGCTCCAGCAAAATCTGTGGGTCGTCGAATGCCACCTGGGCCGTGGCCCGCGCGGGCGTCTGGGTGGCATCGACCCACTCGCTCCACAGCGCGTTCATCGCGGCGAAATCCCGGCCCATGTCCTTCATCCAGATCTGCACACTGAGCAGCCTGTGCTTGTCGCTGCCCGACGCGGCCAGCAGCTCATCGATACGCTGCAGCACCTGACGGGTCTGGCCCTGGATGTCCTGACTGCAATCGGCGGCCACGACGCCGCTGAGCCAGGCCACGCCGTTGTGCACGACGCTGCGGCTCAGGCGTGGGTTGCTTTCGATGCGTTGAATACTCATGAAGGTTCCTCGACGGAAAGTCGCTCGCCAGCCAATTGGGCGAGCGTGATGGGTTTGAGGGGCGAACGGATGCGGTAATAGCCCACCTCGGCGGGTGGCACGTGGCGCCGTTCGGCGATGATTTCAGTGACGCTCAGACCGCATTGGCGTCCCTGGCACGGGCCCATGCCGCAACGCCCGAAGGCCTTGGTCTGGTTGGGGCCCAGGCAACCCAGGTCGACGTAGCGGCGGATGTCGCCGGCGCTGACCTCTTCGCAGCGGCACACCGTGACGTCATCGGCGGGGATGCGATTCTGCAGCCGGGGGCGATACAGGGCGTCGAGCAGTGGCCGTGCGGCACGGGCGCGGCGTAACAGCCGCTGCAGGGGACGCGCGTGAGCCGCCTGGCCGGCGATGGCCAACGCGACCAGGCGCCCTTCCAACTGCGCGACCCGGGCCCCGCCGATGGCGCCACCGTCACCGGCGATGAAAATGCCCGGCACGCTGCTTTCGCCCCATTGATTGCGGCGCGTAATCCAGCACAGTTGCTGTTCGCTCCAGTCGTGCGCCAGGCGCAATGACCAACTGACCTGGGTGTTCGGCACCACGCCTTGATGCAGCAGAATCAAATCGGCGCGAATGCGCTGCGAGCGGCCTTGACTGTCGAAACTCAAGGCGCAGGCGCGATCCGTGCCATCAACCTGGAGGTTGCAGGCACCGCGAAAATGCCGGACGCCGGCCCGCTTGAGTTCCATCAGCAGCCCCAGCCCCTTGAGCAGGTCACGCCAGCCGCGCAATGCACGGGGCACTTGCCGCCAGGCGCGCAGCAGATCGCTTCGGCGGCTGGTGTCCACCAGGGCCTCAATGGCGATCCCGGCGCGCAGGTATTGCACCGCCAGCAAGTAGAGCAATGGACCACACCCGGCCAGCACCACTGGGGTGGCCGGCACCATGGCAGCGCTCTTGAGCAGGATCTGCCCGGCCCCGGCGGTCATGACGCCCGGCAGGGTCCAGCCGGGAATCGGCATCGGCCGTTCGAAGGCCCCGGTGGCAATCAGCAAGTGGCGCCCTTGCAAGACTTCGGCACGCCCCTCGAACAGGTAGTGCACCTGACGCTGCGGCGTCACCTGCCAGATGGCTGCGTTGGGCAGATAGCGGGCGCCGCATTGCAGAAAGTCGGCGGCCAATGCCGCCCCGGCCACGTAGTCGTCACCCAACACGGCGCGGCGGCGCGCGTCAGCCTGGAGCACCTGGCGATAAATCTGCCCGCCCGGGCTGGCCTGCTCGTCCAGCACGACGACCGACAGCCCATGGGCCCTGGCTTCGAGCGCAGCGCTCATGCCCGCCGGACCCGCGCCGATGATGATCAGGTCGATGACGGCATTACTCATCGCCGCTCTCCAGACACGGTGCCAGGCAAGCGGCTCCGCGTTGGCGACGCACGCGCATGCCGGAACGCACCGGCACCAGGCAAGCCTGGGCGTTGGCGTGTCCATCCACTTCCACCAGGCATTCGAAGCACACGCCCATCATGCAATAAGGGGCGCCGGGGCGACCGTTGATCGCGCTTTCGCGGGTGTGGCGGATGCCACAAGCCAGCAGCGCTGCCGCCAGGGATACCTCGGCGGGCACCGTAAGCGGCCGGCCTTCGAACTCGATGTGCACGGTGTGATCTCCCGAGGCCAGCGGCCGGAACAGACTGTCAGCCGACATGGCGCACCTCTGCTTGCAGGTTGAAACGGTGCAGCCCGAATGGCTTCACCGCCGGATCATCGAATTCGCCGGCGATCCACGGCGCCAGGCGCAAGGCATGGGCGGCAGCCAGCGTCACGCCACTGTGGCAGCTGACAATCGACAGCCCTGGACAACCCCGGGGCGTTTCGTAGATCGGAAAGCCATCGGCACTCATCACCCGCAGCGCTCCCCAGGCCCGCACCAGTCGTACCTGGCCCAACCGCGGAAAACACTGCACCGCACGCCGGGCAATGGCGGCCATGACCTGGCTGCCGGTGCTGTCATCCAAGCCTGCCGACTCGTGGGAATCGCCCAGTTGCAGCGTGCCCTCGTCGGTCTGGCGCACGTAGGTGGTGGGGTACTGCAGGAATGGTTCTAGCCGCTCGGTGACCAGGATCTGCCCACGGTTCGGCTGCACTGGCACGTCCAACCCTACACTGGCCCCCAGCGCCCGATTGCCGAGGCCCGCGGCCAGCACCACCAAGGGGGCCGACCAGCGCTGCTCTCCCGCCCGCAGTTCGAAGCCCATGGCGCCCCCGTCGATAGCCTCGACATGATGGCCGTTAATGAGCTTGACCCCGCGGGCCTGGCAGGCGGCGTAGAGCGAGCGCAGCAGCTTGAGTGGGTTGACGTGGCCATCCATGGGCGAAAAACAGCCGCCCACTACATCCGGCCCAATGCCGGGCAAGCGCGCACGCAGTTGGGCGGCGTCCAACAGTTCAAAGGGGTAGTCGCCCGCAAAGGCCTCACGCAGCCAACCCAGCCGACGGCTTTCCTCGGCCATTTCCGCGTCGCTCAGGCACAACTGGAAACCACCCTGTTGGCGCAGATGAACGTCAATGCCGGTATCGGCTTGCAACGCCGCAGCAAACCGAGGCCAGAGCGCTACCGATTCCCGCGTCCACTGTGCATACGGGCTCATCCGGTAGCCCTTGCCCTGTACCCAAAGCAAGCCAAAGTTGCCTCGGGCAGCGCGAATGGCGTCGTCGCCTTCGTCGAGCACACTCACCTGGCGCCCGAGCAAGGCCAGCCCATAGGCGATGGACATCCCCACCAGGCCACCCCCTACGACAATGACATCAGATTTTTGCATGGTTTTCTTATCGCTGTTTTCGGCGCTGCTCATTCAACAGTGCGCCGGCCCAGGGCTGGCTGAAGTGGTTTGGCTCGATCCTAGGGCGATGACAACGTCTTGAAAAATGCTTTATTTTGGCAACCTCATGTCTTTTTGTTATGGGTTGGATTCGCCAATGAACCTCCGTCAGTTGGAAGCCTTTCGCGCCGTGATCCTCGGCCAGACGGTGACCCGCGCCGCCGAAATGCTGCACATCTCGCAGCCAGCGGCGACCCGGCTGATTGCCAGCCTGGAAGAGGACATCGGCTTCAGCCTGTTCGACCGGGTCAAAGGGCGACTGCAACCCACCGCCGAGGCCATGACCCTGTATCAGGAAGTGCAGCGTTCGTTGTTGGGCGTGGAGCGCATTGCCCGTACCGCCCAGGACATCCGCACGCTCAAGCGCGGTTCACTGCACATTGCCTGCGCACCGGCCATGGGCTTGTCATTTGTGCCCCGGGCGATTGCCGCGTTCATGGCCGAGCACGATCAGGTGCAGATATCGCTGGTGGTGCATTCGTCCCGGGAAGTCGTGGACCTGGTGGTGGGCCAGCGCTGCGACCTGGGCCTGATTGTGCTGCCCAACACCTATCCGAGCCCTCGCGCCGAAAAACTGCTCGCCACGCGCATGCTCTGCGCCCTGCCCGCCGGCCATCGCTTGCAGGACCAGGCAACGATCCGTCCGGAAGACTTGCAGGGCGAACCGTTCATTTCCTACCCGCAGTCGATTGGCTCACGCCAGCACATCGATGCGATCTTCGCCGCCCATGGCGTAGACCGCGAACTGCGCCTGGAAACCCAACTCTCGCTGCCCATGTGCGCGTTCGTCGAACAGGGCCTGGGCGTGGCGCTGGTGGATGCCATCAGTGCCGTCGAGTACCGCGGCCAGGACATCGTCTTTCGGGCCTTCGAACCGGCGATAGAAATGGACTTCAGCATGCTCCTGCCCATCCAGGGGCCGGTTTCCAAGCTGCAAGCCAGCTTTCTGGAGCACATGCAGCGGTTTATCGAAGCGCAGGTGCCGGCGGCCTATCGGTTCTGAAACGGCCGCCAATCGCCCACTAATGGATCCATTGATCAGATAAATTGGCCATTTACCCGGCCATAACGTTGACAACGAAATTAGTTAAGAGAGTTAATGGATCCACAGACAAGAACAACATCCGCCTGGAGATCCCTCATGTACCCCAAAAATGCCTGGTACGTTGCCTGCACTCCCGATGAAATCGCCGACAAGCCCCTGGGTCGCCAGATCTGTGGTGAGAAGATGGTTTTTTACCGGGGGCATGAAGGCAAGGTTGCGGCCGTGGAAGACTTCTGCCCCCATCGCGGCGCCCCGCTCTCCTTGGGCTACGTCGAAAACGGCAATCTGGTGTGCGGCTATCACGGCTTGGTGATGGGCTGCGACGGCAAGACCGTCGAGATGCCGGGGCAACGGGTACGAGGCTTTCCTTGCAACAAGACCTTTGCGGTACAGGAGCGGCATGGGTTCATCTGGGTCTGGCCCGGTGACCCGGCGCTGGCCGACCCGGCGCTGATCCATCATCTGGAATGGGCTGAAAGCGATGAATGGGCCTACGGTGGCGGCCTGTTCCATATCCAGTGCGACTATCGCCTGATGATCGACAACCTGATGGACCTGACCCACGAAACCTACGTCCACGCTTCAAGCATCGGCCAGAAGGAAATCGACGAGGCGCCGCCGGTGACCACGGTCGACGGCGATGAAGTGGTCACCGCCCGGCACATGGAAAACATCATGGCCCCGCCGTTCTGGCGCATGGCCTTGCGCGGCAACAACCTGGCCGACGACGTGCCGGTGGATCGCTGGCAGATCTGCCGTTTCACCCCGCCCAGCCATGTGCTGATCGAAGTCGGCGTGGCCCATGCCGGCAACGGCGGTTATCACGCCGCGCCGCAATTCAAGGCGTCGAGCATCGTAGTGGATTTCATCACGCCGGAAACCGAGACGTCGATCTGGTACTTCTGGGGCATGGCCCGGCATTTCCAACCGCAGGATGAAGCCCTCACCGCGTCCATTCGCGAAGGCCAAGGCAAGATTTTCAGCGAAGACCTGGAAATGCTCGAGCGCCAACAGCGCAACCTGCTGGACCATCCGCAGCGCAACTTGCTCAAGCTCAACATCGACGCGGGCGGCGTACAGTCCCGGCGGGTGCTGGAGCGCTGGATCGCACGGGAACGGGAACCGCAGGCCGGGTTGATCGTCAGCAGCCATCAGCCGCAACCGGCGGAGCAACGGCCATGATCGAAGTCCAGGTCGCGGCGCGACACAACGAAGCCCTCGATATCTGCAGCTACGAATTGACCCGTGTCGATGGCGAGCCGCTGCCGGCCTTCACCGCCGGTGCCCATATCGACGTGCACTTGCCCGGCGGGCTGATTCGCCAGTACTCGCTGTGCAACCATCCCGAGGAGCGGCATCGCTACCTCATCGGCGTGCTCAAGGACCCGGCGTCCCGCGGTGGTTCGCGCAGCCTGCATGAGTTGATCCTGCCAGGCATGCGTTTGCACATCAGCGAGCCGCGTAACTTGTTCGCTCTCGCTCCGCAAGCCCGTCGCAGCCTGCTGTTTGCCGGCGGCATCGGCATTACGCCGATCCTGTGCATGGCCGAGCACCTGGCGCAGAGCGGTGCGGCGTTCGAGCTGCATTACTGCGCTCGCGCCCGGGACCGTGCGGCCTTTGTCGAGCGCCTGCGCCAGGCCCCTTACGCCGACCGGGTCTTCCTGCATTTCGACGAAGAACCTGACACCCTGCTGGACGCCGCCAGGGTCCTGACCGTGCCCGGTGACGACGTGCACCTCTACGTCTGCGGTCCCGGCGGGTTCATGCAGCACATCCTCGACACCGCCAAGAACCAGGGCTGGCAGGAAGCCTGCCTGCACCGCGAATACTTCGCCGCCGCCCCCACCGACACCCACGCCGATGGCAGTTTTTCGGTCAAGCTGGCCCGCAGCGGCCAAGTGTTCGACGTGCCGGCGGACTGCAGTGTGGTGCAGGTATTGGAGAGCCATGGCATCGAGATTCCGATCTCCTGCGAACAAGGTGTCTGCGGCACATGCCTGACCCGCGTGCTGGAAGGTGTACCGGAGCATCGAGACATGTTTCTGACCGAGGCGGAACAGGCCTGCAACGACCAGTTCACGCCGTGTTGCTCCAGGTCCAAGACGCCTATCCTGGTACTGGACCTCTAACACCGGACATTGTCGGAGCGAGCCTGCTCGCGATGACGTCGGTTCTGCAGCATTGATGGTGACTGACCCACCGCTTTCGCGAGCAAGCTCGCTCCCACAGGGGGTTTGTGCTGAATACAAATTCTGCATTCACCGAAAAACATTGTGGGAGCGAGCTTGCTCGCGATGGCGTCGGCTCAGCAGCATTGATGGTGACTGACCCACCGCTTTCGCGAGCAAGCTCGCTCCCACAGGGGGGGGGTGCTGAATACAAATCCTGCATTCACCGAAAAACATTGTGGGAGCGAGCTTGCTCGCGATGGCGTCGGCTCAGCAGCATTGATGGTGACTGACCCACCGCTATCGCGAGCAAGCTCGCTCCCACAGGGGGGGGGTGCTGAATACAAATTCTGCATTCACCGAAAAACATTGTGGGAGCGAGCTTGCTCGCGATGGCGTCGGCTCAGCAGCATTGATGGTGACTGACCCACCGCTATCGCGAGCAAGCTCGCTCCCACAGAGGGATTTCTGGTAAATGACAATCCAGCTGTTACCAGCAACCGGGCGGGTTACTTCGAACGCAGAATCACCGTCATCCGCTCGTCAGCCAGTTTCGAGCCGAACACTTCGGCGTAGCGCAGGGTCGCGTTGGCATGTTCGCGCATGATCGCTTCGGCGCGGCCGCTCTGGCGGTTGATCAGGGCATCGAACACCGAGTGGTGTTGCATATGGGCATAGTTGAAGCGGCGAAATTCGCCGGCCATGTTCTGGCGATCCACCGCCAGGGCGGTGACTGAAGCGAATGGCAGATGATCGTTGCGGGCCAGGGCATCGGCAATCGCCGGGTTGTGGCTGCCTTCGACGATCACCTGGTGAAAACGCATGTTGAGGTCGTGATAGACCTCCAGGTCGTCCTCGGTCACATAGCCCTTGGCGAACAGTTCATCGCCCTGCACCAGGCATTGCTCGAGTATCGCGCGGGCCCCGTCAGACAAGCCGCGCTCGGCCGTCTGCCGTGCCGCCAGGCCTTCCAGCACGCCACGCACCTCAACGGCCCCGGCGATCTGCTCGGCACTGACCGAGCGCACCTGGAAACCTCGTCCGCCGAAGCGCACCAGCAACCCTTCCTGCTCCAGGGTGCGGAACGCCATGCGCACCGGCATGCGCGAAACGCCGAACAGCTCGGCCGTAGGTATTTCCATCAAGCGCTCGCCAGCGGCCAACTCGCCCGAGGCGATCATCTTGCGCAGCGCAACCAGCACCGTTTGGCCGGGCTTACTCATCCAGGCGATTCCACAGAAAAGAAGCCGTCATAGTAGAAGGCTTGGCGCAGCGTGTCACGGCAAGGCAGTGGCAGCGAGGCCGCCACTGCGGGTTGTTCAAATCCCTGCCAACTCGCGCAATTGCGCCAGGGTCTGCTCGTCCAAGCCAATCCCATGCTCAGTGGATTTGCTGCGCTCGCGATGGCGACGGTCTCCCGGCAAGCGCCGCAACCCGACGCCATGCATCTGCCTGACCAGTTCCTGGCTGCGCTCGGCGAAGTCTTGCCCGGCGGTCTTGCTCGGATCGATCACGATCAACAACTGACCGGTCCAAGGCGTCTTGGCGCCCGGATGGTTGTGCCAATCGAACTCGAAGGAAAAATTGCCGCCCGTCAGGGCTGCCGCCAGCAACTCGACCATCATCGACAGCGCCGAACCCTTGTGCCCGCCAAAAGGCAACAGCGCGCCACCTTCGAGAATCGCCTTGGGGTCGCGGGTCGGCTGGCCAAGGCTGTCCACGCCCATTCCTGGCGGCAACAACTCGCCCTTGCGGGCAGCAATCTGTACGTCGCCGTGGGCAATGGCGCTGGTGGCAAGGTCGAAGACAATCGGCTCACCGCCAGCCCGTGGCGCGGCGAAGGCAATGGGATTGGTGCCGAACAATGGACGGTCTGCACCATGGGGCACCACGCACGTCATGCTGTTGACCACGCTCAACGCCACCAGGCCTTCATAGGCAAACGGCTCGACATCCGGCCAGAGGGCGGCGAAGTGATGGGAGTTGCGAATGGCCAGGACGGCAATACCGGCGCTGCGGGCCTTCGCCACCAGCAATGGACGCGCTGCAGCCAGGGCCGGCTGGGCAAACCCGTTGCCGGCGTCCACGGCGACGAACCCTGACGCGACGTCCTCGACCACCGGCACGGCCTTGCCGTTGACCCAACCGCTGTCGAGTGTCGAGACATAACCGGGAATGCGAAACACCCCATGGCTGTGGGCGCCGTCGCGCTCGGCCCCGGCGCAGTTTTCAGCCAGGCAACGGGCGACTTCGGTCGACGTGCCATGACGCAGGAAAATTTTCTCCAGCAAGCTCACCAGAGCATCGAAAGACAAGGTGCAAGAAGCGGCATGATCGGATGGCGCAGACATCTGAAGCTCCAGAATGATTGTTGGAGGTAGCAACAGCGTAAAGGGACCCGCCGGGTGATTAAACACCGTTTCAGGCGCGCACTGTCAATGCTTGTCCACGGCATCTGCCCGGGCTGGCAGGTCGAAAACCAGCCTGCGGTAACTATGTACCACCCTTGCTCATTCATCGTTGCCTAGTCTGGCGGCTTCCTCCACGTTCGCGCCGCTTTGAGGCGCCCTGATCGAGAAGCAACGATGCTCACTGAAACCAAGCCACTTTTATTTCCCGAGGTATTGCACGCCCGTCGCCTGGACGAGTTGAACGCCACCCATGGCTTGACGCAGGCAGACCTCGACTGGTTGCAGCACATCGCCCTGCCCGACCACACGCAGCGCGCAGCTCAGACACCCTCCATGTTCGCCGAAACCATTCTGTTGCAAGCCGAAGAAAAACCGCCCATTGCACTGGCCGGCTGCTTTGCCCTCAGCGCCTCGTCAGACAACCGCGCGACAAGCACCCACCCCGCGTACCTCTACACGCCGACGGGTGGAATCAAAAAATACAACAACCTCGCAGCCCTCGAAGAGGGGATTCAGCAAATGCGCCAGGACACGGCGCAACGCGAGGATCTGTTTCGTCTCTTGTCGCTTTCCCAACGCAGCGAACTGAACAGCACCACCGACATCAAGCAAACCCGGCAACTGATCGAAAAGGATGTTTTCAAGACCCAGCTCGAATCCATCGAGTACGCCCAGAGCCTCAATGCCCTGTCCATGGTGAATGAGCTGATCAAATTGCCCTCGTTAAGATCGATGCTTGACCAGGTATTGAACGAGGCGCTGCCGAATCTGGATCATCGACAGATCCGCGTGGCATTCAACAAGGGGACTCGCCTGGGCGTTCCAAAGGCAATCCAGGTGACCGAAAGCGTTCCACTGGGCGACGCTGTCCTCGGCTACTTCCATCATCAGGGCTGGCCTGTCGGGCATGACATCGATCTGACCCATCCGGGTACGCCCGAATCGTCCTACAGCCCGCAGCAATGGGAAAACATCATAAAGGGCGTTGCCAGGAAACTGATTCCGACGCTTATCGGTTGCATCGATGCCTTTTGGGAAAGCAAGGCGACCCACTTTTATATATCTCGGCGAAAACTGCTTGCCCAAGTCATCCACGATGGGCTTTGGGCGACCATCCTGGTCGAGCGGGGAAAAGGACAACTGACGGACGTGCAAAGTCGGGAGTTGCTCCGACTGTTCAGACCCTCCCGCCGGGACGAGGCGTTGCTGTTCATCGAAACGATTCGCTTCTGGGAGTATGAGCCGCACTTTGTAGAACTTGCAGGTTCCTTGATGATCAGCGCCAAAGGAAACTATCTCTACACCCCCGTTCATGGCCTTCAGAAGATAGACAACCATCTGGGTTTCAAAGCTGCGCTGTTGGGTAACCCCGCAAGCACTGAGCAAAAGGAGGCACTCTACAGCCTCCTGAGTCTGGAAGAACGCAACCGTTTCCTGCGCTTTGACCAGCCACAGATCTCGGGCAAGCCCCTGGATTTACCGGTGTCCGAATCCCTGGCGAACGCAATCATCGAAAAACAGAAGAATAATCTCCATTACGCACTGGAAATGTCTCGCCAGGGCGATGTCGACATCCATCCGCTCATCGACAAGGCGTTGGATATACGCGCCCTCATCAACAAAAGCCTGCTAAGCCAGCCAACCGCAGGACATTGGGGGACTCATCCTGCCTTTCATGGAGGCCTGCGTCCGTCCAATTTCATGGCCGATCAACTGGAAAGAAAGGTCAAGAGCTATACCGATGTCGAAGCGGCGTTTGATGGCCTCTTTACCCGATTGCCGACTTCCCACAACACTTCGCTGCACAATGGACTCTGGCAATTGCTGCCTGAACTGACCAATGTCTTTTCCGTAGGGATACGCGCCGAGGCCGAACTCCGGGACCTTGGCGAGAGCCTGCCGTCGATTGCCAATGACCTGATCAGAAGCGTTTTTGCCTACGACTCAGAGTACCCGGACCGTTCGCAACGTATCGGGGTCAGGGGCTTCCGGCCAGATGTCTATTCGCTGACGCTAACCTGCTGCGAAGAGCACCGGACCACTCACCTGCCCCTTGCCAACTGCTTTCTATTAACCGAGCGTGGAGGACTCGATACGCCCTATTCGGGCATGGCGATCCTCTGGACGCCCGCCGATGGCTTGCAGGCTTTTTCGTCCGAGGAAGTGGCCACCCAGCAATTGAATCGACACCTGCTCGATTCCCGAAAACGCTTTGGCTTGCTCGCCAACCTCACGCCGGCCCAACGCAAGCCTCATGGGCGCTATCAACTCAAGGCATACGAACTGATCGAAGACAACGTGCTGGTGAATCGGATGAGTTCATTCATCAGGCACTTTGAGGCCGAGCACGCTTATCTGAGCACGTTAAAAGCCGGAAATTGGCAACTGACCGGCAATGCATTATTAAAAAGCCTTCAGGCATTGTTGAAAAAAGGCGCGCCTACCAACCTCAAGCGGGCCACACACATTGCCCGGACTCATAAGTGGCAACAGAAACTTCCCGCCTGGCTCGGCACAGCGGCGCTTGACGATCAACGCCTGCACATTGAATTGCTTGAGCAATATAAAAACAGCGTGGCCGATGGCAAGGACTATCTGGACGGCATAGAGCCGCTGCCCACCTATGTGCGCAATAAACTCAAGGCACTGCTGAACGCACGCTTCGCTGCCACGAACCTGGACCCCGACACCATCCAGATCACACCGAACCTCGCCATAGTGGGGCCGGCCAGTTCACTGACCGACTTTGCGCTAAATCACATTGAAGTGACCCGCAACGGATTCAAGGTATCTTCCACATCCACGCAGAAACTGCCGGACGGCCTGAACGAGGCCGCTGTCAGGCAGATGCTGTCTTCATTGGATATCTCGACCGCCTATAAAAAACAAGTTGTGCAAACGCTGTCCGGTAGCACCGCGCACGCCCAACAAAGAAAAACCGCCTTTGGCCAACAAATGCCCTGGCAGATGCTGCAATACGCCCATGCCCGCTATCTGCAGCAACACCTTTCCCTCCCGGCCTTTGACTTGATCCGCCAGGTGATGGACATGCCCGATGCCGTCGCTCGCACAGCGGTTGACGGTGCCGACGCGTTTATTCGTCCCCTGGAGTTGATCAAGACTGGCGGCGCCACGCCGGTCAAAGCGTTGGGGCTTTACTTGATCGGTTCGAGTGTCGATACAACAAGCCCGCAAGTCCTGTATTCGCCCTACCACGAGGGATTGCACTTCACCGAGTTCAAGGATGAAGAAAGCGTCGTTGCCGCATTCAATACACCAGGAATGCTTCAGGACCTGCTGATTCGCCGACTTCCCGAGAACCAGCAGGCCACTTTCAGAAACCTGTTCACCGCCACGCTCGGCCAGCGATCGGAAATCACCCTGGCCTCGAACCCGGTCCAGACCAACCTGTTCGATACATTGTTCGATGACAATGCGGCATTGTTAGCCGACATGCTCACCACACAAACAAAGGACAACCGTCAGGTTGACTGGGCAACGGTCCTGCGGCTGTTCAGCTCCGGCGTCAAGTTGGTCGCGAAGCAGTTGGCGGGCAAACTGACCTTTATCGAAACGCTTTGGGAAAGCTACCAGGACTTCAAGGCCTCATCTGAAGCCCTGCAGCAGCACGACTGGAAAACCGGCCTGTACGACTTTATCGCCGGTGCCGCGGAAATGGTGTCGTTGGGCCTGATGAATCGTGAAGATACATTCGGTCTTCTCGACCCCATCGCCCCCCTCTCGCAACGAGCCACATTGGCGACTCGCTGGAAGGACATCGCGTCCACCTCCCAGATCCGTACCGACCTGAACGTCTTCGAGGCCACGGGTATCAGCCTGTCGGGCCTGCAAAAAGACCTGATCGACGGCACCTATAAGGCACTGGAAAGCGGCAAATTTTATGTCCCCCTTGCCGGCAAAGTCTTCCAAGTGGCGCAAGCCGGCCAAACCTGGCGAGTCGTGCATGAGCACGCAGAGGGACCGTTATTGAGCAAGTCGCCGGATGGTCGGACATGGGAACTTGATCCGCAACGCCAAACCATACGCTTTGGCAAAGCAGGTTCAAAAATGGCCATCACCTATAGCGACTTCAAGGCCAAGGGCTCGCTGAATATCGAAGCGCGGGGCATGGCTGAGATACGCAGGAAATATCCGCACCGGGCAAACATGATTGTGCAAGCACTGGAGACCGCAAGGTTGTACTCGTTCAATACCCTTTCCAATCTTGATCAATTCAAACGCCAGGGACTGGTGGGTGCTCGAGTGAATGACTTTCTTAATACGTTTTTTGGTGTCAGCCGCATTGATGCCCGCCTCATCAGCAAGATAGAAGCGGCAATCACACCCATATGCCAGACATTGGCCGATCCCTCCTGGGAACTGCAAAATGCCGAGCGCATTGTGGTCGGCAACCTCAAATACCTGGAAGACAGAGCGACGGCTTTCGTGCTCGAACCTGCGGCCAACGGCAGAATCTACCTCACGCAATTCTTCTTCGATCCGGGCTTGGACTGGTATAAAACCGTCGTACCGGAATTCTTTAATGTCGACGCCCACGCCCAGGGAGCGACTTTCATTCATGAAATCTCCCATCAGTTGTTCAATACCCTCGATATTGTCTATCTGGACGCCGCGTTGCCGTTCCTCGACTTGATTTCCACCGCGACTTATTTAGGTCGAGCGCAATATGAAAAGCAACAAAACCTGCAACTCCACGGGCTTTCATTAACCACACCAAAAGCAAAACTGTTCACGCAGTTGGACACTAAGGACAACACCTATAAGAAGCTGGAACTGTTGCCTGGGCACAAGGAAACCACCCGGGAAATCCTGAAGATAACCGGCGCCAGAACCATGGATAACGCGCGCGATGATTTTCTCGATCCGATTTTGCCGGACAAGCGCATCGACGTCATACTTCGCAACGCCGACTCGATCACGCTCTTGATTTGTGAATTGGGACGCCAACTCGACCCCAGCCCGTCCCGCTAAATCGCCTGCCGTAAACGGTTTGAGTGGTTGATCTTGCACAGTATGCGACGGTTGGCTACGACGAATGTTTGAGTGAAAAACAGGTTCATTGATGCGTAAACGCCATGACGGCCGTTCTCGGCGGCTCATGCCGGAGGTTAGAATGCGGCAAACCAGGAAGAGTCAATGACCCAACATACCCTCTCGGAAGCCGAATACGACGCCATCACCGATGCCGCTGCCCATTGGTGCATGCGCTTGCATGCCGTCGATTGCACCGATGCCGAACGGCAGGCGTTCAAACAGTGGCACGATGCCGATCCCCTGCATGCGTTCGAATACGAAGCCATGCTGGAAATCTGGGCTGTTGCCGATCATCTGCCGCGCGTCGAGTCGGCACCGGCCGCCCCAGCGCCTCGCCACCGGTCGCGCTGGAGCCGGTTGGCGGTCGCCGCTGCGGTGCTCGCAGTGGGCCTGCCCATCGCTGCTTACACTGGCTGGAACCTGGGCTGGATTGCCAATTCCTACCAGCGCTTCGAAGCCGGCGCCAGCGTTCGCCATGTCATCCTGGGCGACGGTAGCCAGGTAGAGCTCAACCTGGGCAGTGAGCTGGTATTTGCCAACTACAAAAACGAACGCCGGGTAACACTGAAAAAAGGCGAGGCGTTTTTTGATGTCAGTCATGACAAACAGCACCCGTTTGTCGTTCGGGCCGGCCAAGGCCAGGTGCGCGTGACCGGCACACGCTTCAACGTTTGGATGTACCAGGACCATGTACGGGTTTCGCTACTGGAAGGTTCGGTGAGGGTGACCAGCAACCAGGCCCTCACCCGCGACGGCCTGCCGCTTTCCCCGGGCATGCAGGCCAGCTACAAGGCGGGCGACCCGCAACCGCAAGTACGTGAGACAGGCCCCAATGACAGTTCGCTGGCGTGGCGCAACGGCAAGCTGGTGCTGGATAACCTCGCCCTGAGCGATGCACTGCCTCTGATCAACCGCTACCTCGACCGGCCCGTCATGCTGGCCGATAACAGCACCGGCGGCCTGCGTATCGGTGGCGTCTACAACATCAGCGAAGTGCAGAACCTGGTGCTTTCGCTGCCCAAAGTCCTGCCGGTCTACCTGACACAGAACAAGGACGGCAACCCGGTCCTCAATTCCATCGGGCAGCGGCCGGTCCAATAACTGAAGGCTTCCCCTGTGGGAGCGAGCTTGCTCGCGATAGCGGTGGGCCAGCCTGCCTCCTTCTGAATGTGATGGTTATTGCGTCGCCACCCTGCCCGTTTCATCACGCTCGCGGATAATCAACGCCTGATAGTGCGGATCGGCCTTGATCTGCTGTTCAGTGAATGGCAGCACACTCCACTGCTTTTGCGAAAAGGCCTGGGTCTGGTCCGTCGAATAAGGCGATGCCGGGTCGCTGGAGAGGGAGAATGCCAACAATCCCTGGGCCTGCGGACCGTTGCCGTCAAACGTCACCACTTGCAGATAACTGGTCCCACTGACCACCTCCCGCTTGCCGTTCGCCCCCGGCACGCTCTGGATCGCGTTGTAGATGCACAGCTCCCCGGGACCGCCGTGAATCGGTGTCCGGCGGCTGCCGCTGCTGGCCACCTGGACGTCTTGCCATTGGCTGTCTTTCGACAACCCGGCGACCTTCACCGCCTCCACCGAAGCCAGCATGGCATCGCGCACGGCCTTGAGCACGGCCGGACGCTCGATCGCCAGGCCGCGCGGGGTGTGTTGCGGATCTTTGGGGTCGAAGGCGACGCGCCATGAATCAGGCACCGCCTGCAACCGGTCCATGATGTGCTGGAAATGCACGAACCCCAGGCCGCTATTCAGGCCGGCCTTGCGATCCCAGGCCTTGAGGCTGGCACAAGCCTGGCCCAATGCCGACGCATCGGCGCCCAGGTCACCGGCGCACACGCCGAGCAGGTCCGGCATCACCTGGTCAGCCAGGTAAACCTGGTCGTCCATGACCATGCGCTGCAAATCCTCGACCTTCACCGGCCCGTTCTTGGCCAACTGGCCCATTCGCTCCAGCGCAAAACGCGCCCGCAGTCCCAGGGGCTGGCCTTGCTGGCTGATCACCGGGGAGTAACCGGACAGCGGCTGTGCAGGGTTGACCATCCAGGCCGAATCGTTGGAGTTCTGCACGTAATCGCGGCGCAACAACTGCGGAAGCCTGTCGGCGGCATAGATGCCTTTTTGCATGGCTTTGGAATCGATGCCCCAGGCACACTCGCTGCGCGAGCCATCCAGCACGATCAGTCGTAACCCAACCCTGGGGTCGCTGCATCGGGCCAGTTTGTCGGCGTCGACGTTCGGCACCACCGACACGTTCATGTAGAGGCTTTGCCCATGGTCATCCACCGCCAGGGTATTGACCCAGGGAATACCCTGGATCTTATGGACGGCGTCCTGCAGATCCTTGAGCGTGACCGCCCTGTTCATGGCGTACCACTGGGCCAACACGCGATCGTTTTCCAGGTTCGCGTCCCGCAGGCTGTAGGCGAACCGGTTATCCCAGTCCAACCGGCCAGGCCATTGCACGATCGGGCCGAACCGCGAGCCATAGACCACTCGGGAAATCGTCTACACCTGGCCGTCAGGTTGCTTGACGTCCACCGCGACCGTCTGCTGGCTCATCGGCACAGACGTGCCGTCGAGCAGATAGCGGGTCGGGTCCTTCGGGTCGAGTTGCAGGCGGTACAGGGTGAAATGTTTTGAGCTGTCGACGGTGTGGGTCCAGGCCAGGTGCTGGCTGAAACCGATGTTGATCATCGGCAGGCCGGGCAGCGCCGCGCCCATGACGTCCAGCTTGCCGGGGATGGTCAGGTGCATCTGGTAGAAACGCATGCCGCCCAGCCACGGAAAATGCGGGTTCGCCAGCAACATCCCGCGGCCGTTGAACGAGCGCTCGCTGCCGATGGCCAGCGCATTGCTGCCGCGCTCCAGGGCAAAACGCTGCTGCCGGGTTGCGGCAGCCGCGAAACCGGCGGCCGGCGCACCCGCGAACGCGCTCGCCTTGGGCGGTTGCGCGCCGGCCAGGGCCTCGGCGAACTGGCCGACGCCGCCTTCCACCAACAGCCGGCGGGTCAACTTGACCAGGTCCAGCGCGGTGATCGGCCGCACCCACTCGCTGGCACATTGTTCGGGCAGGCCTTGGGCCTTGCGTTCGAACAGCGCACGGTTGTAACCCGCCACGTAGCCTTCGACCAGTTGCTGCACTTGGGGCGTCTGGGCCTGCCAGAAACCGGAAACCGCTTGCGGGGTGTTGAGCCAGTTGAAGAACAGATCGCTGACGCGGTTCTCCCGCCGTTCGACCGTGACCTGCGCCGGCCCGAAATAGCGCGAGCGCTGGGCGTTGACCGTGACGATCTCATTGGCCAGCAGGCACAGGTTGTCCTGGGCGTAGGCGTAGCCGATGCCATAACCCAGCCCGCGTTCATCCTGCGCGCGGATATGCGGTATGCCAAAACGGGTGCGACGGATCTCGGCACTGGCCTGCTGCCCCTCGTCTTGCGCATCGACCACGGGGCTGAGCCCGAGGGCTATCCCCAGAAAAGCGCCTGCGAGGCCCATCCTCGATAACTGCCCGGACATTCTCACGTTCACTCCTGATGAAAACTGCAGAAACCAGGACGGCTACCGGGTGCCACAGAAGACAAACAACCGGCCCGCCTGGGAAATTACATGCCGCCTGCTGGACCGGAATGTGCCTACCTTGAAAACGAACCGGATGAAAAAAAATTAATGACTGGCAGCCTTTTGAACGCGGGGGTTTGACGCAGCAAGGGCAATTTTTTCACATCATGGCCCTCATGATTGTGCGTCCTCGTTCGTCCTATTACAGGAGAGTATCCGTGACCTTTTCTGATCAGGCTGGTAAGGAGTTTTTGCATGCGTAACGCGCAACTGCCCATGGAGGGCAAGCCAAGGGCGACCGGCGTCTCGCTGAGCGCCCCCCACCGTGTATTCGACAGGCCGACAGAGCGCGGCGGCAATGAGCACATCAGGCGCTTGCTCAAGAGTTTCGGGCTCAGGACCAGCCTGATTCGCCTCAAAGTCATCGACGCGCTGCTCAAGGCCGCCCATGAAAACCGCAGCCTGGGCGTGCGCGGGGTGCACAGTCAGTTGTTGGGGCTGGACATTCCCTTGTCCTTTCTCAGCGTGCGCGAGGTGTTGAAGCGCCTGTGCAGCGAGGGGGTCGTGACCCTCAACCCGGATAAGAGCTACTGCCTGCACCCCCGTGCGATGGCCGTGCTCCAGGCCGAGGATTGAAGCCGGCGCTCAAGACTTGACCTTGCGCCGCATCACGCCATTGATCACCACTACGATGACCGCCACGGCGACGGCGATGTATTGAAACAGCTGCTCGCTGATCATGCCCTTGCCCTGCATCCACGACAGCCCCAGCATGATTGCCAGGACGACGAGGACGATCAGAATCGAGTATTTCAAACGTTGCGAATGAGTCATTTGCCAGCTTCCTGAAGTGATTCGTTCTGCATCCCGCGCGCTGCCTAGACATTGTTTCGCCGACGTCATTGCGCGATGCAAGCAAGGCCATATGTTACAGCCGTGGCATATTTCTGCGCGACTGTGCCTGTAGAGGATTGGTCATCTACGTCAACGGGCGTCAGATTATTTACCAACGAGCGATGGAATATTCTCTGAAGGATATTTCCCACGCGCACAGGTCCGCTTTCCACTACTCACTAAGGAAAAGGCGTCTTACGACCGTGGACGTCACCCACGTACTCTCGAAAAAGAAGTGATTTCTTCTTTTCGAAAGCCAACGTTGGGAACTCATGCAAAATCAGCCGCCCCTTTTTTCATCCATTCGCTTGGCAGGCTTCTGCCTGGCAATCGCCGCCTTTGAACTCCTTACCTACATGGCCAGCGACCTGGTCATGCCCGCCATGCTCATGGTGACGCGGGACCTGGACGCGTCCGCCGATCAAATTCCCTATGCATTCAACTTGTACCTGTTGGGCGGCATCCTGTTGCCATGGCTGATCGGTCCGCTGTCGGATCGCCATGGACGGCGCCCGTTCATGCTGGCTGGGTGTGCCGGATTCGTGCTGGCTTGCGCAGCGATCACCCAAGTCACCAGCATGCAAGGTTTCAATGGGCTGCGCTTGATCCAGGGGATGGGGTTGGGCTTCGTGATAGCCGTCAGCTATCCGGCCATTCAAGAGGTCTTTTGCGAGTCCACGGCGGTGAAAGTCATGGCGTTGTTGGGCAATCTCGCCCTTCTCTCGCCGCTATTGGGGCCCTTGGCGGGCGGGCTGTTGCTGCAATGGCTGTCCTGGCGCGAGCTGTTCATGTTGCTGGCCGGCCTCGGGATGTTGGGCTGGCTGGCCTTGTGGTGGTTCATGCCGGGAAATAGCGCCGCGGCTCGACTCGCCGATAACACTCCTCCCGCTCAACCACTGGACATGCGTTCGCTGGTCCGGCGCTACGGCGCGCTGCTGGGCCATGTGGGGTTCATGTCGGCCAGCGTCGCGCTGGGGTTGATGAGCCTGCCCCTGATCGCCTGGATCGGCCTGTCTCCACTGTTGTTGATCCAGGGCCAGGGCCTTTCTCCACTGCTCTACGGCATCTGGCAGATTCCGGTTTTCTCGGCGGTCATCCTCGGCAATCTGCTGCTCAACGCCCTGGTGGAACGTGTCGGCGTGCGTCGAGTGGTTGGCTACAGCCTGTTGCCGTTCTGTACGGGCCTGATCGCCTTGGTGGTCGCCAGTCAATTCGCCCTCTCTCTTCCCGTACTGGTCAGCGCCCTGTCGCTGTACGCGGTCGGGCTCGGCATGGGCAATGCCGCGTTGTACCGACTGGCCCTATTCGCCAGCGACGACAGCAAAGGATTGGTCTCGGCCATGGTCGGGATGATTTCCATTGCGGTGATGAGCGCGGTGGGCTCACTGCTGGCGCTGCTGGGTGCCGGGGCGAGCCTGGAATCCTTCGCGTTGATGGTCGGCATCGCCGGGCTGAGCTGCCTCGTTGCATTGCGCCTGTTTTCATCACAACCCGCCGCTCACGTCTGAATTTACCTTCCCTCCTTCCCTGAGGATTACCTGATGAGTCACTTTCCCCATGCCGATGCGCTATGCGCGTTGCCCCAGCCGTATGGCTGCGATTCGGTGCCGCCGGGGCTGTTCGATAAAGCCATGGCCGAAATCAGCCTGTTCCACTGTCAGCACACACCCGGCTATGAACATTGGCTCAACGCCAACGGGCTCTGTGTCAATGACCTGGAGCATTTGACTGACTGGTCGCGCCTGCCGCCCATTTACGCCAGCTATTTCAAGCAGCGATTAGTGCTTAGCTCCACCGCCGAAGACGCACTGGAGCTCACGTCCTCCGGCACCAGCGGCCAGAAAAGCCGCATGCGTTATGACGAGCGCAGCATCACCGCGGCCCAAGGCATGGTGGCGAGAATCTTCGAGCATTACGGCTGGTCTACGCCTGATACGCCGTGTAACTACCTGCTCTTGAGCCATGAACCCGAAGCAGCCAATCGGCTCGGCACGGCGTATACCGATCAGTTCCTGTGTCGCTTCGCACCGGCCAATCGCGTCGCCTATGCCTTGCGACGCACCGGTAAAGGCCATGAGTTCGATGTCTTCGGCGTGATCAGCGCCCTGCAATCCTTTGCCGAAGAGGGCCTGCCGGTGCGGATCTTCGGTTTCCCTGCCCTGTTGTGGCATGTCCTCGAACGCATGCGTGAAACCGCTGTACCGGACTTGGTGCTTGCCCCCGAATCGCTGGTCTTCCTGGGTGGGGGGTGGAAGAAACAGGCAGCCCAGGAAATCCCCCGCCATCAGGTCTATCAACGCATCACCCGGCAATTGGGCATCGACGCCGATCGGTGCCGCGACGGCTACGGCGCGGTCGAGCACGCTGTGCCTTACATCGAGTGCGATCATCATCGATTCCACGTACCGGTCTATTCGAAAATTTTCGTACGTCACCCCTCGGACTTCAGTGTCCAGCCGCTGGGCGAACCCGGTTTGCTGTCGTTCGTCGCCCCCTACATCTCGTCCAGTCCGGCACACGCCGTGGTGATGAGCGACCTGGCAACCCTGCATCCGGCCAACTGCGAATGCGGCCTGTCCACTCAATGGTTCGAACTGCACGGCCGGGCCGGCACCAGTGCCAGCCGAAGCTGCGCCATGGCCGCCGCTGAACTGATCAAGGAAAACTGATATGTACCTCATCAATGGTCAACTGAACGCCGAACTGGCGCTCGATGCAGCACTTGAACATCTGCAAGCACAGCTGCCCGCCCTCCTGGACCAGCCGCCCCGCAGCGAAGAGGTGTTCGATTGCGCAGAAGCGTTCGTGCAGAGGCTGCGCACGTCCGACCCGGTCCCGATGCTCGACGAGGAACAGCGCCAGGCCCTGATCGCCTTCTGTGACCGCACGCACCTGAGCCTCAAGCTGGAGCGCGAACTGGGCCTGACCCCGCGCTCGTTACGGCGGATCGATTACTGTGACGGGCCCTTCGAAAGCTGGCAGCCCCTGGGCCTGGTGGTGCATGTGACGCCGGGCAATTCACCCTTGCTGGGATTTTGCGCGGCAGTGGAAGGCCTGTTGGCGGGCAATGTGAACTGGCTACGACCCAGTACCCGTGACGGTGACTTCACGGCGCGGCTGCTCGCGGCATTCCTGGCGTGCGACCCGAGTGGCCGCCTGCGTGATTACCTGGCGGTATTGCCCGTGCCCGCCCAGGAAACCGGCCGCCTCTTCGCACTGGCACAAGGCGTCAGCGCTTGGGGCGGCGAGACGGCCCTGACAGCATTGCGCGAGCAGCTTCCCAGCGGCTGCCGCTGGATCGATTGGGGCCATCGGATCAGCTTCGCCTATATTTGCTCTCTCGCTGCCAGCGCGCAGGCGCTCGATAGCCTGGTGGATGAGATCTGCCGCCTCGATCAGCAAGCGTGCTCCAGCCCACAATGGCTGCTGGTCGACAGCGACGAGCCTGCCCGGATGCAAGCATTGGGCGACGCCCTGGCTGCCGCTTTCGAACGCCGGGCCGAGCACTGGCCCGCGCTGGAAACCACCGCCGCCGAAGCGTGTGAAATCACCACCCGAACGGCGCTGGCCCGCCTGGATTACAGCTTCGCGGGAAAAACCGGCCAGGTCTGGTCGGGTAACGGCTGGCGCATCCTCTGGGAGCATCACCACGCGCTGCAACCCTCGCCGCTGTTTCGAACGTTGCTCTTGCGACCAGTGCCTGAAGGAATGCTCGCTGAAACCTTACTGCCATGGCGCAATGTGCTGCAGAGCTGCGCCCTCATCTGCGAACCGGAACGAGCACCCGCTCTGGCACGCCGCCTGATAACCGCCGGCGTCACTCGCGTGACCTCCACCGCGCAGATCCAGCAAGGCTATGATGGTGAGCCCCACGATGGTGTTTATGCGTTGCAGCGATTGAGTCGCCGCGTATCGGTCGGCCTCGAAGCGCAAGTCGCCCATCATCGCGTCACACTGGATGCGTCCCCGGCCGCGTTATCGCTGTGCCCCTCGACACCGATCCTGGACAAGACCGCCTTCATGGCGCTGCCTCCAGCCCCTCAAGCACAGTTGTTCTTCCGCTCCGGCGGCAGCAGCGGCGCACCGGTGCTATCGCCCTACAGTCACCGGGATTTCTACCGCCACATGCGCGCTGCCGCCGACGGACTGCGCGCGGCGGGCCTGGACCCTGCGCAGGACCGGGTCATCAATCTTTTCTACGGCGGCAGCCTGTACGGCGGATTCCTCAGTTTCACGAAAATCCTCGAACAGATGAATGTCGTGCATTTCCCCATGAGCGCACCACCAGACGACAACTTCGACGAAATCGCCAAGCTGATTGTCGACCACCGGATCAACACGGTGGTCGGCATGCCGAGTACCTTGCATCGCCTGTTCTCCAGCCAGCAGCCGACGCTGCAGGGCTACGGTGGCGTGCGCAAAGTCATGTTGGGCGGCGAACACCTGGGGCAAGAAAGCCGACAGCTATTGCAGCAATGTGGCGTCACCTACATTTGCTCGGCTATCTACGGCACCGTCGACGCAGGGCCCCTCGGTCACGCCTGCATCGCCGGCGGCAACGGTGTGTTCCATCTCATGGACGATATCCAATCCTTGGAAATCGTCCGCCTGGAAGATGACGCGCCGGTCGGCCTCGGGGAAACCGGACGCCTGCTGTTCACTTCCCGCGAGCGCCAGGCGCGCGCCCTCCAGCGCTATGAAGTCGGCGACCTCGGACGTTGGCTATCGGGTTCATGCACGTGTGGCCTGGAGTCGCCGAGATTCGAACTGCGCGAGCGCCATGGCCGCCTGGTACGCATCGCCACGGAGTTCATCAACACCAAGGACCTGGTCGAGCGGGCGCAAGCGGCAATGCAGATCGTGCTCGACCATCAGAACGGCGGTTGTGAACGCTTGCTGATTCGCGTCGATAGCGAGACCGAAACGGTTCGTCGCCAGGTGCTGGATATCGCGCCGCTGCGCACGTCCGTCGCCGCTGGGTTGCTGGTCCTGGAAGTCCAGCGTTGTCCGGTAGAACGCTTCGAGCGCAATAAACACAGCGGCAAAGTCCCGCTGGTGATTGACCGCCGATTAGCTGGCGAGTTGATCTCGCCCGTTGTTTCTTGAACCTTGAGAGAATCCTGATGAGCGCTTCATTATCTTACGAACAATGGCTCAATCACATCCGCACGCATTCAGCGTTCTATAAGACGCAGCTAAGCCATTTGCCCGCCCAGGGATGCAAGTTCGAACGATTACCGGTTGTCGATGTAAATGAATACTGGAAAGACAGCCATGACCTGGATAATTGGCAGGTACTGACCGACAACGTCAGGGATGCACTGGTTTTCAAAACCGGCGGCACGACCAGCCAGGGCAAATTGTCTGTGTACACCCACGCCGAATGGCAACTGATGCTTGACTGCTTCGGCCGCAGCCTGTCAGCCCAACTGGTCGCGGGGGATCGTATCGCCAATCTGTTTTTTTCCGGAGACCTGTACGCAAGCTTCCTGTTTATTCACGGTGCTCTTTGCAGCGTGGATGTACCCATCACCGAGTTCCCCTTCACCGGCTCGGTGGAGCTCGACGTGTTGGCCGAGGCCATCGCCGCCCACCGCATCAACGTGCTGGTGGGCGTGCCTGCGCACCTGTTGGCCTTTGCCAGCCATGTCAATGGGCAGGAACGAGCGCTGCCACAGATCACCACCGTCCTGTTTGGCGGCGAGAACCTGTTCGAAAGCCAGATGCCGACCTTGAAGCGTGCGTTCCCCCACGCGCGCTTTGCATCGATCGGATACGCCAGCGTGGATGCCGGCCTGGTCGGCGCCAGCACACCCGATTGCGGCTTGGGCGAGCATCGTGTTTTTGACGAACAGACACGGGTCGAGATCATCGACGACCTGAGCGGTGAGGTCATCGATGCCTGCGGTCAGACCGGAAACCTGGTGGTGACCAACCTCACCCGGACCCTGATGCCGATCCTGAGATACCCAGTGGGAGATCGGGCCAGCTGGTGCGAACCTGCCGGCACGCCACAGCGCAAGTTCGTCCTGCAAGGGCGCAGCGCGCAGAGCCGTCGCGTTCGGGTTGGCGTGCTGTCGCTATTTCCGGAAGAAATCAACCACGTCGTCCGGCGCATGGGCGGCGATCTTCAATGGCAGCTGATTATCGAGCACGTCCAGGACAATGATCGCGTGTTGCTCAAGTGGCTACCCGATGCACCGGCGAACGCTGGTCAAACGCGCTCGCAAGCGTTGAAAGACGCCTTGATCGAGCAATATCCAGGCCTCGATCAAATCCGCGTGGACGTCCAGACCTGCAACGCACAGGATCTGGAACGCCATCCCCGTTCCGGCAAGCACCTGTCGATCATCGATCGTCGGGTCTACGGTATGCCGCCAGCAAGGAGCCTCCCATGAGCCACGTGGTCATCAGGCCGTTCAGCCCCACGGACAGCGCCGGCACCTGCGAGCTGTTCCGCCGAGTGTATGGCGATCATTACGTCTCGCCAGATGTCTACATGCCGCAGATGATCTGCCAGCACCATCTTCAGGGCCGCTGGCATTCGTTAGTCGCCGTGATCGGCGAGCGCGTGGTCGGTCATGCCGCACTGTGTCGCCTGCAGCCCACGACCCAGGACGCCGAGCTCGCGCTGATGGCGGTGGACCCCGATTTGCAGGGCGGGCAGATTGCCACGCGGCTGGGGCGGCAACTCCTGGACCGTTGCCAGGCGCTCGGGCTCGCCAGGTTATCGATCAAACAGGTCACCAGTCATCGTTACAGCCAGCGGCTGGCACAACGGCTCGGTTTTCATGACACCGGCTTGCTGCCCGATTTCGTGCCCTCTCCGTTCGCCACCGACCAGGCCGAAACCATCGTGATTGGCTGTCAGGTCAGCGGCGACAACGATCGACCGTTGCCGCATCTCCAATGGCCTGCGCAATACCAATGGCTGATGGGTCCCTTGGCATCGCAATTCGGCACCACCCTGGACGAGACTCCAACGGGGATACAGCCGTTGCGAGTCAGCCATTTGCCGGGACGAATCGACATCGTCGCCGAGCGCATGGATGCCTGTCTCGTCGGGCAGTTGCGACACCTGCCAGCCCATTGGCCGCTTTCGGTGCGACTCGGCCTCGGCCGGCACTTTTGCACTGACTACCGCCTGCTGATGGCCGCCGGCTTCTTCTTCACCGGAATAATCCCCAACGACGGCACGCACGGCTGGCAGGCGCTGTTTCACCGTATCGCACAGGTGCGCAGGCTCACGCTGCAGTCAGCGCCGATGCAACGGCTTCACGATGAATTGCAGGCGCACGCTCAAGCCTGGAAAAACACTCAGGCGAGCTCGGCCGCCTGACATCACGACCTGCACTCAAGCTCTTGGCAAGGACGCCGATACAATTTGGTACGCCCATCCCAACTTGTTTCTGCAAGACGCCTTCGTGCAAGGACTCCACATGCCTTCATTGCGCACCATCCAGGCCCGCTACACGCTCTTTTTGATTGTGTTCATGCTGGTATTGTCCATCCTGACCGTGCTGGGCATCAGCTACCTGGTCGCGCCCAAACTGCGCCACACCGAAGAGCAAGTGGCGTTGAACCGCATTGCCGAGGTCGCCGAACAGATCCAGGGCGAACTGAACAAGGTTCAAGCCCAGCAGCGCAGCATCACCCAGACCATCCCGCTGCTCGACAGCGATGCCATCGACAAGGTACTGCCCGGCCTGGTAGACCAGTACGGCGAACTGAAAGTCTTCGGCGGCGGAATCTGGCCGTTGCCCAATCAGCGGGCCGAGGGGCGCAACAAATTCAGCACGTTCTGGCACCGCGACGCGTCCGGCAAGCTGGCGGTCAATACCTTCTGGAACAGTGACGCCGCGCCCAACTATTACGAACAACCCTGGCACAAAGGCGGCATGGCCACCCCACCTGGCAAATGCGCCTGGGCCGCGGCCTATAAAGATGACGCCAGCGCCGAACCGCGCACCAACTGCGCCATGGCGATCCAGAAGAATGGCGTGCCTTATGGCGTCTCCACCATTGACGTGACCCTGGGCTTCTTCAACGACCTGATTGCACGCAAGGAAGCCGAACTGAGCGCCGAGATGCTGATCGTCGAAGGTGATGGCAAGATCATCAGCAACAGCTCGCGGATCAGCGGGCCGATCGTGCTGAAAAACATCAGCGAACTGGAGTCCACCTCGCCATTCGCCGCCCAGGTCAAGGCGGGCCTGGCCAAGCGCGACCAGCCCCTGCAACGGGTCGAGTTCGACAACAAGGGCGAGGCCAGCACGTTTTTCATGCGCCCTATCGAAGGCTCGCCATGGTTCCTGGCGACCGCATTGCCAACCCGCCTGATCACCGCCCAGCGCGACGATGTATTGAACACGCTGAGCCTGCTGCAGATCCCGATGGTGATCCTGCTGGTGTTGATGCAGCTTTACGCGATCCGTCAGTTGACCCATCGCATGAAGGTCCTCAAAGGCAACATCGACGCCTTGTCCACGGGCGATGCCGACCTGACCCGACGCATCACCATCCGGGCCGAGGACGAACTGGGGGCGATCGGTCATTCGGTCAACCGCTTCATCGCTTACCTGCAAAGCATGATCGGCGAAGTCACCCAGGCCACGGGCGCCATGGCGTCGAGCCTGGGCGATCTGCAGCGCACCTCGGCCCACACCAGCGAAATCCTGATGCGCCACGCCTCGGAAACCGACCAGACCGTGACCGCCATCACCCAGATGAGCTCCACGGCAGAAAGCGTCGCGCAAAACGCGGCCGAGACCGCGGCGTTCACCCAACGCGCCAACGAGCATGCCGACCGCTCCCGCGTGGTGGTCGGTGAAGCGTCCAACAGTGTGGTGGCGCTGATCGATGAAGTGGCCAGTGCCACCCGCAAGGTCGAGAGCATGCAACAGGATGCTCAGCGCATCACCGAGATCCTCGGCGTCATCGGCGCCATCGCCGGGCAGACCAACCTGCTGGCCCTCAACGCCGCCATTGAAGCCGCCCGGGCCGGTGAGCAAGGCCGTGGTTTTGCCGTGGTCGCCGACGAAGTACGCGCCCTCGCTGCCCGCACCCAGGCCAGCACGTCGGAAATCAACGAAATGCTGACCCGTCTGACCCAAGGCGTGAGCTCGTCGGTCGCGGCCATGGAAAACACCCAGGCCAGTTGCCAGTCAGCCGCCGATGCCACCTCTCGAGTCAACTCGGGCCTGGACGAAATGGCCGGCTCCGTCAGCCAGATCAACAGCCTGAGCACCCAGATCGCCACCGCCGCCGAGCAACAGAGTGCAGTGACCGAGGAAATCAATCGCAGCATGGTGCAAATCCGGCACATGGTGGAGGAACTGGTGGAAGGCGGTCTGGCCAGCGAGGCCAATACTCGGCAGCTGCTGGAAGCCAACACGCGGGTAAATGCGATCATGGGGCGGTTCAAGGTGCGCTGAGGCGTCCCCTGTTTTCCTGTGGGAGCTTGCTCGCGATGGCGGGTTGGTTGACCGGGTACATATCCATTGCTGCGGTAACGGCGGCTTAGGGTTCCGCCCTGACGGCGGGTCACTTTTGAAAATCCGGAAGCCGGCCCAGGCGAAAGTAACCAAAACGCTTCTGCCCCACCACTCGGCACCTCGCTTAGGCTCGGTGTGCCCTCACTCCGGCATTGCTCCGTGGGCCGCCGCGAAGGGCCATCCATGGCCCAGCGCGGCTAACCCGGCATCCATGCCGGGTTGCCCACTGCGCAATGCCTGCGTTCGGCCAGCGTGGTTAACGGGGCGCCGAGATCAACATCCACCGCGAGGCGGCCTGGTAGCCGACCTGGCTCTTGGTGGGACCGCGTTTCTCCTGTGGGAGCGAGCCTGCTCGCGATGAGGCCAACTGGCCCAACATCCATGTGACTGAACCACTGCCATCGCGAGCAAGCTCGCTCCCACATTTAATCTCCAGTGAACACAAAATTCATGTCCAACACAGAACCACTGTGGGAGCGGGCTTGCTCGCGAAAGCGGTGGGTCAGCTTGCATCAGTATTGGATGTGCCGCCGTCTTCGCGAGCAAGCTTTGCTCCCACAGATCTGACAGGTGTACGACCGGGAGAGCCAGGTCGGCTCTAAGGCCGCCTCGCGGTGGACGTTGATCTCGGACGCCCCGTTAACCACGCTGGCCGAACGCAGGCATTGCGCAGTGGGCAACCCGGCATGGATGCCGGGTTAGCCGCGCTGGGCCATGGATGGCCCTTCGCGGCGGCCCACGGAGCAATGCCGGAGTGAGGGCATGCCGAGCCTAAGCGAGGCACCAAGTGGTGGGGCAAAGCGCTTTTGGTTACTTTTGGCTGGTCCGGCTCCCGGCTCTTCCAAAAGTAACCCGCTGTAAGAGCGGAACCGTCAGCAGCCGTGACCGCAGCAACGGATATACACACAAAACCCACACCCAATAAAAAACCCGCTGATCCACTCAGCGGGTTTTTCATTTAAGCGATTCAAGCGCAGGAAGATCAAAAATCCTCCAACCGCCACACCTCATAAGCCGGCGTCTCATACGGATGGCTGCGTTTCAAAGCCACCACCACCGCACGAATCAACTCATCAGCAACAACAAGCTCCACCTTCCATTCCTCGACCTGCTCAACCTGCCCCGCTTCGCCAATGAACGGCTGGCTGCCGTCCAAAGGGCGAAACTGACCCAGGCCCAACACCTGCCAGGCGCAATGGTCATAGTCGCCGATTCGCCCGCCACCGGCAGCGAATACGGCGCTTTTGACCACGTCCAAATGGCTGGCCGGAACGAAGAAGCAGAGCTTGTACACCGCCTTAGTTCACCCAGACCCGCGCGTTGCGGAACATGCGCATCCAAGGCGCGTCTTCGTTCCAGTCGTCCGAACGCCACGAGTTCTGCACCGCGCGGAATACACGCTCCGGGTGCGGCATCATGATCGTGACGCGGCCGTCGCGGCTGGTCAGGCCGGTGATCCCGCGCGGCGAGCCGTTCGGGTTGGCCGGGTAGGTTTCGGTGACCTTGCCGTGGTTATCGACGAAACGCAGCGACACGCAACCGGACAAGTCGGCTTCGAGCAGCGCTTCTTCGCTTTCGAACTCCGCGTGGCCTTCGCCGTGGGCGATGGCGATCGGCATGCGCGAACCGGCCATGCCCTGCAGGAAGATCGAGTTCGACTCCTGCACCTGGACCATCGCCACGCGGGCTTCGAACTGCTCGGAACGGTTACGCACGAAGTGCGGCCAGAACTCGCTGCCTGGGATCAGCTCGTGCAGGTTGGACATCATCTGGCAACCGTTGCACACGCCGAGGGTGAAGCTGTCGGTACGTTCGAAGAAACCCTGGAACGCATCGCGGGCACGGCTGTTGAACAGCGCCGACTTGGCCCAGCCTTCACCGGCACCCAACACGTCACCGTAGGAAAAACCGCCGCAAGCGACCATGCCCTTGAAGTCGTTCAGGTCGACACGGCCAGCCAGGATGTCGCTCATGTGCACGTCGATCGCGTTGAAACCGGCGCGGTCGAATGCCGCCGCCATTTCCACTTGGCCGTTGACGCCCTGCTCCCGCAGCACCGCCACTTGTGGGCGAATGCCTTTCTTGATGTAAGGCGCGGCCACGTCGTGGTTGACGTCGTAGCTGAGCTTGGCACTCAGGCCCGGGTTGTCTTCTTCCAGCAGCGCGTCGAACTCCTGCTCGGCGCAGTCGGCATTGTCGCGCAGGCGCTGGATCTGGTAGCTGGTTTCCGCCCACTGGCGCTGCAACAGGCTGCGCTGGCCTTCGAAGACGGTGTCGCCATTGAAGGTGATGTTGATGTGGGCGTTGTTGATCGGCTGGCCGATCACCGAGACGCAGTCGGCCAGGCCGGCCGCGCTGAACTGGGCGAGGATGTCCGGGGTGGCGTCCTGGCGAACCTGGATCACCGCGCCCAACTCTTCGTTGAACAGGATGGCCGGGATTTCGGCCTTGGACTCGGCAACGCTGTCGAGGGTCAGGCTCAGGCCGCAGTGGCCGGCGAAGGCCATTTCCACCACGGTGGTCAGCAAACCGCCGTCGGAACGGTCGTGGTAGGCCAGCAGGTGGCCGTCGGCGTTGAGGCCCTGGATGACGGCGAAGAACGCTTTCAGGTCTTCGGCATCGTCGACGTCCGGTGCCTGCGAGCCAAGCTTGCCGTGCACCTGGGCCAGGATCGAGGCGCCCATGCGGTTCTGGCCACGGCCCAGGTCGATCAGGATCAGGTCGGTGGTGCCCTTGTCCATGCGCAGTTGCGGGGTCAGGGTCTGGCGGATGTCGGTGACCGGGGCGAAGCCCGTCACGATCAGCGACAGCGGCGAGGTCACGCTCTTGTCCACGCCTTCGTCGTTCCAGCGCGTGGCCATGGACATGGAGTCCTTGCCCACCGGAATGGTAATGCCCAGCTCAGGGCACAGCTCCATGCCGACCGCCTTGACGGTGTCGTACAGGCGGGCGTCTTCGCCTGGGTGACCGGCGGCGGACATCCAGTTGGCCGACAGCTTGATGTCGGAAATCTTGCCAATGCGCGAAGCCGCGATGTTGGTCAGGGTCTCGCCGATCGCCATGCGGCCCGACGCCGGGGCGTCCAGCAGCGCCAGCGGCGTGCGCTCGCCCATCGCCATGGCTTCGCCGGTGTAGACGTCGAAGCTGGTGGCGGTCACGGCCACGTCGGCCACCGGCACCTGCCACGGCCCGACCATCTGGTCACGGGCCACGAGGCCGGTGATGGTGCGGTCGCCGATGGTGATCAAAAAGCTCTTGCTCGCCACGGCCGGGTGATGCAGCACGCGCTCGATGGATTCGGCGAGGTCGAGGGTCGACGGGTCGAAATCGTCGCCCAGCTCCGCTTCGCGAACGGCCGAACGGTGCATGCGCGGGGCCTTGCCCAGCAGCACTTCCAGCGGCATGTCCACCGGGCTGTTGCCGAAATGGCTGTCGGTGACGGTCAGTTGCGGCTCGGCCGTGGCTTCACCCACGACCGCGAACGGGCAGCGCTCGCGCTCGCAAATGGCCTTGAAGCGCTCGAAGTCCGCCGGGCCGACCGCCAGGACGTAACGTTCCTGGGATTCGTTGCTCCAGATTTCGTGCGGGGCCATGCCCGGCTCGTCGTTCGGAATGTTGCGCAGTTCGAAGCGGCCACCGCGGCCACCGTCGTTGACCAGTTCCGGGAAGGCGTTGGACAGGCCGCCCGCGCCGACGTCGTGGATGAAGCTGATGGGGTTGTGGTCACCCAACTGCCAGCAACGGTCGATGACTTCCTGGCAACGGCGTTCCATTTCCGGGTTTTCCCGCTGGACCGAAGCGAAGTCCAGGTCCGCCGAGCTGGTGCCGGTGGCCATGGAGGAAGCTGCGCCGCCGCCCAGGCCGATGAGCATGGCCGGGCCACCGAGGACGATCAGCTTGGAGCCGACCAGGATCTCGCCTTTCTGCACGTGTTCGGCGCGGATGTTACCCATGCCGCCCGCCAACATGATCGGCTTGTGGTAACCACGGACTTCCTCACCGCGCGGGGTGGTGATGGACTGTTCGAAGGTACGGAAGTAGCCGGTCAGGGCCGGACGGCCGAATTCGTTGTTGAACGCCGCGCCCCCCAGGGGGCCCTCGATCATGATGTCCAAGGCGTTGACGATGCGTTCAGGCTTGCCGTAAGGCTTTTCCCACGGCTGTTCAAAGCCCGGGATCTGCAGGTTCGACACGGTGAAGCCGGTCAGGCCGGCCTTGGGCTTGGCACCGCGCCCGGTGGCGCCTTCGTCGCGGATCTCGCCACCGGAACCGGTGGATGCGCCCGGGAACGGGGCAATCGCGGTCGGGTGGTTGTGGGTCTCGACCTTCATGAGGATGTGCACCGGCTCCTGGACCGCACCGTACTGGCGGGTCTCAGGGTTCGGGTAGAAGCGACCGGCCACGTTGCCGACGATCACCGCCGCGTTGTCCTTGTAGGCCGACAGCACACCTTCGTTGTGCATCTGGTAGGTGTTCTTGATCATGCCGAACAGGCTTTTTTCCTGGTCCTGGCCGTCAATGTCCCAACTGGCGTTGAAGATCTTGTGGCGGCAGTGCTCGGAGTTGGCCTGGGCGAACATCATCAATTCGATGTCGTGGGGGTTGCGCTTCAAGCCCTGGAAGGCGTTGACCAGGTAGTCGATCTCGTCTTCGGCCAGGGCCAGGCCCAGTTCGGTGTTGGCTTGTTCCAGCGCGGCACGGCCGCCGCCCAGTACGTCGATGGCGGTCAGTGGCTTGGGTTCGGCGTGGCTGAACAGGCCGGCGGCCTGCTCCAGGTTGCCCAGCACGACCTGGGTCATGCGGTCATGCAGGCCGTCGGCGATCAGTTGGGCCTCGGCCTCGCTGAACTCACCGGCGACATAAAAGGCAATACCGCGCTCCAGGCGCTGGATTTTCGCCAGGCCGCAGTTGCGGGCGATGTCGCTGGCCTTGCTCGACCATGGCGAAATGGTGCCGAAACGCGGCAGCACCAGGAACAGGCGACCGGCCGGCTCCTGGACAGGAACACTGGGACCGTACTTCAGAAGGCGCGCGAGCACCTGCTGTTCGTCGCCGGTCAAACCGCCGGTGACTTCGGCGAAGTGAGCGAATTCAGCATACAAGCCACTGACAGCCGGGACCTTCTGGCTCAGTTGCTCAAGGAGTTTGCTGTGGCGAAAGGCAGAAAGGGCAGGAGCGCCGCGCAGGATCAACATCTTCGGGACAGCCTCGGGAAGGGGTGTGCTTTGAGGCCGTGCATTCTAGCCTAAACCGCCGGCAACGGCACCCGAAACGGCACGCGCAGTGCTGGCCGAATGTCGGTCTTTGCGCCCACGGCGCTATTGGACACCCGTGCCAAGGCTCCCGAAGAGATATTTTTCAGCGACGCAAAGCCCTGCGCCCCCCGGCCCGCCTGCGTTGTGGACATGTTTTGCAATGGCTAGCAGACTGGCCTTTTGCTGTCGAGATATGGCGGTAGGGGCCGTTTGCGTATACTGCGCAGATGTTTTCCCCAACGGCTTTGCGTCCGCGATATGCCAGATGGCTGATCGCAACCGGACTCTTCCTGGTGCTCAGTGGTTGTGTTGAGAAACCCAACACACTGGAGCGCGTAAAGGAGGATGGCGTGCTGCGGGTGGTTACCCGAAACAGCCCCGCCACCTACTTCCAGGATCGCAATGGTGAAACCGGCTTCGAATACGAGCTGGTGAAGCGCTTCGCCGACGATTTGGGGGTCGAGCTGAAGATCGAGACCGCCGACAACCTCGACGACCTGTTCAACCAGATCGGCAAGCCCAACGGTCCGGTACTGGCGGCGGCGGGCCTGGTCAGCAGCGAACAACGCAAGAAGCAGGTGCGGTTTTCCCGCTCCTACTTGGAAGTCACCCCGCAAATCATCTACCGCAACGGCCAATCACGCCCCACTGACGCGGCGGCCCTGGCCGGCAAGAAGATCATGGTGCTCAAGGGCAGCACCCACGCCGAACAACTGGCGCAGTTGAAGCAGCAATATCCTGGCATCGAATACGAAGAGTCCGACGCGGTTGAAGTGGTCGACCTGCTGCGCATGGTGGATGAGGGCCAGATCGACCTGACGCTGGTGGACTCCAACGAAGTGGCGATGAACCAGGTGTACTTCCCCAACGTGCGCGTGGCGTTCGACCTGGGAGATGCCCGCAGCCAGAGTTGGGCGGTCGCCCCCGGTGAGGACAACAGCCTGCTCAACGAGATCAACAGCTACCTGGACAAGGTGCAGAAAAACGGCACCTTGCAGCGCCTCAAAGACCGTTATTACGGGCACGTTGACGTTCTTGGCTACATGGGCGCCACCACGTTCGCCCAACACTTGCAGCAGCGACTGCCCAAATACGAACAACATTTCAAGGCCTACGCCAAGAAAGAGAAAGTCGACTGGCGCCTGCTGGCCGCGATCGGCTATCAGGAATCGCTGTGGCAACCGGCGGTCACGTCCAAGACCGGCGTGCGCGGCCTGATGATGCTGACCCAGAACACCGCCCAGGCCATGGGTGTGTCCAACCGCCTGGATCCGAAGCAGAGCATCATGGGCGGCGCCAAGTACCTGGCCTACATGAAGGACCAACTGGACGAAAGCATCGAGGAGCCCGACCGCACCTGGTTCGCCCTCGCCGCCTATAACGTGGGCAGTGGTCACCTGGACGATGCCCGCAAACTCGCGGCCAAGGAAGGGCTGAACCCGAACAAGTGGCTGGATGTGAAGAAGATCCTGCCGCGCCTGTCCCAGAAACAGTGGTACAGCAAGACCCGCTATGGCTACGCCCGGGGCGGCGAGCCGGTGCATTTCGTGGCGAACATTCGTCGCTACTACGACATCCTGACCTGGGTGACGCAGCCGCAGCTTGAAGGCAACCAAGTGGCCGAGGGCAACCTGCACGTGCCGGGTGTCGACAAGAGCAAGCCTAGCCAGGAATCCCCGCAGCTATAAGCTGTACACAACTTCTGATGCTGTGATGAACCTGTGGCGAGGGAGCTTGCTCCCGCTCGGTTGCGTAGCGACCGCAAAATCTTGGGGCCGCTTCGCACCCCAGCGGGAGCAAGCTCCCTCGCCACAATGGATCAGGCAAGCCTTGAGTAAGCTTTATGGGATGGGGTCAGGGTTTGGCGGCAGCCAGGATCAGCGCTTTCATTTCCGCGACCGCCGACTTGAACCCGACGAACAACGCGTGGGCCACCAGCGCATGGCCGATGTTCAGCTCGTTGATGCCCTTGATCGCCGCGACGGCCTCGACGTTGTGGTAGTGCAAGCCATGGCCGGCGTTGACGATCAGGCCCTGGGCCAGGCCGAAGGCGACGCCATCGGCGACCCGTTGCAGCTCATCGGCCACATCCGTGGGGGTCTCGGCATCGGCGTAACGGCCGGTGTGCAGTTCGATGGCCGGCGCACCGACACGCTTGGACGCCTCGATCTGCCGTTCGTCGGCATCAATGAACAGCGACACCTCGGCGCCAATCTTCGACAGGCGCTCCACTGCCAAGCTGATCCGCGCCTCCTGCCCCGCCACGTCGAGGCCGCCTTCGGTGGTCAGCTCCTGACGCGTCTCCGGCACCAGGCAGATGTGCGCCGGGCGGATGAGCTCGGCGAACGCCATCATTTCTTCGGTCACGCCCATTTCGAAGTTCATGCGGGTTTGCAGCACATCCTTGAGCAGCAGCACGTCACGCTCCTGGATGTGACGACGGTCTTCACGCAGGTGCACAGTGATGCCATCGGCGCCCGCCTCTTCCGCGTCCAGCGCGGCCTTGACCGGATCCGGGTAACGCGTACCGCGGGCCTGGCGCAGGGTGGCGACATGGTCGATGTTCACGCCAAGAAAAATACGGGTACTGGTGGTCACGGGAAGGCTCCTGATGCGTTGAAAATTCGCCCCACAGCATACACGCTCGTACCGGATCATCATCAGCTATGAACGTAACGCCATGCCCTCCTTTCAAGCCCCCTCAAGCATTCTGCATGATGAACGCCTCAACGCCCCGGACAGGTCCGCTTCACTCAGGTCCCGGCGTGTATCCGTTTGAGCAGGTACCGCAGAGTTGGCGGAAGGCATCCAGATCGTCAGTCACCGCCTGTGCTTCGTACAGGGTGTCACAGAAGCTCGCCAAGTCTTGTGCATCGAACGAATACAGTAACGAGGACAGGGCTCTGGCCTGTTCGAACCCGCACAGGTCCCGATCCGAAACATCGCCCTGATCCGCAATGGACAGGTACTGTTCGTCCAGTGCATCCGCCTTGGCGCCAAGCATGGCCCGGTCTTCGGGTGTGGCGCTATAGGTGGGCTGCAGCATGCGTTGCATTGCAGCTTCACCCAGCACGTTCACGATATGGGTCTTATGGCAGGCCCATTGCGCAATCGCGCATGCGACCGTTTTTCTGCGCGTAGCCGCCAGGCTTTCAGCCCAGTCGACCAGTTCTGGCGCTACCGTAGCGAGTCGAGTGTTCATTTTCATACCCCCTTCAGCGGCGTCGCGGGAACGACGCCAACTGCTTCGATCAATTTGGCGCAGTCTGCGCAAATTGGCCTGCCCGCGCCAATGGCGGTTACCGTATGGCGATTCTGGGCGGCCCATTCAACGATGTCGGCTTCCGCGTGACCATTGCCACGGATGAAGCGTTCTCCCTGCTCCACCTTGACCCCCTTGGGTAGGTAACCTCTAGGATTGCTGGAGGCGATGACGGTTATCTGCCGCCCCTCGGGGTTGCTCAGCACCGCCGCGGCCATGGTGGTCTTGTCTCTTGTGTAAGGCGCCAATTGCGCTTGCAACTCGATGACTCGATTGGCCACCTGTGCCTTGGCCTGATCCAGCGACAGCGGTACTTGCGGGGCCAGCTTGGGGCGCTTGGCGGGCGTCCCTTCGGCCTGCAGCACCGGCGGTTGGTCGTCTGGCGAAGCATTGTTCGGATTGGCCACGTGTTCCCCAGCCTGAGCCAGCGACGGCGGATCTTCCGGGTCGGGCTTGGGACGTTTGGCGGGCGTCCCCTCGGCCTGCAAGACCGGCGGTTGGTCGCCTGGCGAAGTATTGTTCAAGGCCGGCAACTGTGCCGACGAGCCGCCGGACTGTATCCGGTTTGCAGCGTTGACCTTGAACTCACCGATCTCCGTCAGCCTGCCGTTGGCATAGCTGAATTGTTTGAAGGTTTTCAGATCGATCCTGCGCTGTAATGAAAACATGTGCCAAGGCGTGATCTTGCGCTCAGCCCTGGACAGGTCTCGCCATTCGATCAACTCTTCGGCGGTTATCTCGTGGAACGCTACGCCATTGGCCTTGTCGACTCGAAATTGCCCTAACGGCTTAAGCGTGCCCGTTTCCTCTGTTTCATTGGCGAACACGCTGGGGTTGAGCTGCCGACTCATGGCGAACTTTTGCCGGTTGGTGTGCTCGCGTGCCTCTATCGACATCCCCTGCCACTCCAACAAGTCCTGGGCAGTGAGCGGTTTGAACGCCTCATGGGCGGGCCTTATTCTGACTTGACCCGCCGCCGTCAGATCACCGTTCGCTTTTACTAGAATACGAAAACCGGGCAGGTCGATCTTGCGGTCCAGCGCGAACCTATCCCTGGCGGTTTTATCGGAAATACCCTGCCACTCGATTATTTCTTCCACGGTCGGCGCGTGGTATTGGACACCCGCGGCCTGGTTGATCTTGTACTCTCCGAGTGGCCTGAGTACACCCTCCCTGGTGATGTGACGGGCAAAGTCCGACGGGCTGATGTTGCGTCCCTCGGCGAATTTTTCCCGGCTGGTTTTCTGGCGATCAGGCAGCAGCATCGTTTGCCAGGCCTCGATATCTTGGGCGGTGATCTTACGCAGGTTTTGTCCTTCCTTTGGTTGAATTGCATACTCTCCCGCGTCACTCAGGGCACCGGTTTTTTTCACGCCGCGGTTTACCTGACGACAAAACGTTTTTGGGTTGATGCCGCGTTTACGGGCGAACTCATACCAGGGGAGAGAGCCAGGCTTTATTTTTTTCCATGCGTTCAGATCTTCAGGGGTGGGTGCACGGAATGTTCTGCCTTCATGCAGGTCGAGCGCATATTGCCCTTCCCACGTCAGTTCACCGTTTTTCTTGGCGTAACGAGCCAGGGTGCGCAACTGGATACCTTTATCCAACGCGAAGTCAACTTGGGAGGTGTCATTTCCAGCGAGTTTCATATTCCTCCACTCTATCAATTGCTGTGGAGTGGGCGGGGCGAAGGTCTTACCTTCGGATACGGCCTGCAATACCTTTCCTTCAGCCGCAAGTTCACCACTTGCTGAAACATACTCCCAAAGACTTCGCTCCCTCAGTCCACGGGAGACTGCAAACTCGGCTTGAGACTTCAACGTACCTTGGGTGCTATCGGCCTTAACTATTTCCTGCCATTCTCTGATGATCTCCAAGGTTATCTTGCGTCCAATACTGCGGGGGCTCCCCCCTTTGGCAGTGATTCGTTGCCAGACCCCAGCCCTGTTTTCCACTGTGAGCACATTTTTTCTGTTGGCGGGGTCGATAATTTCCACGTAGTTGCTTTTGAAGTTGAAGTTGCTTTTGATCTCGTAGATATTTTCGAAGCGCGTATCATCCGTGTAACGAATCAGCCATCGATCACCGTTTTGGCTGTCCCTGACATGGTAGACAGCCTTGCCGTCATTGAAGGTGTGGCGTCTGGCCTGGCTGATGAGTGCCTCGCCATTTTTCACGGCATATTCACTGATGTTGCCCTGTTGTGAAGGCCGGATACGATTTGCAATGACGTCCCTGGCCCCGCCCATCGTGTTAATGCCCTTCGCCGTCTTGTTTCCCACCTCCAAGCCGGGCAGTGATTGCCAGAGCTTATGGACGCGTTTACCGACCCATCGTGTATTGGGCAAGGGTATTGGCGAAATATTCAGCAGTGTTTCACCGGCTGCCTGGGTCAATTGCAAACCACCGGCGATCAAGCCTTGGCGAAACCGCAGAGACATCGCTTCAGTCACCACCCCGTGCAACCCGCCAATCACTGATTTGAGCGTCAGACCTTGACCAATGGTTCTTAAGGTCCCGGCACGCGCTGCGCTGAATGCTGCCTTGCCCAACAGGGACAGTGCCTTCGTGGCGTGACCGGCACCCGGGGCTAATGTCGCCCCCACGTCGAAAAGTGCGGCGCGATGATCCTCTTCACCACGCTCGGCAACAGGCTTGGTGAAATAATCGTAGAGTGGAATCAGCGACCACAGGCTGAACGTTGCGCCGTTCTGCCAAGGTGCCTGACCTTTTTCCTCAACCTCATGGGCGGCTTCCCAGACCATGGGGTCGATCCACCAGGGTTTGGCCAACTGGCACGCCAGGTTCCAACCGGAACTGCCCGGATCGAGTGGATGAATGCTGGTTCTGTCAACCTGGGGCGTGTCGTTTTGCCAGTCGCCAGGCTTCAGTCCTATACCTTCAACAGGCACATCCTGGGCCGATTGGCTGATGGACCTGATGATCTTGCCTCCCAGGCGCACCACCAGGCTGTATTTGAGCGCCGTGTTCATCGGGCCGCCTTCTTCCTTCTTTTCCATATCCTGGACAGCCTCTTTCTGCAGGATGAAGCCACCGGACATGTTTTTCCTGGCAACCAGGTAGAGGGTGGACTGATTCTGCGTGGGGGAAATTTCCACGACTGCAAAAATGCCTTCTCGATACACTTGTGCATTGCGTGAAGAGAGCTGATGCACTCGCCAGCGTCCACTGTCGAGCCGCTCGAGTGTTTCCAGTGCCAACTGCTGTAGGGCCTGCGCGATCTGTATCTTTACAAGAGACAGGCGGTCGTTGGCGTACTGGGCCATCCTCTCCAGGTATCGGTTGACGACCGCTGCGCGGTCCGCTTCGAAAACCGCCGACGCCTTCATCAGGAATCGCTGCACTGCCGATACGGTCCAGATCGGGTTGCTTCTCCTCACCACGGAGTTGGGCGCGGAAGAGAAGTTTAAATGGGTATCGGCGTGTTCCGTGACCTGGACTTGTTCATCCGGATCGGCATCCAGGTCGAGCAATTTCTGCTTGGCCATGGACATCAGGTCAGGTGCTCTTTCAGTGCCGAGGAGCTCGAGCAAGGACTGATAGTTCTGTTCGACAAGGTTCAAGGTGGCCAGCAATTGCACAGCACTCTTTGCTTTCCAGACTTCTCCCCAGGCATGGCAAGACTCCGCAATCAGCAGCCCACTCAGGGCGCTGAGCCCGTTTTCATCGGCGGTCCGGGTATCGCCGGTGTCTGGAGAAAGGGTGGGGACACCACCAAATTTCTCCAGCGCGCCTGCCAGGGTGATGACTTCGTCCAAGGTCTTGCCCAAGGTGCAGCGCGGCGCCACCGCTTCACAGAAACGCGCAACATAGCGCCAAGTGATGGAGGACACGTCTCTGGCATAGTCGTTCTTGATCGTCTCGGTGTCCTTGAGAAACCACTCGGGGCGTTCGCCTTGCAACAGCAGGCGGGCCAGAAATTTCACGTGCTGCGGATCATCGACGCTCCGCTGAGCCATCAGCTTCTGGCAGATCTCCTGGATGGCGCTTTCCCTTAATTGATGCCAGCCCTGGCCGACAGAGACATTCGGCGAGGCCAGCTCTTCACCGAATTGCCATAGACCTGCCACATCAGGCTCAACCACAGATAGCAACGTTTGTATCAGCAGATAAGCTTGTTGCTCTGACGAAACCGCCGCGTCCGCCACGCCGTCGCTCATCTTTGCGGCCAATGTCGAGAAGTGCGGTAAGGCGCGTAGAAATTGATAGTCTTCAATTGCATCCCATTGCGTTGGGATGTGCGTCGATAAGTCATAGCCCCCAAGGTACGCCAGGATGGCTGAGGCAACAGGCCGCTTGGGCGCGGCAGCCTTCAATGTCTCCTTGATCACCGTCAGGTTGGCGGTTCGCTGGGCACTGTCCGCCAGCAGTACAGGGCTTTCCAGGGGCGGGAAGGTATTGCGGGGGACGATGCCGGGGCGCCAGTTTTGCGGGTTGTCGTAGGATTGCGTCAGCATGACGCGGGTAAACAGGCCTTGCAGGAAGTCCATCCTTTGTTCCGCCAAGCCGGGTGCAACGAAGGCGGCGATTGACGCCTGGCCGTTATCAGTCGCCCAGTCGTCCTTGACACCCGTGGCGAGCACGAGCCTGGCCAGTACCGCCCAACCGGCTTCACCCGAGTTGATGGGCGTGCCCGCGATATCCGTCAGCAATTGCAAGAATGCCGGCCTGCGGCACAGCATTGAAAGCGTGGCGCGGGCCTCGTCGACCGTTCGCGTTTGGGGCAGGACGTCGCGTATATCCGCAGGGATCATCAGATTCAAGACGTGATGGGCGCCATTGATGCTGTAATCGTATTTTTTACTGGCCGCGGCCAATAGGGCGTCATTTGACAAGACGCTGTCGAGCTCACTGGTATTGGCTCTGCTTTCATTCGATGGGATGGCTGTCCGCAGGCTGCTGATGTTCGGTAATGAAAGACCAGGCAGTTGCAGCAGCAGGGTGTGCGCCTGCTGGCACCGTGTGACCAGAGCGGTGCTGATGTGTTGCCAGTAGGTACAGGGGCCGGCGTGTTTCTCATTGTGCAGAAAATCGTCTGGCAGCTGGTTTTCTTGACGGAAGGCGTTGCAGGCCTCCCGCAGGTGGATCGCGGCATCACGATAGATGACCAGGGCGATGCCGGCCTTGCCATCCTCGACAGCCTCTGCAAGAAGACTGTGCTCCGACGCCAATCCAAGGGCCTGGGCAAGCGTGGGTTCGTGGGTGGATGGGTTTTGAATGTGCGCAAAACGCTGGAAACGCCTGTCGCAGGTGGCAAGAATGACTTCTGCAATCGTTATGTCAGCGCCGACGACAGTCTTTCGCCGCGCCAGTTTGCTCATCATGCTTTTGATTTCATTGTCCGTACTGTCATTGACCCGTGCCAAGTCGTACCCCGTGCGCGGCAACTTCTGGAAACCGGCACGAAACGAGGGATCGAGCAGAATGCGCTGTGTCAGCTGACTGTAGGGGTATTCCCAGCGACTGATGGAATACTGCTTATTGTTGTCATTCAGGAAGAGCTCAAGCGGAATCAGTGTCCGTACCGTCGTGTCATGGGTCAGCTTTTTATTGGCGACGATACTGGCTGTCGGCCGGATTTTTCTGCGATGAGGTCGGTAGGGTTGGGACAGTTTTGCGACGTAGTCGATTGCTTCCTGCTGGTTGCGGGCCTTACGCAAACATTCATTGACGATGATGCGCGTACGAACATAAGGCTCCAGAGCGTACGCCAGTGCTTCGACTCCGTCCGTGACGATGTTCAGGTTTGCCTCGGTGAACAGTGCCAGGATGTCTTGCGGGACAGCTCCAGCACCGGTCAGGCGTTTGGACAGGCCGTCACGGATCTTGTCCACGAGTTCGGTTGTGGAAAGCGCGGTAGCGTTTTTCCCCGATAGGTCTGCGTCGGAAAACAAGTCTGCGTAGGAGGCGCCGATGCGTTGATGCCCAGCCATGTCGGGCGGTGAAGTCGATTCCACGAGCGGGGGTGACAGAGCAGGCGGGGTGACGGATTCGCGGGGCATAAACTGGGGTCCGATGCGTTATTCAAAGCGGACACAGTAGACGGCGAGATCTCTCCGGATGCGGTAAATATGTATACCGCGTTGACACATGCGCAGGACATCGGACCCATCGCCTGCCCCCGGCGACCCCAAGTACTCCAGTGGGTGTCAACCCAAGCCGCCGCCGAACGGGAGCCAATCAACGTTTCTCTGGAGAAGGTGTCCGAAACAGCTCGCGACTGACCAATGGCCGCCCGCCCAGATGCACGGCCAGGGCCTGGCGCATCAGCCGCTTGGCTGCCGACAAGGCGCCTGGCGCACTCCAGTCGGCCTCGGCCATGGCCAGCAGCTCGGCGCCGTTGAACAGCCCTGGTTGCAACAGGTAGACCCGCTCCAGGCCGGCATCCACCTGCAAGCGGTACAGGCCGTCGGCGGCGATGGACTCGCCATGCAGGTCAGTGTTCAGGGCGAAGCCATAGCCCAGGTCATCCAGCAGCCGCCACTCGAAGGAGCGCAGCAGCGGTTCCAGCGGCCGGCCTTCGGCCAGGGCCAGCAGTGTGGCGGCGTAGTGATCGAAGACAGCCGGATGAGGATCTTCGGCAGGCAGCAGGCGAATCAGCAGTTCATTGAGGTACAAGCCGCTGAACAGCGCCTCACCGCTGAGCCACGCCGCCACGCCATTGCTTTCCATGCGCCCGACATTTTTCAACTCGCCCCGGCCACGGAACTCGACTTCCAACGGCACGAATGGCCGCGCCAGCGTCCCGGCCTTGCCCCGCGCCCCACGCAACACCGCCCGCAGCCGGCCTTGCGGCGTGAGGAAGTCCACCAGGGCGCTGCTTTCGCGGTAGGCGCGGCTGTGGAGGACGTAGGCGGATTGGCCGGTGGGTTGGGTTGGGGGCATGGGAATCAGAGTTCTCAATGGACAAACAGAGTTTTTAAACAGCCCCAAACCAATGTGGGAGCGAGCTTGCTCGCGATAGCGGTCTGTCAGTCAACATCTATGTTGAGCATCAGGCCCTCATCGCGAGCAAGCTCGCTCCCACAATGGTTCTCGATATATCCAGTCAGCTGATCAGAGGTCGCCGTAACCCAACGAACGCAACGCCCGTTCGTCATCGGACCAGCCACCCTTCACCTTGACCCACAGGTTGAGCATGATCTTGGAGTCGAACAGCAGCTCCATGTCCTTGCGCGCCTCGGTGCCGATGCGCTTGATGCGCTCGCCCTTGTCGCCAATGATGATTTTCTTCTGGCCGTCACGTTCGACGAGGATCAATGCATGAATGTGCAGGGTCTTCCCCTGTTGCTTGAACTCTTCGATCTCGACGGTGATCTGGTAGGGCAGCTCGGCGCCCATCTGGCGCATGATTTTCTCACGCACCAGCTCGGCGGCGAGGAAACGGCTGCTGCGGTCGGTGATCTGGTCTTCCGGGAAGAAATGATCGTTTTCCGGCAGGTGCTCGGCAATCACCCGCTCCAGCGCGTCGAGATTATGGCCGTGCTGGGCAGAGATCGGGATGATCTGGGCGTTCGGCAACTGTTCCTGCAACCAGGTCAGGTGCGGCATCAGTTCAGCCTTGTCTTCGATGCGATCGGTCTTGTTCAGCGCCACGATCAAGGGGCCTGTCACGTACTGGACGCGCTCGAGGACCATCTGGTCTTCTTCGGTCCACTTGGTGCGGTCGACCACGAAGATCACCACGTCGACGTCTTTCAACGCCGCCGAGGCAGTCTTGTTCATGTAGCGGTTCAGGGCCTTTTCGCCGCCTTTGTGCATGCCCGGGGTATCGACGTAGATCGCCTGCACGGCGCCTTCGGTCTTGATGCCCAGCATGTTGTGGCGGGTGGTCTGGGGCTTGCGCGAGGTGATCGCCAGCTTCTGGCCCAGGATGTGGTTCAGCAGCGTGGACTTGCCCACGTTCGGCCGACCGACAATGGCGACGTAGCCGCAGCGGGTGACGGTTGTATCAGTCATTGCCATTCTCCACACCCAGGGCAATCAGTGCTGCGGCGGCCGCTACCTGTTCGGCAATACGACGACTCACACCCTGACCCCGGCTTTTTTCATTCAATAGGACCACTTCGCATTCGACGAAGAAGGTACGGCAATGCGGCTCACCCTGGATATCCACGACTTCGTAGCGCGGTAGCTCGCAACTGCGCGACTGCAGGAATTCCTGCAAACGGGTCTTCGGGTCCTTGTTGGTGTCCACCAGCGTCAGGCTGTCGATCTCGGACGTCAGCCAGGCCAGCACGCGTTCGCGCGCCATTTCCATGCCTGAGTCCAGGTAGATCGCGCCAATCAACGCTTCCAAGGCATCGGCCAGGATCGACTCGCGACGGAAACCGCCACTTTTCAGCTCACCGGAACCCAGGCGCAGGTAGTCGCCCAGGTCGAAACCGCGGGCCAGTACGGCCAGGGTCTCACCTTTTACCAAGCGTGCGCGTAAACGCGACAACTGGCCTTCGCGGGCCAGCGGGAAACGCTCGAACAGCGCCTCACCGGCCACGAAGTTGAGGATGGCATCACCGAGGAATTCCAGGCGTTCGTTGTTGCGCCCGGCAAAACTGCGGTGAGTGAGGGCCAGGAGCATCAGGTCCTGGTCCTTGAAGGTGTAGCCGAGCTGACGCTCGAGACGGCTTAGAGAAACGCTCACGGTTTACCCACGCTGAGTTCGTGGCTGGATTCCACCGCCACGGCGGCAAGGCGCCGTTGGCTTGGGACAATTAACGCTGTGTTCAAAAATACGTCCTGACTATCGTTGGCTTCATGCCTTCGGGCAACCTTGCGCAGGCTCCAGAAAAGCATTCGGCGCTGTGTTCAACAGCGCCGTGTGTGATTACTTGATCAGGCCAACCCGCGAGAAATTCGGCAGGTGACTGAGTTTGGGTTCCGGCCAGCTCATCCAGACCGCAAAGGCCTTGCCGACGATGTTCCGGTCCGGGACCATGCCCAGCAGGTCCTTGGGAATGTTCGGATCATCCCAGTACCGGCTGTCGTTGGAGTTGTCGCGGTTGTCGCCCATCATGAAGTAGTGCCCCGCCGGCACGGTCCACGAATGGTCCGGTGTAGCGCGGTAGCGGCTCATTTCCTTGCGGATCAGGTGCTCGGCCTCGCCGAGTTTTTCCCGGTAGAGCTCGGCACTGCCCAGCGTACCCGGCTCGGAGCCGAGCAACTGTTCGGCCACCGATTCGCCATTGACGAACAGGCGCTTGTCGGCGGTGTAGCGAACCGTGTCGCCCGGCAGGCCGACCACACGCTTGATGTAGTTGACGTTCGGGTCGCTCGGGAAGCGGAACACCATGACATCGCCGCGTTGCGGGTCACCCACCTCGATGACTTTCTTGTCGACCACCGGCAGGCGGATCCCGTAGGAGAACTTGTTCACCAGGATGAAATCGCCCACATCCAGGGTCGGCTTCATCGAGCCGGACGGGATCTGGAACGGCTCCACCAGGAACGAGCGCAGCACCAGCACGATGAACAGCACCGGGAAGAACGACTTGCCGTACTCGACCAGCAGCGGTTCCTTGTTGAGCTTTTCGACCACCACACCATCAGGCTGGCTGACGCTGCCCTGATAAGAGGCGATGGCCGCCCGGCGCCGAGGCGCCAGGAACAACAGATCAATCAACGCCAACAGGCCGCAGACAAATACGGCGATAACCAGCAACAGCGGGAAATTTAGCGACATAGGACCTAACTATCCAACCTGAGCACCGCAAGGAAGGCTTCTTGTGGAATTTCCACGTTACCGACCTGCTTCATGCGTTTTTTACCGGCCTTCTGCTTTTCCAACAGCTTGCGCTTACGGCTGACGTCGCCACCGTAGCATTTGGCCAATACGTTCTTTCTGAGCGCCTTGACGGTTGTACGCGCCACAATCTGCCCGCCAATGGCGGCCTGGATTGCCACATCGAACATCTGCCGCGGAATCAGTTCCTTCATCTTCTCGGTCAATGCACGACCTTTGTAGTGCGCGTTGTCACGGTGCACGATCAATGCCAGGGCATCGACTTTCTCACCGTTGATCAGCACATCCAGCTTCACCAGATTAGCCGATTGGTAACGATCGAAATGATAGTCCAGCGAAGCATAGCCGCGACTGGTGGATTTAAGGCGGTCGAAGAAGTCCAGCACCACTTCGTTCATCGGCAGGTCGTAGGTCACCTGGACCTGCGTGCCGAGGAACAACATGTCGTGTTGTACGCCACGCTTCTCGATGCACAACGTAATGACGTTGCCCAGGTGCTCCTGAGGCACAAGGATGTTGGCCCGCACGATCGGCTCGCGCATGTCTTCGATGGCCGACAGGTCCGGCAGCTTGGACGGGTTATCGACGTAGATGGTTTCGCCGTTCTTGAGCAGCAGCTCGAAAATAACCGTCGGTGCCGTGGTGATCAGGTCCAGGTCGTACTCGCGCTCCAGGCGCTCCTGGATGATTTCCATGTGCAACATGCCCAGGAACCCGCAACGGAAGCCAAAGCCCAGGGCGTCGGAGCTTTCCGGGGTGTATTGCAGGGAAGAGTCGTTCAGGGTCAGCTTTTGCAGGGCTTCGCGGAAATCCTCGAAATCGTCGGAGCTGACCGGGAACAGGCCGGCATAGACCTGCGGCTGGATGCGCTTGAAACCTGGCAGCACATCGACGTCGGGGGTGGAGCTCAAGGTCAGGGTGTCGCCGACCGGCGCCCCGTGGATATCCTTGATGCCGGCGATGATGAAGCCCACTTCACCGGCCTTCAGGTCTACGGTGGCGGTGTGTTTCGGGTTGAATACACCGACGCTGTCCACCAGGTGGATCTTGCCGGTGGACTTGACCAGGATCTTGTCGCCCTTCTTCACGCGGCCATGGCGCACGCGAACCAGGGACACCACGCCCAGGTAGTTGTCGAACCAGGAGTCGATGATCAACGCTTGCAGCGGATCTTCGATGTTGCCGGTCGGCGCGGGAATGGTGTGCACCAGGCGCTCGAGCACTTCATCCACGCCCAGGCCGGTCTTGGCACTGCAGGTGACCGCGTCGGTGGCGTCAATGCCGATGATTTTCTCGATTTCTTCCTTCACGCGGTCCGGATCGGCCTGGGGCAGGTCGATCTTGTTCAACACCGGCATGACTTCCAGGCCCTGCTCGATGGCCGTGTAGCAGTTGGCAACCGACTGGGCTTCGACGCCCTGGCCAGCATCAACCACCAGCAGCGCACCTTCACAGGCCGCCAGCGACCGGCTGACTTCATAGGTGAAGTCGACGTGGCCCGGGGTATCGATGAAGTTCAGCTGATAGGTGATGCCGTCGCGGGCCTTGTAGTAGAGGGTAACGCTGTGGGCCTTGATGGTGATCCCGCGTTCACGCTCAAGGTCCATGGAGTCCAGAACCTGGGCTTCCATCTCACGCTCGGCCAGGCCGCCGCACATCTGGATGAAGCGATCGGCCAGCGTCGACTTGCCATGGTCAATGTGGGCGATGATGGAGAAATTGCGGATATGACTCAAATCACTCACGGATCAACACTCAAAAAGGCTGCAGGCATAGCCCGCCGAAAAATAGCCGGGAATTGTACCTGATACAGCGCACAAGCGTCACGTTCGCCTGTCGATGACAACATGTGGCGAGGGTCTGTAGGAGCTGTCGAGCGAAGCGAGGCTGCGATCTTTCCACTGACAATCGAATCGAAAGCGAGAAGATCAAGATCAAAAGATCGCAGGCTTCGCCAGCTCCTACAGGGACGCGTGGCGTCGCTCAACCGGCCCGACGCAACAGCCAGAGCCCGGCCAGCGCGCAGACACCGGCCGGCACCAGCACCGCAAACAGCGGCGAGAAGCCGAACACCAGGCTCGACGGCCCCAGCAGATCCTGGGCAATGCGGAAAGTGAAGCCCACCAGCACGCCGGTAAACACCCGCTGACCAAGGGTCACCGAACGCAGCGGACCGAAGATGAAGGAAATGGCCATCAACACCAAGGCGGCGGTGACCAACGGCTGCAACACCTTGACCCAAAAAGCCAGCCAGTAGCGGCCGTTATTCAAGCCCTGGTCCGCCAGATAGTGGATATACCCCCACAAGCCGGTAATCGACAGGGATTCAGGTGCCATCACCACGGTGCTGAGCAACTGCGGGCTGATCGACACGTCCCAACGTTCCTGCGGGGCGGCGACCACCTCGGTGCGCTTGTCATGGAACAAGGTGGTAGTGACATCGCTCAGCTGCCAGTGGTCCTCGGCGAAATTGGCGCGCTTGGCAAAGCTCGACGACAGCATGTGACGCTGGTCGTCGAAGCGATACCGGGTCACGCCGTACAGAATGCCGTTGGGCTGGACCGAGTTGATGTGGATGAACTCGTCGCCCTGGCGGTGCCAGAGGCCGTGCTTGGCGCTTTGCGCATCACCGCCGCCCTGGGCCAGGGAACGGTTGGCCTGGGCAGTATTTTCGGTGGCTGGGGCGATGTATTCACCGATCAATACCCCCACCAGCATCAACACCAGCATGGGTTTCATCACTGCCCAGACGATCCGACCAATGGACACGCCGGCGGCGCGCATGATGGTCAGTTCGCTGTTGCTGGCCAGGCTGCCCAGGCCGATCAGGCAGCCGATCAATGCGGCCATCGGCAGCATGTCGTACAGACGCCGTGGCGCGGTCAGTAGCACGTAGCTGGCCACGTCCATCAAGGTATAGGTGTCGCTGACGTCGCTCATTTCATCGATGAAGGCAAACAGGGTCGCCAGGCCGAGAATGATCCCCAGCACCGCAAGGATCGCCATGAACACACTGCTGCCGATGTAGCGATCGAGCTTAACCACGGGCCACCTCCAGCGCGCTGCGACGACTGGCCAGCTTCAGGCGGAGCGGCTCCCAATAGAGCAGCCCCAGGCCGATGGCCAGGAAGATCGAGTGCACCCACCACAGGCCCAGGGCTGGCGGGATCTTGCCTTTCTCCAACGCACTGCGGGCGGAAATCAGGATGGTCAGGTAAGCCATATACAGAAGAATCGCCGGCAGCAGCTTGAGGAAACGCCCTTGGCGCGGATTGACCCGCGACAGCGGGACCGCCATGAGGGTCACGATGAACACCAGCAGCGGCAAGGACAGGCGCCATTGCAGCTCGGTACGGGCACGAATGTCGTTGTTGCCCAGCAGGCTCGCGGTGGGCATCGCGTCGCGGTCAGTGACTTCGTCGCTGACCTCGGGCTTGGGCAACAGCACGCCATAGGTGTCGTACTGGATGGCCCGGTAATCGGCCTGCCCCGGCTTGCCGTCATAGCGATAGCCGTTTTCCAGGATCAGGTAGCGGTTGCCGTCGGGGTTGATTTCCTGCCGGCCCTTCTCGGCCACCAGCACGGAAATGCCACGGTCCTTCTTGGTATCCGAAGACAGGTTCTTTTGTGTAATGAAGACGCCGCCCAGGTCGATCCGGTCGTCCGAGAGCTGTTCGGTATAGGTCACCCGCGTACCGTCGCGCAGGGCCTGGAAACGCCCCGGCACCAAGGTGTCGAACTCGGTCATGGCGTCCTGCTGGTTGATCAGCAACTGGAACTGGTTGGCGCCCTGGGGTGCCAGGCTCAGGCTCAGCCAGGCCACCACCAGCGCCACCAAAGTGGCCGGGAACAGCGTTATGCGAAACAGGCGCTGCTGGCTCATGCCGGTGGCCGACAGCACGGTCATTTCGCTGTCCAGGTACAAGCGCCCGTAAGCCAGCAGGATGCCGAGGAACAACCCCAGCGGCAGGATCAATTGCAAGAAGCCCGGCAGGCGGAACCCCATGATCAGGAACAGCGAGCCCGGGTCCAGGGCGCCGGAGGCCGCCTGGGCGAGGTATTTGATGAAGCGCCCGCTCATGATGATGACCAGCAGCACGGCGCTGACGGCGCTCAGGGTCAGCAGGACTTCACGGGATAAATAACGGAAGACGATCAAACCAGACACTCCAGGATTGTCAGGCTAAGGCGGCCAAACAAGAAACGTATCGAGCCAGCTCATGCAGCGAGCCGCCCAAAAAAGAGCCGCATTATCCTGTGATTGGAGGCGCCTGTCACTGCGCACGCTTTAAGCACACGCTTCACAAGGTCAAAAAGTTAACCGCTACCAGGGTTGTCAGGCTCGGCCGCCGGGGTTCAAACTGCGGCCTTTGTCGCCGGCACGTACCGGCGCTTCTCTTATATAGAAGACAGCTGCTCAGCGCGCCACTGTCTCGGCGCCTGGCCTCTTGACCATTGACTCAGGGATCCGGACATGGAACTGGTTGTAAAAAGCGTCAGCCCAGAAACGTTGAAAACCGCCACACTGGTAGTTGCCGTGGGCGAAGACCGTAAGCTCGGCGTGGTCGCCACCCAGCTCGATACCCTGAGCGGCGGGGCCATCAGCGCTGTGCTCAAGCGCGGCGACCTGGCCGGCAAGGTCGGCCAGAGCCTGTTGCTGCACAACCTGCCCAACCTCAAGGCCGAGCGCGTGCTGCTGGTGGGCGTGGGCAAGGACGCTGAACTGGGCGACCGTGCGTTGCGTAAAATCATTGCCGGCGTGCTGGGCACCCTCAAGGGCCTTGGCGGCGCTGATGCTGCCCTGGCGCTGGACGAGTTGGTGGTCAAGGGCCGCGACAGCTACGGCAAGAACCGCCTGCTGGCCGAGACCCTGGTGGACGGCGAATACCAGTTCGACCAATTCAAGAGCCAGAAAGCCGCACCCCGCACCCTGAAAAAAATCACCCTGCTGACCATCAAGGCCGCCCAGGCTGAAGTCCAGCGTGCCGTGACCCACGCCACCGCGATTGCCAACGGCATGGCGTTCACCCGCAACCTGGGCAACCTGCCGCCGAACATCTGCCACCCGACGTTCCTCGGCGAACAAGCCAAGGCACTGGGCAAGGAATTCAAGGGCCTGAAGGTCGAAGTCTTCGACGAGAAGAAGATCAAGGACCTGGGCATGGGTTCGTTCTATGCCGTCGGCCAGGGCAGCGCCCAGCCGCCACGCCTGATCGTGATGCAATACAACGGCGGCAAGAAATCCGAGAAGCCGTACGCACTGGTCGGCAAGGGCATCACCTTCGACACCGGCGGCATCAGCCTCAAGCCGGGTGCCGGCATGGATGAGATGAAGTACGACATGGGCGGCGCCGCGAGTGTGTTCGGCACCCTGCGCGCCGTGCTCGAACTGCAACTGCCGATCAACCTGGTGTGCATCCTGGCCTGTGCCGAGAACATGCCCAGCGGCACGGCCTCGCGCCCGGGTGACATCGTCACCACCATGAGCGGCCAGACCGTGGAAATCCTCAACACCGACGCCGAAGGCCGCCTGGTGCTGTGTGACGCCCTCACCTACTCCGAGCGCTTCAAGCCGCAAGCAGTGATCGACATCGCGACCCTGACCGGCGCCTGCGTCGTCGCCCTCGGTGCCCATACCTCGGGCCTGCTGGGCAACAACGACGAACTGATCGGCCAGCTGCTCAGCGCCGGCCAGCAAGCCGACGACCGTGCCTGGCAGTTGCCATTGTTCGACGAGTACCAGGAACAACTGGACAGCCCGTTCGCCGACATCGCCAACATCGGCGGCCCGAAAGCCGGGACCATCACCGCGGCCTGCTTCCTGTCGCGCTTCACCAAGAACCTGAACTGGGCACACCTGGACATCGCCGGCACGGCCTGGACCAGCGGCGGCAAGGACAAGGGCGCCACCGGTCGTCCGGTGCCCCTGCTGACCCAGTACCTGCTGGACCGCGCCAAGGCCTGACACCAATGACCGTCGCTGGCGTCACCTTCGGGTGGCGTCAGCGGCGGCTCAGGAACCGTAATGACCAAAGTCGATTTCTATATCCTGCCCAGCGCCGATCCGTCGGCGCGGCTGGATTTCGCCTGCAAGCTCGTTGAAAAGGCCTGGCGCATGGGGCACCGCATCTACCTGCATTGCAGCGATGCCGCCCAGCGCGAAGACCTGGACGCACGCCTGTGGGCCTTCAAGGGCGAGAGCTTCGTGCCCCACGGCCCGGCCGAGAGCGAACCCGAGGGGTTGATCGTGCTGGGGCTGGGGGATGACTGCGGTCAGCACCAGGACCTGCTGGTCAACCTCGACCTGAAAGTACCGGCCTTTGCCCAGCGCTTCGCCCGTGTGGCGGAAGTGGTGGTCGAAGACCCGGCCATCCGACAAGCCGCGCGGGAGAGTTTCCGTTTCTACCGCGAACAGGGCTATCCTCTGCAAGACCACCGTTTACAGCGACTCTGAGCCCTACGATGGACACTCCAAAACCGCCACAAAAGCCCGCGCACCTGCTGGATGACCTCGAGTCGATCCGCCAACTGCTCGGCGACGACAACCTACAACCGCCGCTGCTGACCGACACGGTCGTGCACGAGCCGGCGCATGACGAACAGATCCCCCTGCTGTTCGACCCGATCAACGGCCAGCCTGAACCCAAGCCCGCCGCCAAGACCGAAGCCAAAGGGCCCGACGCCCTGCTGCACCTGGACCGCGAACTGCGCGCTGCGGCGCAGTTGATCATGCAAGACGTCATCGACGACTTCGCCCCGCACATCGAGACCGAGATCAAGCGCCGGCTGGATGCGCGGATGGAGCGGTTGCTCAGCCAGTACGAATAGCGTCCCCTCCCTAATTGTGAACACCCTGTGGGAGCGAGCCTGCTCGCGATAGCGGTCTGTCAATCAACATGGATGTTGAATGTGATGGCCTCATCGCGAGCAGGCTCGCTCCCACAGGGTTCAACTGAACCTGCATTCAGCTTGCTGCATGTGGCTTGCACCAGCCCCGCCCGCTATACTTCCCGGCTTTTCCTGAATAAATGCCAATAGGGTCCCGCCGCGCATGGATAAGACCTACCAGCCGCACGCCATTGAAACTTCCTGGTACAACACCTGGGAGTCCGAGAATTATTTCGCTCCGCAAGGCGCGGGCGATTCCTACACCATCATGATTCCGCCGCCGAACGTCACCGGCAGCCTGCACATGGGCCACGGTTTCAACAACGCGATCATGGACGCGCTGATCCGTTTCCGGCGCATGCAAGGTCGCAATACCTTGTGGCAGCCGGGCACCGACCACGCCGGTATCGCCACGCAGATGCTGGTGGAGCGCCGCCTCGAAGCCCAGGGCCAGAGTCGCCATGACCTGGGCCGCGAGAAATTCCTCGAGAAAGTCTGGGAATGGAAAGACGAGTCCGGTGGCAACATCAGCCGCCAGATCCGTCGCCTCGGCTCGTCCGTGGACTGGAGCCGCGAGCGCTTCACCATGGACGACGGTCTTTCGGAAGCGGTGAAGGAAGCCTTCGTGCGCCTGCATGAAGACGGGCTGATCTATCGCGGCAAGCGCCTGGTCAACTGGGACACCAAGTTGCACACGGCCATTTCCGACCTCGAAGTGGAGAACCACGACGAGAAAGGTTTCCTGTGGAACCTGAAGTACCCGCTGGCCGACGGCGCCAAGACCGCCGAAGGCAAGGATTACCTGATCGTCGCCACCACGCGTCCGGAAACCATGCTGGGCGACGCCGCCGTGGCGGTGAACCCGAACGATGAACGCTACCAGGCCCTGATCGGCAAGTTCGTCGAACTGCCCCTGGTGGGCCGTCGCATCCCGATCATCGCCGACGACTACTGCGACCCTGAATTCGGCACCGGCTGCGTGAAAATCACCCCGGCCCACGACTTCAACGACTACGAAGTCGGCAAGCGCCACAACCTGCCGCTGCTGAACATCTTCGACAAGAACGCCAACGTCTTGCCGGCCGCCCAGGCATTCAATCTCGATGGCACGCTGAACGAAAGCGTCGACGGCCAGATCCCGGCCGAATACGCCGGCCTGGACCGCTTCGAAGCACGCAAGCAGATCGTCGCGGCGTTCGATGCCGCCGGCCTGCTGGTCAGCGTCGACGATCACGCCCTGAAAGTCCCGAAAGGCGACCGCTCCGGCACCATCATCGAGCCGTGGTTGACCGACCAGTGGTACGTGTCCACCAAGCCGCTGGCCGAGCCTGCGATTGCCGCTGTCGAAGACGGCCGCATCCAGTTCGTGCCCAAGCAATACGAAAACATGTACTTCTCGTGGATGCGCGACATCCAGGATTGGTGCATCAGCCGCCAGCTGTGGTGGGGCCACCGCATCCCGGCCTGGTACGACGAGTCGGGCAAGGTCTATGTCGGCCGTGATGAAGCCGAAGTCCGCGCCAAGCACAACCTCGGCCCGGACGTTGCCCTGGCGCAGGACAACGACGTCCTCGACACGTGGTTCAGTTCCGGCCTGTGGACCTTCTCCACCCTGGGTTGGCCGCAGCAGACCGAGTTCCTGAAGAAATTCCACTCCACCGACGTCCTGGTCACCGGTTTCGACATCATTTTCTTCTGGGTCGCCCGGATGATCATGCTGACCATGCACCTGGTGAAGAATGAAGACGGCACGCCGCAAGTGCCGTTCAAGACCGTCTACGTCCACGGCCTGGTGCGCGACGGCCAGGGCCAGAAGATGTCCAAGTCCAAGGGCAACGTCCTCGACCCGCTGGACATCATCGACGGCATCGACCTGGAAACCCTGGTGCAGAAACGCACCTCCGGCCTGATGCAGCCGAAACTGGCGAAGAAGATCGAGAAGGCCACCCGCGAAGAGTTCGCCGAGGGCATCGCCAGCTACGGCACCGATGCCCTGCGCTTCACCTTCTGCTCGCTGGCGTCCACCGGTCGCGACATCAAGTTCGACATGGGCCGCGTCGAAGGCTATCGCAACTTCTGCAACAAGATCTGGAACGCCGCGCGCTACGTGCTGGACAAAGGCGAAGACTGCGGCCAGAACGGCGAAGCCTTTGAGCTGACCCTGGCCGATCGCTGGATCATTTCGCAGTTGCAACGCACCGAGGCCGAGGTAACTCGCCAGCTCGATCAGTTCCGCTTCGACCTGGCCGCACAAGCCTTGTACGAGTTCATCTGGAACCAGTACTGCGACTGGTACCTGGAGCTGTCCAAGCCTGTGCTGTGGGACGAAAACGCCCCGGTCGAACGCCAGCGCGGCACCCGTCGCACCCTGGTGCGCGTGCTGGAAGTGGCCCTACGCCTGGCGCATCCGTTCATGCCGTTCATCACCGAGGAAATCTGGCAGCGCATCGCACCGCTGGCGGGCATCCAAGGCAAGACGATCATGCTGCAACCGTGGCCGGTGGCCAACGAAAGCCGCATCGATCCGGCGGCCGAAGACGACATCGAGTGGCTCAAGACCTTCATGCTCGGCCTGCGTAACATCCGCGCCGAAATGAACATCGGCCCGGGCAAGCCACTGGCCCTGTTCCTGAAGAACGCCAGCGCCGAAGACCTGCGCCGCCTCAACGAAAACGAGGCGCTGCTCAAGAAACTGGCGAAGCTTGAATCGGTGACGGTCCTGGCAGCCGGCGACGAAGCGCCACTGTCGGCCACCGCCCTGGTCGGCGAGATGGAAGTGCTGGTGCCGATGGCGGGCCTGATCGACAAGGCCGCCGAACTGGCGCGCCTGGACAAGGAAATCCTGCGCCTCAAAGGCGAAGTGCAGCGGGTCGGCGGCAAGCTGTCCAACGCCGGCTTCGTCGACAAGGCGCCGGCCGAAGTCATCGAGAAGGAACGGGCCAAACTGGCCGAGGCGGAACAAGCCTTGGGCAAGCTGGCCGAGCAGCACGCGCGGATTGCCAGCCTGTAACGGCGGTTTGCAATGAAAAGGGAGGTCCGATTGGACCTCCTTTTTTATGCCTGTCACTTTCCTTTTCAGGTATCGCAAAACCCATGTGGGAGCGAGCTTGCTCGCGATAGCGGCGGGTAAGCCAACCCATATGCCAACTGACACACTGCTATCGCGAGCAAGCTCGCTCCCACATTTAAACCGCGCAGTCATCAAGACCGGGCCGGATGTGGGACAATGCCCGCCACTTTTTGAACCCTCCCCGAATCGACTCGCCCATGACCGCCCCCCGCACACCCAAACCTGCCCGCCAAAAGCCCAAGTCCGCCCCGGAGGCTAAAACCGGGGCGCCGCGTGAGAAGGCCAGCCTGCATCCGCGCAACCGTCACCAGGGCCGCTACGATTTCCCGGCGTTGATCAAGAGCACGCCGGAACTGGCGAAGTTCGTGATCATCAACCCCTACGGCAAGGAAAGCATCGACTTTGCCAGCCCCGAGGCCGTGCGGGTGTTCAACCGCGCGCTGCTCAAATCCTTCTATGGCATCGCTCATTGGGACATTCCGACCGATTACCTGTGCCCACCGGTGCCAGGTCGGGCGGACTATGTGCATTTCCTCGCCGATTTGCTCGCCAGCCACAACGACGGTGAAATCCCCCGCGGGGCGGCGGTCAAGGTGCTGGACATCGGCACAGGCGCCAACTGCGTTTATCCATTGATCGGCTACAGCGACTACCGCTGGCACTTCCTCGGTTCGGAGATCGATCCGACGGCCATCGCCTCGGCCAAGGCCATCGTCCAGTCCAATGGCTTGAACAAGGCCATCCAGTTGCGCCAGCAAGCCAACCGCACGCAAATTCTCCTGGGCCTGCTGGAAGATGCTGAACGGTTCGACCTGACGATGTGCAACCCGCCGTTCCATGCCTCTCTGGAGGAGGCCACCAAGGGCAGCCAGCGCAAGTGGCGGGCACTGGGCAAGGCCGATCCGAAGCGCAAGCTGCCGGTATTGAATTTCGGCGGTCAAGCTGCAGAGTTGTGGTGCGAGGGCGGGGAAGCCCGGTTCGTGACGCAACTGATCGGCGAAAGTGCGCAGCTGTCTGGGCAAGTGCTGTGGTTCAGCACCCTGGTGTCGAAGGCGTCGAACCTGCCGGCGATTCAAGCCGCGCTGAAAAAGGCCGGGGCGCTGCACAGCCAGGTGGTGGAGATGTCCCAGGGCCAGAAGCAGAGTCGTTTCGTGGCCTGGACCTTCCAGACCGAGGCGCAGCAACAGGCCTGGCGCCAAGCTCGCTGGGTTCGCAAGGATTAGAAAGACACAGCGCCTACGGGTGATTCTCAAGGCAATAAAAAACCGTGCCCGGATCGCTCCGAGGCACGGTTTTTTTTTTACAGCGGTCTTACTTGTTGACCGCGTCGGTCAGGCCTTTGGCCACAACCAGCTTGATCACTTTCTTGGCAGCGATTTCGATGGCAGCGCCAGTCGAAGGGTTGCGGCCGGTACGGGCAGGACGCTCGGTGACTTTCAGCTTGCCAACGCCTGGCAGAGTGATTTCGCCGCCATTTTCCAGCTGATCGGCAACGACTTGGCCCAGTTGGTCCAGCAGAGCACGCACGGTAGCTTTTGGTGCGTCTACAGATTCAGCCAAATCAGCGATCAGTTGGTCTTTAGTAAGAGCCATGTAGTGTTCCTTCCCTATCAAATTCATATGGATTGCAGAGTGCAGTGTCAGCCATCGAGCCCGATCTCTCTTGATCAGGCACCCTCGGCAATCACCGCGACGGATCGGGGTAATAGATGCCGAAAACCGGGTTTGGTTCGACCTGACAGATGCTGAATGCACGCTTAACGCAGTGACATCGCGTAAGACCGGGCAAAACTAGCACAACGCCTCTGAAATATCCGCTTCTAGCTACCCATTTGGTCAGCTTTCTTGCGCTAAACCGTTAAAAAAATGCATATAGGCTGTCGGACGGGTCTGAAAGGGCCTTTGCCGGGTTCCAAAACCAGTGTTTGCGGTACACTGGGCCCTTTTTCGGGGAGCGCGCCCTCCTCTCTTTCATCAGCCGAGAAATCCATGCCGATCCGTCATTGCATCGTCCACCTGATCGACAAAAAACCCGACGGCACCCCTGCTGTGCTCCATGCCCGCGACTCCGAACTGGCAGAGTCCACGGCCATCGAGAACATGCTCGCCGACCTCAACGAGAGCTATAACGCCAAGCAAGGCAAGGCCTGGGGTTTTTTCCATGCCGAGTCCGGGGCGCATCCGTTCAGCGGCTGGCTGAAGGAGTACCTGGACGGCGGCAAGGATTTCACCGCTTTCAGTCGCGTGGCGGTGGAACACCTGCAAAAGCTGATGGAAGAGTCCAACCTGTCGGTGGGCGGCCACGTGCTGTTCGCCCATTACCAACAAGGCATGACCGACTACCTGGCCATCGCCCTGCTGCACCACAGCGAAGGCGTGGCGGTGACCGATGAGCTGGACGTGACCCCGTCCCGCCACCTTGATCTGGGCCAGCTGCACCTGGCGGCGCGGATCAACGTGTCGGAATGGCAGAACAATAAGCAATCGAAGCAGTACATCTCGTTCATCAAGGGCAAGAACGGCAAGAAGGTCTCGGAATACTTCCGTGACTTCATCGGCTGCCAGGAAGGCGTCGACGGTCCCGGCGAGACCCGCACCCTGCTCAAGGCCTTCAGTGACTTCGTCGAAAGCGAAGACCTGCCGGAAGACGACGCCCGGGAGAAAACCAAGACCCTGGTCGATTACGCCAGCAGCCAGGCCAAGCTCGGCGAGCCGATGGGGCTGGAAGAACTGTCCGAACTGATCGACGAAGAGCGTCCGAAAGCCTTCTATGACCACATCCGCAACAAGGACTACGGGTTGTCGCCGGAAATCCCGGCGGACAAACGCACCCTCAACCAGTTCCGCCGCTTCACCGGCCGCGCCGAAGGCTTGTCCATCAGCTTCGAAGCGCACTTGCTGGGCTCCAAGATCGAGTATGACGAGGAAGCTGGCACGCTGATCATCAAGGGGTTGCCTACTTCGTTGACTGATCAGCTCAAGCGTCGTAATTGATGTTTGGTGGGGTGCTGAAGAAATTCCTGCTGATTCTGCTGGTGGTGGTGGCCTATCAGAACTGGGGCAAGATCGAGCGGGTGTTCAACCCGTCACAGATGGTTTCGGAGCAGGTTCGCAGCAACGCCCGCGTCGTCCTGTATGCCACCGACTGGTGCGGCTACTGCAAGGCCACCCGGCGGTTCCTGGATGAGAAAGGCGTGCCGTTTCGCGAGTTCGATATCGAGAAGGACACCGAAGCGCGCAAGACCTATGAGGCGCTGGGTGGCCGGGGGATTCCGATCCTGGATGTGAACGGCACGTTGATTCGTGGGTATGAGCCGGAGAATATTCTCAGGGCATTGTCCGCGATATAGGTTGCCTGCCAAGGATGGTGCTGGATCTGACGGCCTAATCGCGAGCAGGCTCTCTCCCACATTGATTGCGGCGGACATGAATCCGATGATCACCGCAGATCCAGTGTGGGAGCGAGCCTGCTCGCGATAGCGGTCGACCAGTCACCTCCTTGGGGAAGGTCAGACCGCCTCGATCCGGAAGCCAAACCGCGGAAAGTGCACATGCACCACGCCGCCCCGTTCGTCTTCGCGACGCAGAATCAGTTCCTCGCTGCCAGCAAACAACAACTCCCCGACCACCGGATCGACGCCATAGTCAGTCGCGGCGATGCTCACCTGTTGCCCCACGGTAAATCCGTTCGGCTCGTCGAATACCTCATCCGGCAACGCTGCCGGCGTTGCGTTGCGGGCAACCTCCAAGGCCTCTTCGGCACTCATCTGGCTCGAGGCACCATGGCCGAAACCCAACACCCGCGCCAGCCAGGCCGAGACAGCCGGATACGCGTCTACCAGCGGCGAGGTGACCGGTGTGCCCTTGAGGAACCACAGCGGATGGGCCATGGCGAAGTCGGCAATTGACGGATCACCCAACAGGAAATCGCCCTCCTCGCGCTGCAACTGTTGCTCCAGACGCGCCATGATCGTCGGCCATTGGTGCTTGGCCTGCTCGGCGGCCAGGCGCGTGGTCGTGCCGCCACTGAATAGCCCGGCGCGGTCGCTGACGAACGCCTTGATCGCTTCGGGCGATAGCTTGGCGAACCGCACCGCCACCGACTCCGGCTGGAACACCAGGCTCACGGCATGCTGGAACACCACCGAATCGGCCCACGCCGCGAAAGACGCGGCGATCATCTCGCGGCCTTCGGGGAACAGCGCCGGCGAGGCTTTCTCCTGCTCCAGGCGGCGGGCCATCAGCGACGTATCGCAATAGATATCCGCGCCGATCTGCAATACCGGGGTCTTGCGATAGCCTCCCGTCAGCGCCGTCAGGTCAGGCTTGGGCATCATCGGCGGGATGTTCACCGAACGCCAGGACAGCCCCTTGAAGCCCAGCAGCAGCCGGGCTTTTTCCGCGAAAGGAGACGTTGGGTAATGATGAAGGATCAGCTCTGACATGAGATTGCCCATTGCAGGAATGAAGTCCTACAGCTTAACGCGCCTGGCCGGGCCAGCCTACCGGCCTGATAAAGGCCTATCAGCCCGGCTGATGTAGCGACAGCGCACTGGCCACCAGGCATTCCTTGGCGCTTTTCTTGAGCTTTTTGATCAATCGCTCCTGGCGCAGGGCCTCGCCCTTGTCGCGACAGGCCTCGGTGTACACCAGGGCCACGGCCGGGCTGGACAGGAAGAAGCGCGCGCCCTTGCCGCTTTGATGCTTGGCGAAACGCCGCACCGGGTCATCACTGATACCGCAATACAGCGAGCCATTGGCGGCCCGCACCAAGTAGACGAACCAGTGTTTGTCCGCTTCGGCGGGGCCTTGTGCAGGCAGGTCGGGAGAGAGGTCGGCGATCGTCACAAGATATTCAACAGGTGCACAGAACAAGCCGCGATCTTATCAGCGACTGGCCTGGAACGCCCGCAGCCCCTTGAGCGCCTGGGCCCTGACGGCGTTGCGCACCAGCGGTGTCCAACCCAGCAGCAACCCTTTGGTGCCCAACGCCTGGCGGGACCAGCGCCACAGATCGAAGCTGTCGTGGTGCTCGCAGATCTTGCCATCGCGAAACACGAAGCGCGCCTGAATGTCGTTGATCACGACGTTGCCGGTCTGGCTGAACAGGTAGATCGCCACCCAATGTGCACCACCGGTACGCTCATCGCTGCGCACGTTATCGAAGGTCAGGGAAAAGTCCTTGGCCCGGGTCGTCAGCATGCGCCACATGTCGCCGGCATCGCGCCCGCGCAGCTCGCCGAACGCCGGGTCGCTGAACAGCACGTCGTCGGTGTAGCACGCGCTCATGGCGTCGGCGTCCAGGCGTTGGAAGGCCTGATAAAAACGGCTGATCAAGGCGTTGTGGGCATCACTCATGGACCGGCTCCGAAAAACGTTTCAGTAGGCCTGCACGATAATCTGCCGAAGCGGGGAAGACTATCGTCATTCGCCATGAAAATGATATCAACGAAGACCGGTGACCCTTTCGCTGCTGACCCCGACGTACAACGCCCGGCCTGCGCCGATGCCCGCGATGATCGCCCCCAGGCCAACCAGGCCGAAGATCCAGCCCAGGGCATTCCAGCCGCCGGTCAAGTCGTGGACCACGCCCACCGCGAATGGCCCCGCCGACGCCAGCGTATAGCCGAAGCCCTGGGCCATGCTGGACAGGTTGGCGGCCACGTGGGCGTCCCGCGAACGCAACACGATCAGCGTGAGCGCCAGGCTGAATGATCCGCCCTGCCCCAGGCCCAGGAGGATCGCCCAGCCCCACAAGCCATCGAGCGGCGCGTAGAGGCAACCGAACAAGCCACCCAGGACCATGAGCATGACGATCACGATGGCCAGGCGCTGGTCCTTGCCGCGTGTTGCCAACCAGGGCGCCGCGAGGGAACTGATCAACTGCACGATGACCGAACCGGACAGCACGAGCCCGGCCTGGGTCGGCGTCAGGCCACGTCCGATGAGGATCGACGGCAACCAGCCAAAGACGATGTAGGCCAGGGACGATTGCAGCCCCATGTACAAGGTCACTTGCCAGGCCAGGGGATCACGCAGCAAGCCGCGGACCCGGTACGCCACCTGATGGGCGCCGTGTTTCTCGCCCACTTGCGGTAACCAGAACACCGCGGCCAGCAGCGCCGGGACCACCCAGAACCCCAGGCCCAAGGCCCAGCTGTGGCCAAGCTGCTCGCTCAGCGGCACGGTCGCCCCGGCCGCCATCGCCGCGCCCAGGCACAAGGCCATGGTGTAGACACCGGTCATGGTGCCGGCCTGCTTGGCGAAGTCGCGCTTGACGATGCCCGGCAACAGCACGCCGATCACACCGATACTTGCGCCAGCCAGGATGCTGCCGACAAACAGCCCGATCTGACCGAAGGCGCTGCGCAAGACAATCCCGCCCGCCAGCGTCAACAAGATCCCCAGCACCACGCGCTCGGCACCGAAGCGCCGCGCCAGCACCGGTGCCAGCGGCGCGAACAGGCCCAGGCAAAGCACAGGCAATGTGGTCAGCAAACCGGCTTGGGCAGCCGACAGGCCGAGGCTTCTTGACACTTCGCTGAGCAACGGCGCCATGCTCGACAACGCCGGACGCAGGTTCAGCGCCACCAGGATCAACCCGAGCAGCAACAGCCAGGGGCGACGCACCCACGGATGGCGCTGCTGGGCCTGCTCATCGTCGGCCTCGGCGTCGATCAACAGTTCTTCAAGCTCGGCGGCGCGTTTGGGCGCCGTCGAAGTGGCAGGGTCAAGCAGATCGCGGGACATGGAAAACTCGGGTTCAAGGTTCATTGATCAACTGCCGGCACAGGGCCTTGGCCTGCTCCGGGTCTTGGCGTTCGACGGCTTCGAGGATTTCGACGTGCAGGTCGAACACATGTTGATGGCGCGGGGTGATGTTGAGGCTCTGGCGCAACTGTGCGCCGATGACGCTGGAAAAGTAGCGATAGAGTTCACTGAGCGCCGGGTTGTGCGCGGCGTCCACCAGCAGGCGGTGGAACACCAGGTCGCAGGCGATGTAGTGCTCCAGGTCGCCGTGATAGTGCTCGCCGCTGTCTTGCAGCGCCCGGCGCAAGGCAAGCAGATCCTCATCGGTGCGCCGCAGCGCCGCCAGGCCGATGGCCTCCACCTCCAGGATATGCCGGGTTTCCCGGGCCTGTTCCAGCGAACAGCGGGACAACACCTTGAGCGTATCCAGCGGATCAACCACCGCCCGCACATAGCTGCCGTCACCCTGGCGGATCTCGATCAACCCGGAAAACGCCAGCACGCGCATGGCTTCACGCACGGTGTTGCGGCTGATACCCAGCTCCGCCACCAGCTCCGGCTCGGTGGGCAAGCGCTGGCCGACGGCCCACACACCATCGCTTATACGTCGGCGCAATTGCTCCAAGGCCTGATCGACCAGGGAGCGCTTTATTAACGGAGAAATATCTGACATGGAGTCCGCCCTTTCATCCAATCATAGGATGAATTTTCTGACATGTTAGTCAGCTTCATCCCCGCGAACAAGCGCCTAGGGTTTAAGGGCAGCAAAAGAGCGAGATTTTCGATTGGTCAAAATTACCCTTTGAGGGTAATTTTAGAGATAAGGCAAATGACTTCTTATGGAAAAGAGCACGCCCCATTACGAGCTGGCAGAGGTCAAGGCCGAGGTTCGCAGGTTGGGAAGCAAGGCGTTCACGATGAGCGCGCGGGAAGGCGGACGGAGGATGACGTTAAGTCTTGCCCAGATGCTGCGAATCGTTCACCTGCTGGAGTACAGGATGCTGCACAAATCGATGACCACCTATGCCGATCACCGAATCTGGCAAGACGTCTATCACACAACATTTCAGGATCGGGAGATCTACATCAAAGTGACTTACCGCCCCGGCGGTGGGCATCCGGTGATCTCCTTCAAAGAGAAAAACCAATGAAAACACAGCAATGTGTCAGCTGCGGCACAGATGAGGCGATGCATCACTTCAAGAATCGCAGCTTCTCAGTCGACTACAAGCGGGTAGCCCGACCGGTGCACGACATCGCCGGATGGGAATGCCAGGTCTGTGGTGAAATAGAATTCGATCACGATACCGACAGCGCCGAGCGCTATTCCAAGGCCAGCGACCAGTTGCTCGAAGACTGCCTTCAAGCCATGGGCGCAGAGATCAAGCGCATCCGTCGCAAACTGCATCTCACTCAGAAAGAAGCCGTGAAGTTATTGTCCGGCGGTGGGCACAACGCCTTTTCCCGCTATGAGCGAGGCGAGATCCCCCCACCTCAACCGCTGTTCATGCTGATGCGCCTGCTGGATCGTCATCCACACCTGATGGCCGAGATCCAGGTCCTGGACGAAGGCACCGACCTGCGCCAGTTGTTGCTTGACCGCCACCCCGAGCGCGAAACCGTGCTCAGCTCCTGAGGCGAAGAAAACGCAGGCAAAAATAAACCCGGACAAGTCCGGGCTTATTTCACTGCCTAAGGCCGGATCAATGCAGGATCTGGCTCAGGAACAACTTGGTGCGGTCGTTCTGCGGGTTGTCGAAGAAGTCGTTCGGCGCGGCCTGTTCGACGATTTCACCCTTGTCCATGAAGATCACGCGGTTGGCCACGGTGCGGGCGAAGCCCATTTCGTGGGTCACGCAGAGCATGGTCATGCCGTCTTCGGCCAGGCCGATCATGGTGTCCAGTACTTCTTTCACCATTTCCGGGTCGAGGGCCGAGGTCGGCTCGTCGAACAGCATGATTTTCGGCTTCATGCACAGGGCACGAGCGATGGCCACGCGCTGTTGCTGACCGCCGGAGAGCTGCCCCGGGTACTTGTTCGCCTGCTCTGGAATGCGCACGCGCTCCAGGTAATGCATGGCGATTTCCTCGGCCTTGCGCTTGGGCATCTTGCGTACCCACATCGGCGCCAGGGTGCAGTTCTGCAGGATGGTCAGGTGCGGGAACAGGTTGAAGTGCTGGAACACCATGCCGACTTCTCGGCGGATCGCTTCGATCTGCTTGAGGTCGTTGGTCAGTTCCACGCCGTCGACCACAATGCGACCCTGCTGGTGCTCTTCCAGGCGGTTGAGGCAGCGGATGGTGGTGGACTTACCGGAACCGGAAGGGCCACACAGCACGATACGCTCGCCCTGCTTGACGTTCAGGTTGATGTCTTTCAACACATGGAACTGGCCGTACCATTTGTTCACGCCCTGCATCTGAATAATGCCTTCAGGGCTCACAGGCTGTTTGATCGCTTCACTCATGAGTCAACTCCTAACGCTTGTGGCCAGTGTCCAGCTTGCGTTCCAAATGCATGGAATAGCGGGACATACCAAAACAGAAAATCCAGAACACCAGGGCGGCGAACACATAGCCTTCGGTGGCCATGCCCAGCCATTTCGGGTCGGCGGCAGCTTGTTTCACGCTGTTGAGCAGGTCGAACAGGCCGATGATGATCACCAGGCTCGTGTCCTTGAACAACGCAATGAAGGTATTGACGATACCCGGGATCACCATCTTCAAGGCTTGCGGCAGAATCACCAGGCCCATGCTGCGCCAGTAACCCAGGCCCATCGCAGCGGCCGCTTCGTATTGCCCCTTGGGAATGGCTTGCAGGCCACCACGCACCACTTCGGCAATGTAGGCCGACTGGAACAGGATCACCCCGATCAGCGCCCGCAGCAGCTTGTCGAAGTTCATGCCTTCAGGCAGGAACAGCGGCAGCATTACCGAGGACATGAACAGCACAGTGATCAAAGGCACGCCGCGCCAGAACTCGATGAACGTCACGCAGACCACGCGAATCGCCGGCATGTTCGAACGTCGGCCCAGCGCCAGGACGATACCCAGCGGCAAGGCGCCGACAATACCGACGGTAGCGATCACCAGGGTCAGCATCAGACCGCCCCATTGGCTGGTCGCCACGGCGTCCAGGCCGAACACGCCGCCGTGCAGCAGGCACCAGGCGATGATCGGGTACAGCACCAGGAAGCTCAGGCCGTAGATCGCCTTGCGCGGGAAGCGCGAGATGAATAACGGCGCCACACCGATCACTGCCAGCCATACGGTCAGGTCGACGCGCCAGCGCAGATCCGTCGGGTAATAGCCGTACATGAACTGACCGAAACGCTGCTGGATGAACACCCAGCAGGCGCCTTCCTTGGTGCAGTCGGCGCGAGTGGTACCGACCCAGTTGGCATCGAGGATCGCCCATTGCAACAGCGGTGGAACGATCAGGTAGATCAGGTAGAACGCAAACAGGGTCAGCAGCGTGTTGATCCAGCTGGAGAACATGTTGGCGCGCATCCACGCCACCACGCCGATGCTGCTGCCCGGCGGGGGCATGTCTGGTTTGAAAGTATGAGTCGTCATGCGCGTTTCCTCACCGCTCGATCAGCGCAATGCGCTTGTTGTACCAGTTCATCAGCAACGAGATGCTGATACTGATCGCCAGGTACACACTCATGGTGATCGCAATCACCTCGATGGCCTGGCCCGTCTGGTTCAACACTGTGCCGGCAAACAGCGAAACCATTTCCGGATAGCCGATACCGGCCGCCAGGGACGAGTTTTTCGCCAGGTTCAGGTATTGGCTGGTCAACGGCGGAATGATCACACGCAGGGCCTGCGGGATGATCACTTTACGCAGGGTCGGACCGTTGCGCAGTCCCAGGGAACGGGCGGCTTCGGTCTGGCCGTGGCTGACCGACTTGATGCCCGAGCGTACGATCTCGGCGATGAACGCCGCGGTGTACACGGTCAAGGCCAGGGTCAAGGCCAGCAGTTCCGGGATCAGCACCCAGCCACCGACGAAGTTGAAGCCCTTGAGCTCTGGCATCTCCCAATGCACCGGCGCACCAAAAAGCAGCGCGCACAACCCCGGGATCACCAGGAACAACGCCAGGCCGACCCAGAATTTATGAAACGGCTCGCCAGTCGCTTCGAAACGCTTGTTGGCCCAACGCGTCATCAGCACGATGGCGACGATCGCCAGCGCAACACTGATTACGAACGGCCAGAACCCTTCGGCCACCAGCGCGGCAGGCATGTTCAGGCCCCGGCTGCTGACGAAGAAGGTGTCGCCGAAGTTATGGGCGGCCCGCGGTCCCGGCATGCTCAGGAATACCGCGAAGTACCAGAACAGGATTTGCAACAGTGGCGGGATATTACGAAAAACCTCCACATAAACGGTTGCCAGCTTGGAAATGATCCAGTTCTGCGACAGCCGTGCCACGCCGATGATGAACCCCAGAATGGTTGCCAGGATCACACCGATGAACGTGACCAGCAGGGTATTGAGCAACCCGATGACAAAGACCCGGGCATAGCTGTCCGCTTCGGTGTAGTCGATCAGGTGTTGGGCGATGCCGAAACCGGCACTGCGTTCCAGGAAGCCGAAACCGGAGGTGATGCCCCGATGCTGGAGGTTGGTCTGCGTGTTATCGAACAGAAACCAGCCCAGCGAAATAACCGCCACGACAGTGACGATCTGAAATACCCACGCACGCACTCGTGGATCGCTGAGGCTGAGCCTCTGCTTAGGTGCGCCGATTGAATTTTGCATGAAGTGCCCCGCAAAGAATGGAACAGAACATCACCCGGTGGTTGGCCCACCGGGTGATAGAACCATCAGCGCACTGGTGGTGCGTATTGAATGCCGCCGGCGTTCCACAGAGCGTTCAGGCCGCGGTCGATTTCCAGCGGAGTGCCCTTGCCGAGGTTGCGCTCGAACATTTCACCGTAGTTGCCGACCTGCTTGACGATCTGCACAACCCAGTCTTTCGGCAGTTTCAGGTCTTTGCCGTATTCACCGTCTGCGCCCAGCATACGAGCGACATCAGGGTTCTTGGTGGACTTGGCTTCGGCCTCGACGTTCTTCGAGGTCACGCCAGCTTCTTCAGCGTTGAGCAAGGCGTAGCCAGTCCAACGGACAATGGCCAGCCACTCGTCGTCGCCGTTACGCACGACTGGGCCCAGGGGCTCCTTGGAAATGGTTTCCGGCAGAACCACGTAGTCCTTCGGCGAAGCCAGCTTGCTGCGCTGGGCGAACAGCTGGGACTTGTCCGAGGTCAGCACGTCGCAACGACCGGATTCCAGCGACTTGGCGCTTTCATCGGAGGTGTCGAAAGTGATCGGGGTGTACTTCAGGCCGTTGGCACGGAAGTAGTCGGAAACGTTCAGCTCGGTGGTGGTACCGGCCTGGATGCAGATAGTTGCACCGTCCAGTTCCTTGGCGCTCTTGACGCCCAGCTTGTTGTTGGCCAGGAAGCCGATGCCGTCGTAGTAGGTGATGAAGCCTGGGAATTTCAAGCCCATGCCCGCGTCACGGGAGCTGGTCATGGTGGAGTTGCGCGAGAGCATGTCGATTTCGCCCGATTGCAGCGCGGTGAAGCGCTCCTTGGCGTTCAACTGGCTGAACTTGACCTTGGTCGCGTCGCCAAATACTGCAGCGGCCACGGCGCGGCAGAAGTCAGCGTCGATACCGACGATCTTGCCGGTCGAATCAGGCACCGAGAAACCCGGCAGGCCATCACTCACACCACATTGCACAAAACCTTTCTTCTGCACGGCATCCAGAGTTGCACCCGCCTGAGCGAACCCGCTGACGCCAAGTACTGCTGCTGCGGTCATGACGGCCAGGGTGGATTTCAGTAACTTCATTCAAACCTCCAGTTTTGCTCTTGTTGTGTCGGAGCTCGAGTCCTGTCGCACCCTTTTGGGGCATTGCCGACCCTTGTTGGCTTTTTTTAGGGTCAACCGACGTCTGGACCTTCGCTATGAGTCTAATAATGAGGATGTCCGTAAACAGTGGTCATGCCCATCTCTCACCAATCGGCCGAACGGGCTGTAGCCCTTCACGTTCGCGAAGCCCGTAGCGGCTGCTGGCGAACATTCATCACCGGATTTCTGATATCCCATGCGTAGCGGTGAACTGATAGTGTTACCGCACAGCGTAAGAATCATCACTCAGGTACACCCGTAGCAAAGCCCGTACCAGACCGCTGCGCTTAGCCCTTGTAAAACTCGTCAAGACAAAAACTTTCAACTTTGCGACATCTAATTAACTAAGACACCGGGCACGCACTGAAATCACGCACTGACTGGGCGCGCCCGCACAGATTTGGAGCACAGCCATGACCGACCCCCTGATTCTCGAGCCCAGCAGCACTGCCGACGCGTGCGTTATCTGGCTTCACGGCCTGGGCGCCGATCGCTTTGATTTCCTGCCAGTAGCCGAAATGTTGCAGCAAAGTTTGCTCACTACACGTTTCGTTCTACCCCAGGCACCGACCCAGCCAGTAACGATCAACGGCGGCTATGCCATGCCCAGTTGGTACGACATCCGGGCCTTGAGTCCGGCGCGGGCCATTGACGAACAGCAGCTCGAAGCCTCGTCACAACGGGTCATCGACCTGATCGAAACCCAGCGAGCCGTCGGAATAGACGCCTCGCGGATTTTCCTGGCGGGTTTCTCCCAGGGCGGCGCGGTGGTCTATCACACGGCATTCGTGAAATGGCAGGGCCCGCTGGGCGGTGTAGTCGCGCTGTCTACTTATGCACCGACTTTCAGCGATGAGCTGCAATTGTCGGCCAGCCAGCAACGCATTCCGGTCCTGGCGCTGCACGGGCAATACGACGAAGTGGTACTCAACCCCATGGGTCGGACCGCGAAAGAGTATTTGAAGCAGCATGGTGTCACCGTGACATGGCAAGAATACCCAATGGGCCACGAAGTGTTACCCGAGGAGATTCGCGACATCGGCACCTGGCTGGCCGAGCGCTTGCGCTAAGAGACTGATCGCCACGCCGGTCCTTTGACGATCACACTACGCCGCGCCCGTTTCTTGCATTACACTGGCCGGCGTACATTCCTTAACCAATCGATGAGATGACCGTGCTCAAAGCACTCAAGAAGATGTTCGGTAAAAGCGAGGCCGAGCAACTCGCGCCTGGCTCCACTGCGCCGACCCACGGCCCGAGCCGTACCGATGCGCAACAACCGCGCCGGGCGGCCCCCGTTGCACAGGCGAAACAAGAACCCGTCGCCCAGCCTGTTGCGGCATCCGAGCCCGAGACACCCCGCAACGAAGCCCCCCGGCCGCGCCGTGAACGCGCACCGAAACCGCCGGTCGTCGCCTGGAAACTCGAGGACTTCGCCGTAGAACCCCAGGAAGGCAAGACCCGCTTCCACGATTTCAAGCTCGCCCCGGAACTGATGCATGCCATCCAGGACCTGGGTTTTCCGTATTGCACGCCGATCCAGGCGCAAGTGCTCGGTTACACCCTCGCCGGCAAAGACGCCATCGGTCGCGCCCAGACCGGCACCGGCAAGACCGCCGCATTCCTGATTTCCATCATCACCCAGTTGCTCCAGACCCCGCCACCCAAGGAACGCTACATGGGCGAACCGCGGGCGCTGATCATCGCGCCGACCCGCGAGCTGGTGGTGCAGATCGCCAAGGACGCCGCCGACCTGACCAAGTACACCGGCCTGAACGTCATGACGTTCGTGGGCGGCATGGATTTCGACAAGCAGCTCAAGCACCTCGAAGCCCGCCATTGCGACATCCTGGTCGCCACGCCGGGCCGCCTGCTGGACTTCAACCAGCGCGGCGACGTGCACCTGGACATGGTCGAAGTGATGGTGCTGGACGAAGCCGACCGCATGCTCGACATGGGCTTCATCCCGCAAGTGCGCCAGATCATTCGCCAGACTCCACCGAAAAGCGAACGCCAGACCCTGCTGTTCTCCGCCACCTTCACTGAAGACGTGATGAACCTGGCGAAGCAGTGGACCACCGACCCCGCCATCGTCGAGATCGAAGCCGAGAACGTCGCCAGCGAAAACGTCGAGCAACACATCTACGCAGTCGCCGGTGCCGACAAGTACAAGCTGCTCTACAACCTGGTCAACGACAACGGTTGGGAACGGGTGATGGTGTTCGCCAACCGCAAGGACGAAGTACGGCGTATCGAAGAACGCCTGGTGCGCGATGGCGTCAACGCGGCCCAGCTCTCGGGCGACGTGCCGCAACACAAGCGCATCAAGACCCTCGAAGGTTTCCGCGAGGGCAAGATCCGCGTGCTGGTGGCCACCGACGTGGCCGGTCGCGGCATCCACATCGACGGCATCAGCCACGTGATCAACTTCACGTTGCCGGAAGTGCCGGATGATTACGTGCACCGCATTGGCCGTACCGGTCGTGCCGGGGCCGCGGGGGTTTCGATCAGCTTCGCCGGTGAAGATGACTCCTACCAGTTGCCGTCGATCGAGGCGTTGCTGGGGAAAAAGATCAATTGCGAAACTCCGCCGACGCATCTGTTGCGACCGGTCGAGCGTAAGCGCCCTTAGCATCGAGACGGACGCAAAGCGTCCATTGAGGCATCCCCACGCAGAGCGTGGGAATGATCAGCGCAGCCAAGACAGGCTGCGCTTTTTTTTGCCTGGGGATATTGCTCGATTAAACTAAAAGTCCATAATGGACAAATTAGTTTACGCAAGCATCCGGAGTCCCCATGTCCAGCACGCCCCATGTGATGACCCAAGCCCAGGCCCGAGAACTGCTCGGGCAAATCGACGTGCCGCAAATCTTGCGCAAGCTGTTCCGTGATCTCGCCGCCGGACAAGCGGTGCAGCCGCCCCAGCAACGGGTGGTGTTTCCCCAGGGCGCCGGGGATTTCATCAACTACCTGGGTGTGCTGGCTGAAGACCAGGTCTACGGGGTCAAGACCTCGCCCTACATCGTGCGCGAGCAAGGTCCGCTGGTAACCGCCTGGACCTTGTTGATGTCGATGCAGACCGGCCAGCCGCTGCTACTGTGCGATGCCGCCGAGTTGACCACCGCTCGCACCGCTGCCACCACGGCTGTTGCCGTCGATGCCCTCGCCCCGCACACCGCCCGGCGCCTGGCGGTCATCGGCAGCGGTGCGGTGGCGCGGGCACACGTGCAATACGTCAAGGGCCTGCGGGACTGGCAAGCGATCAGCCTCTACTCGCCGGGCCTGAAGACCAAGTCGGCACAAGCACTTGCCTCCATCACCGACCTGGACCCGCGCCTGCGCATCGCCGACAGCCTTGAAGCGGCACTGCACGATGCCGATGTGGTGATGCTCTGCACCTCCTCCGCCAAAGCAGTGCTCGATCCGCAGACCTTGGGCAAACCGGCGCTGATCACCTCCATCAGCACCAACGCCCCACGCGCCCACGAAGTCCCCCCTCAAAGCCTCAACGACATGGACGTGTTCTGCGACTATCGTCAGACCACCCCAGGCTCGGCCGGTGAAATGCTGATCGCCGGCGAACAGCATGGCTGGCAGGCGTCGAGGATCGTCGGCGATTTGCCTGAGTTGCTCAGCGAACGGGTGGCGCGTCCAAGCTATGAACGCCACGTGTTCTTCCGCTCCATCGGCCTGGGGCTGGAGGATGTTGCGCTGGCGAATGCGCTGTATCGACTTCACAACTGACACCCTATTCCCCCTTGTGGGAGCGAGCTTGCTCGCGATGGCGGTGGATCAGTCACCTTCAATAT